>CACOKN010000003.1 GCA_902627805.1 uncultured Pelagibacteraceae bacterium
CCTTAATTAATAAATCATTCGGTTTTTTATATACAATTCTCTTTTTATAATATTTTGAAATTAGTTTTTTTACTAATATACAATTTAATTTTGTAATTTTAGTTATAGTTAAATTCATATTTTCTAGGTTATAAAAAAAACTTACAAATAAATTTCCTTTAAATGAAATCCATTTTCTTCCGTACTGCCCACGTCCATTACTTTGACTCTCAGCAATTATCATTCCATTCTTTAAATTAGAACTTTTAACCATTCTTATGGCTGTATCATTTGTGCTTCTTAATTTTTTAAATCTTAAAATTCTGAATTTCATTAAATTATATTAATTCTGGAAACTACCTCTATTAATTGACTTGGAAATATGAAGTATATCAGAATTAACAATGTAGATGCTGTTAAAGAAAATTTTAACCAAAAACCATGATCAGTATCATATTTTTCTTTTTGTTCATCAAAATACATAATTTTAATTAACCTTAAATAATAAAAAGCTGCAACGACTGTTGATAATAAACCTACGATTGCTAAAAAATACATTGATTGTTCAATGACTGCTTTAAAAACATAAAACTTAGCAAAAAAACCAGCTAAAGGAGGAATCCCAGCTAGTGAGAATAAAATTATAAGTAATGATAACGCTAGCATTGGATGATTTTTAGACAAACCTGACAAATCATCTATTTTTTCATAATATTTATTATCTCGTTTCAACATTAATAAGCATGAAAATAATCCTAAGTTCATGAGTATATATATAGTTATATAAATTAGTGAACTTTGAATGCCATCATTAGTCCCTGCTGCTACACCAGCTAGTGCATAACCAACATGGCCTATGGAGCTATAGGCAACAAGTCTTTTCAAATTTGTTTGCCCTATGGCTGCAATAGCGCCAAATAACATTGATGCGATCGATAAGAAAATTAAGATCATTTGCCACTGATCAATCAAATTTAAAAATGGTACATATAAAAATCTTATAAATACTGTCAGTGCTGCTATTTTTGGAACCATTGTAAAAAATAATGTCACTGAAGTTGGTGAACCTTCATAAACATCTGGAGCCCACATATGAAAAGGAACAGCTGAAATCTTAAACGCTAGTCCCACTAAAATAAATACAATACCAAATGTCAAAGCATATTCATTTGAATTTAATTGATTAGCTATTACATCAAAATTGGTAGAGCCAGTAAATCCATATATTAAAGAGCAACCATAAAGCAACAAACCAGAAGATAGGGCACTTAAAACAAAATATTTAAGTCCTGCCTCAGAAGACTTGATTTGATCTCTATCAAATGTAGCTAAAACATATAATGCCAACGACTGAAGCTCAAGACCCATGTAAAATACAATTAAGTCATTAGAATTAATCATAACCATCATACCTAATACAGAACTTAAAATTAATATCGGATACTCAATCTTAAAAATTTGAAAAGTTTTAAGATAGTTCGAAGAAATGGTTAAGACTAAGAATGCAGCCAATAAAGTGATTATTTTCATCAAAGAAGATAGATAATCAATAATAATACTATTATTAAATAATTTTGTTTCGTTAACACCAATTGTTTCGTTAAAAGTAATTACAGCAGTTACAATCAAAACAGCTAAGGAAAGACTCTGAACAAGTCTTAAGCTATTTTTTTTAAAAACACCTAATATTAATAAAAACATTATCGACAATGATAAAAATATTTCAGGTAATACTAATTGTAAATTTTCCATTATGTTTTACTTGCTAATTTAAAATTATATTGATCAATTAAATCTGAGATAGATACCTCAATTGTATTAATAAGAGGATCTGGATAAAATCCAAAAAATAGAGTTGGCACAGCTAAACAAGATAAAATAAATAACTCAGATCTATTTAAATCAAACATCTGTTTTAAATCTGTATTTATTAATTTTCCAAAAACTACTCTTTTGTATAACCAAAGCATATATGCAGCACCAATAATTACCCCTAAGCTAGCAATCACAGCTACTAAAAAATTATCCTTAAATGCACCCATCAAAATTAAAAACTCCCCAACAAAACCACTTGTTCCAGGTAATCCTAGAGCTGCTAAAGTAAACAACATAAATAAAATAGAATATTTTGGAATAATACTCACGATTCCACCATAGGTATTTATAAGTCTTGAATGCATTCTGTCATAAACAACACCTACACATAAAAAAAGCGCTGCAGAAACTAGTCCATGACTGATCATCTGAATAATACTTCCCTCAATACCTTGTTGCTGAATAGTAAAAATTCCTAAAGTAACATAACCCATATGTGCAACTGATGAATAAGCAATTAGCTTTTTCATATCTTCCTGCATTAAAGCTATGAGAGAAGTAAAAATTATCGCAATCACACTGAGTGTATAAACTAGTGGAGTGAAGATTTCTGATGCTACAGGAAATAATCCAAGAGAAAATCTAATAAAACCATAACCTGCCATTTTTAATAATATAGCTGCTAATAAAACAGATCCCGCTGTTGGTGCTTCAACATGAGCATCTGGTAACCATGTATGAACTGGCCACATAGGAGTTTTAACTGCAAAAGAACTAAAAAAAGCTAACCATAAAAGATTTTGGTACTTTATATCAATTCCAGAATTATAAAGTTCAACTACATCAGTAGTTCCATTCAACCAATATATCGTAATTATGGCTACCAACATTAGGACTGAACCAAGTAAGGTGTACAAAAAAAATTTAAACGCTGAATAAACTCTTCTGGCACCACCCCAGATACCAATAATCAAAAACATGGGAATTAAACCTGCCTCAAAAAATAAATAAAAAATAACAAGGTCTAAAGAGCAGAATACACCGATCATAAAAGACTCCATGATAAGTACAGCTATTAAAAATTCACTAAGTCTATCTTTGATTGAATTATTTACAGATATTATGCAAAGGGGTGTTATAAAAGTTGTTAGTAAAATAAACAAAATTGAAATACCATCAACACCTACCTTGTAATTTATTAAATCTTTAATCCAAATTCTTTCCTCAACAAATTGAAAGTCAGGAGTTGTTGGATCAAATAATATCCATAGATAAACTGATAAAAAAAAATTTACTGCTGAAGTAAATAAAGCGACATATTTTCCAGTAAAATTATTTTTTTTATCACTTTTGGTAAAAAATAAGAATAAAGCTCCAATTGATGGTAATAAAATCAAAGAGGAGAGAATAGGAAAGTTCATTATTTAACAATTAAGAATGTTAATAAAGCAGAAAAACCAAGTAACATTACAAAAGCATATTGATATATGTACCCACTTTGAAATTTATTAGCTTTTACTGAAAATTTTTTAATCATCGACGAAATACCGTCTGGACCAAACCCATCGATAATTTTCAAATCAAAGAACTTCCATAAAAATAAACCCAATTTTTTTGATGATTTAACAAATAAAACATCATAAAGTTCATCAAAATACCACTTATTTAATAAAAACTGATAAAGCGGTTTATTTATACTAGCTAATCGTTCAGGTAAATTTCTATTTTTAACGAATAAATAATATGCTAGTGGAATAGACAATATAACCAAAGTTGGGGTAAGTAACAAAAACCATAGTGGTGGGTGATCAGTGCTTAATGGTTTTAGAAAAAATATTGAGTCACGCCAAAAATTATTTAGACCTTCATAACCGATAAATAATTCTTTAAATAAAAATCCTGCAAATATTGCACCAATTGATAATAAAACTAGAGGTATCAACATCACGATAGGAGACTCGTGCGTCTCAGCTATCTTTATCTCTTTATTATTATACTCACCATGAAAAGTTTTAAAAATTAATCTCCAAGAATAAATTGATGTAAGAAATGCTGTAAAAATACCTATACCAGCAGCATAATAACCTGTTGTATTTCCTCTCAAATAAGCAAATTCAATTATTGCATCTTTAGAATAAAAACCTGACAAAAATGGAAACCCCGTTAAAGCTAGTGTTCCTATAATCATTAGTGAATAAGTGTATGGAAGTTTTTTCCACACGCCTCCCATATTATTTATATTTTGTTCGTCTTTAAAAGCATGAATTACTGAACCAGATCCTAAAAATAATAGAGCTTTAAAAAACGCGTGAGTAAATAAATGAAACATTGCAACATTATATGCTCCCACGCCAGTGGCAAAAAACATGTAACCTAATTGGCTACAAGTAGAATACGCAATTATTTTTTTAATATCATTTTGTACTAGAGCTACTGTTGCAGCAAAGAATGCAGTACTCATACCAATGATCGTAATGATATTTAAAGCTAGATCAGAGTATTCAAAAATTGGTGAACACCTTACAACTAGAAAAACTCCTGCTGTTACCATTGTGGCGGCATGAATTAAGGCAGAAACAGGTGTTGGTCCTTCCATAGCGTCTGGTAACCAGGTATGAAGTAAAATTTGTGCTGATTTACCCATAGCACCAATGAACAAAAGTAAGCAAATCAAATCTACAGCATTAAATGTGATACCTAAAAATACCAAATCTTTATCTGTAATGTTTGGAATTTTAGTAAAAACCTCAGAATAATTTACTGTTCCAAATAAATAAAAAATTAAAAATATTCCTAGAGCAAACCCAAAATCGCCCACTCTATTCACTACAAAAGCTTTAATTGCAGCTTTGTTTGCTGACTCTTTTTTAAACCAAAATCCTATTAAAAAATACGAACATAAGCCTACACCTTCCCAACCAAAAAATAATTGAATGAAATTATCTGCAGTAACTAACATCAGCATTGCAAATGTAAATAAGGATAAGTAAGCCATAAATCTTGGTTTGTGCGGGTCGTGAGACATATAACCGATTGAATAAATATGAACTAAGGCAGAAACTGATGTAACAACAACTAACATCACAGCAGATAATGAGTCAATCTTCATTGACCAATTTACTTCAAGCGATCCAGAGCTAATCCATGTCGCAATTATTATGTTCTCTTGATATTTATTAACAACAACCTCATACAAAACAAGGACAGAAAAAATTGCTGAAATAAATACCAACAGGCTAGTGATAATTTCTGAGCTTCTATCTCCTATTAATTTTCCAAAAAATCCTGAAATAATTGAAGCAACTAATGGTAATGCTATAATCGAAATTTCCATTTTAACCTTTTAGTTTATCTATCTCTTCTACTCGAATAGTTCCAGAGTTTCTAAAATAAACAACTATGATCGCAAGACCAATTGCAGCCTCAGCTGCAGCAACAGTTAGTATAAAGAGGGTAAACACTTGACCAGAAAGATCTCCTAAATAAATTGAAAAAGATACTAAATTAATATTTACAGCTAATAAGATAAGTTCAATACTCATTAAAATTACAATAATATTTTTTCTATTAAGAAATATACCAATTATTCCAATACTAAAAATAACAGCACCTAAAGTTAAATAATGACCTAAACCTATATCAATCATCTATTTTTACTCCTTTATTAGACGCAACTTCAAGTACTTCCACACCTTCAGTCCTTTCTCGAGATATTTGTTTTAAATAACTTTGTTTTTTAACACCCTCTCTTTGTCTAAAAGTAAGGACTATTGCACCTATCATAGCAATCAAAAGTATCATCCCACTAATTTGAAACACATGTATATAATCAGTGTATAAAACCTGACCTAATGAATGAGTGTTACTAACCCCGTTTTCTAGTGAAGATTTTGCAGAATTAAATAGATCAGGCTTATATTTCCATCCGCCTATTACAATAATCAATTCAAAAAAAATTATTACACTGATTAATAATCCTATAGGAATATGTCTTGAGCTATCTTTTGAAACAAACCACTGGTTTTTTTGTTGAGCAACATTGAGCATCATTACAACAAACAAAAATAGCACTGCAACTGCCCCAACATAAACTATCAACATAATCATCCCCAAAAATTCAGCACCAATCATTATGAAGAGGCAAGATATACTTATAAAATCAAGAATTAAAAAAAAAACTGAATGAACTGTGTTTTTAGAAACAGTTACCATTATGGCAGAAACAACTGCAATGACAGAAAAGACATAAAAAAATATTGCATGTGCAATCATAAATTATCTGTATGGATTGTCTGATTTAATATTTGCCGCTAAAACATTTTCCCATCTATCTCCGTTATCTAGGAGCTTTTCTTTTGTATAATAGAGTTCTTCACGAGTTTCGGTTGAAAATTCAAAATTTGGTCCTTGGACAATTGCATCTACAGGACAAGACTCTTCACATAATCCACAATAAATACATTTCATCATATCAATATCATAGCGAGTAGTTTTTCTACTTCCATCAGCTCTTTCGGAAGATTCAATAGTAATGGCTTGGGCAGGACAGACAGCTTCACACAATTTGCAAGCTATACATCTTTCTTCTCCATTAGGATATCTTCTCAAGGCGTGTTCGCCTCTATATCTTGGACTAATTTTGCCTTTTTCAAATGGATAATTTATTGTTTTTTTTTGTTTGAAAAGTTCTTTAACAGCAATAAAAAGTCCACTAATAAAATCGGTCATTAAAATTGTTTTAAAAAATCTTGATATTTTCATTTATATTGTAGGTAGAAGATTAAAGTAAAAAAGATAACTTGCTGTCAAAACAACATAGGTTAAAGATAATGGTAAAAATATTTTCCAACCTAATCTCATTAGTTGGTCATATCTATATCTTGGAACAATCGCTTTGACCAACGCAAAAAGAATAAATAAAAATAAAATTTTGAAAATTAACCAAAGAGCACCCGGTATTAGATTAAAAGGATAAAGATCGATTGGAGATAACCAGCCTCCTAAAAATAATATTGACCCAAGTGCACACATTAACAAAATATTTGCATACTCTCCCAACCAAAACATTGCATACATCATCCCAGAATATTCTGTTTGGTAACCTGCAACTAATTCAGCCTCTGCTTCTGGTAAATCAAAAGGTGGTCTATTCGTTTCAGCTAAAGCTGATATAAAAAAAATTACAAACATTGGAAATAATGGTATTACAAACCACATTTCTTTTTGAGCTATTACAATATCATTCAAGTTTAGAGATCCGACGCATAATAAGACATTAATTATAATGATACCAATTGATACTTCATAAGATACCATTTGTGCAGCAGATCTAATTGCTCCTAAAAAGGGATACTTTGAATTCGAAGCCCATCCACCCATTATTATCCCATACACACCCAATGATGAGACAGCAAAAATATATAAAATTCCAACATTTATATCTGCTAATACTTGTTCAAGTCCAAAAGGAATTACGGCCCAAGCTATTAAAGCTAGAGTCATTGTTATTATTGGAGCAAGAATAAAAATTACTTTGTTTGAACTGGCAGGTATTATAATTTCCTTGAAAATATATTTTAGGGCGTCTGCTAAAGATTGTAGTAAGCCAAACGGACCAACAACATTTGGACCTTGTCTTTTTTGAACAAAAGCCCAAACTCTTCGATCTAACCACACAATCATAGCGACTGAAACTAAAACAGGCACTAATAAAAATAAAATTTTGTAACTTTCTTGAAAAATTAGATTTAAGTATTCCATGAATTAACCATCTGTCCCTGTTTTTTTTATATCAATTTTTGCGTTATTACATTCAAGCATAGTTTTTGATGAACGTGCAATTACATTAGAAAAATAGTAGTCTTTATAATCAACTTTTAAAAATTCATCAGTAAAATCGCTTTCATTTAATTCATTATTTAATTCTGAAGTTTGCTGATCTTTATTCATTTTTAAATAGTTAAACATACTACTTTCGAGTTCATCTTTATCATTAAAAAGTTTTCTATTATTCATAATCTCGGCAAGATCATTTATAATTTGCCAGTCCTCTTTTGCATCACCTGGGGGGTAAGATGCTTTATAAGCTTTTTGTAATTTACCTTCCAAGTTAGTGTAATGTCCGGATTGTTCAGTATAAGCGGCACCTGGTAAAATTATATCTGCAATTTCTGCACCTCTATCTCCATGACTTCCTTGATAGATAATAAATTCATCTTTCTTTTTAAAATCTAAATTATCTTGGCCAAGTAAAAAAATTATTTCAAATTTATTTTCATGAAGTTCATCTAGAATTTTATTATTTTTATCAATTATATCTAAATCTAAATTTCCAATTGTAGCTGCATCCACTGATAATACATTAATTGGGTTCCAATCATCATTCAATTTATTATTCTTGGATAAAAATTTTTTGGATAAATTAAATAAATAACTAGCTGATTTAATTTTAAAAAAAGACTCTCCAAATACAATCATTGGTTTTTTTGACTCAATAATTTCTTTTGACAATTCACTATTATTTTCAAATATATCTTTGATAGTTTTTATCTTCCCATTTAAACTTTGATAGTTGTAAGTTAGGTCACCAAGATCGTTTAAAGAAACAACTTTGGTATTATTACTTAAATATGCTTTTCGAATTCGCGCATTAATCATTGTTGCTTCAAATCTGGGATTTGTGCCTATCAATAAAATTAAATCTGCTTCTTCAATTCCATTTATCGATGAATTAAATAAATAATTTTCTCTTTTAGAACTATCAATAAATCTTTTTGTAGATCTAAAATCATATTTTTTCGTATCAATTGTTCTTTCTAAAAATTCTTTGAAAATAAAACTTGTTTCCATATTTGTTAAATCACCAACAAATCCACAAATCTTATCTTTATTTGCATTTTCTATTTTTGATTTGATGATTTTGTAAACTTCATCCCAAGAAGCTTTTTCAAATTTATTATTATACTTTATATATGGAGTGTCTAATCTTTGATTTAATAATCCGTCACATGCATATCTTGTTTTGTCTGAAATCCACTCTTCATTTATATCTTCATTTATAACAGGCAAAACCCTTTTTACCTCCCAATCATAGGTATCAACCCGAATATTTGAACCAACCGCATCCATTACATCAATTGTCTGCGTTTTCTTTAATTCCCATGGTCTTGCTTCAAAAACATAAGGCTTAGATGTTAAAGCCCCTACTGGACAAAGATCGATTACATTTCCTGACAATTCTGACTGAACTGATTGCTCTAAATATGTAGTAATTTGCATATCCTCACCTCTTCCAATTGCACCTAACTCAGGAACTCCAGCTATCTCAGTTGCAAATCTCACACACCTTGTACAATGAATACATCTTGTCATTTGAGTTTTGATCAGTGGACCCATATTTTTTTCAGGCACCGCTCTTTTGTTTTCTTTAAATCTTGACTTATCTATTCCATAAAACATTGATTGATCTTGAAGATCACATTCCCCACCCTGATCACACACTGGACAATCCAACGGATGATTTGCTAATAAAAACTCCATCACACCTTTCCTTGATTTCTCTATTTTTTGAGTATTAGTTTTAATAACCATTCCATCTGCAGCGGGCATTGCACATGAGGCTATTGGTTTTGGAGATTTTTCCATTTCAACTAAACACATTCTGCAGTTACCAGCTATTGATAATTTTTCGTGATAACAAAATCTTGGTATTTCTGCGCCTGCTTTTTCACAAGCTTGAAGAACAGTCAACCCTTCCTCAACCTCTACTTCAATATCGTTAACTTTTAATTTAAGCATTTTTATCCAATAAGTGTTGATCTACCAAATAAGGAATATTTTTATTTTCTTTTACAATTGGATCAAATTTATTTCTTTTTTTAATTTCATCTTTGAAATGTCTTAATAAACCTTGAACTGGCCATGATGAACCTTCACCAAATGCACAAATCGTATGACCTTCTATTTGTTTTGTAACATCACCCAACATGTCTATCTCATCTTTAGATGCTTCTCCTTTCGCCATTCTTTCAAGCATTCTCCACATCCAGCCTGAACCTTCTCTACAAGGTGTGCATTGGCCACAACTTTCATGTTTGTAAAATCTTGCTATTCGAGCCATACATTTTATAATATCTTGATCTTTGTTAATCACAACTACACCAGCTGTTCCTAATCCACTTTTTTCAGCCATTAATGAGTCAAAGTCCATAGTTAAAGTCTCACATTTATCTTTTGGTATTAATGGCATTGATGACCCACCAGGTATGACAGCTTGTAAGTTATCCCAGCCACCTATTACACCACCAGCATGTACTTCAATTAGTTCTTTTAATGGAATGTTCATTTCTTCCTCAACATTGCAAGGATTATTTACGTTTCCAGATATACAAAAAATTTTGGTACCCGTATTTTTTTCTCTTCCTAAAGATGCAAACCATTTCCCACCTCTTCTTAATATAGTTGGTACAACAGCTATAGTTTCCACATTATTAATTATTGTTGGGCAACCATAAAGTCCAATTAGTGCTGGAAAAGGAGGCTTTAATCTTGGTTGACCTTTTTTTCCTTCAATACTCTCGAGTAATGCAGTTTCTTCTCCACAAATATATGCTCCAGCTCCATAGTGAATATAAATATCTAGATCCCACCCGGTACCTGCAGCGTTTTTACCTAGTAGTTTTTTCTCATAAGCTTCATCAATTGCTGCTTGTAGCTTTTGTCCGTCTACAAAATATTCTCCTCTAATATAAATGTAACAAACATGTGCTTGAATTGCATAAGATGCAATCAAACAACCTTCGATTAATTTATGAGGTTCAAATCTTAAAATATCTCTATCTTTACAAGTACCTGGCTCAGACTCATCACCGTTAATCACTAAATAATGAGGTCTAGAGCCGACCTCTTTAGGTGCAAAAGACCATTTTAAACCTGTTGGAAAACCTGCACCACCTCTTCCTCTAAGTTGTGAGTCTTTAATTTCATTTATAATCCAGTCTCTGCCCTTATCCGTTATTTCTTTAGTATTCACCCAATCACCTCTTTTTTGAGATGAAGTTAGATCAGGTCCTAAATCATTGTATAAGTTTTGAAAAATTCTATCTTGATCCTTAAGCATTTTTTAAATCCATTAATGTTTTTCTATTATTTTCTGGTTCATTATTTATTCTTCCTCTATAAGAACCAGGTGTTGGTTTTTCTCCATTAAGAATTTTATCCAAAATTTTTAAGGTTTTTCCTTTATCAAGATCTTCATAGTAATCATCATTAATTTGCATCATCGGAGCATTGACACATGCACCAAGACACTCAACTTCCATCCATGAACAACTTTTATCATTTGAAAGGACTGATTCATCTTCTGAAATTTTTTCTTTACATGCCTCGACTAATTTGTTTGCACCCCTTATCATACATGGGGTTGTGGTACACACTTGAACAAAATATTTACCTACAGGAGATAAATTATACATGCTATAGAAAGTAGCAACTTCATATACTTTTATGTATGGCATATTTAAAAATTTTGCGATGTATTTCATTGCAGCTAAAGGTATCCAGTTATCATTTTGTTTTTGAGCAATGTATAATAATGCCATCACGGCACTTTGTTGTTTACCCTTTGGATATTTGGCAACAATACTTTTTGCTGCCTCTAATGAGGAAGTATTAAACTCAAAATTTTCAGGTTGGTTTTTTGCAGGTCTTCTTAAACTCATCTATCGACCTCCCCAAAAACTATATCAAGTGAACCAAGAACAGCAGGCACATCCGCTAACATGTGGCCCTTAATTAAATAATCCATTGATTGTAAATGTGAAAATCCTGGCGCTCTAATTTTGCACTTGTAGGGTTTACTTGATCCATCTGAGATTAAATAAACACCGAATTCACCTTTAGGTGCTTCAACAGCAGTATAAATTTCATCTTTCGGTACACGATATCCCTCAGTAAATAATTTAAAGTGATGTATCAATGCTTCCATAGATTGTTTTATTTCTGCTTTAGGTGGTGGAGATATTTTTCCATCAAAAGTTTTGATTGGACCTTTTTCCATTCTTGCTAAACATTGTTTTATAATTGATACACTTTCTTTCATTTCCTCAATTCTACATAAATATCGATCGTAACAATCACCATTTTTACCAACTGGAATTTTAAATTCTAATTGATCATAACAATCGTAGGGTTGAGATTTTCTTAAATCCCAAGGGATGCCTGAACCTCTAATCATTACACCGCTAAAAGAGTAGTCTAACGCATCATCTTTTGTTACTAATCCAATATCCACATTTCTTTGCTTAAATATTCTATTATCAGTTAAAAGGTTCTCAAGATCATTTATTATTTTTGGAAAAGTTTCACAAAATTTTGCTATATCATTTTCTAAACCAGCTGGTAAATCTTGATGAACTCCACCAGCTCTGAAATAATTTGCATGCAATCTTGATCCAGATGCTCTCTCGTAAAAAGTCATTAGTGTTTCTCTTTCCTCAAATCCCCATAATGATGGTGTTAAAGCACCCACGTCCAGAGCTTGAGTAGTAACATTCAATATATGACTTAATATTCTTCCGATTTCACAAAACATTACTCTTATGTATTGAGCTCTAATTGGAACATCAATATTTAGAATTTTTTCAATAGCTAAAGCAAAAGCATGTTCTTGGTTCATTGGAGCAACATAATCAAGTCGATCAAAATATGGAACAGCTTGCATATATGTTTTATTTTCAATTAATTTTTCTGTTCCTCGATGCAATAAACCAATATGCGGATCTGCTTTTTCTACAACCTCACCATCAAGCTCAAGAATTAGTCTTAACACACCATGGGCAGCAGGATGTTGTGGACCAAAATTCAAATTTAGATTTTTAATTTTTTTTGTCATTAGTTTCTGATATTTCTTTTATATATTTTGTTCCTTCCCAAGGACTTTCATAATCAAAATTTCTATAATTTTGTTCTAGTTTTACAGGTTCATTAATAACTTTTTTTTTCTCCTCACTATATCTGACTTCCGAATTACCAGTTAAAGGGAAGTCTTTTCTTAATGGGTGACCTTCAAAACCATAGTCGGTTAATATTCTTCTTAAATCAGGATGATCTTTAAAATTTACACCATACATATCAAAAACTTCTCTTTCCATCCAATTAGCTGATGGAAATACGGATGTAAGAGTAGAGATTAGTTCATTTTCATTAATGAAATAACTCAAAATAATTCTTTGATTGAACTCATGACTTAGAAATAGATATACTATTTTAAATCTTTGTGTTTCCTCAGGATAATCTACAACTGTAATATCAATAAGTTGTCTAAATTTAGTATCTTTGTTTGTTTTTAAAAATAAAACAACGTCAATTAGATCCTCTTTATCAATTTCAATATAAATTTGATTATGTTTAATTGAAGTCTTATTAATTTTTGTCGTAAGTTCTGAATTTATCTTTTTCTCTAAATCAATTAAATTATTCATTTTACCTGCTGAAAGATCCTTTATTTCTAATTTTTTTTTGCAATTGCATTATTCCGTATAACAACGCCTCAGCTGAAGGTGGACAACCTGGCACATAAACATCAACAGGCACTATACGATCACAACCCCTTACAACAGAATATGAATAATGATAATAACCTCCTCCATTAGCACAACTTCCCATTGATATAACATATCTTGGTTCAGGCATTTGGTCATAAACTTTTCTTAATGCTGGTGCCATTTTATTTGTTAAGGTGCCTGCAACAATCATAACATCAGATTGTCTAGGTGACCCTCTCGGAGCAGCACCAAACCTCTCAAGATCATATCTTGGCATAGCTGTTTGCATCATTTCGACAGCACAGCAAGCAAGACCAAAAGTCATCCAATGTAAAGATCCAGATCTAGACCAATTTACTAGATTTTCTAATGATGTTGTTATAAATCCATTCTTGCCAAAATCTTCTGCAAGTTGTTTAAATTCATTAGGTATTTGATCTAATTTATTGCTCATTTAAAAGATTTTATTCCCAGTCTAATGCACCTTTTTTCCATTCATAAATAAATCCAATTGTAAGTATGAATAAAAAAATCATCATTGACGTAAAACCTAAGATACCAATATTTCCCAAAGAAATTGCCCATGGAAATAAAAATGCAATTTCAAGGTCAAAAATAATGAATAAAATTGCAACTAAATAAAATCTCACGTCAAATTCCATTCTTGAGTCTTGAAATGGTTCAAATCCACATTCATAAGCTGACAACTTTTCTGGATCAGGGTTTTTTGGTGATAAAATAAAATTTATCATTATAAAGGCACAACTGAGTCCTAAAGCTATAATTAGAAACAAAATTATAGGTAAATAATCGTTAAGAAATCCCGCATTCATTTGAGGGATATATACCATCTTTTTTAATAAGAAGAAGTGATGTTAAGTCACATTTTATACAAAAAAAAAATCAACAAAATCAATTATTTACATCGATACATTAAAAAAGATCAACAAAATCAATTGTTTAGTATTTAATATAGAGAATCATTGAAAAGTGGCGGGAGTGAAGGGACTCGAACCCTCGACCTATCGCGTGACAGGCGATCGCTCTAACCAACTGAGCTACACCCCCACTTGTTACCTTTTTATTTGGTGGGCAGTAAAGGACTCGAACCTTTGACCCCCTCGGTGTAAACGAGATGCTCTACCAACTGAGCTAACCGCCCTTAAACAAAAAGTAAAGTGTTTTATATCTTTTAAAGTACCTTCGTCAAGGTCTATTAATACTAAATAACGTCAAGATTTATTAATTGCTTCAATTTTAGGGGTTCTTTTAAAATCCGCCTCTCCAATTATTTTTGGAGTTAAAATTTTCTTTCTCTATTTTTGATGTCGGTCTTGTAAGATAATAAGTTACAAAAACTACTATTAATAAAATTATGTATAATTCCATAAATAAATTTTTTATTGAATGCTTGCCTGAGACTTGTCGTCTTTTTTAGAAATATCAACTTCAACCCACTCTGTTTTTTTAAGTTCCTTAGTTAAAGCAATTTTTAAAACTTCATCAGCATATTCAACAGGGGTTATTTTAATTTCATCAATTATTTTTTTTGGCATATCTACTAAATCTTTCTCATTTTCTTTTGGTATTAAAACTTCTTTTATTCCTGCTCTATGCGCTGCAATAAGCTTTTCTTTTAAACCACCAATAGGCAATACCTGCCCTGTTAAAGTAACCTCACCTGTCATTGCAACATCTCTTTTTACTGGAATATTCGTAATAGAAGACACTATAGAAGTAACCATACCAATTCCAGCAGATGGGCCATCTTTTGGTGTAGCTCCCTCTGGAACATGAATATGAAAGTCTTTTTTCTCAAACAAAGGAGGTATTATTCCATACTCTAAACATTTTGATCTTACAAAAGATTTTGCTGCTTTAACTGACTCTTGCATTACATCTCCAAGCTTACCAGTTATTTGCATTCTGCCTTTACCAGGCATTGTTGCAGTTTCAATTTTTAAAATTTCACCACCATACTCAGTCCAAGCCAATCCAGTTACTATTCCTACTCTATTTTCAGTTTCCAATTCACCTGATTTAAACTTGGGAACACCTAAAAAATCTGACAAATTTTCTTTGTTAATTTTAACTTCTTTTTCCTCTCCAGCTACAATTTTCTTAACTACTTTTCTAGCAACTTTAGAAATTTCTCTTTCTAAATTTCTAACACCAGACTCTTTTGTATAACTTCTAATAATTTCCTGGATAATGTCATTTTGTAAATTCATTTCTTTTTCTTTTACACCATTATCTTTAATTTGTTTTGGTAATAAATATTTGTTTGCAATATTTATTTTTTCATCTTCTGTATAACCTGCTAATCTTATCACTTCCATTCTATCTAAAAGTGGTGGAAGTATATTTAAAGTGTTAGCTGTTGTTACAAACATAACATCAGATAAATCATAATCAACTTCAAGATAATGATCGTTAAAAGTCGTGTTTTGCTCAGGATCTAATGCCTCCAGTAATGCTGAGGATGGGTCACCTCTATAGTCATTACCAATTTTATCAATCTCGTCTAAAAGGATTAATGGATTTTTTGTACCAGCTTTTTTCATCATTTGGATTATCTTACCAGGTAAAGATCCTATGTATGTTCTTCTATGTCCTCTTATTTCTGCTTCATCTCTCATACCACCAACTGACATTCTTACAAATTCTCTGTTTGTAGCTTTTGCTATTGATTTTCCTAAAGATGTTTTACCAACACCAGGGGGACCAACCAAACATAAAATAGGTCCTTTTATTTTTTCCATTCTTTTTTGAACAGCTAAAAATTCAATAATTCTCTCTTTTACTTTCTCTAAACCAAAGTGATCTTTATCTAAAATTTCTAAAGCTTTTTTCAGATCAATCTCTACAGCACTTTTTTTATGCCATGGAAGTTCAGTCATCCAATCTAAATAATTTCTAACAACTGTTGCCTCAGCTGACATTGGACTCATATTTTTTAATTTTTTTAATTCCTGTAAACATTTTTTTTCGACATCTTTGGGCATTCTCGCCTTAATTATTGCTTTATTAAGGCTGGTATTTTCATCTTTTCCATCCTCGATTTCACCTAACTCTTTTTGAATAGCTTTTAGTTGTTCATTTAAATAATATTCTCTTTGAGTTTTTTCCATTTGTGTTTTAACTCTGCCACGAATTCTTTTTTCAACACCAATTATGCTTGTTTCGTTTTCCATTATCTTAATTATTGAATTTAATCTTTTCTTTACGTCTATGGTCTCAAAAATTTGTTGTTTTTCTGAAATAGTAGCAGTTATATGAGATGCAATGTTATCAGCAATTTGTGAAGGATCCTTTAATTGCTTAATAGAATTGATTGTTTCATTAGAAATTTTTTTGTTAATCGATGTTAATTTTTCTAATCTTCTGAGAGCCGTTGCTGCAAGAGGATATAAATCCTCATCTTTGTTTGAAATATCATTATAATGAGTAAATTCACAAGTAATAAATTTTTCGTTGTCTTTAAAATCTAAAATTTTTACTCTTTTGATTCCCTCTACTAAAACCTTAACTGTTCCATCTGGTAATTTTAAAAGCTGAAGAATACTACCCTCACAACCATACATAAAGATGTCTGTCTTTTTTGGATCATCTATCTCTGAATTTTTTTGAGTTACTAAAATAATTTTTTTATCTTTTTTCATTACCTCATTAAGAGCAGAGATAGACTTATCTCTTCCTACAAAAAGAGGAATCACCATACTTGGAAATACCACTATGTCTCTTAATGGCAATAGAGGTGCAGAAATTTTAACGTCCATATACATAAATATGGATATTATTAATTATATTGCAATACTTTTTTCCTAATTATTAAGGATATTACGCCGCTGAGGTCTTGGTAGACTTAGATTTTTCGTCCGTTTCTGAATGAACTATTATTGGTTGAGATTGTCCTTTTACAGATGCAGCATCAACTATGACCTCTTTAATATTTTCTTGACTTGGTAAATCATACATCGTCTTAAGTAAAATATTTTCCAAAATTGATCTTAAGCCCCTTGCTCCTGTTTTTTTTCTAATTGCTTTGAGAGCAATTTCTTTTAATGCACTTTCTTTAAAACTTAATTTTGCACCATCGAGTTTAAATAATTCTTGATATTGTTTTGTTAGAGAATTTTTTGGTTCTTGTAATATCTTTATTAAAGATTTTTCGTCTAAATCATCTAAAGTAGCAATCATCGGTAATCGTCCAATAAATTCTGGGATAAGTCCATATCTTAATAAATCTTCTGGTTCTAATCCTTTCATCCATTCACCAGTTTTTTTGTCTTGTGTGTTTTTTACATCAGCACCAAAACCAATTGAGGTTCCCTTGTCTCTTTGTGATATAATTTTATCTAAACCTGCAAACGCTCCACCACAAATAAATAAAATATTTGTAGTATCAACTTGTAAAAATTCCTGTTGTGGATGTTTTCTTCCACCTTGAGGCGGAACACTTGCAATCGTTCCCTCCATAATTTTTAATAGTGCTTGCTGAACACCTTCACCCGAAACATCTCTAGTAATAGATGGGTTCTCAGATTTTCTACTGATTTTGTCTACCTCATCTATGTATACTATTCCACGTTGAGCCTTCTCAACATTATAGTCAGCAGCTTGTAATAATTTTAAAATAATATTTTCAACATCTTCACCAACATAACCTGCTTCAGTTAATGTGGTTGCATCAGCCATTGTAAACGGGACATCTAAAATTCTAGCAAGTGTTTGTGCTAATAAAGTTTTTCCACATCCAGTTGGGCCAACTAATAAAATATTTGATTTTGCAAGTTCTACATTTTTACTTGTCTTATTTTCATAATTAAGTCTTTTGTAATGATTATGAACTGCTACAGATAAAACTTTTTTAGCATGTGATTGTCCAATAACATAATCATCTAAAACTGAACAAATTTCTTTTGGTGAAGGTAACCCATCTTGATGTTTAACAAAAGTATCTTTGCTCTCCTCTTTGATGATATCCATACAAAGTTCAACACACTCATCACAGATAAAAACAGTTGGGCCTGCAATAAGTTTTCTAACTTCGTGTTGACTCTTTCCGCAGAAAGAACAGTATAAAATATTTTTGTTATTTGTATTCATAGTTTTTATAACGAATCAATTTAATTACTTTATTATAAGAGACTGATGTTAATCAAGTTTCTAATAATTTGATGTCAATATCTTGTGTATTAAGATCTTTTTTCTACAACTTCATCTATCAAGCCAAAAGACTTGGCGGCATCAGCAGTCATGAAGTTATCTCTTTCTAGAGCAGATTTGATTTCTTCTACTGATTTACCTGTATGTTTTGAATAAATTTCATTTAATCTTTTTTTTAAGGATAAAACTTCATTAGCATGAATCTCAATATCAGTTGCTTGTCCTTGAAAACCAGCAGATGGTTGATGAACCATTATTCTAGAATTTGGTAATGAAAATCTTTTACCTTTTTTTCCAGCTGAAAGTAAAAATGATCCCATCGATGCTGCTTGACCAATACATAATGTGGAAATATCAGGCTTTACATATTGCATAGTATCATAAATACCAAGACCAGCAGTTACTAACCCTCCTGGACTATTAATATATAAATAAATTTCTTTTTTTGGATCTTCTGCCTCCAAAAATAAAAGTTGAGCAGTAACTAGAGAAGCAACATTGTCATTAATTTGTCCTGTTAAAAAAATTATTCTCTCTTTTAATAGTCTCGAGTAAATATCATACGCTCTTTCACCCTTACTTGATTGTTCAACAACCATAGGAACTAACGTACTCATGTGTTCTGATATTTTATTTGTCATAAGTTGATTCGTTTTACTTATACAACTTGAGATTACTTTTTACTAACTTTTTTTGTTTTTTTAACTGGAGACTTTGTTTTTGGGGTTTTTGTTTTAGTTTTGTTCGTTGAGGGTTTTTTAGTCTCGACCTTCTTTTCAGTTTTTTTTTTGCCCTCATTAGCATCACTATATTCTTGCATTTGAGATTGTTTCAAAATTTTTTCTGCCTCTTCTTTTGAAACTTCTTTCTTATTAGGTTTTGCTTTTTCTTTAATTAGCTTTAAAATTTTTTCCTCATAGACTGTACCTCTTAAACTAGATAATGCTGAAGGATTTTTTTGATAAAAATCCATGACCATTTTCTCTTGACCTGGCATCATTCTAATTTGTTTTTGGACTTCAGCTTGTAGTTCCTGTTCTGTTACCTTGATTTGATTTTGCTCACCAAATTCATTTAAAACTAATCCAACTTTAATTCTTTTTTTCGCTATTTCTTCAAAATTTTTCCTACTTTTTTTTGCATCTTCTTCAGACATTCCTTGAGAAAGAATTTTTACTTCTTCATCAATGAGATTCTCAGGAATTTCTGTAATCTTAAATTTTTCTATCTCTTTTAAGATTTGATTTTTAGAGAAACGCTCAAGAGAATTTTTATATTCATCATTTATTTGTTTTGATATTAAAGATTTAAGGTCTTTCAAATCTTTTGCACCAAAATTTTTTGCAAATTCATCATCGATTTTTACAGGTTCAGGATTTTTTAATATAGTAATTTTGCATTTAAATTTTGCTTTTTTATTTACCAATTCTTTTTCAGGAAAGTTTTCAGGCAAAGTAGCTTCAACAGTCTTTTCATCACCTACTTTGACACCAATTAATTGTTTGTCAAAACCTTTTAAAAATAAATCTTTACCCAAAGTTAGTTGTGTATTTTTACCTTCTCCACCTTTAAATGGCTTATCATCAATAGTAGCATTATAATCAAAAGCTACTAAATCACCTTCTTTTGCAACTGTATCTTTTGGAGCTTCTTTGAAGTTTGGTTGATTTTTTGCTATTTCTTTTATTCTTTTATCTGCTTCACTGTCATCTATTTTTACTGAATACTCATCAAACTTAATATTTTCTATTGGCTTTACTTCGACCTTTGGAAGCTCTGTTACAGAGATAACGTATTCAAGATCTTTATCTTCCCCATATGTTTTGAGATCTAATTTTGGTTGACCTGCGGGTTTTATATTGTTTTCTTGCAATGCTTTAGTTGAAGAATCTTTAATAACCTTATCTAAAACTTCACCAAAAACTGCTTTTCCAAATTGTCTTTTTAAAATTTCCTTTGGTACTTTTCCAGGTCGAAAACCTTTTAGGTTTACAGTTCCTTTTATCTCTTCATATCTTTGGTCCATATGAGTATTCATAGTTTTTTTATCTATGAATACTTTTAAGTTTTTATTTAAACCTTTTTTATTTTCTATTGTTACTTTCATAATTTATTGATGGTAGGGCGAAAAGGACTCGAACCTTCACAGATTGCTCTATCGGTTCCTAAGACCGACGCGTCTACCAATTCCGCCATCGCCCCACAAATCTTGAGGTTTTATATATTATTGAAACTATTTGTCCAATGACAAATATTGAAAAATTATCTATTTATTTCATAAATTTTATAATATTTTTATAATTAAGTAATTAAAAGGAAGCTTGATGGAGTCAAATAATAATTTTTTTTTAAAAAGAAGATCTGTTTTAGCAAAAAAAATACAAAATCATCCCATTAGTGAAGATGATTTAAATATAATTTTAAATGCTGGAATTAGAGTTCCAGATCATGGTGCTTTAAATCCATGGAAAATAAAAGTTATAAAAGGCAATAAATTAAAAATTGTAGATGAAGAGGTTATTTTATCGGAATTTATTAAAGAAAATCCTGATGCAAGTTCAGAAAGTAAACTTTTAGAGTCGAAAAGACTTCAAAGAGCTTCAGTAGTTTTAGCAGTTTTATCAACACCAGTTGAGCATCCTAAAATACCTAATTGGGAAATGATATTATCCTCTGGTGCTGTATGTATGAATTTACTATCATGTGCTCAATCGTTAGGTTATGCAGCGCAATGGTTAACAGAATGGTATTCTTATAATAATAAAATGCTTGAATATTTAGGTGGTAGGTCAGGTATAGATCGAATTTCTGGTTTTATCTATATTGGTCATAAAGCAGAAGAACCATTAGAAAGAAAAAGGCCTGATCCAGAAAAGGTAATTTCATATATATAATGATGATAAGAAAGTATTATGGCTAAGACAACTATTGTAATGATAATTTATATTTTAGGACTTATTTTTGGAGCTTTATTTCTTAAAATATGGAGTGCAGATACCAATGTATATAAAGGTCTTTTAGGGCTAGGCTGGACAGCTATATTTTTAATAAGTTTATTTTTAGCTGACAAACATGAAAAAAGTTAAATATTTTATCATTTTTTTATTCTTTATTTTACCCATCCAAAATTTAAAATCTGAGATTATCGTCATGAGTGCTTGTGACGATAAACAGGATGAGTTTTTAAAGAATGAATACATACTTAATTTGAATGAGTTGATTATGGTCAGAAATTATGTGTACAAAGAAAAAACTTACCAAAAATATAGATTAACAGATCTAAGTGTTAAAAAATCTAACTCGTATGTAAGAAATATCTACGAAGAAAATGGAAAAATTTTAACTCACAAACATGGATACCCACAATTTTACACTCAAATACTTTTTGAAAAAGGCAAACAAGAAGTTTATATGAAAACTGTTTTAAATGATGAGGAGGGAATTTCTAAGATTTCCACGTGTAAAAAAATAGAAAAATTTGATAGTGAAAGTTAATTTTTTTTACTTTTTTTTGCAAAGTTTCTTTTTTTTTGATTAAATCGACTCTGAGTGATATTTCTTCTGTGTCTTGCATAAGCTTGTTTTTGTGCTTGTTTCATTGCTCTCTTTGAGGACATATTTTTTTTAATAATTTATCTCTAAGCTTCCTATAATATTTAAATTTCTATTAGAAACAACTATTTCACCAGATGATGAACCATAATTCAGTATCTCTGATATCAATACGTAGTGTGTTACTAAAACTAAATTTTTATCACTTTTAAATTTTTTAATATATTCTTTCAATGCTTTAACCTGCTTATCCTTATTTTTTGCAAATTTTGAGCTATAAAAAGAGTTTAAAAAACTATTGGTAGAAAAATTTTTAAAAGCGATTTTTGCTGTTTCTTGACATCTGCACCACTCACTCGATAAAACCTTATCTATTTTAACTTTGTTATTTCTAAAAAATTCCCCAATATATTCTGCTTGTCTTTGTCCTTCTTTACTTAAATTTCTTTGAGTAGAACAATCGTTAAGATTGAAATTATCTGGATCTCCACTTCCAGGTGCATATGCATGTCGAATAAATATTAATTTTCCACCTTCTTCAAGTTGATTAATCAACTTTTTATTTAAATCCGCTTTAACTGGTGACGTTAAAGATATAAATATAATTAAAAAGAATCTTAAAAATTTCATTTATGGACATTAGATTGAATAATTTAAACAAAACAATAGTTAATTGTAAAAAATGTCCAAGACTAGTTAAATTTGTACATAAAGTAAGTACACAGAAAAGAAAACAAAACATGAATGAGGTTTACTGGGGAAAGCCTGTTCCGGGTTTTGGAAATTTAAATTCAAAATTAGCGATTATTGGACTTGCCCCCGCCGCTCATGGAGGAACAAGAACAGGAAGAGCTTTTACTGGAGATAAGTCAGGTGATTTTTTATTTAAATGTTTACATGAGGTGGGTATTTCAAATTCTCCATTTTCGAAAAGTTTAAATGATAATTTAAAATTAAAATCTACATATATTACTAATATACTAAAATGTGTGCCTCCTGAAGATAAACCATTAAGTAATGAAATTTCTAATTGTTCAAATTTTTTTGATGAGGAAATATTATCTTTAAAAAAATTAAAAGTAATAGTTACATTAGGTAAAGTTGCTTTTGATAATTGTATTAAATTATATAAACAAAAATTTAATATTAAACAAAAATATATTTTTAAACATGGTAAATCTCAACTACTGCCAAATGGTTTAATCATTTTATCAAGCTATCATCCAAGCCCAAGAAATGTTAACACTAAACTAATCTCAGATAAAATGATGGTAGATTTATTTAAAAAAGCAAAAAAAATTGCTAAGTTTTAATTGTGTCACAGAAATAAGGTTTAAATTTTGAATTTATATCTTCAGGAATTTTCACTGGTTTGCCATCTTTATTCACAAAAACTAAATGAACTTGCGCTTCAACTATAATTTCTTCACCTTTTGAAATAATTTGGTTCATAAAAAAAGAGGTTTTGGTTATAGATTTTACAAAAGATCTGATGGTTAATTCATCCTCTAAAAAAGCTGATTTTTTATATTCAATGTTACATGACTTAACAATTATTAATAAACCAAATTGATCTTGAACTTTTTTATTACTAAAACCTATTGAAAATAGAGCTTCTGTTCTTGCTCTTTCTAAGTACTTTAGATAATTTGCATAATAAACCACTCCCCCGGAGTCTGTATCTTCATAATAAACTTTTAATTTATGAAAAAAATTTTCATGCATATGAAAAATTATATCAAATAATTATCTAATTTGCTGAAAAATAGATATTTTGAAAATAAGCTATAGCTTTCATTTTAGAATTATCAGTATCAGACATTATTGCTAACCCATCTAATTCATTAACATCTAAATCGTGGAATTTTTTAAAATCTTCTTTGACATTTGCTTTAACAGTAACCCACTGATTGAGATTATTTTTGGTTGAAGATAAAACATTATCTATGGATTTTTTCGTATAAGGGCTTGGTGAACTAAATCCAATTTCGTTGTTACTTGAAAAGACATAATTTATTGCCCTATTAGAAAGTAGTGTTGCACCAGTCTTTTTTACTGCAAATACTCTGGCTGCAAAATCATGTCCTTTTTTTGTATTTTCTTTTATCCCAGATAAATCTTTTTCAACTTTCCATGTAATATTAATAAAAGGTGTCTTGTTAAGGTCAATTTTAACCTCTTTTCCTAAACCTGAAGCAGCATTATCAGCAACTGATTTTAAAAAATTGCCATTTTCATTAGATCCAACCGAATAATTTGTCTTATTGTCAGCACCTCTCACTTTTCTGACCTCAAGCTGTGAAAGTTCAGCTTCGGTAAATTCAAATACTTTTATTTCGGTAGCTAAGCCAATCTCAGTAAACAAAAAGAGACTGATTAGAAGTTTTAAAATTATTTTCATAAATTTATAAAAAAAATTGTTAATACATTATTTTGACAAAATTTAAACAATCAAAAATCAATTTCTATTCGTATATATTAATTATGAAGACAATTTCCATTTTTATTTTATTAATTTACTGGTCAATAATGATTTTTGCTCCAGTGATGTCAAAAGATGTAAAATTTGGCAGGGCCAAACTAAATCAAACTAAAATAGTTGAGATAAAACCAAGAAGTTAATAGGTCGAACGACCCCCACTGATATCAAAAACTGCAGCAGTTGAGAACGTATTTTCCTCTGAAGACAACCAGCAGACTAAAGAAGTGAACTCTTCAACCTCAAGAAATCGTCCTCTTGGCACTTTTGATAACATTCTTTGGACGTGTTCTTTAGTCATTTGGTCCAAAATTCTGGTTTTAGCACCCGCAGGAGTAACAGCATTTACAGCTATATTCTTATCTGCGAGCTCTTTACCTAATGATTTTGTTAGTCCAATTGCACCAGCTTTTCCAACACTATAAGCACTCGCGTTTGCGTTGCCATCTTTACCCGCAACTGAAGCTACATTAACTATCCTACCATAATTATTTTTGATCATATTGGGCACAATTGTCCGACAACAATTAAAAGTGCCCATTAAATTTATATCTACAACTTTTCTCCACATTTCAACGTCATATTCCCATAAAGAAGCAGTTGGACCAGTAATACCTGCATTATTAATTAGAATATCAATATTTTTTTGCTTAGTGATTTCCTGCACGCATTCTTCAACTTTTGTGTAATTAGAAATATCAACGATATTAAAACTAAGATTGGAACTTTTAATATCTTCAATTGCTTTTTCGACCATTCTTTTATCGTTGTCCCAGATAATTACACTCGCATCAGATCTTATTAATCTTTTTGTGATGTCCAATCCAAAGCCTTGTGCACCGCCAGTAACAATTGCAGTTCTGCCTTTAAAATCAAAAGAAATTTTATCCATAAAACTACTCTCTGGCTAAGAGGTAATAAACAAAAGCTGCAACAAATGCACCAATAATCCAAGAGTAAGATTGTAAAAACATAAAATTTGTGTTCCAAATTGTTGAAGCAGAAAAAATAAATCCTAATATTAAAGAATAAACTCCTTTAAGATGCCATCCTCCCGAATAATAATAAGAGCCACTAGATTCAAGTGAATATATATCTTTATTTTCCAATTTTCCTTTTTTAATCATGTAAAAATCAGCAATCATTAATCCAAATAAAGGACCAAAAAAGGCACCAATCGTATCTATAAAAGATAAGACCCCAACCTGGCTTAAAAAAGTTAACCAAAAAACTCCTATAACAAACCCAAAAAAAGCAATTACATAACTGGCACTTTTTAGAGAAAAAGATGAAGGGTCAAAATTAATTAATGTATATTGAGAGGGAATAAAGTTTGCTATTAAATTTGTTGATGCGGAAGCAATAATAATAAAAATTAAGGCTAAAGAAACTAAAAGAATATTATCTAATTTTCCAATTATATCTGTTGGGTTAGTTAAGATCATTTCTACATTTTGCTCATTTAAATTCTGAAATGCATCTGCACCTGTAACAATAAATAACGCAAAAAATGAAAAAATTATTAGATTCAAAATTAAACTTAAATTGCCTTTTCTTAGCTCTTTTTCATTTTTAACGTATCTAGAAAAATCACCAAATGTTAAAATTATAATAGAAAAAAAGGTAAATGTAGTCCCTGCAACTGTAATTATTGGACCAACATTGTTTGGGTTAAAGATATTTTGAAAATCTAAAACATCTATAAAAGATTTAGCAGTCAATTTTACATCAGATAATAAAACAATAAAGAAAAACATTATCATTGCGGCATAAATCGTTAATGCAGAAAACTTGATTAATTTTTTGTTATAATTCATTCCAACACTAAACAAGTATGTTTGAAGTATAATTGAAATTAATATAGCAGCCCAATCGATAATGTTTAATCCTATGAAAAAAAATAATAAAATTTCTTTTTGTAAAATTGAATTATCTACTGAGTACATCAAAACCCTAATTAAAAAACCTATCGCTTTTGATAAAAAATATGTTTGAATTCCAAACATAAATATTCCTACAATACTTCTCAACAATCCAAAAAATCGTGCTCCTCTAAATCCTAATGAGGATCTTAATAAGACAACAAATGGTAATCCAAATTTCTGGGATGGTTTTCCAATTAAGTTACAAAATATATAAACAAAAAAAGTTCCTAAAATTGTTCCAAAAAGAACTACAGCAGTATTTAAATTATAAATTAAGTACAAAGATGCAATTAGTGAAAATCCAATAACACTCTGAATATTAACTCCCCAAAAACAAAACAGATCTTTCCAGTCCCAAGTTTTATTGTTTGGGTTTACAGTAACTAAATCCCAATTAATGAGTGTTTTTTTTGTTTTTTGTTGACTCACCTAAACTATATAAAACTTTAAAATTCTATTGTCCATATAAGAGAGTAGGCAACCAAAGAGCAATCTTAGGGAATATTACAATTAAGATTAATCCTATGATTTGTAGAACCATAAATTGCATCATTCCATAATAAATATCTTTTAAATCCCACTCAGGAACAACTCCTTTTAAGAAATAAGCTGATAGAGCTACAGGTGGTGAAAGCCAGGCGGTTTGTAAATTAACCGCGACTAATATTGCAAACCAAGTTAAATTAAATCCAAGTGCCTCAACTAGAGGTAAAATTATTGGAATAATTATCATTACAATAGGTACCCATTCAAGAGGCCAGCCTAATAAGAATATCATAACCATTATCATTGCTAGAATTAAATATTTGTTCATTTCTAAACCTAGTAAAAATTCAGTTAACAATGTTGGGGTTCCTAATCTTGCGAAAACTGCACCAAAAAAATTAGAGGCAGCAACTAAGACCATAATCAAAGCTGTGATTTCAAGAGTTTTGACTAAAGCCTCTTGAAGTTTTGGTAGAGTTAATTTCTTATATGCTAAAGATAATAAAAGAGCTCCCATTGCACCACATCCTGCTGCTTCAGTAGGTGTAGCAAAACCAAATAAAATACTTCCTAAAGCAGCAAAAACTAATGCAGCAGGAGGAACTAATCCAAGAAAGAATTCAATCCATACTTCTTTCATACTAGCTGCCCTCATATCTTCAGGTAAAACTGGACCCAGTTTTGGATTTATCATGCATCTGATTGTTGTGTAAGCTGCGTACAAACTTGCAAGAAGAATTCCTGGTATGATCGCAGCTGCAAATAAGTCTATAACTGGAATTTCCATAATTGGCCCCATTACCACAAGCATAATGCTAGGTGGAATTAATATTCCCAAAGTTCCACCTGCAGTGATTGTTCCAGCGGCAAGTTTAACGTCATATCCGGATCTATTCATGGATTTTGCAGCCATTATTCCTAAAATTGTAACTGATGCACCAACGATACCTGTTGCAGCAGCAAATATTACCGAAACAAATAAAACTGCATAATATAAAGATCCTTTTACTTTTGCTAACATCATTTGGAATGATGAAAATAATCTTTCCATTAAACCAGCTTGTTCCATCATAATACCCATAAAGACAAAGAGCGGTACGGCGGCAAGAGTTTGTTCGGTCATAACCATGGAAAATTGTAGTGTCATCAAATAAAAAACCAATTTTCCAAAACCTAAGTATCCAAAAACAAATCCTAGAAATATTAGTGTAAATGAAATGGGAAATCCGACAAATATTGCAAAAAGCATCACGCCTACAAGGACGAAACCTAAAATTGCCGGATCTATTAATTCAGCGATCATTTTTTACTTTCTTCTCCTGGCCATTCGCCTTTTTTTGCTGCCCAGTAACTCTTAAGTAATTCTGAAACACCTTGGATTAACAAAAAAATTATTCCAACTAACAGACACGTTTTGATTGGCCACATATACGGCATCCAAGTAGTATCCATGCCCCTCTCACCTCTTTGAATAGACTCTCCAACAAAACCTATTGTCATATAAAGAAAAACAATTAAGCCTGGAAAATAAAATAAAAGATATAACCAAAAATCAATTAGACCTTGGTTTTTTGTTTTAAAATTTCTGTATAAAAAATCAGCTCTGATATGTACTCCTCTAGATAGAGCATAGCCAGCACCTAACATAAAAAGTGCACCATACAAAAAGCGGCTTATATCATAGGCCCAGATTGTTGGGGCTAAAAATAATTTTCGTGCAAGCACTTCATAGGTCATCGCAAAAATGAGTGGCATCAATATCCAACAAACAATATTACCAATCCACTTACTAAATTTATCAATATTTATAATAAATTTTGCCATCCATAACGGCATGTCATCAGGCATTTTTCCCGAACCGCCTCGCCTTTCGGCAATCATTTCATCAGAGATATCTAATTTACCAGGTTCTTCTGCCATAAAATTTTAGTTAAAAAAATTAGAGCGGACTGTAAAAGTCCGCTCTAAAAAATTAAGATTAATTACTGATTACTTTAATGTTGCTGCGTGAGCCATTCCTAGCTTCGCATTAGACATTTGAGCACCACTCCAGAAAGGAACAGCTATATCAGCAAATTTTTTCATTGAATTGTAAACTTCATTGAAAAATGCGTTATCTTTAGCATTCTTGTTTAAAGAAGCTTTTGCTGCAGCCATATATTCTGTGAAATAATCTGAAGGTGTATCTTCTAAAATTACTCCATGTTTAGTAGTTAGCTCTTGTAAAGCTTTACCATTCTCATAGATTCTGTAACTTAAAGATTTTGCTAATGATGCATTAGCAGCTACTTCAAGTGACTTCTTCTCATGAGCGCTCATAGCTTTATAAGTTTTTCCAGTAATATAAAAGTCAGCATTTACGACTACTTGGTGTAAACCTTGTAAGTAATAGTGCTTTAATACTTTTTGGAAACCAAATGTTAAGTCTGGTTTTGGACAACACCACTCAGCAGCATCGATAGTACCTGCCTCAAGAGCTGGAAGAATATCTCCACCACCCATTGCAACAGATGCTATACCAATGTCTTTGTAAGTTTGTCCTGGAATTCCTGGAGGAGTTCTAAACTTATATTTTCTAAAGTCAGCCATATCTTTAATTGGTTTTGGAAACCAACCTAAAGCCTCTGGACCAACTGGTTGAATCATAAATCCTTTAATGTCTCTTCCCATTTCTTTCCAAAGTTGGTCGTATAATTCTTTACCACCACCGTATTGGAACCATGAAAGGAATGCGATATTATCGATACCAACTCCACCACCAGCTACTGGAGATCCAAATAGCATAGCAGCAGGATGATCACCTGACCAATAGTGAGTCCATGCGAATCCACAATCGATCAGACCTTTATCAACAGCATCAAGAGTTTCCTTAACTCCAACAACAGCGCCCGCAGGTAAAATTTCGAATTTTAACGAACCAGCTGTTAATTCAGTTACTGTATCAGTAAAGTCCTTTAACATTTTCACTTCATCAGCTTTAGTGTTAAGAACAGTCTGACATTTTAGTGTTTTTGCAGCATTAGCATTAGAAATAAATCCAAGCACTAAGACAGATGCAAATAACATTGAAATGATTTTTTTCATTATTTTCCCTCTTGTTAGTTAAATTTAACAAATACATACAATCAGAAAAACAAACCTGACACAAGTGACAATTGATTAATATGAGTGTAAAGATGATTTAAAAAGATTAATTAAAAAATTATTCAACTTGTAATGGAAAACTTTGATTTTATAATTATTGGTGCTGGATCGGCGGGATGTGTTCTAGCAAATAGACTTTCTGAAAATTCTCAAAATAAAGTTTTATTGATCGAAGCTGGAGGCAAAGACAATTATCCGTGGATACATATTCCTGTTGGATATTTTAAAACTATGCACAATCCATCTGTTGATTGGTGTTACAAAACAGAACCTGATGAGACAATGAATAATCGATCAATTCGTTATCCAAGAGGAAAAACTTTAGGTGGGAGCTCTTCGATCAACGGACTACTTTATATCAGAGGACAAAGCAGAGATTATGATGTTTGGCGACAATTAGGAAATAATGGTTGGGGTTGGGATGATGTTCTTCCTTATTTTATCAAAGCGGAAAATCAAGAGCGAGGAAAAGATGATTTTCATGGTGTTGGGGGACCACTTTCTGTCTCTGATCAAAGAATTCAGTTGCCATTATTAAATGAATTTCAAAATGCTGCAGAAGAATTTGGAATCCCAAAGACAAAAGATTTTAATACTGGTGATAATCATGGTTGTGGTTATTTTCAAGTCACTGAAAAAGATGGTTTTAGATGTAGCACTGCTGTTGGATATTTAAATCCTATTAAAAGTAGAAATAATTTGAAGATAATTACCAATGCTCATGTAAAGAAAATCAACTTTGAAAATAAAACTGCTAAAAGTGTTGAGTATTGGCAAGAAAATGAAATCAAAAAAGTCTCGGCAAATAGAGAGGTGATTCTTTCCTCGGGATCTATTGGTTCGCCACAGATTTTACAAACCTCAGGAATTGGTAATTCAAAAAAATTAAAAGACTTAGGCATTGATATGGTTAACGATTTAAAGGGAGTTGGAGAGAATCTTCAAGATCACCTAATGTTTAGACCAATCTACAAAGTTCATGGATTAAAATCTTTAAATAAAAAAATTAATAGTTTGTTTGGAAAATTGATGATTGGGCTTGAGTATGTTTTTAATCGTAGTGGTCCAATGACAATGGGTGCTAGCCAAATGTGTATGTTTGCCAAAAGTGATCCATCTTTAGAATTGCCAGATCTTCAGTGGCATGTACAGCCAATGAGTATGGATACATTAGGTGCAACAAAAAATCATGACTTTCATGCATTCACTCCAACTGTCTCTAATATAAGACCAACTAGCAGAGGTCATGTAAATATAACAGATAAAGATTCTAGAACTTATGCAAAAGTAAAACTCAATTATCTCTCAACCGACCATGATCGTATGGTTGCAGCAAAAGGTTTAAAACTAACAAGAAAAATTGTCATGGAGTCTGAGACATTTAAAAAATATAAACCAGAAGAATATAGACCTGGAATAGATATTAATGATGATGAGGAGCTTGTAAAAGCTGGTTCAGAATTTACTCAGACTATTTTTCATCCTGTGGGAACTTGTAAAATGGGGCAAGATGATATGGCCGTAGTAGATGAAAAACTTAAAGTAAAAGGTTTAAATAATCTTAGAGTGATTGACGCTTCAATAATGCCAAATATAACTTCAGGTAACACTAATGCACCTACAATAATGATTGCAGAAAAAGGTGCTGATATGATACTTAGAAGTTAATGTTCACAGATCTAATTACTCCAGAACAAATTACTATTCTAACACAAATTATTTTAATCGATCTAGTTTTAGCTGGCGACAATGCAATCATCATTGGGATGGTCGCATCAAAATTTCCACTAGAACAAAGAAAAAAGATTATTTTTTGGGGTATAGGTGGTGCTGTAGTTTTAAGAATTATTTTAACTTTATTAACTGCTTACCTACTACAAATTACAGGTTTAAGACTAATTGGTGGTCTTCTTTTACTCTATATAGTTTACAAATTGTATGTTGATGTTGTGAAGGGATCTAATTACGATAGTGATATAAAAGTAGACAATTCAAGTTTCTTAAAAGCTATTTGGACAATTCTATTAGCTGACTTTACAATGAGTCTGGACAATGTTTTAGGTGTTGCTGGAGCAGCTGGAGATCATTACTTTTTACTTGTTTTTGGTCTAGTCTTATCTATTGTTTTGATGGCTACAGCTGCAACATTAATTTCCAATTGGATTAAGAAATATAAGTGGATTGCATGGGCTGGATTAATAGCTATTCTAATTGTAGCTATTGAGTTAATTTACACTGATATTAAAATATTATTTTTATAATGTTCTTAAAAAATTATAACTTCAAAAATAAAACTGCAATCGTTACAGGTGCGGGCAAAGGTATTGGTAGAGCTTGCGCTATAGCCCTAGCAGAAGCTGGAGCAAATTTGATAATTATTAGTAGAACCAAAAGAGATTTAGATGAAGTTTCGAAGAAAATAAAAAAATTTAAAACAAAGTGTAAATCTTATGTTTGTGACATTACAAATTATAATGATATTAAAGAAATTATTAACAAACAGTCCAAACTAGATATTCTTATCAATAACGCTGGTAATAATAGACCAGCTCATTTTACAAAAGTAAAAACTAAAGATATGGAACATATGGTTAAGATAAATACAATAGCCACGTTTAATCTTGCACATTTATGTGCACTTAAAATGATAAAATCAAAAAATAGAAAAAAAATGGGTGGCGCTATTGTTAATATGTCATCACAAATGGGTCATGTAGGTGGACCAATAAGAAGTGTTTATAATATGAATAAATTTGGTTTAGAGGGTTTAACAAAAGGAATGTCAATAGATCTTGCAAAATATAACATTAGAGTAAATACAGTTTGCCCAACATTTGTTGTCACTCCTATGACGAAGAAGTTTTTAAAAGACAAAAAATTTAAAAGAGACATGTTGAATAATATTCCTCTTGGAAGATTTGCTGAATTATCTGAAGTAGCATCTGCCGTGGTATTTCTAGCTTCTGATGCAGCATCAATGATTACAGGTACTTCTTTATTGGTTGATGGTGGATGGACTGCAAAATAATATCTAAACTTTTATTTGTAATAATTTTTTTTACCACAACTCATCTGAATGCTGTTGAATTTAAGGGAAAATTTTTACAAGGACATTTCATAGTTGGTTTAACAGACCCATCAGCTAAAATTATTATTGGCAAAAAAGAAGTTAAAGTATCAAAAGATGGTTATTTTGTTTTTGGAATAGATAGAGATAGAAAATTTGATCTTACTATAACAAAAATAATTGACGGCAAAAAAGATAAAATCACTAAAAAAGTTTTAAAGAGAAAATATAATATTCAAAGGATTGATGGTTTAGAAGAAAGTAAAGTTACTCCTCCAGAATCTGTTTATAAAAGAATTAAAGAGGAAAATAATAAAATTGGTGAAGCAAGAGCAATTAATTCTGATTTACCATTTTTCAAAAATCAATTTATTATGCCAGTTGAAGGTATCATAAGTGGTGTTTATGGAAGTCAGAGAATTTTAAATGGTAAACCTAAATGGCCTCATTATGGAATTGATATTGCTGCCAAACAAGGAACTATGATCAAATCATCTGGATCAGGTATCGTTACTATGGCAGAAGATGATCTTTATTATACGGGTGGAACAATAATTATGGATCATGGTCATGGCATCTCAACTATTTACTCACATCTTGAAAATGTAATGGTGTCTGTTGGAGATAAAATAAATCAAGGGGATATTATTGGAACAGTTGGTTCAACCGGAAGATCAACTGGTCCACACCTAGATTTTAGAGTTAACTGGTTTCAAACTAGACTAGATCCTATGTCTGTAATAAATTAAATCATGCAAACATTAATTCTCTTGGCTTTGGTAATTGTTACTGGTTGGATATTGTTTAGACCAATCACAAAAAAAGAACTTGATAGATATAACGACAAAGACTGGCCTGATATAAATTTATAACGGGGCACCTGGCAACAGAACGCCCCTAAATAATAAATCCACGTTGATTCTATTAACTTTTTTTAATTTTAAGAGCATACACTAAAGCATACACCTAATTTTAAGGCAGGAGCAAATTTTACTTTTTAAAATATTTTAAAATAATTGGTATAATATTGATGCCACCTATCCAAATAATTACGGCAAGTAAACCAATAAGAGGTCTTGATACTTCAGTATGGATAAAAATATACACATGTAGCAAATAAGAAAGAAAATCTATTATTAAAAAAACCATATTTATGATTAAAGGAAATCCTATTAACCAAAACATCCAAAAAGAATAATAAGGTTTCCATGGATAATCAAAGAGAACTTTTAATGAATTGATGGCAAATTTTTTTTTGAAAATATTTATAGTAAATAAAATTAATATAAATATGCAACTCCAAAGAAAAATTGTAATCAAACTATATAAAATATTTTCATTGCCAAATTTTAATCCAATGGCATCAGCAACACTTCCTTTTGGAGAGATGTCTCCAGGATCATTCCATAAATTTAAAACAGGGATGTACTCTTGGAAAACTCGCATAACAAAAACAGTTATTACAAGAGAAATTAATATAAAAACTACACCTAAAAAGAATTCCGGTTTAGTATAATTTTTCATAAATTCATTATAACAATTTTAGGTAAAAAGAGCAGACACTAAAAAGCATACACCTGTAATAATTCCCATTAAATATATGTAATAAATCAGCGACCCGGTTACAGAACTCCAGGTTAAATTTCAGATCTAGCTCGAAACCTTTCATAAATAAGTCTGGCTTTTACTCCTAAATCCAAAAAAGGTTGTGGTGGCAACCAAGTTGGTTTATTTCTAGCCTCAATAGTTTCAATTTCTTTTGTTTGTTCATTACTAGCCTTAATAGCAATTTGTTCACCAAACAATGTACCTACCCCAATACCTGAGCCATTATAACAACCTGCAACAAATATATTTTCTTGAATTTTTTCAAAGATTTGAGAACTATTTCTGGTTCTTGAGACAATTCCTGACCAAGTTGATTGAATAATATCATCTGGTAATTGTGGAAATCTTTTTTTAATACCAATCTTTTGCTTTATAGATCTTTTTTCCAAATTATGTTTGGACATCTGGGATGGATTGTGAACTTCCGCAGTGTTTCTTATTAAAATTCTTCTATCTTTAGTCATCCTAATCGTTGCACCCATTGGTCTAATTGGTAAAACACCCCACTCTTTTGGTTCTCCAATTGATGTAAATTCCTCTTTAGTTAAAGGTCTTGTCATACTTGCAGTTAAAGTAATTGGAAAATTATAATTTGCTTTGATGCCTAGGGATTTAAGAAATCCGTTAGTTGCAAAGATTATTTTTTTTGATTTTATTGAGCCATTCTTAAAATTACAATTTATTAAACCATCAATCTTTTTCCAGTTTAATAACAATGAATTCTCATAAAGTATTACATTTTCAGGCAATGTATCAATCATTGCTCTTACTAATTTGCCTGGATGTAATAAAATTCCTCCTTTTGTGTGAAGAGCAACATTATAAAAGTTGGTGCCTAATCTTTTTGTAAGATCTTTTTTAAATAATAAATTATGCTCAAAACCCAATTTAGATAGGGTGTCTGAAAAATTTTCTAAGATTTTTTTATCTTCAGTGTTTGAGGATGCAAAATACTTTCCACATTCGTTCCAATCACAATCAACCTGATGTTCCTTAATGAATTTTTTAACTACATCTATGCCTAATTTATAGATATCAGATTTTTTTTTATAATTTTCTAATTCTTTATTAGAAGTGAAGCCATCATTAAGTGTAGTATCAACTAAATAACCAGAATTTCTTGAACTTGCACCCTCTCCTGCTAATTGAGCATCAACTAATAAAATTTTTTGATTTGGATAAAGCTGACCTAATTTTCTTGCAGCAGACAATCCTGTATAACCTGCACCTACGACTAACCATTCGCAACTCAAATCAGACGAAAGTGTTTGGGTATTTATTCTTGGACTTAAATCATTGACCCAACTGCAACTATTATCGTTTACTACTTCCATAAAGAAAGATTACGATAATTGTTTGTTAATTAAAAGATCTTAAGAAATCAAAGAAGGTTGCTTCTTCATATCTTCTTTTTTAATACCAGCTACTCTTACTGGCTTTTTCATAGCATCTCTTCTAAATGGTTCACCAAGCTCTTGATTTAGAATTACTTCTATAAATGTAGTAATACCTTTTTTTTGATCTTCACAAGATTGTTTAATTGCTGCAGTTGTCTCTTCCATAGATTTAACCGTAACGCCTTTTAAACCACAGGCATCAGCAACTTTTGCATAACTTAGTTCTGGGTCTAACTCTGTTCCAACGAAATTATTATCAAACCAAAGAGTTGTATTTCTTTTTTCTGCACCCCATTGGTAGTTTCTAAAGATCACCATTGTAATTGCCGGCCATTCCTCTCGTGCACAAGAACTCATCTCATTCATACTAATTCCAAATGCACCATCTCCTGCAAAACCAATGACTGGTGTATCAGGACAACCTATCTTTGCACCCAAGATCGATGGGAAACCATAACCACAAGGACCAAATAAACCTGGAGCTAAATACTTTCTTGGTTTTTCAAAAGTAGGATAAGCGTTTCCAATTGCACAGTTATTTCCAATGTCACTTGAAATAATTACATCTTCAGGCATTCCAGCTTGAATTGCTCTCCACGCTTGTCTAGGTGACATTCTATCTTTATCTCTTTCTCTTGCCTCTTTGTTCCAAACTGTTCCTTCATCGTCATCTTCATGATCTAAACTTGATAATTTTTGTAACCATGCAGATTTTGTTTGGTGAATTAAATCTTTTCTTTTTTGTCTATCTGTATCTCCAGCGTTTGGAGACAATTTTTCTAAAATCTGTGTTGCCACTAATTTTGCATCACCGCTAATTCCAACTGTAACTTTTTTTGTTAAACCAATTCTATCAGGATTCATATCTACTTGAATTATACTTGCATTCTTAGGCCAATAATCAATTCCATATCCTGGAAGTGTTGAAAATGGATTTAGTCTTGTTCCTAAAGCTAAAACCACATCTGCTTTTGAAATAAGTTCCATTGCAGCTTTAGATCCATTGTACCCTAATGGTCCAACAGCCAACGGGTGACTTCCTGGAAAACTATCATTATGTTGATAACCAGAACAAACTGGTGAATCTAATTTTTCTGCAAGTTTTTTTGTTTCTTCAATTGCTCCACCGATAACAACTCCCGCTCCAGATAAAATTACAGGAAATTTTGCATTTGATAAAAGTTTTGCAGCTTTATCTATTGCTTCGGCTCCACCACCTTGTCTTTCCAATCTAACTATTGGTGGCAATTCTATATCTATAACTTGAGTCCAATAATCTCTCGGTACATTTATTTGTGCGGGTGCAGAACCTCTTATCGCTTTTTCTATAACTCTATTTAAAACCTCAGCCATTCTTGATGGATCTCTTACTTCCTCTTGATAACAAACCATATCTTTAAATAAATTCATTTGTTCTACTTCTTGAAAACCACCTTGCCCCATAGTTTTATTTGCAGCTTGCGGTGTTACTAATAGTAAAGGTGTGTGGTTCCAATATGCAGTTTTAATTGGCGTTACTAATCCAGTTATACCTGGTCCATTTTGTGCAATGACCATAGACATTTTTCCAGTAGATCTTGTGTAACCATCAGCAATTAATCCACCATTTGTCTCATGAGCAACATCCCAAAAAGTTATTCCTGCATCAGGAAAAATATCAGAGATCGGCATAAATGCTGAGCCAATTATACCAAAAGCATGTTCAATGCCGTGCATTTGTAAAACTTTTACAAAAGCTTCTTCTGTTGTCATTTTTGTCATTAATAGAGCCTTTCTAAACGAGTAAATTTATAATTATTTATAAAACTATTTGTTAATTGACGCGATTAATATATAAGATTTCTCAAAATTCAAACAAACAATTGACACTATATATATGGCTACTGACATCATAATTCACGACAAAAAGGATAATGTCGGGGTGGTTGTGATCGAAAAAATAACCCCAAAACAGGATTGTAAATGCTGGATTATGGAGGATGACAGCTCAACAGATATTCAATCAATGGATGAAATACCCTTAGGACACAAAATTGCAATGGTCGATTTAAAAGAGGGAGATACAATCTTAAAATATGGTCATGATATTGGAAAAGTAGTAAAATCAATTAAAAAAGGTGAGCATGTTCATGTTCATAATGTAAAAACTAAGAAATGGTAATTAAATGGAAATTCCAAAAAGCTTTTTAGGATATAAAAGGGAAAACGGCAGAGCTGGAACTAGAAATCATGTAATTATTTTACCAGTAGACGATATTTCAAATGCTTGTGCAGAAGCAGTTGCAAATAATATAAAAGGCACAATTGCATTACCACATTCTTATGGGCGACTACAATTTGGAGCAGATTTAGAATTACATTTTAGAACTATGATTGGAACAGGTAGTAACCCAAATGTTGCAGCAGTAATTGTGATTGGTATTGAACCTAAATGGACTAAAAGAATAGTAGACGGAATTGCGAAAACTGGAAAACCAGTTGAGGGTTTCCATATTGAACGTACTGGGGATATTGGAACTGTAATGAAAGCTTCAAAAAAAGCTCAAGAATTTGTTATGTGGGCTTCTGAAAAACAAAGAGAGGAATGCCCGATAAGTGATTTATGGATTTCAGTAAAATGTGGAGAGTCTGATACCACTTCTGGTTTAGCCTCTAATCCGACTGTTGGAAATTTAATGGATAAACTTGAACCATTTGGAGTTCATTTATGTTTTGGGGAAACATCAGAACTTACAGGAGCAGAAAAAGTTTGTGCAACAAGAGGTGCTACTAAAGAAGCTTCAGATAAATTTATGAGGACTTGGAGTGCTTACAATGATTTTATTTTAAAGGAAGCAACAGATGACCTCTCTGAAAGTCAACCAACTGCTGGTAACATAGCAGGTGGTTTAACAACTATTGAAGAAAAAGCTTTTGGAAATTTTCAAAAAATAGGAAATTGTAAATTTGTTGATGTATTAGAACCTGCTGAAGAGCCAAAAAAAGGAAAAGGTTTATACTTTATGGATACCTCATCTGCTGCAGCAGAGTGTGTAACACTACAAGCAGCTGCGGGATTTAATATTCACTTATTCCCTACTGGTCAGGGTAATATAGTAGGTAACCCAATTGAACCAGTTATAAAATTAACTGCAAACCCTTTAACAGTTAAATCAATGGGTGAACATATTGATTGTGATGTTTCAAAAATTCTCTCAAGAGAAATGAATTTATCCGAAGCTGGAGATGAATTAATTAAAACAACTTTAAAAGTTGCAAATGGTAGACTCACTTGTGCTGAAGCTTTAGGTCATAGAGAATTTGTAATGACCAAATTATACCGAAGTGCTTAAAATTTTACTTAGCTGGTTTGCTAAAGTGCTTTTTTTTTAAATCAGATAAAAATCTTCGAATAAATGCCGCTGCCACACCTAACGCAATAGCAAAAAATATAGAAAATAAACTATATACAATTGGCATATCTTTAGAAAATTTTTTAACTAAAACTGATAATGGTGTTAAGTCTTTCTCTGCAACTTTATTGATACCATTCATAGTATGATCAACAAAAAAAGTATCATATGCAATTGCAATTCCAACAATTAATAATAAAACTGCTAATAACGCTTTTAGTCCAGAACTTTCAATTGACTGACCAATTTTTTGACCTGTTTGTACTCCAATTATCGAACCAATAACCAACATTAAAACTAAAATTAAATCTATAGATCCATAATTAAATGCATGTAAAAAAGTTACGATGACACTTACAAAAATAGTTACAAACAAAGAAGTTCCTGGAACTAATTTTGTGGGCATACCTATTATATAAATCATTGCAGGAACTAATATGAAAGCTCCTCCAATACCCATAATTGCTGCTATAAAACCTACAAATAAACCAATGATAATTGGTGTAAATGCACTCTCGTATAATTTTGATTTAGGGAATCTCATCCTAAATGGAAGACCGTGTATCCAATAATGGACGTGTAATTTTCGTTTTACAATAGTATTTTTTCTAGCTTTATCGATCTCACCAAGACTTTCAACAAGCATTAAAGTTCCAATAATTGCCAAGATATACATGTAAGCAAGAGAGATAACAGTATCTATTTTGCCGATGTCTTTAAAGTAAGTGAATGTATAAATTCCAATAATAGTTCCTATTGCACCACCAATGACAATCAAAAAACCCATTTTATAATCCAACGTGTTTTTTAGATAATGAGTAGTAGATCCAGAAACAGAGGTAGCTAAAATGTTATTTGCTTCGTTTGCAACGGCATAAGCTGGTGGGACACCTAAAAAAATTAAGAAAGGTGTCATTAAAAAACCACCTCCTACTCCAAATAGTCCTGATAAAACTCCAACTAGTGCACTTAATAAAATAATTTCAATAGCAGTAACATGTACTTGTGCTATTGGTAAAAATACTTCCATTTAAAATAATTAACTTTTTTTTAAAAAAATTTATTTAAAAGTTAAAAAAGTTCCAAATAATATTACACCCCAGCAAGCTAGTATTGCTGAAAAAATTCCTGTTTTAATTAAAGCTGTTTTATAATTTAAGATTTTTTGTAGAATTTTTATATTTGAAAGGTGCATCTATATCTTCAATAGCACCCGCAGAAAAATTGTCAAACTTTAATTAATAAATTGTGGCTCCAAAAATTTTTACTTCGCCATCCTCAACTCCAAGGACTAGTCTTCCTAAAAATTCTCCAGGCACCTCCTTATTAGTCTGCTTAATTAATACAGTAATATGATCGCCTCTTCTTAATGTTCCAAATGGTTCGTAGGTCTCATTTAAATTGGTAATAATCTTGTTGTTAGCCCATTGCTTTCCAAGCTCTACTTCGTTAGCCCCAAACAGCATTTGAGTAGAAAAATCTCTGGTAAAGCCACCATAATCTTTCATATTTGAGGCTCTTACGAGATTTTCCCAAAAAGGCTTGGCTATCGCGAATATCTCCTCGTCAGATTTTTTCAAAAAGTCCATAAAGAAGTTAGAAATATAGTGTTATGAAGCCTTCTTCTTCTCTTTTTCGTCAACAATGTGATAGACAGGCACTTTCTCTAGTGAAAATTTCCCAGTTTTTGGATCTCTTCTCGATACAGTAAGGCAATGCCAATTATCATCATCAAGTTTCATGAAATCCCCCCTATAATAATAACCAGGCCAACGAGTTTCTTCTCTAAATAAAGTATGTTCAGTTACACATTGAGAGGTAAGAGCTCTATGTTTTAATTCCCAGGCTCTCATTAATTGATGATAATCCTCAGCACCAACATTCTCTAAATCTTCTTGAAGCCAATCTAATAACTCCAATCCTCTTTTTAGCAAATTTCCATTAGTCATATAATTTGATGTAATTCCTCCTACATACTCATCCATAATCTTCTGAAGTCTTTGTAGACCTTGTATTGGAGAAATATAACTAGGTGAAACTGTACCACCAGTAATTTCATTTTGAGCTATTGTGTAATTATCTAAAGGTTTATAAATGGCCTTTTTAAAATCATCACATTGTTTATCTGATACTTTAATTCCTTTAGCTTTTTGATCCTCAATATATTTTACTGCAGCTTTTGCAGCCAATCTACCTTCTGTAAATGAGCCAGATGAAAATTTATGAGCACTACCACCAACTGTATCACCAGCTCCAAATAAACCATTTATAGTTAACATTCTGTTATAGCCCCAAAAATATTCTGGTGGAGAAAGATCTTCTGGTCCACTTACCCACGCTCCTGAGCAAGTTGCATGTGAACCCATTACGTATGGTTCTGACGTAGTTAATTCTGGATTTGTATATTTAGGATCAATGTTTTGTGATGCCCACACAACGGCCTGACCAACTGTCATTCCTAAAAAATTTTCCCATCCAACTGTCTCTAAATGAGGATCTTGAAAAGCTTCTGTAGTGACCATATGAATTGGTCCGCCCCCTGCAGCAACTTCTTGAATAAATGCATGATTTCTTAAACATGTTGGAGTTGGGTGATGATCTATATATTCTCCAACTAATTCCTTAGTTTGATCATACCATTTCTTCTCATAGTTTTCTCCATTAGCGTTTTGCGTATAAGTTTTTAAATGTAAAAAATAAGCTCCAACTGGACCATATCCATCTTTAAATCTACATAAAACAATTCTATTTTCCATCTGAGTCATCTTTGCACCTGCAGCAATAGGTAGTGCATAAGCTGAACCATTACTCCATGGAGCGTACCAAGTTCTACCCATACCTTCTCCAACCGCTCTTGGTTTAAAAATATGTGAAGCTCCACCAGCTGCTACAATAACTGTCTTTGATCTAAACACATGGAAATCTCCTGTTCTCATATTAAAACCTACAGCTCCACCAATTCTATTCTCTTGGGACTCATCCATTAATAAATGGGTAACCATAATTCTATTATAAATTTTATCAGCTGATTTTTTTGCAGCCTCTGCTACGATAGGTTTATAACTTTCACCATGTATCATGATTTGCCACTTACCTTCTCTTAAGTATCTTCCAGTCTTCTCATTCTTCATCATTGGCAAACCCCACTCATCAAACATATGAACTGTTGAGTCAACATGACGAGCCATATCGTAACCTAAATCTTCTCTAACCATTCCCATTAAATCATTACGGGCATATCTTACGTGATCTTCAGGTTGATTTTCGTCCCATTGCATTCCCATGTAGCAATTTATTGCATAAAGACCTTGAGCTACTGCTCCACTTCTATCGATATTTGCTTTTTCAACACATACAATTTTTAGGTCTCTACCCCAATGTCTAGCCTCGAATGTGGCACCTGTTCCAGCCATACCACCACCAACAACTAATACATCACATTCCTCGTAATGCGTTTTATGTTTTGCCATTAATAGTAAACTCCCTTTTTAAAAGACTCTTTGGGGACTGATGGTAATTCTTTATCTGTATTTAGACCTTCTGGCTCACTATATAACCTTTGTGAATTTATCTCTCCTTGATTAGGTGTATCGCCTTCAGCGAGTTTAGGAATAAATTTTCCCCATGGTTTTGTTGTAATAGGTGAGACAAAGTTTTTTTCAGTACCATTTCTAAATTTTATTTTCCATGAAATTGTACCCTTCTCTTCTTCTCTTCTTACTCTCACGCTATGTCCCATTGGAGCAAAATCAGCGTAACCTCTTACGTCGATTGCATGATTAGGACATGCTTTAACACATGAATAGCACTCCCAACAAAAATTTGGTTCGATATTTTTTGCTCTTCTAATATTTTCATCGATGTGCATGATATCTGAAGGGCATATATCAACACAATGACCACAGCCATCGCATCTTGTCATGTATACAAAAGTTGACATAGTTTTTATTTTTCTCCTCTTTCTATTAGCATATTAATAATGTTTTGGCTCTTCTCTTTTTATACCCAGGCCAAATTGTTCAGGTGCATCTGCTGGTGGTGGTAAATTATCTCTAGATCCATCAGCTTCAGCTAAATTTTTTTGAATAGCTGCACCAGGTTTATAAAACATATGAGCGAATTTAGACCAATAAACTCCACCAAACAAAATTAAATTAGATGCAACAAATAAAATAAAAAATAAATAAGAAAAACCCATTTGGCCGTTAAATTGAGTAAATGACCAAGCTAAACCAAATGTTGAACATGCAAGTAAGGCTAGGACAAATAAATCTGCTTTAATAATTCTATACCAAGGATGTGCCTCTGCAGAAACATCAACTCTTAAAAAAAACCAAAACCAATATCCACCTAAGCAAGTTAAAATTGCTCCAACATGCCAAAGCATTGACCATGTTTGTGAGTTTGATTTTTCAGGACCAGTATAACAGAAAACTAATATTACCGACGATAACCAAAATAAAATTGTTCCATACATTCCAAGAACATGTGCAAGTCTCCTTTTACCAAGTCCAAGTTCCGAGGTTGTTCCAATATCTACTATTGTGGTCTTTGCAATTACTGAAACTTTTTCTCCAACACCTAATTTTTTTGTTGCTGAAAGTTTTGCTTTCTTTGCATTATTAAAAAAGTATGTAAGGTTTTTATGATGGATCATTTGGACAATTGTTCCAACTGCAATTAATAAGATCATCGCAACAATAAAAGACTGCATTGCAAGTGGTGGAATTGTTTCTGATAAAATTGAAAAAGGATTATTACTTAACATTTCCGCCTTTTGTTAAATTTTGATTTAACTTTATATATGTTGAATTTAAAGTTCAACCTCAAACTGCGGTCAATTTGTCTTTTATAACAAGCTAATTATTTCTTTTATAATGTTGTTTGTTTGGAATGACTGATCGAACTCCCCCCTGAGGATTATCAACATCTCCCTCTCTTCTGGGAATCAGATGAAAATGACAATGTAAAATAGATTGACCCGAAACTTTTCCAATATTTGTTCCTAAATTAAATCCTTTAACTGATGAATCTTTATTTATAATCTCTTTTTTTATGATTTTTATTAAGTTATTACATGCAACTAATTCATTATCAGATAGGTCAAAATAATCTTTAATGTGTCTTTTAGGAATAATTAGGCAATGATGTTTTGAAACAGGGTAAGAATCATAACTTGCATAAGCTAGGTCGTTTTCATGAGCGCATCCGCTTTTTTTGATATCACAAAATAGACAGGGATTATTTGGATCTTTCATGCACTAAAATTTATAGGGGTTACATTTTTCTATAACGGCATCATAGTGTTTTGAAAGATTCTTATATTCATTTAAATTTCTTCTCTTCCAACTAATTTCATTTATTGTTCTAACTGATGTAACTCCTTTTCCAGAGCCTAATAATAATATTTCATCATAATCATGGATCTCTTTTAAAAGGATATCTTTTTTTGTTATTTTCTTTATTTTTGTTTTAAAAAATCTAAAAGTATTTCCCTCATAATAACCTTTTTTGGGAGTAAAAAACTTCTGATCTTTTACAAATAATAGATTTGAGGTTCCAGTTTCTAACACCCTTTTATTAGATACTAGCGCAATATCTGATTTAGAATTATCCATCTTAGACAAATATGATAATATTTTTTTGTATTTTAGATTTTTAAATTGTGGTTTTTCTCTTTTTAATTTTACTAACTTTAAATCAAAATTCAGTTTCGGTTTAATTCTTTTTCTTAAAGATATTGAAATAATTTTTTTATTTACTGCTATTCTTAGTAAGTGATTATATTTTTTCTTTTTTGATAAGTTATTTTTAATTATCTTTAAGATGTTTGTTTTTAAAGATTTTTGTTTTATTTGATATTTCTTTAAAGATAATATCAAATTTTCTATATGATTTTTAAAAAATAAAATTTTTGCCGGTTTTCCATAAATCCACATTGTCGTAAAAATTCCATGATCATCCCAGAGATCTTGAAATTTAACCTGTTTTAAATCACTAAGTTGATAAGATTTTTTTAATAAGTAAGTTGCCATTGACTGTTAAAAAAGATTCTGGGTGAAATTGAAATCCATAAATTTTTTCTTTTTTATTTTCAAAAGCCATTGCTACTTTTGAATTTAAACATCTCATAGTTATCTCAAAATTATTAGATTTGAAAGGTTCTTTTAATTTTAAGGAATGATACCTTCCTACTTTAAATATCTTTCCTTTTTGAAACAAAGATTTGTTATTAACTACTTGAATATTTGATTGATAACCATGGTATATCTTTTTTTGCTCAATAATTTTTGCACCTTCACAAAAAAGAATGTGTTGAAATCCTAAGCAAATTCCAATCATTTTTTTTTTCCCTTTAAATTTTTTATAAATTTTAGTGGTAATTGGATAATTTTTTGGATTACCTGGTCCTGGTGAAAAAACTATTGTTGATGCCTGTTTAATTTTTTTTTCACTTACTTTATTATAATTATCGCACTCAACTTTATCGAATAAAGCAAGCTGATGAACAACATTATGAGTAAATGAGTCATTATGATCAATTACGTAAATCATTAAAATAAATCAATTAATGCTTTGGCTTTAATAAAGTTTTCGTTGAATTCATGATTGGCATTGCTATCTACAACTACGCCAGATGCAACTGAAATTTCAGAAATATCTTTATAATTTAATATTGATCTTATAATTATATTAAATCTCATATCACCATTAAATTTTATATAGCCAAAGCTTCCAGTGTAAATATTTCTATTTTCCTTTTCCTGATTATTTAAAAGATTAAGTGTGCTTATCTTTGGACATCCAATTACAGAACCACCTGGCATCATTGCTTTAATTATATCTAAATTTTTTATATTCTTTTTAAGTTTTCCACTAATTAGGCTCACGTAATGAAAAAGATCTTTATATTCCTCAACAATTTTTTGTTTAGACAGCTTTACGGAACCAACCTTACAAATTCTGGATAAATCATTTCTTTCCATATCTACTATCATATTGTGTTCTTTAGTTTCCTTTATGTTTTTTCTAAAATAATTTAATGCTTTTAATTTATTCAAATGCTTAGTTTTTTTGACAGTCCCAGCTATAGGTTTTGTAGATATATTGCTTCCTTTTTTTGTAATCAAATTTTCAGGAGAACAGCTTATTATTGAATAATTATTATCTTTAATCATAAAAGCTTCTGGTGCTAAATTTGTACTTGATAATCTTGAAAAAAAATCTAATGGATCAATTTTTGATTGAGTTTTATACTTTGTGCAGATTTTAATTTGATATGTTTCACCACTCTTTATTTTTTTCTTAAATCTATTAAATATTTTTCTATAAGTTTTTCTATTGATATTGATTTTGAAGTTCCCTGACTCATAGCTTTTTTTGTTATACTTAAGGCTATTATTAAGTTTTATCTTTTTTTCTGGTTTATAAAAGATACCTTTTGGAAAATTAAAATTTTTTTGTTTTGGGACTTTGACATCAATCAAATTATTTAATAACTCATATCCAAAGAAACCTATAAAAAGATCAGTATTTTTAGATTTATATCTATTTTTTTTATTTAAAAAACTTTTTATATTTTTATTACTTAAAATAATCTTTTGTGAAAAATTAGTATAAAGATTAAATCCTTTTTGAGATTTGTAAATAATATAAGGTTTTCCTGATTGATGTATTTCCGATAATTGATTTAATCTATTCAATTTACTCTGTTTTAAGTCTAAAAACTGGTTCTTCTCTTATGGGCAAATGAATTATTGCAGCAAAAATGGATAATGCAATTGCTAAATACCACGCATAGTCATATGAACCATAGGTGTCATGAAATAAACCTCCTAAATAAGCTCCAAAAAATGATCCTATTTGATGACTTAAAAATACTATTCCATATAACAAACCCAAATATTTTGTTCCAAATAGATGAGCAACAATCCCGCTAGTAGCAGGAACGGTAGATAACCATAAAAATCCAAAGCTTGCCCCAAAAATAAACGCAGAAATATTACTTGCTGGCATGAATATAAAAAAGACAATCGAAACACCTCTTAAAAAATAAATTGCACTTAAAATAATCTTTTTACTCATTTTTGCAGATAGATAACCACTAAGTAAAGAACCGAGTATATTGAATAAACCTATCAATGATAAAATTGCTGCTGCAGTCCAGTCTTCAAGCCCTCTATCAATTACATATTTTGGTACATGCGTCCCAACAAGAGTTATATGAAACCCACAAACAAAAAAACCAGAGACAAGTAGAACATAACTTTTTGTATTAAACGCCTCTTTAAGCGCCTCTGAAAATGATTGCTCAGAATTTTGTTCTATTCTCTCCGAGTCAGATGGAGATCTGACAAAATATGCTGCTATTAAACCGGCTATTAATAATAAACCAAAAACATATAAAGTATAATTCCAGCCGAATTCATTTAAAGAGTAACTTGTAAAAATTGGTGATAAAAAATAACCAAAAGATCCTAATGCAGTAACAAAACTCATTGCAATAGTTCTTGTTGATAATGGAAAGTGTTTTCCTACAATTGACATTGGGATACTTATTGCTGTCCCTCCAAGACCTATCCCTATAAGAAGACCCATATGAATTTGAAAAAAAATTCCTGTATTAGGACCTGTGTAAAGAAAGAAAATTCCTGCAACATAAAAAATAAATGCAGAGATTATTGCAACATGACCACCATACTTATCAGCTATTGCTCCAAAGATTGGTCCGGTTAATCCCCACATTAACATTTGCAATCCAATAGCAAAACCAAAGGCAGTATTACTTATTTTAAGACTTTCATTAAAATCCATAAAAAACAAACCGAAAGTTTGTCTTACACCAAGTGATATCAAAACAACTAAACATGCAGCAAATAAAGTAATTATTGCAGTTCTGGAGTGAAAAAATTTTTCTGAGGTCATCTTAAATGTCTTAATGCTTGTTTTAAATCAGCAATAAGATCATTTGGATCTTCTAACCCTATATGTAATCTTACTAAGTGCTCATCTTTTGCTAAGTTTAGAAACTTTCTCTTTCCTATTTCTAAACTTCCTTGATGAAGTGCCAAACTTTCAAAACCACCCCAACTATATCCATAACCAAAAAGTTTTAACGAATTTACAAATTTAAGAACGGAGTTTTTATTACGGGATTTTATTTTTAGACCCATCAAGCCTGATGCACCTGAATAATATTTTTTCCACATTCGATAATTTTGTGAATTCTTCTTGTAAGGATAAAGCAGTTTTACTTTTTTATTTTTTGATAAAAAAGCTGAAATTTTTTTCGCATTTTCTTGATGTTTATCAAGTCTAACATCTAGAGTTCTTAAACCTCTTGTAATTAAATAAGCGTCATCTGGACCTAATCTCAATCCTGAAATTCTCTCAGCTAATTGAACTTTTTTAAACGCACGTTTATTTACAGCTAAACTTCCACCCATGACATCAGAATGACCAGAGTAATATTTTGTTGCTGAAACTATTGACATATCAAAACCTAGTTTAATTGGTTTAAAAAAATAAGGTGTCGCCCATGTATTATCTATTGCTGTAAAAATTTTTCTGCTTTTCGCAATTGAAATTATCTTTTTTAAATCCTGAAAATCAAAAGTATTACTCCCTGGATTTTCAACGAATATCATTTTAGTATTTTTGGTGATGTTACTCTTAAGAGATTTAAGATCATGAGGATTATAAAAAATTGTCTTAATATTAAAATCTTTTAAATAATCTTCTGTTAATCTTCTTGTTGGTTTATAAGTAGGATCTGAAACGATAATTTCATCTCCAGGTCTTAAAATACTAAACAGGGCCAAAAAGATAGAACCAAAACCTGTCGGAGTTAAAAAAACATGATAAGATTCCTCTAACTTTGTTAAAATTTTGGAAAGAATATGAGTTGTAGATGTTCCTTGCCTACCATAATCAAAATGACCACCTGTCGGATTTTTCCTTGCTTTATTTTGAGTTTTTCTAATATCTCTCATTGACTTGAAAATGATAGTTGATGCTCTTACCACTGGTGGGTTTACAGACTGATTGTGAAAATCTTTAGCCGTATGCTTTAAAAATGTTTTAAAAGATTTTGACATAAAAAATTTGATAAGCTTTTAAGACAATGCTATATCCCACTATAAAATTCAATAAATTAATGAATAGGATTAAATGAGTTACCCAAAAAAACATAGAGGCCGAAGAAAAATGGGCTCTAAAAAAAGAAGAGCTCGAAAAAAGAATAAAAAAAAGTAGATTATTCTTTAATCCAGCCACCACCTAATACTTTAAAACCTTCTTTTTCAGTCTTGTAAAATACACAAGCTTGTCCTGGAGATATTCCATCCTCTGAGTTAAGTAAATTAACTTCGGCATAATTTTGGCCAATTAAATTTACTTTTGCATTTAATAATTTACCTGTTGATCTTACTTTTACAAAAATATCTTTTTCAAATTCAGTCTTGTCACTTAATAGATTGACATTTTGCAATGATATAAATTTTTTACCTAAATTTTCTTTAGAACCGACTATTATTTCATTTTTTTCTGCATTTATCTTCAAAACATATAGAGGGTTTTTATCTGAAACTTTGATCCCTTTTCTTTGACCAATTGTAAAATTTATTATTCCATCATGTACACCAATAACCTTGCCATTAAGATCTTTGATGTTACCTTTCTTAAAAGAGTCAGGTTTAAATTTTTGAATTACTGAAGCATAATCACCACTAGGCACAAAACAGATATCTTGACTATCTGGTTTATCTGCAACATTTAATTCAAGTTTTTTTGCAATATCCCTCGTTTCTTCCTTTAATAATCCTCCAAGAGGAAATCTAAGATAATCTAATTGTTCTCTAGTTGTGTTGAATAAAAAATAACTTTGGTCTCTATTTTCATCAATAGCTCTATACATGTTAGTAGTATTGTTATTAGTAATGCTTTTTACATAATGACCAGTGATTAGCGCATCTGCATTAAGATCTTTGGATACTTCAAACAAGTCTTTAAATTTTACAGTTTGATTACATTGGACACATGGAATTGGTGTTTCACCTTTTAAATAACTATCTACAAAGTTATCTATTACACCTTGTTTAAACTTATTTTGATAATACAGAATTTTGTGATCGATATTTAATTTATTTGCAACTCTTTTGGCATCCATAATATCCTGACCTGAACAGCATTGTTTTGCATTTTTTGCTTCTTTACCGTCATCGTAAAGTTTAAGAGTAATACCAACAACATTATACCCTTCCTTTTTCATCATACCTGCCACTGTGGATGAGTCTACTCCACCTGACATTGCTACAACTACTTTAGTATCGGAAGGTTTTTTGTTGATACCAATCGAGTTTAATTCGCTATTCATTTGGTGGTATTTATACTCATTTCTACTATAAATAAAATGAAATGATTTTAGATTTTGAGCCAGGCGACAAAGTGTTAAATCCCAATAAAAAAGACTGGGGAATTGGGCAAGTGCAGTCAATAATCAAAGACAGAGTGACAGTAAATTTTGAAAATGTAGGAAAAAAAGTAATAAATGCAAAAAATATAGAATTAATAAAACTGAATGAATAACATGGATAAAAAAGAGATAGTTGAAAGTTTAATCGATACTTTTTTATATGCTGGAAAAGTTTGTCTCGAATTAAGAGACAAAGGCTTAATTAAAAAAATTAAGTCTGATAACACACCAGTAAGCAATGGTGATTTAGAAGTTAATAAGATTGTTACAGAAAAAATTAAAGAAATTACTCCACATTTACCAATTGTTTCAGAGGAAACTGCTGATAATAAATCCATTAATGATTTAAAAGATTTTTGGTTAGTCGACCCAATAGACGGTACCTATGATTATATTAATAATTTAGAAGAATTCACAATAAATGCAGGTTTGATAATTAATAAAAAACCAGCTGCAGGAATAATCTACGCACCCTCAAAAAAAAGAATGTTTTATTCCTATGGGGAAAATAATGCATATGAAATAGTAAATGATAAAAAAATTCAGTTAGATTGTTCTAAAAATTTAAAAAAAGATGAAATTAAATTTGTATCTTATTCAAACAAAATTAAACCAGAGATAGAGCAAATACATAAAAAATTAAATGTTAAAAAATTTGTTAGAATGAAAAGTTCTCTCAAATTTTGTGTAATTGCTACTGGAGAATTTAATGGCTATGTTGCAGAACCCCGAGCCTGTGAATGGGATATAGCAGCTGGTCATGCAATTTTTAAACATGCGGGTGGAATTATTACAGATTTTGAGGGTAATGAAATTACATATGGAAAAAAAAATTTTAAAAACCAAAGTTTAATTTTGAAAAGTAAAAACATTTAATATGGATGAACAATTAAGAACTATATTGATAATTATTGTATCTGTATCTATTTTTGGTTTATTAGTATTTGTTTACGTAAAAAATACTATAAGAAATAAAATCATTAAATTGGTTGAAGATGAAAAGAAAAAAAAATTAAAGTAACTTAATTATCTTAAGATAATCGTCTTTTTGTAATTCCATTACTTTTTTTGAAGTTTCAAAATCGAAACCATTTCTTGCTAATAAAGAAATATCTTTTTTAAAGAATAAAGGTCTATTATCCTCAGTTCTTGCTGGTCCAATTCTTTTCTTTTTGCAAATCTTTATAGCTGAAAAAAAATCTTGATCAGAATTATCTTCATTTATTTTATTAACAGTATCTTTTATAAATTGATCATTCACACCTTTACCAATAAGGTAATTTCTTATTTTATTTATTGAATTTCCCCTGCGGATCATACTTTTTGCTTTGCTTTCTGAATAAAATTTATCATTAATAAATTTGCTTTTTTCTAAATCAGATAAAACAATATCTATTAAATTTGTAACATCTTGTTTTTTTACATTTGGAACAGATAATTTTAGATACTTTTTTAACAAATATGTTCTTAATTGTTGTTTAGATGGGGCATATTTATCTACATATGCTAAAGCAAAGTTCCTCATCTCATCTACAGTTACTTGTAAAGTTTTTCTTTTATTTCTTATAGGAATCATTGTGAGATTTAATATAATATTATTTAAAATGATCGAACAAATTTTTACTTACTTTACAATTGAAATTCTCTACTTTTGGGTGAATTTAGGTGTTTTGCCATTTTGGTTAACATTAATATTTTTTCCTCAGTCAAATTTTACAAAATATTTCGTTACTTCTATTTTTCCAATAATTTTACTTGGAGGGTCTTATATATTTGTGCTTTATAAAGCTTATTTAAATACTTATGATTTTGATAGTAATTTTGAATTATATTTGAGCATAAGTAATCTATCAAATCTATTTACAAGTAACACTTTCCTAATATTGTTTTGGATACATTTTTTATCAATCAATTTATTTGTTGGTGGATGGATTGTAAGAGACTCTCAAAAATTATTAATAGGAAAAATTCTAGTCGCGGTACCATTAATCATAACGTATTTAATTGGTCCTTTGGGTATTTTTATTTATTGGCTAATTAGAATATTTTACGCAAAAAGTATTAATCTATATGAGTAAAACAATCGATTTTTACTTCGATTTTATTAGCCCATACTCTTACATCGCTTATAAAAAAATTAAATCAATGCAGGATAAAAATAAAATTAATTTTAACTATAAACCTATTTTGCTTGGTGGTTTACATAAATTAGGCGGCATAACTGCTCCTGCTTTTAATGAACGTAAAATGAAAAATATGAAAAATGATTGTGAAATTATAGCTAAAAAAAATAATATATCATTCAAATGGAATGAAAGATTTCCAATTAATACTTTATATTTGATGAGAGGATTTATTTCAATTGATGCAAATAAAAAAAATGAATATTTTGATAGTTGTTTTGATGCCTATTGGAAAAATAATGTTGATATATCAGTAGAAGCTAATTTAAACGAAATTTTGGATAGTTGTAAAATTGATAAAAAAAAGTTTTTATTGGATATAAGTGACCAGAAGGTAAAAGATGAATTAAAAAATTTAACTGATAAGGCTTTTCAACTAGACGTGTTTGGTGCTCCAACTTTTATAGTCGACAACAAACTTTTTTGGGGACAAGATAGACTTGAATATGCTTTAGAAGAGTGCATTTCTTAAACAATCTTAAATTTACTATTTTTTATAGCCCCAAAACCACCATCAATATGTGAAACTTTTTCAAAACCCATATCTTTTAATGTTTTTGCAGCTAAAGCTGATCTCATACCGCCAGCACAAAAAAGAACCATTTCCTTATTCATATCCAGTTTACCATCTTTGAAATATGGACTATCAGGATCTAGCCAAAACTCTAACATTCCTCGGGGAATATGATTTGAACTTTCAACTCGCCCATCTCTTTCTAGTTCTCTTATATCTCTTATATCAATTAAATTACATTTATCTGCATTCATCATTGATAATGCTTCGTCTGGTGAAATTGTTTTAATTTCACCTAAGGCTTCTGTAACAAGTGTTTTTGATGATTTTATATTCATAAAACTAAATTTATTATATAGTTTTTTTAAAATCACATAAATAAAAAATGAAAAAAATTTGTATTGTTTATACTCATCATAAATTAGGTGATTTAATTTGGCAATTACCCTACATTAAAGCGATTAGTCAACATCATCAGACAAATATAGATTTAATTGTTAGAGAAAAAACCCAAGCTCAAAATATACTAAAAGACCTTAAGCATATTAATCAAATTTTCTATAATGATTTCAGAAAAGGTTTATTTTATTGGATTGATGTATTAAAATTAACAAAAATATTCAAATCAGAAAAATACGATTTTGTTTATATATTAGATAAAGTTAATAAACCTGCAATTGCTGCCAAATTTGCAAAAATTCAAAATATAATTGGACCAGGATTTAAGAATCAAAAGAAATGGCTAACAGTAAAAAATTTTCTTGATGAAGAAGATTTAAAACTAAATTATTCAGAAAGATCTCAAAAATTGCTCAAAATTAATTCAATAAATATTGAAGACAAATATCCAAATTTAGAAATTGATTTTGAAAGTCTCAAAAAAAACAATGCAGACCTTATATTTGATGGAAGGAAAATTGCTTTTGGAGTTGACTCTTTTGAGGATTACAAGATGTGGTATGAAGAAGATTTTATCGAACTTGCAGATCTCTTGTCCAAAAAACAATTATTTGATTACATATATCTTGTTTGTAGCCCAGAAAAATCTCATATTGCAAAAAAAATAATTTCTGAGTCAAATAAAGATTATTTTATTGATTGCTCAAGTAAAGATCTACAGGGAATTATATTGGCAATAAAAAATTCAGATTTTTTCCTTGGAAATAATTCTGGACCTTTAAACTTATCTGCTGCTTTAGGTGTTAAAACCTTTGGTCTTATAGCTAATGATCCTGTGAGTGAATTAAAATATAGTAAAATTGAACCAATAACACCGCCTGATTATATTGATAATATTTGGACAAGAAAGAGAGAGGGAATGAAAAAACTTCGACCGAATGATGTTTTTGAACAAATAAAAAAAAAATTATAAAAAAAGGCCCCTGATTGACTCAAGGGCCTTTTAATTAACTTTGAGGAAGTAAATTAATCTCTTATTGCGTAAGCGATAACACCTGTCTCGGTCACGTCGGTACCTTTGGTTTCACCTTCTCTACTTAACCTAAGACCAATCGTTGCTTTCATAATTTTAAAAATGATGAATGCCACTACAAAAACAAATATGTTCACTGAAAGTACTCCAATTAACTGTGTGCTAAAGTTTGCACCAGAATTTGTTGCGGGAACTATCAAAGTGCCCCAAACACCAGCAAATAAGTGTGCTGGAATTGCACCAACTACATCATCGATTTGTAATGAAAATAATAATTTTGTTCCATAAACTACTATTAAACCACCTACAGCACCAATTAAAATTGCCGCAAAAGGAGTGGGTAATAACGGCTCGGCTGTAATTGCAACTAAACCTCCTATACATCCATTTAACATTTGTATTACATCTGTTTTTCTAAAATGTAATCTTGTTATCACAGCTGCCCCAAGTACTCCACCTGCACCAGCAAGAAAAGTATTGATAAATATTTTTGATACAGCTATTGCATCTGCAGTAGTTCCTATTGCTAGTTGAGACCCTCCGTTAAAACCAAACCAACCTAGCCATAAAATAAATACACCAATTGTAACTAATGGAATTGAAGATGCCGCAAAAGGCTTCAAAGGAGCTGGTGAACCAGATTTAGTAAATCTTCCTAATCTTGGACCAATAATTATAGCACCAGCTAAGGCAGCGGCTCCACCAGTAGAGTGAACTAAAGTTGAACCAGCAAAGTCAGAAAATCCCATTGTAGCTAACCAACCTCCACCCCACTGCCAACCCATAACGATAGGGTAAATGATGCCAGAAAGAATTGCAGCAAAAGTAAAGAATGGCCATAACTTAATTCTTTCAGCCATTGCTCCTGATACAATCGAAACTGTAGTTGCACAAAATACCATTTGGAAATACCAATCTGATCCATCTGAATATCCAGTATCTATTTTACTTCCATCTGCCCAAGGAATAAATTTTCCAATATACCCTCCTGGATCAATTCCATAAGCTAAATTATAACCAACAAGCCAAAACATTATTCCGGCTATAGAAAACAAACCTATGTTTTTTGCACAAATTACGGAAACACTCTTTGATGTAACCATACCAGATTCTAACATGGCAAATCCTGCCGCCATAAACATGACCAGAAAACCACAAATTAAAAAAAGTAGAGTATTAAAAATAAACCCTACCTCAGCAGAAACTGTTGTATCTGCCATGCCTGCACTACTCATATTTAGTAAAAAGATCATACTTATGAGTAGAGTGCTAAATTTTTTAAATAATTTTGTCATAAGACCTCCCTATTATTTGAGTTCTTATATTTTTTAATAAATTTTAAACTAACGTTGATTAGGAAAATTGGGTATGCAGATTTTGCATATAGAAACAGCCTTAACGTCTATGTCGTTAAGGCTGTGAAATTAATTATTTATTGAATACTTCTTTTAAAGCTTTAGCTGGTAGGAATTTAACCTTTTGAGATGCCGCAATTTGAATTTGCTCACCAGTTCTTGGGTTTCTTCCAACTCTTGCTTTTCTCTTAGCCACTTTATATGTACCAAATCCTGCAATCTTTACTGAATCATCAGCCTTTAGTGCATCTAAAATAGTGTTGGTAATCGTGTCAAAAGTTCTCTCAGCATCAGCTTTACTAAGGTTTAAAGCGCCTGATAATTTGACCACTAATTGTTTTTTGTTCATTTTAGCTCCGGTTTTATTAGGTTATTTACTATCTTTATCAAAAGTATTGATAAATCAAGCCTTTTTTTAGTATCTCACATAAAGTTATACACAATATCTAGTATGATGAAAAAACCTTTATTTTAAAGGGTTTTTTAAAGTTCCAAATTTTATTAGTTTAATAAGCCGAGATCTCTCAGATCATTAAATGTTGTAAATATCATCAAAGTTAAGAGTAAAAACATTCCGATTCGAAAAAAACCTTCTTGAGTTTTTTGTGATAAAGGACGACCTAAAACTTTTTCAAAGGCATAAAACATTAAATGACCTCCATCCAACATTGGTATAGGAAATAAGTTAATTAACCCTAAACTAATAGAAATATAAGCCATCATACTGACAAATGCTAATAATCCGAACTCTGCTACTTGACCTGAAATCTTAGCAATTCTAATTGGTCCACCAAGTTGTGAGGTATCAGCCTTTCCAAAAATCATCGCACCGATATATTTTAGTGAGGATATACTCACGAAATATACTTCATTTGCAGCGTGGTATATAGCTTGAGCGGGTCCTAATTTAATATGATTTATCTCATTGTTGTACGCACTTAATTTAATTCCAACTATTCTTTTGTTAATTTTATTTCCAAGATTATCTTCACTTAAAACCATTTTAGGTTTAACTTTTAATAATATTTCATCATATGAACGTTTAACCTTAAAATCTATAAAATCATCAGTTGATAATGTTATAAATTTAGAAACATCCATTATACTTTTAACTTCATTTCCATCTATCTCTAAAATAATATCATTTTGTTTCAAACCACCTATCATTGCAGGACTATCTTTTTGAACCTCATTGATCATTGCTGGAGTAAAATCTTTTCCTGCAAAAGTATAGATGGAAAAGAAAATTAATAATGCGAGCAAGAAGTTTGCTAATGGTCCACCAAAAACAATTAGAGCTCTTTGATAAAGTGGTTTTAGAACAAATAATTTTTTCCTGTCTTCTTCATTATATTTTTCTATTAATTTTTCTTGGTCAGCTTGTGAAAAAACATTTCTATCTCCGAAAAATTTTACATATCCACCAAGAGGTATCCAACAAATTTTCCATCTGGTTCCAGATTTATCATTCCAACCAAATATTTCTTTTCCAAATCCAATTGAAAAATCAGTTACTGCAACACCATATCTTTTTGCAAAATAATAATGACCGTATTCATGGATGAATACCACAATCATTATAAGTATCAAAAATGGCAATATATAATCTATCATCTTAGATTGATTGTCTTTTAATTAATTCTTTGATTTGATTTATCATCATATCTGGTGATTTCATTGTGGGGTATATCTCTTTAGCTTTTTTATAACTCTTAATAGCCTTATTGTAATTTTTTAATTGTATATTAACAAGACCCTGCCCCGCTAGAGCGCCAAAATGCCTTTCTTCTAATTCTAAAACTTTATCAATATCTTTTTGTGATTTCTCAAAGTTACCAGATAAGTAAAATACAGTTGCACGCTTATTCCAAGCTTCTGCCCATGACGGATCTAAAGCAATAGCTTTAGAAAATATATCAATTGCTTGATTATATTTTGATTGATTAACTAAAATTGAACCTTCATTTAATAATATTGTCAAATTTTCATCATTTGGATGTGTACTCCACATTTTCCAAATTTCTTGTTCAATTTTAGAGGCAATTGAATAGTTCGTTGTTTTTAAATCTTTAAACAATTTATTAAGTTCTTTTACTCTATCATCTGCAAATAAATTGTTTAAATTAAAAAAAAACATTAGAAAAATAATTAAAAATTTTTTCATTAACTTAAAAATATAACAATATTAAGACTGCTGACAAAAATAATAAAGCAGCCGAAAATATAATTAGATTAATCTTTATTTTAAATTTTTGGTAAATTTTCTCATTAATTTTCTCCCAAAAAAGTACAACTAAAAAGAAAATTATTGCTGGGATTACAAATTTTAACATTTTTTCTTATCTCGAATTATTATCATTAACATAAACTGATACGCCTCTTGTGTTTATATCAACATCGAACTTTTTGTGTAAAGGTGGAAAGGCTCTTTGAGAACAATCTAATCTGTCACACGTTCTGCATGAGACACCTATTGGAATTTCGGTTTTTTTATCAGAAATATCCAAATTTTCTGTGTAAACAAATTCTTTTGCATATTTTGCTTCACAGCCTAAACCAATAGATAAAATACTTTTAGATTGACCATATCTTCCAACACCTTTTTCAACAGTTTTTGCTATACATACATACTTCTCCCCATTGGTCATTTTGCTTACCGCAGCTTGAATTACTCCTGGTCTTGTAAATGCAGAATAAACATTCCACCTAGGACATGCCCCACCATATCTTGGGATTTCTATTCCAGATAATGAAAATCTTTTTGAAATATTTCCAGCCATGTCCACTCTTAAAAAATGAAAAGGAATGCCGGGTAATTCTGGATCTTGTAAACAAGTTACTCTATGAGCTACTTGTTCAAAGGAAGTTGCAAATGTATTTTGTAATAATTGAAGATCATATTTCAATCTCTTACATTCATTATGAAAAAGTTTATATGGCATAAGTATAGCTGCCCCACAATAATTCAATAATGCAACTTGAGTTAATCTTTTAGATTCATCTGATGGAAATTTAAATTTTGATAAATAATATTCAATAATATCACTAGCTCCTTCTTGAGCAATTTGAGCTGCAGCATGTAATTTTTTTGTCTCTAACGAGTTGTAATCACTTAGTAATAATTCTTTATTTTTCTTATTAAAAACTTTTGAAAATGGCTTTTTTTCTTCAGGTATTAAGTCTCTTACTTTTATTGAATATTCTTTTTTTAAAAAATCACACAAAGCTACGTATCTAGTTCGATTATTTTTTTGAACTTTTTCAAAAATTTCATTAGCAAAATTTTCAAGTTTAGGAAAATAATTTTTATTTTCCTGTAAAAAATCAGATATAACCTCACCAGGAAAAGAAGTTTTTCTACTATCAATTATTTTCCCAGATAAATTTTCTACTTTATTTATAATTTCATGATCTTTTTGTTTAAAATTGTCACCAAGTTTTATTAAAGCCTTTGCGATTTTAGGATTTGTATTTACTAAATCTTTAACCTCAGGTCCTAAAATATCTAAGTCATCAAATAGTTGATCATCTAAAAGATTTGAAATATCATTTTCTAAATTTATATCACTTTTACTTGTTAAATCTGATAGATCTACTCTAAGTTCTTTGCTAATTTTGATTAGTAAATCACCATCTATTTTTCTTTTACTTGATTCAATTAAATTCAAATAACTAGGTGATATATTTAGTTGTTCAGCAAATTTGTTTGCTTGAAGTCCCAATTGACGTCTAAAAGCTTTTATTTTTGGTCCAATTTTAAGATCTAATTTATTTAAATTTTTTACTTTTGAAAATTTTGAAATAGCTAATTTAGAATTATTAAGATCAATTTCATTTTCATTTTTTAAATCTGATAATTCAATTCTAAGCTCCTGGCAAATTTTTAAAAGTAATTCACCATCAATTCCTCGTTTTCCACTCTCAATTAGATTTAAATAACTTGCTGATATATTTAATTGTTCCGCTAATTTTTTTGCTTGAAGACCAAGTCTTTTACGGAAAACCTTTAATTTCTCACCAATTTCTCTATTAAATTTCATTAATTTGTAAATTTTGTAAATTTTAATTTACAAAAAATTTACCTAATTTACAAGCAAAATTGATGTTTTTAGTAGATTTTGTAAATCTTGTAAATTATAAGCTACATATGGACGAAAAATTAAAAAATAATGAAAATGAGGCTCAAATCATAAGACATGAGGATCTAACTAGACACAATAGCAGAGGGATCTACATGAGAGATGACCATTGTGATTGGGGTTCAAGTGGAATGAAAGATCTAGTTGAGACCCTAAACGACTCAAACTAAATCACTCGTTCAACTTTAATTCATTTTAACAAAATTTAAAAAGGAATATTGATGAGTGCAGAGAATGTCTCATATGACTTAAAAAGATTTGCAGGAATCAAAAGAGATTATACTCCTGAAGATGTTGAGAGACTTAGAGGATCATTGAAAATTGAGTTCTCTTTATGCAAACAACAATCAAAAAAACTATGGACTTTATTAAACTCAGAACCTTATATTAACACACTAGGATCATTATCTGGAAACCATGCTGTTCAGCATGCTAAAGCTGGTTTAAAAGCGATTTACTTGAGTGGATGGCAAGTTGCTGCCGATGCAAATAGTGCTGGCGAGATGTATCCTGATCAATCTTTATATCCATATGATAGTGCTCCAAAATTAGTAGAGTCAATGAACAATGCCTTATTAAGAGCTGATCAAATTCAACATATGGAAATAATTGATGGTGATATGAAAGGGGAAAAAAGAATTGACTACATGTTACCAATAATTGCAGATGGCGAAGCTGGATTTGGTGGACCTCTGAATGTTTTTGAACTTGCAAAGAAATTTATAAAAGCAGGAGCTGCTGGAGTACATTTTGAAGACCAATTAGCAAGTGAAAAAAAGTGTGGACACATGGGTGGAAAAGTACTTGTTCCAACTGGTACAATGATAAAAAATCTTAAAGCTGCAAGATTAGCAGCTGACATCGCTGATGTCCCATTAATTATTTTGGCTAGAACTGATGCAAATGCAGCAAAATTAATTACTAATGATCATGATGATAATGATAAGCCCTTTTTAACAGGTGAAAGATCTCCAGAAGGTTTTTATTATGTTAAAGCTGGTATTGATCAAGCGATTTCAAGGGGTCTTGCCTATGCGCCATATTCTGATTTAATTTGGTGCGAAACAGCTACACCAAATCTTGAGGAAGCTAAAAAATTTGCAAATGCAATTCATGAAAAATTTCCTGGAAAACTTTTGGCTTATAATTGCTCTCCATCTTTTAATTGGAAAAAACATTTGTCAGATAGTGAAATAGCTTCATTTCAACAAGAAATAAGTAAAATGGGTTATAAATTTCAATTCATTACACTAGCGGGATTTCATACACAAAATATAGCTATTTTTGAATTAGCCGAAAAGTATAAAAAAGAAGGTATGACTGCATATTCAAAAATCCAACAACAAGAATTTGCTCGTGAAAAAGATGGTTACACAAGTGTAAAACACCAAAGAGAAGTGGGCACATCTTATTTTGATGCTGTTTCTAATACCATAAGTAGTGGAAAAAGTTCAACTACAGCAATGGATGGCTCAACAGAGTCAGAACAATTCTAATAAAACAATTCCTCTTATATATTAGTCTATTTACTGGCCCAGAAATGGGTCAGTTAAATTTTCTGGTTATAAATCTAAATTTCCAAAAAAGATTTTTAATTAATTTCTTTAAAATAAAATTATCAGCCATTTTTTTTCTATTTTCTGCGTCAATTATAATTTCATTAATTTGAAACTTGCAGGCACCTCTAATATCAAAGTAATCTTTTTTCTCTAATTCAGGAAATTTTTCATAATAATTATTAGTAATATGTTCAATGAAAGAATCCGGGTGTGGTTGATTATTTTCTTCAGGAATTAAGGTTGCTTTGAAATAATTCATACTAAGTGCGTGGAAACCAATTGATGATCTCTCTGTAATACCATAATTATGCCTAAAATTATGTGCTCTTTTTTCAAATGACCACCATTTGGATTTTAAAAAAGTTTCAAATTGTCTTTTTGTATAGATCCAGAAACAACAATAATTTTCTAAGTCATTCACAACAAAACTTTGATCGTCTATTTCAAAAAATTTGTCTAATTTTTTTGAAATATGAATACTATGTTTTTGATTAGTTTTGTTATTCATTTCATAAATGAAAAAACCTAAATGAAACCCTTTTTTTGCTAATAAATCTTGATATTTCAGCCAATATTGTAGATTAACTTCTGAGAACTTAATATCGTGCTCCAAGTAAGTAAAGTATTCATACTCATTTTTTTGTTCTTCCATTAATGATCTACACTTCCATGTTAAATACCCTTTATTCAGGTCACTATCACTCATTTGATGTTTGACAATTTTAGCATTTAAATTTTTATCATCTAGAAAATCATTATGCGTGTGTATAAAAATATCATTTTTAATTGAAAGTGATTTAAGATTGATTACATTTTCTTCAAGATAATCAAAACGGCGTAGGTTTCTATAACCTTCTTTTTTTTCAGGATTTGGATTGTAAAAAGGTATATGAATAGATATAGACATTATTTATTTTAAAATTATAAACATATTTATAACATTTAATAATGAAAAAAATTCTAATAACGGGTGGTACAGGTTATCTAGGAAGAAATTTAGCTAATTTTTATAAGAAAAAATATAAAGTTTTTCTTGGTGCCCGTAATAATAAACAAAATTTCTTAGTAAAGAATTTAACGAATTGTGAAGTAGTACCTTTAGATGTTTCTAATATTGAGTCAGTACATGATTGTTTAAATTATACTAAACCTGAAATCGTAATTCATGCAGCAGCTACAAAATTTGTAGATTTATCAGAAAAATTTCCATTTGAATGTATCGACATAAATATACTTGGATCGACAAATATTGTCCGCGCTTGTATAAACAAAAAAGTTCCAACAGTTATAGGTGTCTCAACAGACAAAGCATCACCGCCAATTGAAAATATTTATGGTTTAAGTAAATCTTGTATGGAAAGACTTTTTTCATCAATTAAATCTTATAGTAAAACTAAATTTATTTGTGTGAGATATGGTAATGTAGCATGGTCTACTGGATCTGTTCTACCGATTTGGAAACAAATGTATAAAAAAAATAAAACTATACTTACTACTGGACCTTACATGAGGAGATTTTTTTTCTCAGTTAATGAAGCAGTAAGTTTAATTGATCAAGCTTTAAAACTTAAAAAAAAATTAAATGGGAAAATTCTTTCAGCTGAAATGAAATCTGCAAAAATGATTGATTTCTTAAAAGTCTGGACAAATAAATTTGGAGGAAAATATAAAATAATTCAATCCAGAAAAGGTGATCGACAAGATGAATATCTAATTGGTGAGGAAGAGTTGAAATATGCTAAAGAGATAAAAATTAAGAATAGAAAGTATTTTGTAATTGATTTTAATAATGTTTTAAAGAAACCACTAAAAGAAATAGTTTCCTCTGAAAATGCTAAAAGATTATCAAGGTCTGAAATTCAAAAAATTATTAAATTCGGACTGAAGTCTAATGACTTATAAAAAAATAAATCATGCTTTTATAATGGCTGCTGGACGTGGAACCAGATTAATGCCACTTACAAAAAAAATACCTAAAGGTTTAGTTAAATTTAAACAAACCTCTTTAATAGCAAGAGGTATAAAAAGATTAAAAAAATATATAAATTATGTTCATATTTCAGTTGGTTATAAGGGGCCTATTTTAGCTAAACATTTAATAGAAGAAAAAGTTTCTTCAATAATAAATACAGATAAAAAAGGTAATTCATGGTGGATATTCAACTCTATATTTAAAACGTTTAATTCACCAATTTATGTCTTAACTTGTGACAACGTCACAAACATTGATTTTAAAAAACTTGAGAATGACTATCATAAGAAAGGTCAGCCATTGTGCATGTTAATTCCAACAAAACCAATTAGGGGATTAGCGGGAGATTTTATTTTTAGAAAAAAAAATATTGTACAAAAACTCTCAAGAACACAAAAATCTGATATTTACTGCACCGGTATTCAAATATTAAATCCAAAAAAAATAAACGAAAAAATCACACCAACTGATGACTTTAATGTTCTCTGGAAAAGATTAATAAAAGTCAAACAATTATATGTTTCAGATGTGATGCCAAGAAAATGGTACACAGTTGACAATTTAGATAACCTAAAAAAACTAAAAAAAATTTTTAAATAAATTTTTTTTAAGATTTTATGCTGTAACCCTTTTTAAGTAATATTGAGACAATAATTATGCAACTTGACAAAAATAACACCATTAAACCTACGCTTATCCAAATATTAAAATCTGATATTCCATAAAATGAGTATCTAAGTCCATTTATTAAGTAAACCACAGGATTAAAATAGGTAATTAATTGCCAAAACTCAGGCAACATATCTAAAGAATAAAGGCTTCCACCTAAAAATACCATTGGTGTGATTACTAAAGAAGGAATAATAGACATTTGCTCGAAATCTTTGCTGACTAAACCAATTAAAAAACCAAACAATGCAAATGTAAAAGAAACAAGAACTAACAAAAATATCATCAGAAACGGAAATTGAACTTGCACATCAGCAAAAAATTGAGCTGTTAAAAAAATTACAACACCAACAATAAGTGTTTTGGTTGCTCCAGCGCTTACAAATGCCAAGACAATTTCGAAAGAAGAGATTGGTGCTGCTAAAATTTCATAAATAGTTCCGTTAAATTTTGGAAAAAAAATTCCAAAAGAGGTATTACTTATCGATTGAGTTAAAAGAGTTAACATTAACAATCCTGGAACTATAAAAGATCCATAACTGATACCATCTATTTTTTGTACATACCCACCAATCACAGAACCAAAAACAATAAAATATAATGATGTTGAAATTACTGGTGATAAAAGAGATTGACCTAAAGTTCGTCTAAATCTATCCATTTCATGAAAGTAAATAGCTTTAAATCCATATAAATTAATTTTCATTATTTTCCTTTACTAAAGTTACAAATATTTTTTCTAAATTACTTTGTTCTGTTTTCAAATCTCTAAGTTTTAATCCTGAGTCTTTAATATCCTGCAAAAGATTTGTAATCCCAGTCTGTTTTTCTTTTAAGTTATAAGTATATGCTAAAGACATTTTGTTACTTCCAATCATCAAATTATATTTTTTTAATGAGCTTGGTACATCTTGAATTTCTTCTTGTAATTCAACAGATAAAACTTTCCGGCCCATTTTTTTTATTAGCTCTTTCTTTTGCTCTACAATAATAATTTCCCCTTGATTTATAACTCCTACCCGGTCAGCAATCGCTTCAGCTTCCTCAATATAGTGTGTCGTTAAAATAATTGTTACACCTGTTTCCCTTAAAGTTTCAACAACCTTCCACATCTCTTTTCTAAGTTCGACATCTACACCAGCAGTAGGTTCATCTAAAAATAAAATTTGAGGTTCATGTGAAAGTGCTTTAGCAATTAAGACCCTTCTTTTCATACCACCTGATAATTGACGCAAAATCAAATCTTTTTTGTCCCAAAGGCTGAGTTGTCTTAAGACTTTTTCAATATGTTTTGGATCTGGTTTTTTTCCATACAAACCTCTTGAATATGAAACGTTATTAAAAACAGTTTCAAATTGCTCTAAAGTTAACTCTTGCGGAACGAGACCTATGCGTGATCTTGTTTCTCTGTAATCCTCAATGATATCAAAGTCTTCAACTGTAATTTTTCCTGATGATGGTTTTACAATACCACAAATAATGCTTATCAAAGTAGTTTTACCTGCACCATTGGGTCCAAGCATAGCAAAAATTTCACCTTTTTTAATATTTAAGTTTATTTTTTTTAACGCCTTAAAACCGTTGTCATAAACTTTAGAAAGATTGTTAATTACTATTTGATTATCTGACATTCGGTCAGATATATAACTATTAATTTAGTTAATACAATCAACTAATAAATGAACTTTTTAGCTTTAAGAACCAAAAAAGGTAAAAAAGTTGCGACTACAAAAGATAAAAATAATAATGATTGGGATATAAAAGGACTTAATGCTTCTTTTGAAATCAAAATACCAGCCAAAAAACTTTTTGAAAAATCTGGTGAAGGAAATAATAAAAATCCACCAAATAGTCCAATAATAATTGATATATAGGCAGTTTTTTCATCTATTTTATTATAGAAACTATAAAAAACTGTTAGCACAAATGCACAACAAAATAAGTCAGCTAACAAAAACAAATATAAAATATCAAATCCATAAGATGCTATTATAAAAGATATCATAGATAAAAATATGATTATATTTTTTGAAAAATTTAAATAATTGATTTTCTTTTTAATTTTAAATGTTGCATTTCCATCAACTACAATCAAGCTCGAGATAGCATTAATTAAAGTATCTATGGTTGATATAGTCAAAGCTAAACCTAATATAATGACTAAAATTGATAACATAAATGCTTGCTCACTTAATAACAATGAAAAAAAACCAAGGTCTGGTCTTATGGATGAGTCTATTGAAAATGCAACTAATCCTGTAAAACCCATAAAAAAAACAATTGGCACAATGATTAAAAAAGAACAAATTAAACTTTTTTTTAAAGTTTTATAATCCTTTGCGGCATAAATTCGTTGCCAATTTCCTTGATGAAATAAGTTTGTTGCAGCTACTGCAATAAAAAATGTTAAACCAGCTGTATACCCAGGTATGTAGGATCCACTCAAAAGCTGAGGGTTTGTATTTTTTACAAAATTAAATGAGAATTTTGATCCTGTAGAAGATAGAATATATATTAAAGAAATTAATAACAAAAAACAAATTACAATCATTTGAATATTATCAGTTAATATTGAAACTCTTAATCCACCATATAATGTGTAAGATAAAGTACACAAAAGAACTATAAGTGCAGTAATCCAAAGTTCAGTGCCTGATATATAATTAATTAAAACTGCTACAGCAGTAACCTCAGCACATAAAAAAATAAACATATAGAAAATTGTCATCACTAGAATAAGTTTGAATAAGCTCTTGCCAAATTTTTTTCTTAAAAATTCTATTAATGTTGAACCTTTTGGAAATTCTTTTCTAATTTTTTTTCCAAGATATATAAAAAAAAACATTGGAAATGCAGTACCTAATGAATATCCAATTATTGCACCTAGCCCTCCCCATGACGAAGCTGAGGCTGGTCCAAACAAAATCCATGCACCCAATGCTGATGCCGTTAAACTTGTAGTTAATGAGATAAATCCAATATTCCTATTTGCAGTAAGATAGTTTTTTAACCCTTGAAAGTTTCTAGAATAAATTACACCTATAAATAAAAAAATAATATTTATAACAATTACAATAAATAATGCACTAGATTGATTTATAAAAAATGTGTTATCCATAGTTCCCTTTCTGAATTACCGGACAGGTTCATAGGGTTTAATCTCAGTCTATAAAGACACCCCCTTAATGATGATACTATTTTATTTTATTGGATAAGAAAAGAACAATCAAAATTTATACCTAAAAATATAATTGACTAAGATGTAATTTTATCAATCTGAGTGTGTGCATCTTTGATTGATTTTTCATAGTCTAGAGCCATCTGGTCTGCACTAATTGTCTCGACTTTATCTATACCAAAAAAATTTAAGATAAATTTCAACCATGGAGTTAAAAAATCTTCATTACTATTTAATTTTGTACCTCCCGAGGTAATTACTAAGTAAGCTTTTTTATTTTTTAATAATCCTTCTCTTCTACCATTCGGTTTAAATCTAAATGTTTCGCCAACTCTTGCTGCTAAATCTGACCAAGCCTTTAAAGTTGCTGGAGGGCCATAATTATAAATTGGAGCTGAAATTATAATAATATCACTCTCTTTTAACTCCCTTACCAATTGATTAGAAAGTTCAAACATTTTTTTATGATTATCATTTTGATCTTTCTCATCAATATTCATTCCCGACTCTGTTAAACCAGTGACAAAAACCATTTCTTCGTTTAGATCTCTATATATTACTTCGTCTTCAGGCTTTTTTATTTTTTCAAGTAATTTTTTTGCCAGAGCTCTTGATGTTGAGCCTTCTTTTCTTGCACTAGAATCTATTTGATAAATTTTCATAATAAATTATCCAAAATTTTGTAAAAAAGGAAAGATATTTAATAAATAGTAACCTAATGCTTGTAATTGATTTGTTAATATCAGTATACCAGTAATCAACAATATTCCACCACCAATTTTTGAAATCAAATTTATATTCTTTTTAAAATTTTTAGAAAAAATCAAAAATTTCTGTATTAAATAACCAGATAGAATAAATGGTATAGCTAAACCTAAGGAATAAAAGAACAAAAGTGTTATACCTCTGTTAATACTTTCTTCTGTTGAGGCAAGTGCCAAAATAGAACCAAGAATAGGACCTATACAAGGTGTCCAACCAAAAGCGAAAGCCATACCAATTAATATTGGACTAAAAAAATTAGTGTTTTTATTTGTATGAAGTCTTTTTTCATAATTAAGAAATTTGATATTTATAATTCCTATAAGATGTAAGGATAAAACGCATATTACTAAACCGGCACCAATTCTCAGCTCATTTGAGTTCTGAAGTAAAACTTGACCCAGAAAAGTTGATGCGGCACCAAAAATTATAAAAACAATTGAAAAACCAATTGTGAAAAGAAATATTGGAATTAAGTTAATATTTTTTTTTTCTATTAATTCATTTAGTGAACTACCAGATATATAGGAAATATATCCAGGTATTAAGGGTAATACACAAGGTGATAAAAAACTTATCAAACCCGCACCTAGAGCAATTAATAATTCTAACATTTAATAAATAAAAATTTATATTATTCCTTGTAAGGAACAACTTGATGTTTTTGGGTACCGAGTTTATCAACACCTAAAACTACTTCCTCACCTCCCTTTAAAAAATGAGGTGGACTCATATTTTCCCCAACACCTGGAGGCGTTCCAGTGCAACAAATGTCTCCTGGATGTAAACTCATACAAGAGCTCATATAAGAGACTAACGTTTTTATATCAAATATCATATGTTCGGTATTTCCAGTTTGCATTCTTTTTCCATCAACATCTAAAAACATATTAAGTTTTTGAAAATCTGTAACTTCATCTTTTGTAACTATATAAGGACCAATTGGACCAAAGGTATCAAATCCCTTTCCTTTATCCCAAGTTAAACCTTTGTTTTTTTGAAAATTTCTTTCACTAACATCATTCACTAGAAAAAAACCAAGAACATGATCCATTGCATTCTCAACACTCACATTAATAGCTTTTTTTCCTATAACAAAGCCTAGTTCCACTTCCCAATCTGTATGGTTAGATCCCTTTGGAACAATAATAGGATCGTTAGGTCCTGTAATACAGCTGGTAAATTTTGAAAAAATTATTGGTTCTTTAGGTATTGGTAAATTTTGTTCTTCAGCATGATCTTTAAAATTCAAACCTATTCCAATAAATTTTGATGGATTAGAAACACAAGCACCAATTCTAGAGTTTGACTCTAGTTTAGGTAAAGAAGAAATATCTATTTTTTTTATTTTTTCAATTGTATCAAAATTTAAAGTATCAGGATTTAAATCATTAATAACTGAAGACAAGTCTCGATAATTATTTTCTTTATCTATTATTGCCGGCTTTTCTTTTTCAACATTTCCTATTCTACACAATTTCATTTATTCTCCTTTTTAATATGTTGCTCTTCCACCACTCAAATCAAATACTGCCGCTGTGCTAAATGAATTTTCCTCACTTGCTAGCCAGCATACCAAGGAAGCTAATTCATTTACTTTCGCAAACCGATTTCTTGGTATTTTAGACAACATATAGTTTATATGTTCTTCTGTCATCTGGTCAAAAATTCTCGTTTTTGCTGCAGCTGGTGTGACACAATTTACAGCAATATTTTTATCCGCTAGCTCCTTGCCCAAGGATTTTGTCAAACCAATTACTCCTGCTTTGGATGTGCTATAGGCGCTTGCATTTGGATTACCCTCTTTACCCGCAATAGAAGCAATATTAATTATTCTACCATAATTATTTTTGATCATGTGAGGAACTATAGCTCGACAACAATAAAAAGTTGCATTTAGATTTAAGTCAATTACTTTTTTCCATTCATCTAAAGGATATTCCCAAACTTTAGCATTCATACCTGTCATACCAGCATTATTTACAAAAATATCTATTTTTCCAAATTTTGTCTCAATATCATTAATTGCGTTTTCAATATTTTTAAAATCTATTATGTCAACTTCTTGGGAATGAAAATTATTTGAATTGATTTCTTTTTTTGCTTTATCAATTGCAGACTTGTCAATATCCCAGATAATTACTTTTCCACCAGACTCTATAATTCTTTTAGATATCGCATAGCCAAATCCTTGTGCTCCACCTGTTACAACTGCTATTCTATTTTCGAAACTATATTTATTCATTTGATTTTTTCTTTCTTAATAAAGGAAAAATTAAAGCAATTAAAGATAAAATGAAAAAAGTTACAGCTATAGGTCTTGTTAAAAATCTTAACCACTCTCCTTCAAAGATAACTAAAGATTGTCTCAAAGTTCCCTCAACCAATTCTCCTAAAATCAAACCTATAATGACTGGCACAACAGAAAAACCATAACGCCTCATAAAGAATCCAATTACTCCAAAAAATAACATTATCCATACATCTAAAATTGATTGACTGAGCGAGTATGTTCCACAAACTGAAACTGCAAAAATCATTGGCCAAAGTAATTTATTTGGCACTAAAGTTATTCTTGCAAAAATCTTGGCCCCAAAAAAACCAAATATAAAAAATAAAACATTTGCAATTAACATTGCACCAAAAATTCCATAGAGAAAATCTGGTTGTTCTCTAAATAAATCTGGACCTGGTCTAACGCCATGAATAATAAGACCTGTCAAAATTACAGCTGTTGTTGCACTTCCTGGAATTCCAAGTGCCAGCGTCGGTACCATTGCACCGCCTGTGGCTGCATTATTGGCAGCTTCAGCTCCAGCAATTCCTTCCACAGAACCTTTTCCAAATTCTTCAGGATTTTTTGACCATCTTTTTGCTTCAGAATATCCAATTAATGACGCAACTGTTCCACCCTCAGCAGGTAAAACTCCAATAAAAGATCCAATTCCTGATGATCTTAAAATAGTAATCCAAGTTTTTTTATAATCTGAAATTGATGGAAGTTTTACTGCTTTTAAAGCCACTCTGTTAAATATTTGATCTAATAATGTTGATTGAGTTAACATTTCACTTATGGCGAATAGTCCAACAACGACAGGAATAAATCCTATTCCCTCAGATAATTCATTAATACCAAAAGTAAATCTATCAATTGATGTCATAAAGTCTTTACCAATAGTTGAAATCAAAATACCAAATGCTCCTGCAATTAGATTTTTAATTGGACTTCCTTCACCTATGGACGCAAGCATTGTCAAACCAAAGATTGCTAAAGCAAAATATTCTGGTTGACCAAACTCATACGCTAATTGAGCAAGCAGTGGAGCAAAAAAAACCAAAACTACAACACTAAAGATACCTCCAATGGTACTTGATACAGTTGCCATACCTAGAGCTCTTCCAGCTTCTCCTTTTTGTGCGAGTGGATATCCATCTAAGCATGTAGCGGCAGCAGCCGGTGTTCCAGGTGTGTTAATTAAAACTGCAGTGATTGCACCTCCATAAGTTCCAGCACAATAAATTGCAGTCAATAAAACAATTGCTGATAAGGGATCTAATGTCATTGTAAAAGGCAAAATTAAAGCACCTCCTGTTGTTGGTCCAAGCCCAGGTAAAACACCAAGTATTAAACCAAAAAGTGTTCCAAAAATTAACACAATCATTAACTTTGAACTTAATAAAGGAGCTAGCATTAAAGATAAATTTTCCATAATTAGTTGTAATAAAGATTTGTGATAATACCTCCAGGGAATCTAAGCCCTAAAATAGTCTCAAAAAAAATGAATACTATTATTGGAAAAATTATAGCTACTAAAAATAAATAAAAAATTCTTCTTTCACCCCAAAAGAATGAAACTAAAACTGATAAAACTGAAATACCAAGAAAGAAATCTAGAGTAACACTTACAACTGAAAAAATAATAAAACTAGCTAAAGTAATATAAAAAGAATTTGGTAATTTTTTTTCAATATTCCAAGGGACTTTAATCGATAAGTAATAGACAATTAAGCTAAGTGAAATAATTAAAATTAATAAGGCTTTTGGAAATGTAGCTGGTTGAATACCTCTGTTTAAAATTGGAGGAACTTCTTCAAATGTAAATGTAAAATATAATAGAACACTCGAAGTTAATACAATAATAAAAATGACTTTAAATGAGATGTTAAAAAAAAGGGGCAAACTTTTTTTGTCTGCCCCTTTAGATTTTTGTACATCGCTCATTTAATCAATGTACGAATTTTTATTACTTAATGTAACCTAAAGCTTTTAATTGAGCTGTCATTTCAGTAAGCATTTCTTCCATCTGCTTACCCCACTCATCAGCACCAACTACACTAGTCTCATCAAGACCAATTTCAGTTAAGAAATTTTTATAGTAGTTATGGCTCATAGCTTTCATCATTCCAGCTTCTAATTGTTTCACTCTGTCTGCTGGAGCACCTTTTTTAGTTACAAATCCTCTAACTGTAGATAAAGAAACTGGTATACCTAGTTCTTTAGCAGTTGGAGAGTCACCAATCTTGGCCATTCTATTATTAGCTAGCACAACTGATACACAAAGTTTACCTTCATTAATCTCAGTTAATGCTTCACCTAAATTAAGAACACCGACATCGATATCGCCTTTGATTAAGTTTGTTTTAATCGGAGCAACTCCTTTGTAAGCAACAATAGTTGGATCTTTTAATCCACCTTTTTTCGTAAATGCAATTGCACTAACATCGTCAATACCACCTGTGTGGGTTGTTCCATACTTTAATGATTTTGATTTTTGTGTGCTAATAAACTTCTTAGCATCTTTTATGTCAGATTTACAATTTACTACAAACAATTGTGGGTCATCTGTTCCTCTAGCCAATGGTTGCATATCACTGATTTTAACTTTAGTTTTTCCTAAAGCCATTGATACTGCATGTCCAGTAGTCCAAGTTAAAGTGTGGTTTCCATCTGCAGGTAAAGACATCATATAATCCATAGATGCAGCACCCCCACCACCTTTTTTATTCACTAATTGCATGTCTTGTTTAAGAACTCTTCTTGCTCTTAATAACATCATTCTAGTAGTTACGTCTGTTCCACCGCCAAAACCAGCATGAGTAATAGCTTGAATTGGATGACCATCAGCTTTTGCGGATGTAATCATTAATGGAAGAGCCACAACAAAAAATTCAGTTGCTAAAAAGGCAGCAGCTAAAAATAATTTAAAGCTTTTTTTCATTATTTCCCTCATTAGTTAATTTATAATTAAATATTTAAACATTATCTGATACAACCCGTAAAGAAAAAAATGTCAGAAAACAAAATTAATATTGGTATCTTATTAGGCGATCCTTCTGGCATCGGACCTGAACTGATATCAAAATTATTAAGTGAGAAGATAACTGATGATGTAAATATTGTCGTCATAGGTGAAAAGGCAATCCTAGAAAATGGCGACGAAATTACTGGAAATAAAAGTAATTTAGAGCTTGTAACTGATTTTGATCAAATAAATTTTAAAAATAACAACAAGTTCTTTTTAGATTTATCAAAAGGTAAAAACCACCAATACAAGATAGCGGAGTGCTCAAAAGAATCAGGTGAAAGTGTTTTACAATCGTTAAATCTTGCACTTGATCTTGCAAAACAGAATAAGATTCATGCAATAAATTTTGGACCATTTAATAAAACAAGTATGATTATGGGAGGAAATAAACATTCTGATGAACTTCATCTAATGGCTGAGAGATTAAATGTTGAAAGTTTTTTTTGTGAATTTAATGTAGTTGATAATTTTTGGACTGCTAGAGTTACTTCCCATATCCCCATAAGTGAAGTACCTAAAAATATTAAGAAAGAAAAAATAATTAAACCCATTAAATTGATACATGAAACGATGAAATTAAATGGTATTGCAAACCCACGTGTTGCAGTACAAGCATTGAATCCACATGCAGAATTTGGTGTAGAGGAAAAGAATGAAATAATTCCTGCTATTGAAGAGGCAAAAAGCTTAGGTATAAATGCTGATGGTCCTTTACCATGTGATACATCATTTATAACAGCTTTTAAAAATAAAAATCACGATTGTATTGTAGGAATGTATCATGATGCACTACAATCTGGGTTAAAAGCTTTTGGCTTTGATAGAGGTGTAACAGTTCAGGGTGGTATGCCTATTCCAATAACAACACCTGCACATGGAACAGCATTTGATATTGCCGGAAAGAATCAAGCAAACTTAGAACCAACATTACAATCCTTTAAAATAGCATTAACAATGGCTAACAATAAAAAATAGTAATGCCAAAAATTAAAGATATTAAAACTACAATTTATAAATGGACGGGAGAGATAGTACCTCCAGCTCAAAATTTTTGTACTAATCCTACAGACTTACTAAGAGAGAGTGGAGATAAAATGAAATCTTTTAGGTTTCATCAATGGTTAGTATGTGAAGTAATTGCTGATGATGGAACTATTGGTCTTGGAAATGCTGCTCTAGCGCCAGAAGTTACAAAAAAAGCAATAGATTGTTATTTAAAAAATTTGGTTATAGGTGAGGATCCTTTTGATTATGATTATCTTTGGGACAAGATGTACAGAAGTACAATGGCATGGGGACGAAAAGGAATTGGAATGATTGGAATTTCTGCAATTGATATAGGCATTTGGGACTTAATGGGGAAGCTAAAAAATGAACCAGTGTTTAAATTACTTGGTGGAAGAACTAAGGAAAAAATTCCTGTTTATGCTTCAAAATTATATAGTCAGCCACTTGAAGACTTGCAAAAAGAAGCTGAAAAATACCTTAATGAGGGTTTTAAAATGTTTAAAATGCGTTTTGGATGGGGACCTAAAGATGGAGCTGATGGCATCAAAAATAACATTGCTTTAGTAAATGCTGTTAGAGAGGTTATTGGATATGACAACGATTTAATGCTTGAAGCCTATATGGGTTGGGATTTGGAGTATTCAAAAAAAATAATACCCAATTTAATAAAATTTAAACCAAAATGGTTGGAAGAGCCAGTTATACCAGATGACATCTCAGGCTATGCTGAATTAAATGCTCTCGGAGATATTCCTATAGCTGGAGGTGAACATGAATTTAGTGTCTTAGGGTTTAAACATCTTTTAGATCTTAAAGCGATAAGTTATATACAATATGACTCTAACCGAGTAGGTGGAATAACTGCGGGTCATAAGATTAATTCACTTGCAGAAAAATATAATATTCCTGTAATTCCTCACGCAGGACAAATGCACAACTACCATTTAACTATGGCAAGTAATAATTGTCCATTTTCAGAATATTTTCCCGTTCATCAAGTAGAAATCGGCAATGAATTATTTTACTATTTATTCAAAGGAGAACCAGAACCTCAAAATGGTTATATAAATTTAGATGATAATGTACCAGGGCTTGGTATTTCTATTAACGAAAAATACAAAAATGATTTTAAGATTTTAGAATAGCTTTTATCCTTTCAATCCTAAATGAGTATATTTTACATTTAAATAATCTTTAATAGCCATTGATCCACCTTCACGCCCATAACCCGCTTGTTTAATTCCTCCAAATGGAGCTTCGGCTATTGCAACGAGTGGGGTGTTTACCGCGACTGTTCCCGTCTCCATTAATTCAGATGCTTTGTGTGCTTTTTCCATAGAATTTGTGCAGATATAACTTGATAGTCCAAGATCGTGATTATTTGCTCGCTCTATTACTTCATCAAATGTTTTAAAAGATAACATTGGAACTAATGGGCCAAAGGGCTCTACTTTCATAATAGTATAATCATCTTTTACATTATCAAAGATAGTTGGTTCATAATAAAATCCTTTGTTGAAACCTTGTGGTCTTTTACCGCCTAAAAGTACTTTTGCGCCCTCTTTTTTAGTCGTTTCAACCAGTTCCTCAATTTCATTTAACCTTTTTTTTGTTGTTAATGGTCCTAGTTGTACTGAGGGATCCATGCCATCACCAATTTTAAGTTTTTTTGTCTTTTCAATAAATAAATTTATAAATTCCTCTTTTTTACTCTCCTGAATGTAGAATCTGTTAGGTGAAATACAAACTTGCCCGTTGTTTCTAAATTTTGCAGATATAGCCATATCTGTTGCCTTTTTAATGTCAGCATCATCAAAAACTATAAATGGTGAGTGTCCACTCAATTCCATTGTAACTCTTTGAACTTTGTCAGCAGCTTGTTTTAAAATTAATTTTCCAACTCTTGATGAACCAGTTATTGAAATCTTTTTTATAATATTAGATGCTATTAATTGTTGAGCGATACTAGGAGGGTCTCCTGATAAAAGATTTACTACACCTGGTGGAACACCACATTCATTACAAATATTTACCATTTCCATTACAACACCTGGGGTTATTACATCTGGTTTTATTATTACGGAACAACCAGCTGCTAAAGCTGTTGAAATTTTTCTTGCAGACAGAACTGCTGGAAAATTCCAAGGAGATAATGCAGCTACAACACCTACTGGTTGGTAATAAACATGAACTCTTGTTTCTTCAAATCTACTTTCAACAGTTTGACCATAAATTCTTTTTGTTTCTTCTGCATTCCATTCAAAAATATCAGCCGCTCCATTTACCTCGCCTTTCGCCTCTGCGAAAGGTTTGCCAACTTCTAGAGTCATCCATTTTGCGAGTACATCTTGTTTTTCTCTAATTTTGTCTGCAATTCTTCTAATTATATAAGACCTCTGCCATGGTGAAGTTTTTTTCCAAACTTCCAACCCTTTTTCAGCTGATTTAAGTGCTCTGTCTACATCTTGGGAAGTAGCTTTAGATGCATGTCCAATGACTTCTTCGTTAGCTGGATTTATTACTTCATAAGTTGATTTATCTGAGGATTGACACCATTTACCATCAATAAATTGACCAAATTTTTCGTACATATCTTAATCTAACATTACTAGAGGTTGTGTCTACTATGTAATTTTTACACATCAATTATCAGCAATAAGATGATACGTTAAATTATAAAAAAAAGGAGTTGAACATGAAAGCATACATAATGGGAAACTACACGGAAAAAGCTTTTCAAGGTTTTTTAAAAGATCCTACAAGTGATAGAAAAGCAGTCGTTGAACAATTAACAAAAGCTATGGGTGGAACAATGCATAGTATGGATATTGTTAGAGGTTCATATGATTTTGTAGTTATAAATGAAATGGGTAGTTTTGATGACTTCGCAGCTGTAAAGCTTGTTGTAGAAGCATCAGGTGCAGTTAAAAATTTAACTTTACTTGAAGCGATTGATTTTACAAAAGCAACAACTAAAGCAAGCAAAATAGGTTATAAAGCGCCTGGTCAATAAATTTTAATATAACTTCCAGCTGCGGACTGGGAGTTATGTTAATTTTTTTTTAACTTTGAGGAAAACTTTAAATCTTTATTGTCAAATTTTGAAGAATGCTCTTTAATATAATTATCCATAATATTTACTTTTTCATCTTCAAATTCAGAAACTTTTCTACTCTTTAGATCAACATATAAGGCAAGAACTTCTATTGTTGATGCTAAAAATTTTTTTTCTTTATGATTCATTTCCATTTTATATTGAAGTCTTTTTTTATCATGATCAAAATATACTAAATTCACATCAACCTCATCATTAAGTTTAAGTTCTTGATTATAAGTAATATTAGACTCAACAATCATGGTACTTTTGCCAGTCGTTTTTGCTGAATGTTCTCCCATTTTAAAAATACTATTTAAAATATCTGCGCCATATTTATCAAAAATCAAAAGATAATATGAAACATTCATATGATCATTATAATCTATCCAATCTTTAATTATCTTTTGAGAACTTAGGTAAACAGACATTAAAATTTTTAGATTAATTAATTTTTTTTTGTGTCGTTATCAACAACCAAACAAATCTCAGATCTTGTCAAAAATCTTTTTCCTGTGCCATTATCTAGTGAAAACATTCCACCAATGCCTTTTACAGCATCAATAGTTAAATCAGTATTTTTCCATTTTTCATATTGATCATCATTCATATAAAAAGGAAGACCCCCAATCTCTCCTAATTTTACATCACTTGAACCAACCATATACTCATTTCTAGGATAACACATCGGTGCACTTCCATCACAACATCCACCAGATTGATGGAATAGCAACTCATCACCATGTTGAGCTTTAAGCTCCTCAATTAATTTTAATGCTGAGTCTGTTGCTTTTACTTTCATAAAAAATATGGCCCGTGATTCCTCACGGGCCATTATATATAAGTTATCTTTTAAAAGAAGCCTAATTTTTTCTCACTATAAGACACGTGAAGATTTTTCACTTGTCTATAGTGGTTAAGCATCATTTTATGTGTTTCTCTTCCGATACCAGATTGTTTATATCCACCGAATGCAGCATGTGCAGGATAAGCATGGTAACAGTTTGTCCAAACTCTACCCGCTTGTATTTCTCTACCCATTCTGTATGCAATGTTTCCATTTCTAGTCCAAACACCTGCACCTAAACCATAAAGTGTGTCATTAGCAATTTCTAATGCCTCTGCCTCATCTTTAAATTTAGTTACCGATACAACTGGTCCAAAAATTTCTTCTTGGAAGATACGCATTGAATTGTTACCCTCAAAAATAGTTGGCTCGATATAGTTTCCTTTTTCTAACCCACTATTGATTTTAGCAACACTTCCACCACATAGAACTTTGGCACCTTCTTTCTTACCTAAATCTAGATAAGATTTAATTTTTTCCATTTGTTCTAATGATGCTTGTGCTCCAATCATTGTTTCCATTTTTAAAGGATTATCTTGCTTAACAGCTTTAGTTCTAGCAATAGCCTTTTCCATGAACTTATCATAGATAGACTCTTGAACTAGTACCCTACTCGGACAAGTACAAACTTCACCTTGGTTTAAAGTGAACATTGCAAAACCTTCAAGACATTTATCAAAGAAATCATCGTCTTTAGCCATGACGTCTTCAAAGAAAATGTTAGGAGATTTTCCACCTAGCTCCAACGTAATTGGTATTAAGTTTTGAGATGCATATTGCATTATCAATCTACCAGTTGTTGTTTCACCAGTAAAAGCAATCTTTTTGATTCTTTTAGATGATGCTAGTGGTTTACCAGCTTCTAAACCATAACCGCTTACAATATTTACTACTCCTGGAGGTAATAAGTCTCCAATAAGTTCCATAAGTAACATGATTGATGCTGGTGTTTGCTCAGCTGGTTTAAGCACTACACAGTTTCCTGCAGCTAAAGCTGGAGCAAGTTTCCAAGTTGCCATTAATAATGGAAAGTTCCAAGGTATAATTTGACCAACTACACCTAAAGGCTCAGGAATGTGATAAGAATATTCACTATTGCTTATTTCGGCAACTGAACCTTCTTCTGCTCTGATTACTCCAGCAAAATATCTCCAATGATCTACTACTAGTGGTAAATCAGCAGCCATACATTCTCTTATCGGCTTACCATTATCTAAACATTCTGCAGTTGCTAACACATTAAGATTTTTCTCAATGACATCTGCAATTTTAAGAAGAATGTTTGATCTTTCCGTGATTGAAGTTTTACCCCAAGTTGGGAAAGCTGCGTGAGCTGCATCTAATGCAGCGTCTACGTCTTTTTCATTTGATCGTGCGATCGAACAGATAACCTCATTTGAAATCGGTGAAGTATTATCAAAATACTTACCAGATTTTGGCTCCACAAACTTTCCGTTTATGTAGTTTCCATATTTTGCTTTAAATGGAAATTTAACCTTTAAATGAGAAGTATCTAATACAGATGACACTTTCATAGCTTCTGCACTCATTTTTTTTACTCCTCTTGTTTTTTTAGTTGGTTTTAGCTTATTATTTTTTCTAGATTTTTTTGAACGTTTCTTAGTCGCAGACTTCTTTATCACGACTTTTTTTTTCGTTTTTATTTTTTTTCTAGAAAATTTGACCAATTTATTTTTTTTTCTTTTGGTCTTTGGCTTAGCTTTAAACTTTCTTTTAGTAGCCATATACCCATTAAACTAAGAATATTAGCTTGTGTCTATTTGTTAGAATTTTTATTTTCTACCTACAATTGTAGTCATTACAACATGTTGTGTTTAGAATTAAATTGAATAATATTTTCAATTAGGCAGTTAAATCAAATTAATGGACAAAAATATCTTTAAAAGTTTGAAAATCTTAGATGGTGGGATGGGTCAAGAACTTCTTGCTAGAGGTATGAAGCCAAACGGTACTCTATGGAGTACCAATGCTTTACTTCATGAAAAATACCATAAACTTGTACTAGACACTCATCTCGATTTTATCAAAGCAGGTGCTGAAGTTATTGTAACAACAACTTTCACAACAAGAAAATCTCGTTTGAGAGATAATGATATTTTGGACAAATATGAATATTTAAACAAAAAAGCCGGTGAAATAGCTCTGAAAGTCAAAGAAACTTTTCCTAATGTTTTAATTGCTGGAGGCTTACCTCCTCAAAATTTAACATACGAAGCAGATGATAGAGAAGAAAATGAAATTATGGAAAATTTTAATAGTCAGGCAAAAATACTTAATCCTTATATAGATTTCTTTTATTTTGACGTTTTGAGTAGTGTAAGAGAGGTAAAAATAGCTATGGAAAGTATTAAAGAATTTGACAAACCTTACCTCATAGGTGCACACATTTCAGATGGAACAAATTTACCTAGTGGTGAAAAAATTACTGACTTAATTAAGAATATTAAACATGAGAATTTACTAGGACTAATTTTATCCTGTGTGTCTCCTGAAAATTATGAACTTAATCTAGATGAATTAAAGAATTTAGGTATTCCGTTTGGATTTAAATTAAATGCATTTGTAACTACTAATCCCAAACCAAATTATACTGGTGCATACAATAATAGTAAAACTGGGAACCCAAACGAATTTCTTGGTGTCCGAAAAGATTTGACACCTGACAAAATGTATGAATTTGCAAAGAAGTTTAAAGATGCAGGAGCTACAATAATAGGCGGTTGTTGTGAAACCAGGCCATCGCACATTAAAGCTTTTTCAAAACTTAAATAAGTTTTGAGCTATCTGCTTTTCTTACAAAATAAATACCCACCACAACAGCTATTAGTGAAACTAATACTTTAATTGTTATTAATTCCTTTAAGAAAATATAACTTAAGATAGTTCCAAAGATTGGAATCAAATATGATACTTGAGATTGAAAAATTAAACCATTATTAACTAAAATTCTAAATCTTAACAACCAAGCAAGGCCAGTTGAGACAAACCCCAAATATATGACAGATATTGTTGAGTCTACTCTTGGTATAGTATTCCATGGTTGCTCAATAAAACCGACTAAAGGAATTAAAATTATTACTGCCCATATTAAAATGGAACCAGTAACATTTTCATTTTTTTTCTTACTTATTTTTAGAGTCAGAACTCCACCAATTACATAACATGTAGAACCAACAAGTATTAATATTGCTGAAAAAAAATTATTTTCATCAATTAATAAGTTATCTGAAAATAGATACAATATTCCCGCGAAACCAATTAATATTCCAAAAGTTTTTATAAAATTAAATTTTTCATTTTTTGTATAGAAGTGACCAAGGACTGTTGAGCTTAATGGTGTTGTTGACATCAGAATTGCAGCTAAATTACTTTGTACAGATTTTACTCCATAAGCTATAAGAAAAAATGGAGCAACTAAGTTTATAAATCCAATTAGTGCAAACCAATGCCAATCTTTGGAAAATGCTTCAATCTTAATATTCTTAAAATAACATAATAATAAAACTGGTATTGCGCCAAAAAAAACTCTTAAAAAAGCAATAGTAACTGGACCAAATGAATAAGTTGCTATTTTAATGTTAAAAAAAGCTGAAGCCCAAATAAGTGCTAAAAAAGTTAATAAAACATAATCTAATAATTTTGGTTGTCTCATTCTACGATATCTTTAATTGAACCATTAGTTATTTCTTTTAAATTCTTATAAGTTATTTTAAATACACAATTTGGATGCCCAGCAGCTGCAAATAGATTTTCATATCTATTTAAAGAATCATCAATAAATATTTTAATCTTAGTTAGATGACCTATTGGTGAAACACCACCAATTGTAAATCCAGTTATACTTTTTACCTCATCAGCGGATGCCATGGAAGCATCTTTAATTTTTAGAGTTTTTTTTACTTTATTTAGGCTAACTTTTTTATCTCCACTCACTAAACATAAAACAAAATTATTCTCTGTTTTAAAAAGTAAACTTTTTACTATTGCACCTATCTCGCAACCTAAAGATGAAGCTGCCTCTTCTGCAGTTCTTGCTGATGTTTCCAGAGCCTTGACGCTTAGATTTTTATCAAATTCTTTCAACAATTTTTCTACTTTTTTAACTGCTACTTTGTCTAATATACTCATTATTCAACCTTTAATTGTTATTCTTTATTTTTAAATATTAATACACTTATGTAAAAATTGCATAGGTGATATTTATTAAAAGGGTATTATTTATTTGCTTGAATTTGATAGATATGTCTAGTTTTAAGTAGGAGAATATATGAGTGTTAAGGATGTTTTAAAAACAATTAAAGATAAAGAAATTGAATACGTTGATTTAAGATTTACAGACCCAAGAGGTAAGCTTCAACATGTAACCATGGATGGGAAAATGGTGGATGATGAGATGTTAAATGAAGGTATTTTCTTTGATGGCTCGTCAATTGCGGGATGGAAAGCTATCAACGAGTCTGATATGATCCTTAAACCAGACGTTTCTAGAATAGTTGTAGATCCTTTCACATCTCACAACACCTTAAATATATTTTGCGATGTATTAGATGCAATTAAAAAAGATCCATATGAAAGAGATCCAAGAGGGACCGCAAAAAAAGCTGAAGCATATTTAAAAAAAACAGGTATTGGAGATAAAGCTTATTTTGGTCCTGAAGCAGAATTTTTCGTGTTTGATGATGTCAGATTTAAGAATGATATGAATGAAACAGGTTTTAAAATAGATAGCAAAGAAGGACCTTATAACTCTGGAAAAGAATACGAAAATGGTAATATGGGTCATAGACCAGGAATTAAAGGTGGTTATTTTCCTGTCCCACCAGTTGATAGTGAGCAAGATATGAGAAGTGAGTATTTAAAGGCAATGAAAGACATGGGTATTAAAGTTGAAAAACACCACCATGAAGTTGCTCCTAGTCAACATGAATTAGGAATGTATTTTGGAACACTTGTTGATCAAGCTGATAACTTACAACTTTACAAGTACGCAGTTCACATGGTTTCACATTCCTTTGGTAAAACTGCAACTTTTATGCCAAAGCCAGTAAAAGGTGACAATGGATCTGGAATGCACGTGCACCAATCTATTTGGAAAGGCAACACAGCTTTATTTTCAGGAAATAAATATGCTGGCTTATCTGATTTAGCTTTAAATTATATTGGGGGAATTTTAAAACACGCAAAAGCTATTAATGCTTTTTCAAATGCTACAACAAATAGTTACAAAAGATTAATTCCAGGATTTGAAGCTCCCGTATTATTAGCTTACTCAGCAAGAAATAGATCGGCTTCGTGTAGAATTCCAATAACTTTAAGCAAAAAAGCTGCAAGATGCGAAATAAGATTTGGTGATGCAGCTGGAAATCCATACTTGACCTTTGCTGCAATGCTGATGGCTGGATTAGATGGTATTAAAAATAAAATTGATCCAGGTAAATCATTTGATAAAGATCTTTATGCTTTATCAGAGAGTGAAGTTAAAAAAATACCAACTGTTTGTGGCTCATTAAGAGAGGCAATGGAAAGTTTAGATAAAGATAGAGACTTTTTAAAACAAGGTAATGTTTTTACTGATGATCAAATTGATGCTTATATTGCCTTAAAATTTGAGGAAATTCATAATTTTGAACACACACCGCACCCTATTGAGTTCGAGATGTACTATAGTTGTTAATTATTGTCTTGTAGTGGCAACTTTGTTTTTGCCAGGACCTTTTTTAACAACATAATCCTGAGTTCCATTTGCACCAGTATTAACTGATTTAATCAGAGATCTAATAAAGTTTTTTCTTTTTTCTTTTCTAGCCTCTGAATTAAGCAAATTTCTAAATTCAAATTTATTCATTAGTAAAATATACACTAGTTATGCGTTTTTAGCAATACTGCTATGCAACTTATGGGATACTAAATTTTACTCTACTTTAAAGGACTCGCCGCAACCACATCTCTCTGTTTCATTGGGGTTATTAAACACAAAAGTTGAGGAAAAATCCTCTTTTTTGTAATCCATCTCAGTACCTAATAAATACATCACGGCCGCAGAATCTATAAAAACCTTTACTCCTTTATCCTCAATTACCTCATCATTCGGATTAAGCACTTTAGAATATTCCATTACATATGACATGCCTGCACATCCTCCAGATTTAACAGAAACTCTTACTCCTAAAGCATCTTTTTCGGCACTAGACATAATTTCTTTGATTCTGTTTGCTGCATTTTTACTTAATTTAATTATAGGACTCATTATAAATTTAACTCCAACTTAGCAGCATCAGACATCATGTCTTTATTCCAAGGTGGATCCCAAACTAATTGAAGATCGACATCGTTAATTCCCTCAACTTGCATAGCTCCTTCTTTAACTTCTTTAGGTAAACTTTCTGCAACAGGACAGTTTGGTGTAGTTAAGGTCATTTTAATTTCAGCTTTATTTCCTTTTACTTGAATATCATAAATTAAACCAAGTTCGTAAATATTAACTGGTAACTCAGGATCATAAATTTTTCTTATTTCATTTATTATTTTTTCTTTAATTTCCATTGATCTAATCTTCTGTGCTCACTTGTTTTCCATCATCTTCCATTGCAGAAATTAAAGTGTGCCATGATAAAGTAGCACATTTTACCCTCATAGGGTATTGCTTAACTCCTGAAAGACACATTAGCTTTGTTTTATCATCTTCCTCTAAAATTGAAGACTTTAGTTCTGGATTTTCTTTTATCATTCCAAGAAAATCATCTATAATTTCTTTAGCTTCATTGTCACTTTTTCCTTTAATCAAATCTGTCATTATTGAAGCAGAGGCCATTGAAATCGCACAACCACTTCCTTCAAAAGAAATATCTTCAACTTTTCTTTGATTGTTAAGTTTTAAATAAACATGCACATTGTCTCCACATAAAGGGTTATTTCCTTTAGCATCTTTATTAAAATCATTAGTCTTCCTCAAATTCCTCGGATTTTTTCCATGTTCTAAAATTATTTCTTGATATAATTCTTTCAAATTCATTTTAAATCAAAAATTTTTTTACATTTGTTTATAGAATCATTTAATTGATCAAAATCACTTTTAGTATTATAGACACCTACTGATGCTCTTGCACTTGCTGGTATAGCAAGTTTATCGTGTAATATTTGACAACAATGGTGTCCAGCTCTAATAGCTACTCCATCTTCATCCAGTATTGTAGCAATGTCATGTGGATGAACTCCTTCAATCGTAAATGATAGAACACCACCTTTATTTTTTGGATTACCAATTAATTTAACTGAGTTATTCTTTTTTAAAATTTCTTGACCATATTCGATTAATTCTTTTTCGTGTTTAATTATATTTTCAATTCCAATACTTTCTAAAAATTTTATAGATTTATCAAAAGCTATTACTTGAGCAGTAGCCATGGTTCCTGCCTCATACTTATTTGGGAGGTCTCCGTAAGTAATTCGATCTTTTTTTACCTCTTTTATCATTCCACCACCGCCTTGATATGGCGGAAGTTCCTCTAACCATTTTTTTTTACCATATAAAATTCCTAATCCTGTCGGTCCATACATTTTGTGACAAGAAATTGCATAGAAATCACAATCAAGATCTTGCATATCTAATTTTAAATGTGGAGCGCCCTGACAACCGTCAACTACAACAATAATGTCTTTAGAATGCGCAATCTCAGTAATCTCTTTAATTGGCAATATAGCTCCAGTGACATTAGATAAATGATTGATAGCTATTACTTTAGTTTTTGACGTAATTTTCTTTTCAATATTCTCTATTGGAATTTCACCATCTTCATTGATTTCTGCGAAATTAATTTTAATATTTTTTGATTTTCTTAAATAGTGCCATGGTACATAATTTGAATGGTGCTCCAATTCAGTTAATAATATTTCATCACCTTCATTTAAATATTTTTGACCTAGTGTATTAGCAACTAAGTTTAGAGCTTCTGTTGCGCCTTTTGTAAAAACAATCTCATTTTTATCTTTCGCATTTATGTATTTTTGAACTGAAATTCTGGTATTTTCATACAAATTAGTTGCTGCAACTGCTAAATAATGAATGCTTCTTCCAACATTTGAAAATTCTTTTGTATAAAATTCATTTATTCTATCAATAACAACCTTGGGTTTCTGCGATGAATTTGCACTATCTAAATAAACTAAATCATTATTTTGAATCTTTTCATCAAATATTGGGAATTCTTTTTTAATTGTGTTTATATTCATTCTGTTAATCCGATCATATTTTTAATCAAGTTTCTAATTTCAGCATCAGTAATTTTTTCAACTACATCTAATAAAAAACCATTTATTAAAAGTTCTTTTGACTCTTTGTAGTTAAGTCCTCTAGACATTAAATAAAATATTGAATTTTCATTTAGACTGCCTGATGCTGATCCATGTGAGCACTTAACATCGTCAGCATAAATCTCTAATTCTGGTTTAGCATTAAATTCAGAAGTTTCATCTAACAAAATTGCTTTGCTCAATTGATAGCCGTCAGTTTTTTGAGCAATTGAATCTACATATATTCTTCCTTGATACACAGCTTTTGAATTCTTTCCAAGCACACTTTTAATAAGCTGAAAACTTTTTGTATTTTCAACTAAGTGATTAATTGATGTTCTTATTTCGTGCTGTTTATCATCCTTTAACGAGAAAATTCCATTTACAAAAGCTGATGAATATTCTCCTTTGAGATTACAATTTATTTCATTTTTAAAGTAATCAGAACTAGCTGAAAAAATAAATGTTTCTGAAATACTGTTTTTTTCCTGGTTTATATTATTGTATGAATACTTTATGTTCTTATTAAAAGACTTATCAATTTTATAATTTTTAAGAATTGACTCTTTTTTAAGATCAAAATTATATAAAATGTTCATAAAATTTGTATCTGAAACATCACTAAAAAAATCTATTAACTTTAATGAGCTGTTTTGCTCAAGCTCAAAATCCAGTCTCAAATTGATATTTTTTGATTTCATTTTTTCATTAGTTAAATGATATATGATTAAAGGTTTTTTTATTGTGTAACCTTTTTTAATTAAAATCTTAAAATATTTATTACTAAAAGCGTTATTCAAATCAATTAAGGAATTGTTATTATCAAATTTGTAATCTATTTTAAAATCATCAAAAATTTCGATTTGATTTTTATCTTCATAATTAAAATCAATTTTTTCAATTCTTCCATTTATAAAAATTATTTTATTATGTTCAAGACCACCAATAAAAATTGAAGTATCAATTTTATTCGTTGTAGAATAATCATTATAAAAACTAAGTTCATTTATGTTTTTATTTATAATTTGCTCTAAATCTAAAAACTTCCAATTCTCAAGTTTTCTATTAGGAAAACCATTTTTAATAAATTTGTCTAAGTAAAATTTTTTAGTCTCAACATCTTTATTTGAAAAACTTGACACTTTCTGTATTTTCTCAAAATCTATTTTTAATTGTTCTTTCATCTAATTAAAATTTTCATATCCTTTTTTTTCTAACTCTATTGCAAGTTCTGGACCGCCTGATTTAATAATTCTACCATTCATTAAAACATGGACAAAATCTGGTTTGATGTAATCTAATAATCTTTGGTAATGAGTAATAATTAAAAAAGAATTTTCATTATTCCTTAAAGTATTTACACCATCAGCAACTATTTTAAGAGCATCTATGTCTAAACCCGAATCTGTCTCATCTAAAATTGAAAGTTTTGGCGCCAGCATCGACATTTGCAGAATTTCATTTTTCTTTTTTTCTCCTCCAGAGAAACCTACATTTAATTGCCTATTAAGTTTTTCTTCATCAAATTTCAGTTCTTTAGCTTTTTCTTTTACGAGTTTTAAAAACTCAATAGCGTCAAGCTCTTTTTGTCCACGAGCTTTTCTAATTGCATTTAAAGAAGTTTTTAAAAAAATATTAGTATTTACCCCAGGAATTTCTAAAGGATATTGAAAGGCTAAAAATATACCTTTGTGTGCTCTTTCCTCTGTTTCAAGTTCAAATAAATTTTTATTTTCAAATAAAATTTCTCCAGATACTTCGTAACCTTTTTTTCCTGATAAAATATTAGATAAAGTGCTTTTTCCAGAGCCATTAGGGCCCATTATTGCGTGAACCTCGCCTGGATTTATATTTAATGAAAATCCTTTTAAAATTGATTTATTTTCAACATTTGCGTTCAAGTTATTTATTTTCAACATTAACCTACGCTCCCTTCTAGGCTAATACTTACAAGCTTTTGGGCTTCTACAGCAAACTCCATTGGCAATTGCTGAAGAACTTCTTTACAAAATCCATTAACAATTAAACCAACAGCTTCCTCAGGATTTAATCCTCTTTGTTGACAATAGTGCAATTGCTCCTCACTAATTTTTGAAGTTGTTGCTTCATGAGCAATATTTGAGTCAAAATTTTTATTTTTAATATATGGAACAGTGTGAGCTCCACATTTGTTTCCCATTAATAGTGAGTCACACTGAGTGTAATTGCTGGAATTTTTTGCTTTTGAATTTATATCTACTAATCCCCTATATGTCATATCAGAAAAGCCAGCACTAATACCTTTGGAAATTATCTTACTTTTAGTATTTTTACCAAGATGGATCATCTTCGTACCTGTGTCAGCTTTTTGATGATTATTTGTAATTGCTATAGAATAAAACTCACCAATTGAATTATCACCTCTAAGAATACAGCTTGGGTATTTCCAAGTTATTGCAGAGCCTGTCTCTACCTGTGTCCAAGAAATTTTAGAATTTTTTCCTTTACATAGTCCTCTTTTAGTTACAAAATTATAAATTCCTCCTTTTCCATTTTCATCACCCGGATACCAGTTTTGAACAGTTGAATATTTAATTTCTGCATCATCAAGAGCTATTAGTTCAACGTTAGCGGCATGTAATTGATTTTCATCTCTCATTGGAGCAGTACAACCCTCTAGATAACTTACGTAACTGCCTTTATCAGCAATGATCAATGTTCTTTCGAATTGTCCTGTTTCTGATGCGTTAATTCTAAAATAAGTCGATAGTTCCATTGGACATTTTACACCCTCAGGAATGTAAACAAATGAGCCATCAGTAAATACTGCAGAATTTAATGTTGCAAAAAAATGATCTGTTGTTGGAATAACTGTCCCTAAATATTTTTTTACTAAGTCAGGATGCCTTTGTATTGCTTCAGACATAGAACAAAAAATAATTCCATGTTTTGTTAGTTCCCCTTTAAATGTTGTGGCCACTGAAACAGAATCAAACACAGCATCTACCGCTATACCATTTAATCTTGCTTGCTCTTGAAGAGGAATTCCTAATTTATTATAGGTTTCTATAAGTTTAGGATCCAATTCATCTAAGCTCTTAGGTTTATCCTTCATACTTTTCGGAGCCGAATAATAATATAGATCTTGATAATCAATTTTAGGATACTTAGGTTTTTGCCAATCAGGTTCCCTGAGAAGCTTAAATCTCTCAAATGCTTTTAATCTGAAATCCAACATCCACTTAGGTTCTTTTTTAATATTAGAAATGAATTTAATTACATCTACATTTAGACCTTTTGGTGCTCTAATATTTTCAATATCAGTTGTAAAACCGTATTTATAGTCTTTTAAATTTTCGATATCTTTTTCTCTAGTATCCATTTTATAATCTTCTCTCTAAATTTTCTTTCACTAAATCATCTAAACTTTTTTTATCAAAAAAGTTATTTATATGAGTTTCAAGTTCATCCCAAAGGTTGTGAGTTAAACATTTTGTTGATTTCCCGTTACATCCTTTTTTTGAGTCTTTTTTACATTGCACAGTTTTTACTTTCTCATCAACAGCATCAAAAATATTTGTTAATTTTATTTCTTTGGCATTTCTATTTAAAATATATCCACCTTGAGTTCCTCTGACACTTTGAACAATTTCTTTCTTTCTCAATTTTGAAAAAATTTGCTCTAAATAATCTAAAGAAATGCCTTGTCTTAAAGAAATATCTCTTAGAGAAACTGGATTAATTCCATCAAATCTAGCCAGGTCCACTAAAGCCATTACCGCATATCTGCCTTTAGAAGTAAGTCTCATATTTCCTTATTTTACAAGGGTATATATAAACCTGACCAAAATAGTCAAGTATCATGAAAAAAAAAAAACTAACATTTTGTCACGCAGTTGTGATAAACCTAATTTTTTTTTGAGAATAGTAATCAATAACAATTATGGAAAATAAAATATTAGAAATATTTATTCCAGGACCTGCAGGCAGACTTGAAGCCAAGTATTATAAGAGTAAAAAAAATACTTCACCAATAGCTTTAGTTTTACAACCACACCCTCAGTATGGAGGAACAATGAATAACAAAGTTGTTGTAGAAACTTTTCATACTTTTATGGAAAATGATTTTTCAGTTTGTAGAGTAAATTTTAGAGGTGTAGGTAAGAGCGATGGTGAATTTGATAATGGTCAAGGTGAATTAGCAGATGCTGCAGCTGCTCTTGATTGGTTAGAGAGAGAAAATTTTGATAATTCTCAGTGCTGGGTTTCAGGTTTTTCTTTTGGGTCATTGATTGCAATGCAATTGTTAATGAGGAGACCAGAAATAAATAGATTTGTTGCAATTTCTCCTCAACCAAATGTTTATGATTTTTCATTTTTATCTCCATGCCCAACCTCTGGAATAATGATTTACGGAAAAAAAGATGAATTAGTACCTGTTGAACACATCAATGAACTTAATAAAAGATTAAGTGCTCAAAAAGGTATCAAAGTTGAATTTCAGTCAATCTCAGAAGCAAATCATTTTTTTTCAAAAAATGAAGAAGCACTTTCAAAATCCCTAGATAAATACATCAAAAAAGAAACAGCTTTGTATTAAAAATTTTCAACTAAAACTCCACCGGTTAATGATTTTTTACATCTAGTTGTGTTTGGAAATGAAATAGGCATACCTTTTAGTGATCTTATAGCTAGAAATGCAAAAGCTTGCGACTCTATAAAGTCGCCATCTATTTCATATTGATCAATTGAATTAAGATTTATATTATCAAAATTATTTTTTATACTTTCTAATAAATATTTATTTTTTCTTCCTCCTCCACATACAAGCCATTTACTTTTATGAGAATTATTCTTACCATTTATAAATTTCATTCCATCTGAAATTAATTTGGCTGTAAAATCAGTAATGGTTGCAGCACCATCTTCTAATGAAAGACCTTTTGCAAAAAAAATATCAAAATCTTTAACATCCAAAGATCTTTCAAAATTAGATCCCACAGCAAAATTATCTAAAGCCTGGTTTAAAATTAGTTTGTCTGTTTTTCCAGATCTTGCTATTAAACCTTCTTTGTCATATCCTTTTTTAGAATTTTTTCTCATCCATTCATCTATTAAACAATTGCCAGGTCCAATATCACAGGCATAAATTTTTTTCCCTAAATCTAAATTATTATTTTCTATTGTATAGGTAACATTAGAAATGCCTCCAATATTTAGAATATTTATTGGAAATCCTAAATTAAATTTTTTATTTAATTTATTTGCTAAAGTGTTATGAAAGATTGGCGCTAAAGGAGCACCTTGCCCTCCATTTTCTAAATCATTTTGTCTGAAATTATAAATAACTTTTTTTTTTGTTAATTGAGATAATAGCAATCCGTCACCCAATTGTTTTGTAATTTTTTTTTCTGGAGCATGAAATATGGTTTGACCATGGAAACCAATTAAATCAACATCATATTTTGATAGTTCAAGACTATTATTCACAGCTTTAAAATGAAATAAGGTTATTTCTCTCTCCAAATCTTTTATTTCAACTTGATATTTAGTCAAATCATCTGGATTTAACATTTTATCTCTAATTTTTTGTATTTTTTGAGTTAATTTCTCATCATATTGAAAATATTTATCAATAATTATTGAAAACTCTTTATCACCATCTGACCTAATTATTGATACATCTACTCCATCCAACGAGGTACCACTCATTAAACCCATTGATGTATAAATCTTATCCATTCTTATTTTTTTTTATTAAATAATGTATATTGTGGAACTATAGACTTATGGATAAATTTTTAAAAGAATTTAAAGATAGAGGCTACTTCTATCAATGCACGAATGAAAATGAATTATCCAAATTAATAAATAAAGAAAAAATTAAAGGTTACATAGGTTTTGATTGTACTGCTGAAAGTCTTCATGTTGGAAGCTTACTTCAAATCATGTGTCTCAGACTTCTTCAAAAATATGGGCACAGACCGATTGTCTTATTAGGTGGAGGAACTACCAGAATTGGAGATCCTTCAGGTAAAGACAAAACAAGGAAAATTTTAACTGAAAAAGAAATAGATAAAAATACAAAAAATATTGAAAAAATATTAAAAAAATTTTTAAATAATAACGATCCAAAAACAAAACCTATTTTTGTAAATAATTATTCCTGGCTTAAAAATTTAAATTATATTTCATTTTTAAGAGAAATAGGAAAACATTTTACAATTAATAAAATGCTTACTTTTGAAAGTGTTAAAACTAGACTGGATAGAGAACAATCTTTAAGTTATATGGAATTTAATTATATGATTTTGCAAGCTTATGATTTTTTAGAGTTAAATAAAAAAAAAAATTGTTCCTTACAAATAGGAGGTTCTGATCAATGGGGAAACATTGTTAATGGAACAGAACTTATAAAAAGATATTCTAGTAAACAAGCTTATGGCTTAACTACCCCTCTCATTACATTATCCTCAGGAGCAAAAATGGGAAAAACTGAGTCAGGTGCTATTTGGTTAGATGAAAAATTATTATCATCATATGACTATTGGCAATTTTGGAGAAATATTGATGACAGAGATGTAATAAAATTTTTAAAAATGTTCACAGATTTAGATATTGAAGAAATTGATAAAATGAAGGATGAAGATATTAATAAACTTAAAATTAAGCTAGCTAACGAAACAACTGCTATGCTTCATGGTTTAAAAGCTGCTAAAAGTTCAGAGCAAGCAGCAAATGAAGCTTTCTCAGGAACTTCACTTGGTTCAAATTTACCTTCAATTAAAATTAAGAAGACTGATATTGAAAATAAAATGAGTATTATAGATCTCGTAATCTTATCTAAATTAGAAAATTCAAAGAGTGAAATTAGACGTCTTATTAAAGGAAATGCAATAAAATTGAATGATGAAATTATATCTCAAGAAAATCTGATTATTTCTTATGAATTATTCAGACAAAATTATTTAAAACTTTCTGTTGGAAAAAAAAGACACTTAAAGATTGTGTTAAGTTAATTCTTTTTAATTTTTTCCAATGTTCTTGTAATAAATCTGGGCGTTAGAGTTTTGACAGGATTTACTGAAGTTTTTAAATTTTTTGGAGGGCCTTTGATCTTGAAACTTACTCCAAATACTCCCTCACCAGTTTTTTTTCCAACTAGTATTTCACCTAGCACAGGTAATGAACCAATAAAATTATTAATTGTTGTGGCTGGCACCAATGTGCCCTTTAAACTAATTAATTTATTTTTTTCAACATAGCCCTCCATTAAAATAGATATTGCTGGGCCAATTGCATAAATCTCGTCAATGGTCATCAGATTACCATCATTCTTAAAGTTCATCTCAAATTCTGTGAAACGTATTCCTTCTCCAGATAAAATATCTGCAATACCTTGTAAGGATGCCAGGGTAAGAATTTTTGTCAATATAGGAAGCTCTTTTAATTTGAAATCATAAATTTTTATTTGCGAAACAGATTTTTTTGATTTTTTTGAGCTATAAAAATCAAGTGATCCCTCATCGAAACCCTTTATAAATTTATATCTTTTTACAAAAGGTTTTGCCTCATCAACAAACAAAGTGGTGATTTTATTATTATCAACACTATTAATTGTGAATTTAAGTTTTTTATTTTTTGAAAAACTTCCTATTAAGTTAGCTTTTTGTATTTCATTATTTTTAATTAAAATATCTCCTTTAAAATCTGTTAGATAAAACTCACTATCTAAAAAAATTTTTTCAACATCAATTTCTAAATTACTATTTATATCTATGATTTTTGAACCTTCATCATCATTTGATAATAAGTCCTCAATAAAATTATCAGCGTTAAAACTAGACCCAGTTAAATAATATTTTTTTTTATCTTTTCTTAATCTTATTGAATTTTTTTGTCTGTCTTGATCAAGATAATCTAAATCTACCTCATCTAATCCAGAAATTTGAAGTTTTTCATTTAATACTAAATTTTTAATTTTAATAAAGTTTTTATCCTCATTTAGATTAAAAGATTTTAATACCAGTTCGTTATTTTTATTTTGAGACCCTTTAAAAATTAAAATAATTTCATTTTTCTCCTTTTTTTTGTAATTTAAATAATCAAAATTGAAGGGGTTATCTTTTATTTTTAAAATTATTTCAAAGTGTTTAGTTTGTTTCTTATTTGAAAAAAAATAATCTATATCATCATTGTCACTTTGATATAGTAGGTTTCCATTTCCCTCAATAGTAAAATTATTCTTTTCATATTGTAATATTATTTTTTGATTTAAAAGAGAAATTGTTTTTTTTTGTTTAGGAAAAAATCTTTTTAATTTCAAATTATTAGGTATAATTAATTCATGAACTAATATTTCTGAATTAATTTTAAAATTTTCAAATTTGAATCCTTTTTGTATTTCAAAAGAAAAATTATTATTTGAAGTCAATGATAATTTTTCTATTTCAAAGTTTGGTAAAAATGGTTTGACTAATAAATCTATATTTCCTTTATCTAAATCAGACTTTTTATGCGCAAAGGTACCATTTACAAAAAAATCATCATTCTTTTTTTTTATTGATACATTTTCTGAGGAAAATTCTATTTTATCAAATTTAAAATTAAGATCTTTAACTAAAAAATTATTTTTTTTATAATCAAAAATAAAGTCTAGTTTTTGTAGATTGTATTTTTTCAATACATTTACTTCAACATCTTTTACAATACCATTAATCTCATAATTGCTCTTAATATTTCCACTTGAATCAAATTCTAACTTTATGTCAGCAATCAAATATCCTTTTTTAATGGCTTTTTCCATTATGAATAGTTCAGGAGTATTTTGAAATGATCTTAAAAAAGAAATTAAGTTTTTTAACTCAAGAGATTTTGATGAAATCTCTAAATTTTCAATTGAAAACTTGTCCTCTATCAAGGACTTTAACGAAAGTTGTATCTTTATATTTTCAATTTCTATTTTTTTACTTTGATTTATTAAATTTGTGCCAATTGTTTTAGCTTGAAGTTTTAATTGAAATGGATCTAAAATTAATTTTATTTCTTTTAATTCGACTTCTAAATTCTTATCAAATTTTCGAATTTTTTCTGTTATTTGATTATTAAATTTATCAGTCTCAACTCCAAAAATACTTAGGTAGGTTAAAGTAATAAATATTAATAATAATAAAGTTATAAAAAGTTTAAGAAATATTTTCATTATGTTTGATACAGTGATTGTTCTAAAAATTCATCAATTTCCCCATCTAAAATCTTATCTGGATTAGAACTTTCAAAGTTAGATCTATTATCTTTTACTAATCTATATGGTTGTAAAACATAAGATCTTATTTGGTGTCCCCAACCTATTTCAGATTTTGATGATTCGGCATTTTCATTTTCTTTTTCTTTTTTTTTTATCTCAAAATCATAGAGTCTTGCTCTAAGCATATTCATGCATGTTTCTTTATTTTTATGTTGAGATCTCTCATTTTGACATTGAACTACAATTTTAGATGGTAAATGAGTAATTCTAACTGCACTATCAGTTGTATTAACATGTTGACCACCAGCGCCACTAGATCTGTAAGTATCTATTCTCAAATCTTTATCTTGAATTTCAATATTAATATTTTCATCCACCACTGGATAAACCCAAATACTAGCAAAACTAGTATGACGTCTTGCACCTGAGTCAAATGGCGAAATTCTTACTAATCTGTGAATTCCTGACTCTTTTTTTAACCAACCAAATACATAATCACCTTCAATTTTAATTGTTGAGGATTTTATACCTGCCTCATCACCCTTGTGTTCACTTATTAATGTTGATTTATAATTTTTATTATCAGACCATTTTAGATACATTCTTCTCAACATATCTGCCCAATCTTGGCTCTCAGTACCTCCGGCACCAGCATGAATTTCTATGTAACAATCAAACGAATCAGAATCATTTGATAAAAAACAATTAATTTCATTTTTTTTTGCTAATTTTCTTAAATTCCTAATATTTTCTAAAACTTCATTTTGTATATTTGTATTATTTTCATCTATGGCAAGTTCATACAAATCACTTAAATCTTTTAGTTGATTTAAAGAACTTTTGTAAGAACCAATCAAATCCTCATATAATTTTTTTTCTTTAAGTATTTTTTTTGAGTTGGACTTATCCTGCCAAAAATCAGAATTAAGAATTGCTTTATTATGATTTTGTAATTTTAAATCTATCTTATTTTTATCAAAGATACTCCTTAACTCTTTGATTTATTTTTTCTATCTCTTTTTTGTAATCTGTATATTTATGATCCATTAATAAAACTTTAATATATTATTCGTATCTAATCTATTATTATTTGAATATAACACTTTGCCATCAATAACATTCTTGCTTTTATATGCTTCTAAAATTGTATCTTTAGATGAAAATTTTGCTTTTTGACCTGTTGTCGGGTCAACTACCATCATTGTAATCTCATCAGCAACTTTAAATGGTCGAGCGTCAGATTTTTTTATAGCTGATTCGATAAATTCCTTAAAAATTGGTAAAGCTGTTTTTGAACCTGTTTCAAATTTTCCTAATGGTTGTGGATTATCCATTCCAACATAAACTCCTATAACGTAATTTGAGGTATAACCAATAAACCATGCATCAGTGTTCTTATTAGTTGTTCCTGTTTTGCCTGCGAGATTCAAATTTAGATCTCTTAATTTTTTTCCTGTACCTCTTTTTACGACACCTTCCAATAAAGAAGTTATTTGATAGGCTGTTTGTGGAGAAAATATCTGTTTGAAATTATCTCCTACATCAGGAAAGTCTTTACCAGTATATGAAAGTTTATCACAATTTAAGCACGATCTATTTTCATTGTTTAAAATTGTGTTTCCTTCACTATCCTGAACACGGTCAATCAAAATTGGTGAAACTAATTTTCCTCCATTTACAAAAGCTGAGTATGCTGAAGTGAGTTTTAACAGAGTTGTTTCGGCAGATCCCAAAGAAATAGATAAAAGCTCATCAGGATTTTCATAAATGCCAAGATTTTTAGAGAATTCGGCAACTTTATCTACACCTAGATTCTGCGCAATTCTTACTGTCATTAAATTTCGTGACTTTTCCAAACCAATTCTCAAAGTTGATGGTCCATAAAACTTTTTTCCGTAATTTTCTGGCTTCCACATTTTTAAATCGGTTCCTTGATCTAAGACTAATGGCGCATCTAAAACTAATGAAGAAGGCGTATAATTATTTTCAAGAGCTAAGGCGTAAACAAATGGTTTAAATGCTGAACCGGGTTGGCGCAAAGCTTGTGAGGCCCTATTAAACTCACTATTTTTAAAACTAAATCCGCCACTAAGAGCAACGACTCTACCTGTGAAAGGATCCATTACAACTATACCACCGTTAATTTTTGGTAATTGTTTAAGGCTAAACTTATTATTTCTTATATTCTTTACATAAATTATATCTCCCACTTTAAAAAGGTCATCTATTTCTTTTTTAGTCCAAGAAATATTATTGTAATCTATAATTCCTTCAATTTTATCTTTCGTTTCTATTTCTATAGAAAATTTAGAAATTTTTTTTATTATTGCAATTTTCCAATCAATAGAATTTTCTAAATCATATTTATCTAAACCAACAGACCAATTTTTAGAATATGGTTTATTTAACAATGGACCACGCCAACCTTTGCGTTGATCATATTTAATTAATCCATTTCTTAAGGAGTTTGTTGCAATTTTTTGTAATTCTAGATTTATTGGTGTGTTAATATTAAAGCCTTGATTATAAACTTTTTCATATGATAAAATTTCAATAATATTTTTTCTTACGTCTTCAATATAATATTGAGCATCTTCTAAATAAACTCTTCTAGTTTTTTTTAATTGTATATTTTTTTTTTTGAAATTTTGATAATTATTCTCTGTTATGAAATTATTATCTAATAAATTTTTTAAAACTAAATCTCTTCTAAATTTTGCTAATTCTATATTTCTATATGGATTATATTTACTTGGCGCCTTAGGCAATGCAGCTAATAAAGCAGCTTCTTCATAATTCAATTCTTTTATTGATTTATCAAAATACTCAAGACTAGCAGCAGCTACTCCATAAGCCCCACTGCCGAGGTAAATTTGATTTAGATATAACTCAAGTATTCTTTCTTTTGATAATGCTCTTTCAATTCTAAATGCTAAAATAGCTTCTTTAATTTTCCTGTTCAAACTGACTTCATTAGTTAGAAGAAAGTTTTTTGCGACTTGTTGAGTAATTGTTGAAGCACCTTCTAGTCTTTTAGATGTAAGAACATTTTTAATGTTATTTATGATTGCTCGCAAAACCCCTTTAGCATCAACCCCCGGATGAGAAAAAAAATTTTTATCTTCAGCAGATAAGAAGGCATTAATAACATTTTGAGGAATTGAACCATAAGGAACAAAAATTCTCTTCTCTTTTGAAAAATCTGCAACTAAATCACCATTCCCAGAGTAAACCTTGCTTGAGACAGGAGGTTTGTAGTTTTTTAGAAATTTGTAATCAGGTATATTGCTAGAAAAATTCCATAAAATACCAAAAACAATTATTGATGAAATTAATGAAAAACTAATAAAACCAATAAATAAATTCTTTAAAATTTTGCTCATTTTGTTTCCATTATATAAGGGAATTTGTTAAAGATAAGGCATAAGGATACAAACAAAATTTTAATAATTTATGAAACAATCAAAAAATATGTTATGGAAAAAAATTTATATATTGATGCATCGCATCCAAATGAGATTAGAATTGTACTCAAATCAGGTGAAAAAATTGAAGATTATGAGTATGAGGGCATAAAAAATAATCTAATAAAAAATAATATCTATTTAGGTAAGGTAAGTCGGATAGAACCATCTTTACAAGCTGCGTTCATTGATTTCGGGAGGGAGCGTCATGGCTTTTTATCTTTCAACGATATTCAATCTGATTATTATCAAATTCCTCAAAGTGATTTAGAAAAAATAAAACAAGAAGAAGAAAGAGTCCGAGAGGAACTATCAAAAAAAGTTGAAGCTAAAGAGGAAGAAAATTTAGCTGAAGGCAAATTAGAAATTGAGGATCCCTTAGAAAAAAAGGATCCAATAGAAAAAAAGGATCCAGAGGATAAGGAAAATTCGGAAGATGAAAAAGAAAAAAAATATGAAAGTAAATTTAGATTCAAAAGGTACAAAATCCAAGAGGTAATAAAACCTAATCAAGTAATTTTAGTTCAGGTGATAAAAGATGAGCGCGGTCAAAAAGGTGCTGCGTTAAGCACTTTTATTTCTATTGCAGGTAAATATATAGTTTTAATGCCTAACACACCTAAAGGTGGAGGAATTTCGAGAAAAATTTTTAATCCTGCAGATCGTAAAAAAATAAGAAGTATTTTAAATGAAATTGAAATCCCAAAAGAAATGGGACTTATAGTAAGAACTGCTGGAAGTAACAAAACTAAAAATGAAATTAATCATGATTTGGATACACTTATTAATAATTGGAATCAAATTAAGGAAAATGCCTTAAGCTCTATAGCGCCTTCATTAATTCATCAAGAAAGTGAAATAATTAAAAGAACTTTAAGAGATATGTATGATGAAAATACAAAAAATATAATTATTGAAGGCAATGAAGGTTATAAAAAAGCTCAAAATTTTATGAAAATGATGATGCCTTCTCATGTAAAGAAGATAAAAAAATACAGAGGAAAAAAACCTTTATTTATTGAAGAGGGTATTGAACAGAAATTAAATCAAATATTTGAAAGTGAAATAAAATTGAACTCAGGTGGTTATCTGGTAATTAATCCTACTGAAGCCTTGGTTTCCATTGATATTAATTCTGGAAGTTCAATAAAACAAAAAAATGTTGAGAGCACTGCTTTAGATACAAATCTTGAAGCAGCAGATGAAATAGCAAGACAAATAAAAATTAGAGATTTGTCAGGACTTATAATAATTGATTTTATTGATATGCTTAGTTACGGTAATAGAAGATTAGTAGAAAGAAGACTAAAAGAAAAGTGTAGATCTGATCGAGCCAGAATTCAAATTGGAAGAATATCGAATTTTGGTCTCTTAGAAATGTCTCGACAGAGATTAAGAGAAAGTGCAGTTAAATGGAATATAAAATTAACAGATGAGTCTTTTGCGCTAAAAATTCTTAAGTTAGTTGAATTAAAAGCAGTTTTAAATAAAGCTAAATTTGTAGATTTAAAGGTTTGTAAAAAAATTTCCGATTTTCTAAAAGAAAATTTTGTTGAAGATCTTACTTACTTTGAAAAAAAGAATAAAATGAAGATTGATATAATATCTGATAATAGTTTAATAATTCCTGAATATATTATTGATATTAAGAATAAATCTAAGAAAACTATAGAGCTGATTGAACATTTTGAAAAATTAAAAAATCTTGAAGAACAAAAAGTTAACAACGTTATTGAATTAAAAGATAAAAAGAAATTTAAAAAGAAAACTTTTAGAAAAAAAAAATTTTATAAGAAAGCTAGATAATTCCTGACTTTGGAGAAGATGGATTTCCGTATAATGTTTTTTTTATTCTACCAGACAAGAATGATTGACGACCTGCAATAACTGCATTCTTAAATGCTAAAGCCATTTGAAATGGTTTTTTTGCTTTAGCAATCGCAGTGTTTACTAAAACCCCATCGCAACCTAATTCCATAGCAATAGTGGCATCTGAAGCTTGGCCTAATCCAGCATCAATAATTAATGGTAATTTTGTTTGCTTCCTAATTATTCTTATATTTATTTCATTGATAATTCCTAAGCCTGAACCTATTGGAGCAGCTAGAGGCATAATTGCACTCGCGCCCGCATTCTCCAATCTTTTTGCCATTAAGGGATCGTCATTACAATAAACCATCACTTTAAATCCCTCCTTAGTTAATACCTCGGTTGATTTAAGTGTTTCAATCATCTCTGGGAATAAGTTTTTTTTTTCTCCTAAAACTTCTAACTTAACTAATTTCCACCCACCTATCTCTCGTGCTAATCTTAGAGTTCTTAATGCTTCTTTTGAATTAAAACAGCCAGCAGTGTTAGGGAGGTAAGTAATTTTTTTAGGATCAATATAATCCATTAATAATGGTTTTTTTTTATCGGTAATATTTACTCTTCGAACAGCAACTGTGACTATTTCGGCTCCAGATAAATTTATTGCTTTTGCACACTCCTGCATACTTTTATACTTCCCAGTTCCAACAATAAGTCTAGAGTTAAAATTTTTTTTAGAAATAATAAATTTATCTTTTTTCAATTTTAACCACCTCCAATGAAATGAACTATTTCTATTTTGTCATTATTTTTAAGGTTGATACTTTTTAATTTTTTTTTATCTACTATTTCTTGATTTAATTCAATAGCTACTTTCGCTAATGGAATTTTATTTTTTTGAACAATATTGAATAATGTTGAATTATTATTAATAGCTTTCAATTTTCCATTTAATTTTATTTTTATTTTTTTTTTCATCGTATATAAAAGCTGAATGAATAATAAAATAATTATTATTAATGGTCCAAATATTAATCTATTAGGTGAAAGAGAACAATCACAATATGGATCGATTACTTTTGATAAACTCAAAGAAGAATGCTTAGCGAAATCAAAAGAATTAGGACTTTCCACTGAATTTGCACAATCAAATATTGAGGGGGAATTGGTTAATATAATACAAAATGCTAGAGAAAAGTTTGATGGTATGATTATTAATGCTGCTGCATTTACTCACACCTCAATTGCAATTAGAGATGCTTTAGAAATTTTTAAAAAACCTATTATTGAAGTACATATTTCAAATATTTATAAACGTGAAGAATTTAGAAAAAACTCTTTAATAAGTGACGTAGTTACTGGTGGAATATTTGGCCTAAATGCTGATGGTTATATTTTAGCCATAATTTCAATGCAAAAGCTAATTCAAAATGAAAATAGATAAAAAAATAATAAAAGAATTAAGTGATTATTTGGATGAATTTAACCTTACTGAACTAGAGTACACTGAAAAAGATACCAAAATAAAAGTCTCAAAAAATAATATTTCAATCAATAATCAAACAAATCAAACATTATCTAAAGAAATTAGCTCAAATAAAAATTTAGAAAGTCAAAATAATATATCTGGGATTGAAGTTACATCGCCAATAATTGGTACTGCTTACCATGCACCTGAGCCTGGAGCTAAAAAATTCGTAGAGGTTGGAAAGAAAATAAAAAAAGGTGACACTGTTATGATTGTAGAGGCTATGAAAACTATGAATCATGTGCCCTCGAGTTCTGATGGAATAGTAAAGAAGATACTTGTAGCTGATGGTCAACCTGTTGAGTTTGGCCAAACGCTTATCATTTTAGAATAATGTTTAAAAAAATTTTGATTGCAAATCGTGGGGAAATTGCGGTTAGAATTATAAGAGCCTGTAAAGAATGGGGAATCTCCACTGTTGCTGTTCATTCTGACGTTGATAGAGAAAGTATGCACGTTAAATTAGCAGATGAAAGTGTCTGTATAGGTTCTCATCAACCGGCTAATAGCTATTTAAATATTCCTGCACTTTTATCAGCTATAGATTTGACTAATGCTGAAGCAGTTCATCCTGGTTATGGTTTTTTGTCTGAAAATGCAAATTTCGCGAAGATACTTGAAGATAATAAAATCAAATTTATCGGTGCTTCTGCAAAACATATTGAAATGATGGGGGATAAAATTCAAGCAAAAAAAATTGCAAAAGAAAACGGATTACCTGTTATAGAGGGATCTGAGGGTGGTGTTCAAGATATAGCTGCAGCAAAAGAGTTGTGTAAAAAAATTGGTTTTCCAGTATTAATTAAAGCCTCCGGAGGTGGAGGGGGTAAAGGTATGAAAATTGTTCAAAGAGAGGAAGATTTTGAAACAATGTTTTCTACTGCAAAATCAGAGGCAAAAAAATATTTTGGTAATGACGAAGTTTATATTGAAAAATTTTTTCAAAATCCAAGACATATAGAAGTTCAAATTTTAGCTGGAAAAAATGCAACAATCCATTTACATGAAAGAGATTGCTCTGTTCAAAGAAGACATCAAAAATTAATTGAAGAAACTCCAAGCCCAGTTTTAAACGACGAAATTAGAAAGGATTTATTTGATAAAACTATAAATATGGTTAGAAAAATCGGTTATCAAGGAGCTGGTACAGTCGAATTTATTTATGAAGATGGAAAATTTTATTTTTTAGAAATGAATACTAGAGTTCAAGTTGAACATCCTGTTACTGAAATGGTTACAGGAATAGACATAATTAAAGAACAAATATGGATTGCTTTTACTGGTGAAACAGCTCTTAAACAAACAGATATAAATCCAAGGGGCCATGCTATTGAATGTAGAATAAATGCCGAAGATCCAGAAAAAAATTTTCAGCCATCTCCAGGTACAATCGGCATGTGTCATCAACCATCTGGATTTAGGACAAGAGTAGATGGAGCAATATTTCAAGGTTATAAAGTAACTCCATATTACGATAGTATGATATGTAAACTAATTTGTCATGGTAGAAATAGAAGAGAAGCTATTCAAAGAATGAATAGATCATTAGATGAATTTGTTATTGAGGGTATTACAACAACAATTCCTTTACATAAAAAACTTTTAAATCATAAGAAATTTATCGAGTCTGATTTTAATGTAAGTTGGCTTGATAATGAAAAGATAGTTTAATAACAGCTTACTAACCAAATATCATATACAGGGTGATCAAATGGAGTTATAGACGGGCTTGATGAAAACATCCAGCCATTAAAAACAAACACATCGTCTTTGTCTTTATTTGTTAGATCACTAACTTGAATATAAGCTGTAATTTCTGGATTATCATCGAATTCAGAATTTTTACACTTCATACTTTTAATTAGAAGATCTTTATGTTTTTTTACTTCTCCATTTTTAAGTTTGACTAAAATATTTTTTGAAGAAATCTTATCTAAAATTTTTATATTAGTATAGCTACCTTCAAGATTTTGGTCAGAATATACAAAGAAGGGTGTAATTAAAAAAAGTAATATAAGTAAATTAAATTTAGTCTTTCCAAGACCTGTATTTTTTTTGAATAGCATTTTTGTTTTTGTTTGGATAATAGGCTGAGTCTGTACCAGTTAAATTTTCTTGATGAGGTTTCTGCCAATCATATTTTTTTAATTCATGATTATTTTCTATTTTATTATGAGTAAAGTGTATCCATGAATACCACTCAACTGGTATCCTTGATGCGTCAATTTCCGCAGCATAAATCACCCATCTTTTTCCATTTTTAGATTCATAATATTTATTTCCTAAATGATCTGTTCCTACTAGTTTACCAAATAAAATTGTCTTTATCCTAGTTCCGAAAGTATCTCGATTCCACCAAGTGAAAATTTTTTTTAAAATTGTCAACATTATAAAGTTATTAATTTCAATTTAAAATTGTATAAATAAAATTAGACTATAATTTGTTTTTGTATATAAATTAATTGATTCATTATTCAAATAAAATTTAAAAAAAACTGAGGTTAAATGGCAAAATATTTAGTTGAAACATATTACACTTGTACTTTTAAAGTAAACCATTTTTTAGACGACATTAATGAAACTGAGCTTAAAAATTTGGAAAAACGTGACGACGGTAAATTTGAAGTCCTGGACGTAAAACTTGATAACAGAAAAACCAAAAGCTTAGATCCAAATAATAAAAAAATCGTCGAAAATAAAAAAATTGATGTATTACCTTCAAATAACCAAACATCATCAAAAAATTTAGAGAGTATAATCAAATCAAATAATAATAATTCGGAGAAATCTGGAAAAAGATTTAGTATGCCAGATAGAAGAAAAGGCTACATCCAAAAAGCAACTATTGGTGACCATAAAGTTTATTTACATACTGGAGAATACGAAGATGGGAAAATTGGAGAAATTTTTATTGATACAAGTAAAGAAGGTGAATTAGTGAAAGCTCTTATGAACAATTTTGCTATAGCAGTGTCTTTAGGTTTGCAATATGGGGTACCACTTGACGAATATATAAGTGCTTTTGTTGGTACAAAATTTGAACCTTCTGGTAAAGTTCATGGAAATGATAGAATTTTGACCGCAACTTCAATTCTGGACTATATTTTTAGAGAATTGGCAATTTCTTATCAAAATAGAGAAGACTTAGCTCATACACCTGCGATTGGTAATGCAGAAATTTCAAATATTGATGAACAAAATTCGGACGATCAAAATCAACTTTTGAAAATAGTGAAAGATATTACAAGTAAAGGTTTTGTAAGAAACAACTATAAGAAAAATTTAGTGGATTTATCAGATGTTAAAATAAGTCTCAAAGGTAAGAAATAATTTATTTTTTTGTCTTGAAAGCTAGACTTAGCTCCTTTAATTGTTTCTCATTTATTGATGAGGGGGCATTCATCATCAAATCTTGAGCATTTTGATTCATTGGAAACATAGTTACTTCCCTTATATTTTTTTCATTTGCCAAAAGCATTATTATTCTATCAATTCCAGGTGCAATTCCTCCATGGGGTGGTGCACCATAACTTAAAGCATTAATCATACCATTAAACTTTTCATCAACTTGAACTTTATCATAACCAGCAATGGCAAATAGTTTATACATTAATTCAGGTATATGATTTCTGATAGCGCCAGATGAAAGCTCAATTCCATTACATACTATATCATATTGATAAGCTAACATATCCAAGGGTTTTTCAAAGTTAAGTTGTTTGATATCTCCTTGAGGCATCGAAAAAGGATTGTGACTAAATTCAATTTTATTAGTTTGATCATTTTTTTCAAACATTGGATAATCAATAACCCAACAAAATGCGAAAACATTATTGTCAATTAAATCTAAGTCTTTCGCAATTTTATCTCTAGCCAAACTAGTTATATGCTCTAAATCTTTTTTTTTGCCACAGGCCATAAAAATACTATCTCCAACTTTTGCACCTGTTATTTTCATAATTTCCTCTATAGATTTTTTTGAAAAAAATTTACCCACTGGTCCTTTCGCGGAAACCTCATTTTCAATAGTGAAATAAGCTAGGCCAGAAGCTCCCTCATCTTTAGCCCATTTATCAATATTATCAAAAAAGCTTCTTGGTCTATCTTTTGTATTCTGAGTAACAATACATCTTACATTAGAGCCAGCCATAACAAGTTTTTTGAAGATATCAAAAGAAACATCTTCTCTTGTAAAAATTTCTGTGATGTCCTCAATTATTAGTGGATTTCTGAGATCAGGTTTATCACTCCCATATTTTAAAAGTGCATCTTTATATTCTATTCTTGGAAATTTTTCTGATATGATTTTTTTTTTGGAGAATTTTTTAAAAGTATTAACTAATAATTGTTCGACAACTTTGAAAATATCCTCTTGCTCAACAAAAGACATTTCTAAATCTAATTGATAAAACTCTCCTGGACTTCGATCAGCACGAGCATCTTCATCTCTAAAACATGGAGCAATTTGAAAATATTTATCAAAACCTGAAACCATTATGAGTTGCTTAAATTGTTGAGGTGCTTGTGGTAAAGCATAAAACTTACCTGGATTTAATCTACTTGGTACAAGAAAATCTCTTGCTCCTTCAGGGCTTGATGAGGTTAATATTGGTGTTTGGAACTCTAAAAAACCAAATTTATTCATTTCATTTCTGATAAAAGAAATAACTTTTGATCTCAAGATAATATTTTCATGAATTTTTTTTCTTCTTAAATCTAAATATCTGTATTTTAATCTGATTTCCTCAGAATATTCTTGATCACTAAAAACAGGCATTGGCAATTCTTTACACTTACCTAAAATAACGAAATTTTCGATTGTTACTTCAATCTCTCCTGTTTCTATCTCTTTATTAATTGTATCAGTTGATCTATCAACTACTTTGCCCTCTACTTTGATGACTGTTTCAAGTTGTAATTTTTCTAAATCTTTAAAGTTTTTATTATCTTTATCTACTATACATTGTGTGATGCCATAGTTATCTCGCAAATCTAAAAATAAAAGATTTCCATGATCACGCTTCTTATTAATCCATCCTGAAAGTAAAATAGTGCTCCCAACATTTTTTTTTCTAAGTTCGCTACAATTATGACTTCTATATTTATTCAATTATTCTCCCAATACTTCTTTAATTGTACTTAAATTTATTGATCTTTTTTTTTTTAAACTTACTTCGTCGATTTTATATATAAAATCAACTATTTTTCCATATGATCTATCAATTCTCTTAATTATATAGTCAATTAATTTTTTATCTATTGATATTTGGCGATCTGACAAATTTTTTAAAATTAGAGCAAATAAAAGTTCATCATCAGGTTTACCAATATTTTGTAGTAAAAAATTTTTTGTTCGTGATTTTAAGTCATTCAACTTAAAATCAATATTTACTATGGAACTTTCCGAGGTAACTATTAGATATTTATTATCTTGTTCAACTATATTACAAAGAGTAAAAAATAAATTCTCATTAATCTTTTCAGACAAATTTTCTAAAATAACATTTTGGAAAACTTTAACTTTTTTTAAATCACTATCATTTAATGAATTAGCTTCTATTTTAATACCATTATATTTTTTTAAAAAAATATTAATTAGATGCGTCTTTCCAGAAAATTTTTCACCACTAATATTGACAAAATTTTTTTCCCATTTGGGCCATTTATTTAAAAAATCGAATGTTTGCTTATTACTTTTCGACACATAAAAATCATCTTCTTTGAAATTTCCATCATAATTAAATTTTATAATTTCTTGATTTATATCTTTCATTGTAAAATCCATGTCTTGTTTTGAGTGCTAAAAACAAAATTTCTATCTTTCATTAATTTCAAAAATATATCCGGAGTACCATTGAAAATGATTTGATAATGGATATAGTTTTTATCGAATTTTAAAACAAAATAATCATATATTAAATTTATTTCATTTAATATTTTTTCAAAATTTGAAATCTTCAAATTATCATTACTATCTAATCTAATAAAGATGGGCAGTTTAATAGAAGTATTAATTCTATTAAAAATTTTCCAATGATCTTCATAAGATATTTTTAATTTTTCTATTAAATCAGTAGTATCGTTTTTATCATCTAAGTCTATATCAGAAAATGATAGATTTTTTAAAACTTCTTTGTCCTCGATTGTTATTCTTGATAAAATTCTTATATTATCGTCATTTTTAAAAATTAAAGTTACAATCGAATCATCTAAATTATATTTTTTGGTAATTTCTTTAAAATTATATTTTTCAATTATATCATAGTTTTTTTTTATTAAATTTAAATCTTCTAAATCTTCGGTTGGCAAAAGATATTCAAGAAGATATGTTTTTTTATTATACTCATTCCAATTATTGAATAAGTTACTCTCTGAAAAAATTATTAGATTGTCATTTTTTTCCTCAATTATAATTGGTAGTAACAAGAATTTTTTTCTATTTGGAACTGATGGGAATATATTCTTATTTTCTAAATAGTTGAAAATTTTTTTTTTATTAAAAGTCACACCCAAATTAACATAATAAATATCGTCAATAAACTTTTCCTCTTTTACAGAAAAAGATTCGATCATTCCTTTTATCTCAGCTAATTTTGTGCCTTTAATTATTGCTTGGTCTGAAGAAACTATAATAGTTGAGATTAATGTAGAAAAAGCTTTAATAAAACCGTCGTCTATAACCTTATTTTTATCAAAATTTATTTCAAATGGCTTTGAAATTTCAATATTATTTACATCAAAAGATTTTGCCTCAACTTTATCTGTGGAAAAAAAAAATATATTTAAAGATAGAAATGCAAAAAAAATATATAAAAATTGTGAAAAATTTTTAAATCTAATTATCATACTTTATAATAATGAATAAAAATCTATTAACATACAAAAAAAGTGGAGTTGATATTAAGGCTGCAGATAAGTTTGTAAAATTCATATCTTCGATTTCATCAAAAAAAAAAGGCAGAAAAAAGTTTAATAATATAGGTGGTTTTGGTTCTATAACAAACATTCCCAATAATTTAAAAAATCCAAAAATTGTAGCATGTACTGACGGGGTTGGTACCAAAATTGAAATAGCAAACCTTTTAAAAAAGTTTGATACTATTGGTATCGATTTAGTTGCGATGAGTGTAAATGATTTAATAGTCCAAGGTGCAACTCCTCTTTTTTTCTTAGATTATATTTCAATAAACAAAATTAATTTACCAAAACTAAAATCAATCATTAAAGGAATTGTTAAAGGGTGTAATATATCTAACTGTGATTTAGTTGGTGGTGAAACAGCTGAAATGCCTGGGACTTATGAAAAAGATAAATTTGATATTGCTGGATTTGCAGTTGGATTGGTTGAAGGAAAAAAGGTTTTAAATAAAAATAATATAAAGGAAAATAACCTTATCTTAGCTGTTCCGTCTAGCGGCCTTCATTCTAATGGTTACTCATTAGTTAGAAATATTATCAAAACAAAAAAAATAAATATTAATAAAGATATATATCTAAAAAGAGAATTACTGAAACCAACAAAAATTTATGTTGAGGAAATATTAAATATAATAAATAAAAAACTAATTAATGGTTGTGCAAATATTACCGGTGGAGGTATACCAGATAATATTAAAAGAGCTGTTCCAAATAATCTTTGTGCAGAAATTGATTTAGAAAAGATAAAACCTCCCAAAATTTTTAAATGGTTAAAAAAAAATGATGTGAATGACTACGAAATGTTAAAAACTTTTAATTGCGGCGTTGGTTTTTGTTTAATTATTACTCCAAAAAATTTAAAAAAAATTAAAAAATTTTTTTCTAAAAATTATAAGCCTTATGTGATTGGCAAAATATCAAAAAATTCAAAAAAAATAAAATTGAATGGTAAAATTGATTGGTCCTAAAAAAATAAGAATTGCGGTTTTTATTTCTGGTACAGGAAGTAACTTAAAAAATATAATTAAATTTTCTTTAAAAAAAATTTCTCCAATCGAAGTAAATTTAATTATTTCAAATAATATAAAGGCAAAAGGACTTAGATTTGCAAAATTCTATAACATTAAAAAAAAAGTTTATAATTATAATCAAAAAAAAATCTCAGAAAAAAGAATTTTAAAAGACCTAAAGTCTAATGACATTAAACTAATATGTCTCGCTGGGTTTATGAAAATTTTATCAAAAGATTTTATAAGGAAGTTTAAAGGACAAATTTTGAACATACATCCTTCTTTATTACCAAAATACAAAGGATTAAACACGCACGATAGAGTAATTCAAAATAAAGAAAAATACTCAGGGTGTACAGTACATTTAGTAAACTCAAAACTTGACTCAGGGAAAATAATTCTTCAAAAAAAGGTTAAATTATCAAAAAAAGAAACACCCTTGTCTCTTCAAAAAAAAATATTAAAACATGAACACATTTTATATCCAAGAGCTATCAGTAAGATATTAGCTAATCTTTAAAGAAAAGATCAATTTCAATTTTTGCATTTTCAACACTATCCGAACCATGTACAGAATTTTTATCTATTGAAATTCCATACTTTTTCCTAATAGTACCATCCTCTGCATCTTTTGGATTAGTTGCTCCCATTAATTTTCTATTGTCAGCCACAGCATTTTTTTTCTCAAGTATCATTACAACAATAGGGCCTGATGAAAGATATGTACATAAATCACTGTAAAATGGTTTTGTCTCATGAACTTTATAAAACTTTTCAGCCTCTGTTTTTTCTATCTGGATTTTTTTTTCTTTAAATATATTAAATCCATTTTTTTTAAACATTTGTTTAATTTCATTATCCAGATTTCTTTCTACTGCATCTGGTTTAATGATTGATAAAGTTTGTTCTATATTACTCATAATAATCTTCAATTAATTGATTTAATAATCTTACTCCAAATCCAGTTGCACCCTCAGAGTTTAAAGCACCTCCATATTTTGAAAATGCCATACCCGCAATATCTAAATGCGCCCAAGGAGTTTTATTAAGGATGAATCTTTGTAAAAATTGTGCTGCAGTAGTTGAGCCAGCTCCTCCAACATAATTAATATTTTGCATATCAGCATTTTTGGAATTAATTAGTTTATCATAATTTTTATCAAGTGGCATTCTCCATACCCTCTCACCAACTTTCTGGCCCGCATCAAACAATTGTTTAGACAACTTGTCATTATTTGAAAAAAGTCCTGCAAATTCAGAACCTAAGGAAACTATAATAGCTCCTGTTAAAGTTGCTAGATCAACAATAAATTCTGGCTTATATTTTTTTTCTGTATATGTAAGTGCATCAGCTAAAACTAATCTTCCCTCAGCATCGGTATTCAAAACTTCGATTGTTTTACCACTGTAAGATTTCACTATGTCACCAGGTCTTTGAGCATTACCGCTGGGCATATTTTCAACAAGACCCACAACTCCTATTGCATTTATTTTTGCTTTCCTCAATGCAAGATTTTTCATCAAACCTACAACAACGGCAGAACCGGCCATATCATAAGTCATATCTTCCATAAATTTTGCAGGCTTCAGAGAAATACCACCGGTGTCAAAACAAACCCCTTTTCCAACAAACGCTAAAGGTTTCCTTTTTGATCTTGAACCTTTCCACTCTAAAGTAACAAGATAAGACCCTCTTATACTACCTTGTCCTACGCCCAGAAGTGCGTTCATACCAAGCTTTTTTAATTTCTTTTTGTCAAATACGTCTACTTTAAGACCAAATTTTCTAAGCTGTAATAATCTTTTTGCATATTCATCTGGATGAAGAATATTTCCTGGTTCTGAAACGAGATCTTTTGTTAAATTTGTACCTTCAATCAGAGATCTATACTTCTTATTTCTATTGAATTGGAAAGTTTTGTTTTTATTTAAGACCTCTATATCAAATTTTTTTTCTTTACTTTTAGATTTATATTTATTGAATTCGTATGATTTTAATTGAAGGCCTTGTGCAAATTGATCAAAAAAAAATTTATTTTTAGGAAAAGTGTTTCTTATATTTTGTTCATAAAAAGTTGTTTTTAAATACAAATTTGATTTTAAATACATATAAAATTCAGCTCCAATTTTTTCAATGTCAAATGGAGATTGGCTATCTTTAATTTTTATCAAAATAACTTTTTGCAAAGCATTTATATCTAATGATAAAAAATTCTTATCACCTAATTCATTTGAGCTGAGTGACTGATTTATAAAACTAGAAAATTTAGATATTGGTAGTTTGCTGAGTTCGTTTATTTTGAAATTTTTATTGGTAAAAAAAACATGATTTTTTACTGATTTTTGATTTAAACTATTTTTGATACTTATTTTTATTGACATTTTTTATATATATGTACTTTGAGTTGTATTTAAATTGTAAACTAATAGTTGAAAATATATAAATATATTTTGATAGATTTCAATGAAAAAAATATTATTTCGAAAACTTCTTTTTGATTGTTTAGTTTTTTTTACAATAACTCTTCTCTCATCGAGCATAATTATATGGGTATTTCAGGCTGTAAATTTTCTAGATATAATAGTTGAAGATGGTCGTAATTATTTAGTTTATTTAAATTTTTCTTTGTTAAATTTTCCAAAAGTAATAAGTAAGTTAATTCCATTTGTTCTATTTTTTAGTTTTCTTTATGTAATTGGAAAATATGAATTAAAAAATGAATTAATTATTTTTTGGAACTTTGGCATAAATAAAATTGAACTCATCAATTTTTTTATAAAATTTTCTTTTTTTATTATGATGTTTCAAATATTTCTTACAGCTGCTATTGTGCCAAAAAGTCAAGACCTGGCTAGGTCTTTTTTAAGAACTTCATCAATTAATTATTTGGAAAATTTTATAAAACCGAAGATATTTAATGATGCTGTGAAGGGCTTGACTATTTATAGTAATTCAAAAGATGAATTAGGAAATTTGAAAGAAATTTATCTTAAAAAAGGTTCGGGTGAAAATTTTCAAATCACTTTTGCAAAAGAAGGAAGGTTTAAGCAAATAGGAAAAAATCAATTTTTAGAACTTAATTTTGGAGAAACAATTAGTGTAATTAATAATAAAATTACAAATTTTAAATTTAAAAAGACAGACTTTAATTTAAGTAATTTTGATGATAATACGACCACATATAAAAAAACTCAAGAAGTGGCCACAATAGATCTGATTAAGTGTTATCATAACTTAATGAATTTTAATATTCTCAAAATAAACAAAAATTTTGAAGTTGAAAACTGTAGGAAAGATAATATTGATAATATAATAAAGGAACTTTATAAAAGAATTATAATCCCATTATATATTCCTGTGTTAATACTAATTTCTTTATTGTTAATATTTAAATCCAAAGAAAATGTTAATTACCCAAGATATAGATTCTTAATTTTCTTAGTTGGATTTAGTATAATTATTCTCTCAGAAACAACAATTAGATTAATCAATGCAGATTTTATAAAAAATATAAAATTTTTTGTAATTCCTTTAATTTTAGTCATAAGTCTTTATTCAAATTATTTGATAAGATTTAAGAATATGAAAGTTTTAAAATGAATACCTATACAAAATTTTTAGTTAAAACGTATCTATTATCTTTCTTAAATGTTTTTTTTATATTTTTTTGCTTAATATATGTTCTCAATATTCTTACTGAATTAGAATTTTTTAAACAGACAGATGTTAACACTTATTTTCCACTTTATTTATCTCTTATAAATACCCCAATGTTTGTTTTTGAGATGTTCCCATTTATTTTTTTAGTTTCCACACAATTTTTTTTTAATACACTTTTTACAGATAATGAGATGAACATTTTTAAATATTCTGGACTAAAAAATACAAAAATATTTTCTATTATTACTATTACAACATTTTTCATTGGCATTATAATTATTTCTATTTTTTATAATTTGTCATCTAATCTCAAAAATTTGTATTTAGGATTAAAATCAAATTACACAGAAGATAAGAAATATCTTGCAGTGATAACTAATAATGGTTTATGGATTAAAGACATATATGATGAGAAAATTATGATGATAAATGCCAGCTCATTTAACAATAATGAACTTATCGATACTTATATTTCTGAATTTGATAAAAATTTTGAAATTATCAGAAACATCAAAAGTCAAAAAATTGATATTAAAAATAAAGAATGGATAATTGAAGATGCTGAAATTTATATTCAAAATAATAAAGAAATTGTAAACAACCTAAAATTAAAAACTAATTTTGATTATGAATTAATACAAAATTTATTCTCAAATATGTCTTCTTTATCTTTCTTAGAATTAATTGAAATGAGAGAAAATTATAAAAGTCTGAACTATTCATTAACAGAAATAGATCTGCAGCTTTTAAAATTGATCACATTTCCCTTTTATTTCATTTTGATGTTTATTTTGGCAGCAATAATTATGATGAATACAAAAGCTTTTAAAAGCAAAAGTCTTAAGGTTATTATTGGGCTTTTTTTATCAGTAATAATCTATTATATCAATAACTTCTTTTATATTTTGGGCACTTCAGAAAAAATAAATGTTATTAGTTCAATTTTTATCCCTTTGATAATTCTTACTATTATTAATTTTTTATTTATAAGAAACATAAATGCTAAATAAAATTTTTGTAATCTTTTTAATATTTTTTCATTTTATTGGATCTAATGTTTATAGTGATGAGCAAATTAGTTTTGATGTAAATGAAATTGAAATATTAGACAACGGAAATAAAATAATTGGTAAAAATCGAGGAATTATTACTACAGATAGTGGAATAACGATTGAAGCAGATGACTTTGAATTTAACAAGATAAAAAATATTCTTCAAGCAAAAGGCAATATTATAATTAAAGATCAAATTAATAATTACAATTTTGCATCACAAAATATTTTGTATAAAAAAAATGAGGAAAGGATAGAGCTTATAGGTCAGGCAGAAGCTTTGATTGATACTAATTATAAGTTTAATTCTGAAAATATTATTATTCTTAGAAACGACAGGATGATAAGTTCTGATTTAGGAGCAACTATTTTAGACAACATAAATCAAACACGATATGAAATCGGTAAATTTAGTTATTCCTTAAAAGATGAAACATTAAAAGGTGAGAAAATTTTTATTCACACAAAATACAACCAACCTTTTAGTGATAAATATTTTTTTAAAAGTGCAATTTTTAATTTAAAGAATCAAAATTATATTGCTCAAGATATAAACATAGATTTTAAAAAAGATTTGTTTGGTAACAAGAATAATGATCCAAGATTCAAGGGACTTTCATCATCAAGTAAAAATGGTGTCACGACAATAAATAAAGGTGTATTTACAAGTTGTAAGAAAAATGATCAGTGCCCTCCTTGGACTATTCAAGCTGATAAAATTACTTATGATCAAAATAAAAAACAGATAAATTATGATAACGCTATTGTAAAAATTTACGATATTCCTGTTTTATATTTTCCAAAATTTTTCCATCCTGGGCCGACTGTAAAGAGGCAAACAGGTTTTTTAGTTCCTCATTTTAATAATTCTAATATTTTAGGCTCCTCTTTACAAATACCGTATTTTTATGCTGTTTCAAATAATCAGGATTTTACTTTCAAACCAACATTCTTTAATAAAGATATTTTTATGTTTCAGAATGAATATAGACAACAAAATAAAAGTTCATATTTTATTTCTGACTTTAACATTGTTAATAACTATAAATCAAAAAAATCGAATGAAAAAAATACATTAACGCATTTATTTTCTAAATACCAACTAGATTTAGCGTATGAAAACTTTATTGAGAGCTCATTTAATTTTTCATTTCAAAAAGTAAATAATGATACATATCTGAAGGTTTTTGATGCAAATATCGTGAATACAGACCTAAAACCAGATAACTTTGATACTTTAACGTCTGATATAGATTTGAATCTTGAAAATGAAAATTTTTCATTAACAACTGGATTTACTGCTTATGAAAATCTATCAAAACAGAATAGTGATCGTTATCAATATGTTTTACCTTACTACGATTTCTCAAGAAGTTTTTTGGAAAATAATAATTTTGCTTCTTTTAATTTCATTTCTCAAGGAGACAATATTCTAAAAGATACTAATAGTCTGAGATCTAGAATGATAAATAATTTAGATATTCAAAGCTATGATTATTTTTCAGAAAACGGAGTTAAAAATAATTTTAATTACTTCTTAAAAAATACAATTTCTGCAGGAAAAAATAATATTGAATACGACTCTAGTCCACATATTAAATTTATGAATATATTTGAGTTAGTTTCAAGTTATCCACTTGTTAATATTAATGACAATTATTCGAATTATTTAGATCCAAAAATATCTCTAAGGATTAATCCTTCAGATATGAAAAGTTATAAAAATGAAAATAGGCAAATTAATAATGACAACTTATTCAATATCAATAGACTTGGTTTGATTGATACTCTTGAAACTGGAAACAATTTAACATTAGGCTTAAATTATAAGAAAGAAAAAATTGATAATATAAATAAATATTTTGAATTAAAACTTGGTACAGTTTTAAGGGCTAAATCAAATGAAAATTTGCCAACAAATAGTACCCTCAACAAAAAAAAATCAAACTATTTTGGAAAAATAACAAATACTCTTAATGACAATATAAATTTTGATTATGAGTTTTCAATTGATAACAATCTAAACAAAATTCAATATAATTCTCTTAGTACCACCATTAGAAAAAATCATTTCGTCACAACTTTTAACTATATTGAGGAAACTGGTAATGTGGGAAGTACCAATATTCTTGAAAATGAGACGACTTTTAGTTTTGATAAACAAAATTTTATAACTTTCAGAACAAGGGAAAATAAAGAAATAGATTTGACTGAGTACTATGATTTAATCTATGAGTATAAAAACGATTGTTTAGTCGCAGGTATTAAATATAACAAAACATATTATAAAGACAGAGACTTAGAACCAACTGAAGATTTTATGCTCAGCATTAAATTAATTCCATTGACTGCTGTAGAACAAAAAATTGCAAATTAGCAAGATGTATTTTATTAAAAAAGTTAAAATTCCATTTATATTTTTCTTATTAGTTTTAAATCTACAAAACTTAAATGCACTAGAAAATAGAATATTATTTAAGGTTAATAATGAAATAATAACTTCAGTAGATATCTTTGAAGAAATAAAGTTTTTAAAAGCATTTAATCCAGAAGTAAGTAATTTAGAGGAAGCTGAGTTAATCGAAATATCTAAAAATTCAATTTTAAGAAATACAATAAAAAAAATTGAGTTAAAAAATTTTATGGAAGAATTAAAAGTTGATGATAAGTTTCTTTTAAAATTCATTAAAAGTAAATATTCTAAAAACAATATAGACTCATTAGAGAAATTTGAGATTTATTTAAACGACAAAAACTTGGATATAAAATTAATAAAAGAAAAATTTGCCATAGAATTAATTTGGAATAATTATATTTATAAAAAATTTTACAAAAAGGTCATTATCGATAAAGAAAAAATTAAAAAAGAAATTTTACAGAACCCGCAAAAAGAAGATCAAAGAGAATTCCTACTCTCTGAAATCAATTTTAATGCCACTAATAAAACTGATTTAAATAGTAAATATAAAAGTATAATTTCAGATATAGAAAAATTAGGTTTTAAGAAAACAGCACTAAAACATAGTAATTCCGAATCTGCTTCTAATGGTGGTCTTATTGGATGGGTCAAACAAGATAATTTAAATTTAACAATTAAAGAATTTATTTCAGACTTAAAAATTGGTCAAATTTCTAAACCAATCAGGACTTCATCTGGATTCATTATCTTAAAAATTGAAGATGAGAAAGAGTATGTATCAAAATTAAATATAAATGAAAAAGTTGAGGAAATTGTCAACTTTAAAACAAATGATCAACTTTCTCAATTTTCTCAAATATATTTTAATAAAATCAAAAAAGATGTAATAATTAATGAATTATAAACCCATAATTGTAGTTGCGGGTGAACCTAATAGTATTTTTTCTGAAATATATTTAAAATCAATAAATAGTAAAAAATTTAAAAGTCCTATAGTTTTAATTGCATCACATAATTTAATTAAACTTCAAATGAGGAAACTAAATTTGAGTAAAAAGATAAGATTAATTAAATTTTCAGATTTAAAAGATAAAAGTTTAAATAATAAAAAAATAAATTTAATTAACATCTCTTTTAATCAGAAAAAAGCCTTTGATAAAATATCAAATAAATCGAATGATTACATTCAGAAATCATTTAATGTTGCACTTAAAATTTTAAAAAAAAAAATTACAAATAAATTTATTAATGGACCAATCTCAAAAAGATTTTTTTTAAATAAAAAATATTTTGGTATTACGGAGTATTTAGCGCAAAAAACAAAAACAAAAAATTTTGCAATGTTAATTTACAATAAGAACCTGTCTGTCTGCCCTTTGACAACCCATTTACCGATTAAAAAAGTTTCAAAAAATATAAATAAAGAAATGATAAAAAAAAAAATCAAACTAATTGACTTATTTTTTAAAGAATATTTTAATAAGAAACCTTTAATGGCAGTTACCGGTTTAAACCCACATTGTGAAAGTACTGATGCATATAATGAGGATGAAAAAATTATTTACCCTTCAATAAAATCTTTGAAAAAATCAAATTATAAAATTTTTGGACCCTATGCAGCAGACACAATATTTTTAAAAAAAAACAGAAGGAAATATAATGTTATAATAGGTATGTATCACGATCAAGTTTTAACACCTATAAAAACTTTATTTGAATATGATGCTATTAATATTACTTTAGGGCTTCCGTTCTTAAGAATTTCTCCTGACCATGGTCCTAATGAAAAAATGATTGGAAAAAATAAATCAAATCCTTTGAGTTTGATAAAAGCATTAACATTTTTAGACTTAAAGAAGTGATCAGAGCAAAAAAAAGTTTAGGTCAAAATTTTTTAATAGATAAAAATATTTTGAAAAAGATTGTTTCAATTATAAAAATTAAGAATAAATCTATACTTGAAATTGGTCCAGGAACAGGAAATTTAACTTCATATATTTTAGAAAATTGTCCGAAAAAATTTTTTGTTGTTGAAAAAGATAGAAATTTATCAATCCTTTTAAAAAAAAAATTTGAAGACAAAATAACAATTATAAATGGTGATATTTTAAAGATTAATGAAAAAAATCTTTATAATGAAAAATTTATTGTTTTTGGAAATTTACCTTACAATATTTCAACAGAAATATTAGCTAAATGGATACTTAATTTAGATGATAAAAATTTTTGGTTTGATTCTCTAATTCTTATGTTTCAAAAAGAAGTTGCAGATAGAATAATTTCCAAATTTAATTCATCTAAATACGGCAGACTATCAATATTAACAAATTGGAAATTAGATGTAGATAAAATCTGTGATATTAAATCATCTAGTTTTTTTCCAAAACCAAAAGTCGATAGTTCGTTATTACTATTCAAACCAAAGAAGATTTTTCATCAGTTTAAAAACCCAAAAAATTTAGAGAAAATCACTAGAGTATTTTTCAATCAAAGAAGAAAAAAATTAAAAAAACCCTTTAATATTTTATTTAAAGATAATACCGAAGTTCTAAATAGTCTTAAAATTGATTTGAATTTAAGACCTCATAACTTGAGTCAGGAGATCTATTATAAATTAACAAAAGAGTACGAAAAACTATGATGTAAGTTTATCTATATGGTTTCTAATAAAATTTTTATCATAATCTTTTGAACCATCGTTCATTTCAGCTTGTATTAATTTAAAAATCTTTTCATAACAATCATCTAAATTATTGTTGATTACAACATAATCATAATTTATCCAATGCAATACATCATGTTCAAATTGTTTCATTCTCTCATCAGCGATTAATTTATCTTTCATATCTCTATTGGATAATCTCTCAAACAATACTTGTTTGCTTGGAGGTAATATAAAAAAAGTTATTAGCTTATAATCTAATCTTTTATTTTTAATTTGATCAGCGCCCTGCCAGTCAATATCAAAAAGTACATTTTTTCCATTATCTAAATTATTTATGACTGGTGTTCTAGTTGAGCCGTAAAAATTATTAAAGACTTTTGCGTATTCTAAAAATTCTTGATTTTTTATTAATCTCTTAAACTCATCCTCATCAACAAAGAAATAATCCTTACTATGAATTTCATTAGGTCTTGGCTTTCTTGTGGTGTGTGAGATAGAAATTTCAAAGTCATCTAGTTTTGATAATAAATTTACTAAAGTGGTCTTTCCTGCTCCAGAAGGAGATGACAAAATTATCATCATCCCATCATTATCTATGGGCATTTAAAACTTAATTTGCTTTTCCTTCAATAAATTTTACAGCATCGCCAACTGTTAAAATTTTTTCAGCTTCGCTATCAGAGATCTCCGAGCCAAACTCTTCCTCGAAAGCCATGACTAACTCAACTGTATCCAAACTATCTGCTCCTAAGTCGTCTATAAAACTTGACTCCTCTGTTACTTTAGCCTCATCAATACCTAGGTGATCAGCAACAATTTTTTTTACTTTACTTGAAACATCTTCTGACATAATGATCCTTTGTTATATAAATTCTTATTAGTTTAAAAACTTAGTTTGTCAAGCCATATACATGCCCCCATTAACATGAATAGTTTCACCATTAATGTAATTTGATTGATCTGAGGCTAAAAAAAGAACTGCATTAGCAATATCTTCTGGCTCTCCTAATCTTGCAGAGGGAATTTTTGATATAATTAATTCTTTAAATTTTTCATCCAATTTGTCTGTCATAGCTGTTTTTATAAAACCAGGCGAAATACAATTAATATTAATATTTTTTTTTGCATACTCAATTGCCAAACTTTTTGACATAGCGACTATGCCCGCTTTTGACGCTGTATAGTTAGCTTGACCTAAATTTCCGGTATGACCAACAACAGATGTAATATTTACAATTTTCCCTGATTTACTTTTAAGCATTTTTTTTATAGCAAATTTACTTAAAAGAAAAGTGGACGTTAAATTTACATTAACTACTTTATGCCACTCATCAAGGCTCATACGAATAGCTAAATTATCTTGGGTTAATCCAGCATTATTAACAATACAATCTAGTTTCCCTTCAAGTTGAGTTGTGGCATTCTCAATAAATTCCTCAATTTTTTCATTTTGTGAAATATCAAAACTAAGAGTCTTAACATTTTTAATTTTTGACTTTAATTGATCTAATTTTTCAATTTTTGTCCCTGTAGCTAAAATATTAGCCCCAAACTCACTTAATTTTTTAACTATTGAGTTACCTATTCCTCCTGATGCTCCTGTAACAATAATATTTTTATTCTTTAAATTAATCATAATTCTAAATCTTTTATATCATTCTCGTTATTGATTGTATTAATTTTTATATTCTTATCTATTCTTTTAATTAAACCTGATAATACCTTTCCAGGTCCAATTTCTATAAAATGATTTACTCCATTATTAATCATATTAATCACGCTTTCTCTCCATCTTACTCTATTCTCAATTTGATTAATCAATAGCATTTTTAATTCATCTTTATTTGAAATTTCCTTTGCTGTCACATTTGAGATTAATTTAATTGAAGAATTTTTAAAATTTAATTTTTGAATTTCATTACTCATAATTCCAGTAGCATTATTCATTAGTTGACAATGAAAAGGAGCGCTAACTGGTAATTTGATGTTTTTTATGCTTTTTGATTTTAAAACTTTAATTAATTTATCTATATCACTATTTCTTCCACTTAAAACAATCTGACCCTCAGAATTATCATTTGCAATTTGAGCTATAAAATCATTCTTATTTTCACTCAACAGATCTTCTATAATTTCAACTTTTGAACCTAAAACAGCCAACATACCTCCCTCTCCCTTTGGGACAGCATTTTGCATAGCTTCACCTCTAGTTTTTAAAAGTTTAATTGTATCTGAAAAACTCAGATATTTGGCAGCACATAAGGCAGAATATTCTCCTAATGAATGACCTGCAAAATATTTTGCTTTATCAAGGTCAATGTTAAATTCTGTTTTCATTACCTGAAAAATTGAATAACTTATAAGAAATATTGCTGGCTGAGTATTTATAGTAAGATCTAATTCATCTTTAGGTCCTTCTAAAATTATTTTTGATAAATTAATACCTAATGTATCATCTGCTTGATTAAATAAATTTCTAACTAAATCATAATTTTCGAAAAAATCTTTTCCCATTCCGATTGTTTGTGAACCTTGTCCTGGGAATACTAGAGAAAACATCTAAAAAAACCTATATTTTATATTGTTTTTGCTATTGTAATTAAAGATTTATAATAGTATATCCTCATTTTTTATTAAAGAAATTAAATGAATTTATACGAGCACACTATAATTGCAAGACAAGACACTTCACCAAGTGAAATAAAACAATTAACTGAAAAATACTCAGGCATTATTGAAAAAAATGATGGTGAGATAGTAAAAACTGAAAATTGGGGTTTATTAAATTTGTCATATTTAATTAAAAAAAATAAAAAAGGAAGTTACATTCACTTTAAATTTAAAGGTAAAGGAAGTGTAATTAGTGAACTTGAAAAAAATGAGGTGATTGATAAGAAATTGTTGAGATATTTAACTGTAAGAGTAAAAAAATTTGATCTTGAAACAAATTTTTTCTCGAAAAACGATGGAATTGATAAAAAAGAGAATTCTAAAAATTAATTATGCCAAAAAGACAAAGTGGAAATAAAAAAAATAAACAAAGCAATTTTGCAAAATTAAGTATTTTCCAACCAAATAAATATAAATTTAAGAAAAATTGCCCATTGTCTGTCAAAGGTGCTCCTATAATCGATTATAAAAACATTAAATTATTAAAAAAATATGTGTCAGAAAACGGTAAAATTCTACCGTCAAGAATAACTAATGTTAGCCAAAAAAAACAGAGGGAATTATCTTTATCAATAAAAAGAGCAAGAAACTTGGCTTTATTATAAATGAAAGTAATACTACTAGAAAATATTAAAAAAATTGGATCTATAGGAGAAATTATAGATGTAAAGAGAGGTTTTGCTAGAAATTTTTTAATAGCAAATAAAAAAGCGTTATACGCTTCAAAAGAAAATATAAATCAAGTCGAAAAAATTAAGACACAATTATCTAAAAAAGATAATGATAAAAAACAAGAAGCAAAAAAAATAGCAGAAAAAATTAATAAAAAAGAGTTCATTGTGAAAAAACTTGCGACTGAAAATAAAGAGTTATATGGTTCGGTCAAGCCTACGGAAATTTCCAAAATTATTAAAAAAAAGGAAAAATTAGACATAACACCATCAATGATACAACCAATTAAAGAAATTAAATCTCTTGGAAATTTTAGAGTAAAAGTGTCTTTACATTCTGAAATTGATGCAGAGATACATATTGTGGTTGAGTCAGCTGAGACTATTCAATAATTATACAATTTTTTCCCCAGTTAATATTTAAAATTTTTTTTTAATAAAATTGACATAAAATGAAGCGTGGAAAATAATCTAACAATTATTAAAGATAGATTTAAAGAATTACCAAATAATATTGAAGCTGAGCAAGCAGTAATTGGTTCTATACTTGTTTCAAATGAAATTTTTGATGAAATTAATATAATTATAACTAGTAATAACTTTTATGATCCAATGCATCAAAAAATTTTTGGAGCGATAGAAAGTTTAATTTTTAAGGGATTGTTAGCTAATCCTATAACTTTAAAAAATTATTTTAAAGATGAAAAAGATGAATTAAATGTCCCAGAATATCTAGTTAAGATTACAAAGTTCTCAACATCTATAAGACAAGCAATCGAATATTCAAAAATTATCTATGATATGTTTGTACGAAGAGAACTTATAAAAATTTCTGAACAAACGATTGACGAAGCTAAGTTGGGTAATCTTGATACCAGTGGACAACAAATAATTGAAAATTCAGAAAAAGAGTTATTTAAGTTAGCCGAGAAAGGATCTTTTAGCTCTTCTTTTATAAAATTTGACAAAGCATTAAAAGATACAATTGATATGGCCTCAGCTGCTTATAAAAATGATGAGGGTATAGTTGGGGTTCCTACTGGACTGAGAGATTTAGACGATAGATTAGGAGGACTGCACAAATCTGATTTGATCATTATTGCAGGAAGACCTGGCATGGGTAAGACAGCACTAGCTACAAACATCGCTTTTAATGCAGCTCAAAAATTACAAGAGAGCGGTAAGAAATCATCCATTGCTTTTTTTTCATTAGAAATGTCATCAGAACAATTATCTACTAGAATTTTAGCAGAACAATCTAGAATTAAATCAAATGATATAAGAAGAGGTAAAATTTCAAATGAACAATTTGACAAATTTATAGAAACTTCAAAAAATATATCTGAACTTCCACTTTATATTGACGAAACACCTGCAATAACAATTGCAGCAATGAGTAATAGAGCGCGAAGAATTAAAAGGATACATGGTCTTGAAATGATTATTGTTGATTACATTCAGTTAATGAGAGGAACATTAAATTATAAAGATGGACGAGTTCAAGAAGTATCAGAAATTACTCAAGGTTTAAAAGCGATTGCTAAAGAATTATCAATACCTGTAGTTGCTCTTTCACAATTATCAAGACAGGTAGAACAGAGAGATAATAAAAAGCCCCAATTATCCGATTTGAGAGAATCTGGCTCAATAGAGCAAGACGCAGATGTAGTAATGTTTGTATATAGAGAATCATATTATTTAGAAAATAAAGAACCTAAACCAGCTACTGTAGAGCATGCTGAGTGGCAAGCAAAGATGAATGAAGTATCTAATCTGGCAGAATTAATTATTGGTAAACAAAGACATGGTCCAACTGGAAATGTATTTCTAGAGTTTGAGGCAATGTTTACTAAATTTAAAGATACTCAAATTAACTAAATTCCAATATAAAAGGGTAAGATGGTTGCCCAATTTTATCAAAATATTATTCTTAAAAATCCGAAATCTATATTGATAATCTTAATTATAGCCTTATTTTCTTTTGGCTATTATTCCAAAGAATTTAAATTAGACGCCTCATCAGAGACATTGCTAATTGAAGGAGATCCAGACCTTGAATATCTAAAAGAAATTACAAATAGGTATGGGTCAAAAGAATTTTTAATATTAACTTATACCCCTAACGAAGCAATGATCTCTGATGTCTCTATAAATAACCTTCTCAGTTTGAAATATAAAATTCAAAGTTTAAGCTGGGTTCATAGTGTTATTACACTTTTAGATATTCCTTTATTAAATAATTCCGATGCACCTTTACAAGAGAGATTAGAAAATTTTAAGACTTTAAAAGATGAAGGTATAGACAAAGAAAGAGGGTTTAATGAGATTTTAAGTAGCCCCGTATTTAGAAATTTTGTTATTAGCGAGGATGGGAAAACCTCTGGAATCATAGTCAATATAAAAAATAAAAAACCATTAAAAAATATTTCTAATAAAACAAAAAAAGAGATTGAAGCTCACAAAGACTTAATAAAAAAACAAAATCATCAAAATATTCTAGAAATTAGAGATGTCATCAAAAGTTATAATAATATTGGAAAAATAAATTTAGGTGGGATTCCTATGATTGCTGACGATATGATGACATTTATTAAAAGTGATATAGTGGTTTTTGGATTAGGTGTTTTATTATTTATTATCGCAACACTGTGGTTTGTATTTAGAAAATTAATTTGGATTATCGTTCCAATTAGTAGTTGTTTTTTTTCAGTAATAATTATGACAGGCTTACTTGGGTTATTGGGTTGGAAAGTTACAGTTATTTCATCAAACTTTATTGCATTAATGTTAATTTTAACAATGGCAATGAATATTCATATGAGCACAAGATTTTTACAAATTAAAGAAATTCATCCAAATAAAAAAATTATAGAGCTGATTACTTTAACAACTAGCAAAATGTTTTGGCCAATTTTATATACTGCTTTAACAACTATAATTGCTTTTTTGTCTTTAATCTTCAGTGAAATAAAACCAATTATTGATTTTGGTTGGATGATGACCTTAGGTTTAATTACATCATTTATTATTACGTTTACTTTACTTCCATCTCTAATAAATTTTATGCCCGAAGAGAAGATATTTTTAAAAAAACAAGAAGTTTCGAAAATTACCTCTTTTTTTGCACAAGTTTCTCTAAATAATCACAAAACAATTTTTACCCTTACCATTTTGGTAATCATTCTTAGTTTAATCGGTATAAGCAAACTTGAAGTTGAAAATAGTTTTATAAATTATTTTAGTAAAAAAACTGAAATTTATAAAGGAATGAAACTCATAGACGAAAAATTAGGTGGAACAACTCCGCTTGAGGTTATTATAAAGTTTCCAAAAAAAGAGATTAAGAAAACTGATGATGCAGATGATTTTGAGGATTGGGGTGATGAAGAAAATGGAAATAATGATAAATATTGGTTTACAAAAGATAAAATAGATAAAATTTCCTCTGTTCATAACTATCTAGATAATTTGCCTCAAGTTGGAAAAGTTTTATCCTTTTCATCAATAATCGATGTAGCAACAATGCTTAATAATAATAAGCCTTTAGGAACATTAGAAATGGGTGTCCTTTATTCAAAAATACCTGAAAGTATTAAGACTGAAATAATTGATCCATATATCTCCATAAAAGACAATGAGGCAAGAATTAATTTAAGGATCATAGATTCCCAAGAAAATTTAAGAAGAAATGATCTCATAAAAAAAATTAAATATGACTTAAAAAATGAATTAGGATTAAAAGAAAGTGAGTTTAAAATCGGTGGTGTTTTAATTTTATTTAATAACTTGCTCCAAAGCCTTTTTAAATCTCAAATACTAACTTTAGGTTTAGTGATGATAGGAATATTTGGAATGTTTGTAATCTTGTTTAAAAATATTAAACTTGCTCTAATTGGTGTAGTACCAAATTTTATAGCAGCTTTTTTTATATTAGGAATAATAGGTTTACTTGGTATTCCATTGGATATGATGACTATCACAATAGCCGCAATTACAATTGGAATAGCTGTTGATAATAGTATTCATTATATTTATAGATTTAAGGAAGAATTCAATACTTCAAAAGATTATAATAAAACTCTTATTTTATGCCACTCGACAGTTGGCAAAGCAATTTTAAATACCTCCATAACAATAGTTTTTGGTTTTTCGATATTAGTTTTATCAAAGTTTATACCCACAATCTATTTTGGTATTTTTACTGGACTAGCAATGTTGCTGGCTATGGTATCAGTTTTAACATTACTTCCCTCTTTAATACTATTGATCAAACCGTTTAATAGATAACTAGATGCAAGATTTTGTTGTAGATTTTTATAAAACAACAAATGTTTTAGACATTGTGTATTTAATAATTACAATTTTTACATTAATTGGATGTTACAAAAGAGGTTTTGTCTTAAGTATTCTGTCAATGGCCAAATGGTTTCTGGCCTACATAATTACATTGATAATATTCCCTAGAGCAAAACCTTATTTAAAAGGTATAATTGATAACGAGTATGTTCTAGATATAGTTTTAGGAGTTACAATATTTGTAATCGTTATATTTTTGATTTTAATGATTAACAGAGGTATCAGAAAAGCTGTCCGATACACTGGCCTAGGAAGTTTAGACACAATGTTTGGATTCTTTTTTGGATTTATCAAAGCGTATATTATCTCAGTATGCATCTTCTCAGGTGTACACATTGTATATAATCATGATAAATGGCCAGTAAATTTAAGTAAATCATTAATCTTTCCATATTTAGAAAAAGGTAGTAATTATTTATTAGAAAAATTTCCTGATGAAAAAACATATCAAAAATCTAAAAAGAAAATTGAAAATATTTGATCCTAAGCTTAAAGAAGAGTGTGGTATATTTGGAATAAGTAATACAAAAGATGCTTCTGCACTAACTGCCTTAGGACTTCATGCCCTTCAACATAGAGGTCAGGAAGGATGTGGAATCGTTACCTTTGATGGTAAACAATATTTTTCTGAAAAAAGATTTGGTTTAGTGGGCGATAATTTTAATAAAGAAAAAATATTAAAAAAACTTCAAGGAGATTATGCAATTGGGCACAACCGATATAGCACAACAGGTGAAAATACTCTTAGGAATATTCAGCCTTTCTTTGCTGACACAAACGCTGGTGGTATAGGTGTAGCCCATAATGGAAATTTAACCAATTCTATTTCTTTAAGAAAAAAATTAGTTGATGAGGGTGCAATTTTCTACACAACATCTGATACAGAAACAATAGTTCAATTAATTGCTAAGTCAAAACGGACAAAAACAATAGATAAAATTGTTGATGCAATTTTTCAAATACAAGGTGGATATGCTTTGGTGATGTTAACTCAAACTTCATTAGTAGGTGTTAGAGATCCTTTTGGTATCAGACCTTTGGTAATTGGAAAATTAAAAAATAGTTATGTCCTAGCATCTGAAACATGTGCTTTAGATATAATTGGTGCAAAATTTATTCGAGAAGTTGAAAATGGCGAGATTGTCTTAATTGAAAATAATGAATTAATAAGCATTAAACCATTTCCGCCAAGAAAAGTTAAGCCTTGTGTTTTTGAATATATTTACTTTGCAAGACCAGATAGCATGCTTGATGGGAAAACTGTATATGAGCATAGAAAGAATCTTGGTTCTGAGCTTGCAAAAGAAAACGATATAAGTGCTGATATTGTTGTTCCAGTACCAGATTCTGGAAATGCGGCAGCTTTAGGTTTTGCACAATCGCTCAATATGAATTTTGAGCTTGGTTTAGTCAGAAATCATTATGTAGGAAGAACTTTTATTGAACCAAGTCAAAAGATTAGAAGTTTAGGTGTTAAATTAAAATTAAATGCTAATCAATCAACTATTCAAGGTAAAAGAATAATTTTAGTAGATGACTCATTGGTACGAGGTACTACGTCCTATAAAATTGTTAAAATGCTATATGATGCTGGTGCAAAAGAAGTTCATGTTAGAATTGCCTGTCCAGAAATAAAATTTCCTGATTTTTATGGTGTTGATACTCCAACTAAAAAAGAATTGCTTGCTGCCAATAAAAGTAACTCAGAAATCTGTGAATACATAGGTGCAAAATCTTTAAAATTTCTGTCAGTAAATGGAATGTATCGAGCAATCGGTTTTGATGGAAGAAATGAGAGTTATCCTCAATTAACTGATCATTATTTTACTGGAGACTATCCTGTTAAACCTATAGATGAACTTGGTGATAATAAAATCACACAATTATCATTGTTAAATACTGCATCTAATAATTAAATGAAAAAAGTTAGTTTTACTGAAATGAAAAATGGTACTAAAGAAGATTATCTTTTTTTAGATAAACATGAAAAAGATTTTGCCAACAAAACTGCTGATAGAATATTAAAATTTATGTCTGGATTAACTGAAACTTTAGAAGGTTATCAAGTATCAAGACTAGAACATTCACTTCAAAGCGCTACGAGAGCTCATAGAAATGGCGAAAGTGAAGAGATGGTTGTAGCTTGTCTGTTACACGACATCGGGGATGAATTGGCACCAATGAATCATTCTGAGTATGCTGCTTCAATTTTAAAGCCCTATGTATCAGAAAAAACTCATTGGATAGTTGAAAAACATGGAGAATTTCAAATGTATTATTATGCTCATCATTTAGGTGGTGATAAAAATAGAAGAGATAAATATAAAGATCATAAATATTATCAAGATACAATAGATTTTTGCGAAAAATATGATCAAAATTCTTTTGATCCTAAATATGAGTCTTTACCATTAGAATTTTTTAAACCAATTGTAAAGAAGATTTTTTCTAGAAAACCATATTCTTTTCTAACGAAAAATTAAAAATAAAACTAATATTAATGATTACAAAAAAAGATCAAATAATAGAATACTTCAAGTCTGGAATAAAAAATAAAAAAGAATTTAAAATTGGTATCGAACATGAGAAATTTCTATTTGATAGTCATAATAATAAAAGAATTGATTATCAAAAAATAAAAGAGATGTTCTCAGCTCTACTTGAATTTGGATGGAACCCGTTATTAGAAAATGATAATATTATTGGTTTAAATAAGGGTGGTAAAAATATTACTCTTGAACCAGGTAATCAAATTGAATTATCTGGTGACAAACTTACCAATATTCATGAAGCATGCGCAGAATCTTATGATTACTTGTTTGAGCTAAAACAGGTCACAAAAAAACTTAATTTAAAAATTGTTAGTGCAGGTTTTGATCCAATATCAAAATTTAATGAGATCCCCAATAATCCAAAAAAAAGATACAAGCTGATGACAAAAGATATGCCCTCGGGTGGAAAATTAAGTCTAGATATGATGTATCGAACATGTGGAACACAATTAAATTTAGATTATTGTTCAGAAGAAGATTTTAAAAAAAAATTTAAAATAGTTAATTCTCTGGTACCTATTTCAATTGCTTTATTTGCTAATTCATCAATAGTTGAAAAGAAAAAAAGTAATTATTTATCTTACCGATCAAAGGTATGGCAAAACACTTCCCGGGGTGGTTTACCTAAATTATTTTTGGAAAACTTTGATTTTGAAAAATATGCAGACTTTGTTATAAATTTTCCAATTCTATTTATACAACAAAAAGAAAATTATTTTTCAGGGGGAGGATACAATTTTAGTGATTTCATGTCAGGAAATATTAGAGAAATTAACAATCGTCAGCCCAATGAGAATGATTTATCAACTCATTTAAGCACAATTTTTACAGAGAATAGACTTAAAAAATATATCGAAATGAGGTCGATGGATACTTGTGGTTGGGATTGTCTATGTGCAGGCCCAGCATTTAATGTTGGAATGTTATATGGAAATTTAGATGAAGTTTATGAATTAATTTCTAATTGGGACAGAGATAAAATTATGAATGCATATTTAGAAGCACCGCAGAAAGGTTTTAATACTCAGCTTATGGGTAAAGACCTGCTTTATTGGTCTTCAGTATTATTAAATTTATCTAAAAAGGGATTAGAAAAAAGAGATATAGTCAATAAAAGTGGAAAAAATGAGACCATATTTTTAAATCATTTACAAAAAGTGATTGATAATAAAACTACAAATGCACATCATATGATTATTAAATTTTCTAAAGATGAAGATTTAACTGAATTATATGACAAATAAAATTATTGCTATCCAAGGGAATCATCCTTCTAAACTTAACCCTTCAACTGATACCAGTATTTTTTTAGCTCATGAAATACAAAAGAAAAATTATAAAATTTTCTATTATGATCCGAAAGATTTATCTATTATTAATTTTAGAATAATTGCTAAAGGATTTTTCATCAAATTTGATTACAGAAAAAAAAGATTTTTCAAAATCATAAAAAAACAAAAACTAGAACTAATTAAGTGTAAATATTTACTTATTCGCCAAGATCCACCATTTAATTTAGAATATATTTGTTCTACTCTTATTTTAGATAAAATTAAAAAAAGCGTAAAAATTATTAATGATCCAACATCAATAAGAAATGTATCTGAAAAACTTTTTTCTATAAAATATCAAAAATTTATGCCAGATACCATTTTTTCGCAAAATTTTGGTGAAATTAGAAAGTTTTTTAAAAAACATAAAAAAGTAATTGTTAAACCTATCAATAGCTATAGTGGAAACAATATATTTTTATTAACCAAGTTTAATCTAAAATTTTTTCAAAAATTTATAAAAAAACACAATCATATTATGTGTCAAAAATATTTACCTAAGATTAAACTGGGAGATAAGAGAGTTTTTTTAATAAATGGTAAAGTTTGTGGCGCAATATCAAGAGTTCCAAAAAAAGGTTCATTTTTAAGCAATTTAAGTAAAGGTGCAAAACCAATAAATATAAAATTAACAAATAAAGAAATGAAAATATCAAAATTGATTAGCAAAGATTTAAAAAAAGATAAAATTTTCTTTGCTGGAATTGACTTTATAGATGAGCAACTCAATGGCGATATAAATGTAACATCACCTACTGGATTAAAAACTTTCTACGATCTCTCAAAAATAAATTTGGCCTCAACTTTCTGGAAAGAATTAAAAGCGTGAAAAATCTTACAGACCAACAAAAAGGATCGTTACTGGCTTTTGTTGCTGTAATATTTATTACACCAGACTCACTATTCATAAGACTTTCAAATGTAGATACCTGGGGTTTGGTTTTTTATAGGGGAATTATTCCTTTTATGACAGTTTTGTTAGGAATGTTAATTATTTATAAGTTAAATTTCTTTAAGATTCTTTTTACAAGTGGTTATCATGGAATATTTTATGTAATTACATTTAGTGTAACCAATATAACTTTTGTTGTTTCTATTCAAAATACAAACGTTGCCAATACCTTGGTTATGATAGCGACTGCTCCAATGTTATCAGCTATTCTTGGAGCAATATTTTTAAAAGAACCACCTGATAAAAAAACATGGATTTCTATAATAATTACTTTTTTAGCAATAATATATATTTTTTATGACTCTTTGAAGTTAGGTAATTTTTATGGAGATGTTTTAGGATTTGTCACCGCAATAGGTTTAGCGGTAGGAGCAGTTATAATAAGATCTGCTAAAAATAAAAATTTAGTTCCTGCTGCGGTAGTTGGTAAATTATTTGTAGCAACTTTTGCATTACTTTTTATCGAAAGTTTTGCATTAGTTGGTAAAGATCTTTTGATTGTTCCTTTGATGTGTATTTTATGTGTAGCAATACCTTTTGTTTTAGTGACCATTGCGCCAAGGTTTATACCTGCTGCTGAAGTTAATCTTTTTTTTCTGCTGGAAACAATTATTGGGCCAATTTGGGTTTGGCTAATCATAAAGGAACAGCCTAGTTTAGAAACACTTCAGGGTGGTCTGATTATAATAACCACCATCGCAATTCACTCATACTTAAAACTTAAAAATTCTTAAGCTTGTCACAATTAAGACTTGATTTAATAATACATCGCGAATAATTACCACAATTTTTATGAATAAAGTTTTAAAAAACTCCTGGGCATTGTTTTTAGGGATGGGCTTCATCATGATGGCTTATGGATTCCAAGGGTCTCTCCTAGGTGTAAGGGCTGTTCAGGAAGAATTTAGCCTTACTTCAACTGGATTTATGATGTCTGGTTATTTTGTAGGATATTTTATTGGTGCCGCAACTATTCCAAATATAATTTCTAGAGTTGGTCACATAAGAGTTTTTGCGGCTTTTGCGTCTTTAGCTTCATTAGTTGTTTTAATGCACTCAATTATAATTCATCCATTCATATGGTTTTTATTAAGAATACTTACAGGTGTTAGTATGGTCTGCATTTATACAGTTGCAGAAAGTTGGTTAAATGACAGGTCAAGTAATAAAAATCGAGGTAGTGTACTTTCTATTTATATGGTCATACTTTATGGAGCTATGGGAATTGGCATGTTTTTATTAAATTTTAGTAGTCCTAAAAACTTTCAACCATTTATATTAGTTTCAGTAATTACTTCTGCAGCTTTAATACCAATTTTACTGACTAAAAAAAAACCACCTAACTTTAAAAAGATACAAGCAATGAATATGAGAGAATTATACGAAGCTTCACCTTTTGGTATGGTGAGCTCTCTTTTTTATGGAACAATACAATCAGCTTTATTTACATTGCTAGCAGTTTACGCAACCTCCATGAACTTCACAATTTTTGAAATATCAATTGTAACTTTCTTATTAGCAATATCAGGTGCAGTAGCTCAATTTCCAGTTGGTAAAATTTCTGATTTTTATGATAGAAGAAGAGTAATTGTTTTTTCAACATTTGGGGCAGCAATATTTGCCATTATTGCAATATTTGTTTCAAGACAAATGTATTTACCTGGTGGTCTTGCAACTAGTAAAACATGGTTTTATTTTTTCTTTATTCTTTTTTCATTTTGTAGTTTGCCAATGTTTTCTTTAATTCTAGCACATACAAATGATTATATTTCAAAAGAAAAGTTTGTTGCAGCTGGAGCTGGACTTCAATTTGCCTTTGGATTAGGTGCGATGAGTGGTCCATTTCTCTGTTCAATATTTATGGATTTGGTCGGACCAAATGGTTTCTTTATATTTCTATTTATTTTTCACTCTTTAATTGGATTTTTTGGAATATATAGAATGAAAGTTAGAAAAACTGTTGAAAATCCAGACTCTCAGTTCGTTGCGATGCCGCAAACCATTACACCAGCAGGTATTGAACTTAATCCTACTACTGAACACATAGAAGAACCATACTCTGAAAAAGTTAAAGAAATTTTAGAAAGAAAAGGTGTAAAATATAAAAAAGATGAGAATGAGGATAAAAAAGAAGAAGCAATATACTAAGTAAATCCCTTTCAGGTTGTAACTCATTTTAGTCGGGCTACATAGATTTTTTTGAGAATCTTATTGAATAATTTTCATTTATCTAGTGAAATAAATAAAAATTAAAAAATGCCATTAAAAAAAAAGAAAACAAAAATTAAAAAAAAAACTAACGGACTTGCTAAGATAGCAACGTTAACGACAAGTTCGCTAAGCAGCGCGTTATATAATTATAAGAAAAAAAAAGAACAAGAAAAAATCAAAGCTATTAAATTACAAAAATTTGAGGAAAGAAATTCTTATCAAAGGGAAAAAAAAGAATTGAAACTTTGGGAGGATAGGCTCAATAAAGAGAGTAGCAAAATCCGCCTAAATGAAGAAGAGCTGAGAATAAGAGAAAAAGAAATTAGGTCTAAGGAAGATAAACAAAAAATTGAGAGTGAAAGACTGACGAAAAAAGATGAGGAATTAGTGCTTGTTGCAAAAGAATTAAGAGAAAAAGAA
>CACOKN010000004.1 GCA_902627805.1 uncultured Pelagibacteraceae bacterium
TATTTCGATCATAAATTATGTGATTAATTGATAAATTGTCGCGAAAACTAAAGTGTAATTTTTACAAAAGGGCTTTATATAGCTAGTAAAAATGAAAAAAATTATATTTATATTTTCAAGTATTCTTATCTCTCAAAATGCTTTTGCAAATCAACCAGCCGAATGGCAATTAGGTTTCCAAAAAGCGGCATCAGAATCGATGAGAGATATTGTAGCTTTTCACAATAATTTGTTATTACCAATAATAATTGCAATAAGTGTTTTCGTTCTATTTTTAATGCTTTATGCTTGTGTAAGATTTAGAGCTTCAGCAAATCCTAATCCTTCAAAGAGAACACACAATGTTACTGTTGAAGTTTTATGGACTTTAATTCCATGTTTAATATTAATTGTAATGGCGGTCCCATCATTTAAGATTTTGTACAAGCAAGATACTATTCCGAAGGCAGATTTAACAATTAAAGCAATAGGCTATCAATGGTACTGGGGTTATGAATATCCAGATGAAAATTTGGAATTTGACTCATATATGATTGAGGAAAAAGATTTAAAAGCAAATCAACCAAGATTATTAGCTGTAGATAATGAAGTTGTTGTTCCAGTTGGTAAAGTAATTAAAGTTTTAATTACAGCGAATGATGTTTTACATGCATGGGCTTTACCCTCATTTGGAGTAAAAAGAGATGCAGTGCCTGGGAGAATTAACGAAACATGGTTTAAGGCTGAAAAAGTTGGAACTTATTATGGTCAATGTTCAGAACTTTGTGGTATAAAGCATGCTTTTATGCCAATTGCAGTGAAAGTAGTTAGTGAAGATGAATATCAAGAATGGTTATCAGAGGCGCGAGTGAAATTTGCAAAAGAGAAAATTGAAAATGATAAACTTAAATTAGCGAGTAAATAAGAAAATGTATACACAAACAGCATCACACGATCATCACACTCCAACTGGTTGGAAACGTTGGGCATATTCTACTAACCATAAAGATATTGGAACAATGTATTTAATTTTTGCAATTGTTGCAGGAGTTATAGGAACTGCTTTTTCTGTTTTAATGAGAATGGAATTAATGCATCCTGGTGATGGCATTTTAGGCGGTAATTATCACTTATATAATGTGTTGGTTACTGGACATGGTTTAATAATGATTTTTTTCATGGTAATGCCAGCAATGATCGGTGGCTTTGGTAATTGGTTTGTGCCAATTATGATTGGAGCTCCTGACATGGCATTTCCAAGAATGAACAATATTTCTTTTTGGCTATTACCTGTTTCTTTAACTTTATTAATTCTATCAATTTTTGCAGACGGACCTCCAGGACAAACTGGTGTTGGGGGTGGATGGACAATTTATCCTCCTTTGTCCTCAAAAGCTGGACAACCTGGACCAGCGATGGATCTAGCTATCTTAAGTTTGCACTTAGCGGGTGCCTCATCAATTTTAGGAGCAGTAAATTTTATTACTACTATTCTAAATATGAGAACTCCAGGGATGACATTACATAAGATGCCTTTGTTTGCATGGTCTATATTAGTTACTGCATTTTTATTATTATTATCTTTACCAGTATTAGCTGGAGCGATTACAATGTTATTGACAGATAGAAATTTTGGTACTGCCTTCTTTGAAGCCCAAACAGGAGGAGATCCAGTTTTATTTCAACACTTGTTTTGGTTTTTTGGTCATCCAGAAGTTTACATTTTAATTCTTCCAGGATTTGGAATGATTAGTCATATTGTTTCTACATTTTCAAGGAAACCGGTTTTTGGATACTTGGGTATGGCTTATGCAATGGTAGCGATTGGAATAGTAGGATTTGTTGTATGGGCTCACCATATGTACACAGTTGGTTTGAGCACAGATACAAAAGCATATTTTTTAGCTGCAACAATGATTATTGCAGTCCCAACTGGAATAAAAATTTTCTCATGGATAGCAACCATGTGGGGTGGTTCAATATCTTTTAAAACACCAATGGTATGGGCATTAGGTTTTATTTTTATGTTCACAGTGGGTGGAGTAACTGGAGTAGTTTTAGCTAACGCAGGTGTTGATACCGCAATGCATGACACTTATTACGTAGTTGCTCATTTTCACTATGTACTTTCTTTAGGAGCTGTTTTTGCAATCTTTGCAGGCTTTTATTATTGGTTCTCAAAAATGAGTGGTTATGAGTATTCTGAGTGGATGGGTCAGTTACATTTCTGGTTAACATTTATCGGAGTTAACTTGATTTTCTTTCCTCAGCATTTTTTAGGTTTAGCCGGGATGCCAAGAAGATATGCTGATTATCCTGATGCGTTTGCAGGCTGGAATTACATATCTTCAATAGGGTCTTATGTGGCTGTAGCTGGACTTGCTGTATTTTTTATGAATTTGATTTATGCATTTGTAAAAAAGAAAGCAGCTGCACAAAATCCATGGGGTGAGGGAGCAACAACATTAGAGTGGACTGTGCCATCTCCACCAAATTTCCATACTTTTGAGGAATTGCCAAAATTTGAAGATGGTCAGGGTACACAAAAATCGCACGGCTAATAAAATAAGAGCATTAAGAACTGATGGATAATTCAAGGCTAAAAAAAAGAAGCTTAAGCCAAGAGGATTTATTTAATCTTTCAGAATTATTTAAGTTGATGAAGCCAAGAGTTATGTCATTAGTAATTTTTACCTGTGCTGTTGGTTTGTTAACAGCACCCAACATTGTATCAACTAAAGATGCAATTATTGGAATTTTTCTTGTTTCATTAGGTGCTGGAGCAGCTGGTGCTTTAAATATGTGGTATGAGTCTGATCTCGATGCTTTAATGACCAGAACCTGTTTAAGACCAATCCCGACAGGGAAAGTTAATAGAAATCAGGCTTTGATATTTGGTGTTACATTATCAATAGTTTCGGTTGTAGCCTTAGATTATTTTACAAACAGAGTTTCTGCTGCAATATTATTATTAACAATATTGTTTTATGTTTTTGTTTATACAATTTGGTTAAAAAGAAGAACTCCGCAAAATATAGTTATTGGTGGAGCAGCTGGTGCTTTTCCTCCAGTTATTGGATGGACTATTGCTACAGGCTCAATATCACTTGAACCATTAACATTTTTTTTAATAATATTTTTTTGGACACCCTCTCATTTTTGGGCACTCAGTTTATACAAATCTGATGATTACAAAAAAGCCAAAATACCAATGTTGCCACTGACCAATGGAATAGAAAGTACCAAAATCAATATATTTATTTATTCCTTATTGATGATACCGGTAATTATTTTTCCATATTTGATTAACTTTGTTGGCTTAACATTTTTAATTCCAACATTGCTATTAACTTTTTATTACAATTTTTTATGTTATGAATTATTAAATTTTAAAAAAAATAGATTTGACTCTAAGAAAGCAAAAGCTATCTTTGGATATTCGATATTGTATTTATTCTTAGTTTTTGTTTTCTTTTTGATTGATAAAATAATATGATTACACCAGATAAAAAAACAAAAAGAAAAAATCTTATTACCGCCTTAGCAATTATTGCATTTATGATATTTCTTTTCTTTTTTACTTTATATAACACAGGTGTATTTGATAGATCGATATGATAGAAAAAAAGAAATTAACACCATTAGTTCTAGCCGGGATCTTTGTATTGATGTTAGGTTTGTCATACGCATCAGTCCCTCTTTATGAAATTTTTTGTAGAGTTACTGGTTTTGGAGGAACTACTCAAGTAGCAAACAAAGCTCCGAAAATTGTTTTAGATAAAGTAGTTAGTGTAAGATTTGACACCAATGTTAATAATTTACCATGGGATTTTAAAGCAAAATCTAATGTGATGGATGTTAAAGTTGGCCAAGTAAACAAAATTGAGTTTGAGGTAACTAATTATAGTAATGAACCAACTGCTGGTGTAGCCAGTTTTAATGTTTCACCCTCAAGTTTTGGAAAATATTATAGTAAACTTGGTTGTTTTTGCTTTGAAAAACAAGAATTAGAAGCTGGTGAAACAGCCACTTACGTGATGACTTTTTATTTAGACCCAGAAATGGTCAACGACGCAACAGTAAAGAATTTACAGGATGTAACTATGTCGTATACTTTTTTCTCGACAGATTACTATAAACAATCATAATCCAAAAAAATGTCAGCTGAAAAAAAACACGATTACCATTTAGTAGATCCAAGTCCTTGGCCCATCTATGTTTCATTCTCATGTTTAGTTTTAGCTGTTGGGGCAGTTTACTACATGCATTATGAGGTTTCATGGGGAATGTACCTTGGATTTGCTTTATTAATTTATGGTGCATACATGTGGTTTAGAGATGTAGTTATTGAAGCTGAGCATCAAGGACATCATACACCCGTTGTGCAAATACATCATCGTTACGGAATGACTTTATTTATTGCCTCTGAGGTAATGTTTTTTGTTGCTTGGTTTTGGGCTTACTTTGATGTAAGTCTTTTTCCAAACGACTTTGTTGGTAATGTATGGCCACCAAAAGACATAGAAACTTTTGATCCATGGGATATACCATTAATAAATACATTAGTTCTTTTATTATCTGGAACGACTGTAACGTGGTCTCATCATGCTCTCTTAGAGGATGATAGAAAAGGATTTATTCAAGGATTGGTTTTAACAGTTATATTAGGAGTGTGTTTTACTGCCTTACAAGCTTATGAATATCATCATGCAACATTTGCTTTTTCAGATCACATATATGGTTCAGTATTTTACATGGCAACAGGATTTCATGGATTCCATGTGATCGTAGGCACGATTTTTTTGGCAGTATGTTTGTGGAGAGGAAAGTTAGGACATTTTAACAAAGATCATCACTTTGGTTTTGAGGCTGCAGCATGGTATTGGCACTTTGTTGACGTAGTTTGGCTATTCTTATTTGCTGCGATTTATATTTGGGGAAGCTAATTTTGAACCTTGAAACATAAATTTTTATTTTCAGTTTTTATCATATTTTTTATATTTGTGTTTATTGCTTTAGGTACCTGGCAGATAATCCGCTTGAATTGGAAGAATAATCTCATTTTAGAAATTGATAATTCGTTAAAAAATCCTCCAGTTCAACTTTCACATTCTAATCAACAAAATTATCTCAAAATCAAAACATCAGGTCGTGTTGATTTTGAGAAACAGATTTACTTATATAATTTAAATGACTCTGGAACACCTGGGTTTGAAGTTCTAAATCCAATTCTAATAGATGGTGAAAATTATTTACTCAATAGGGGATGGATACCATTTGAAAAAAAAGATACACCAGAGATAAATATATTGGATCAAAATAATATAGAAGGAACTCTTAAAACACAGGGAAGAAAAAATATATTTAAACCAGATAATGATATTAAAGAAAATTACTGGTTTAGTTTGAATAGAGAAGATATCTCAAAATTTACTGGTAAAGAATTTTCCAAGTATATAATATATTTAGATGGAAATTATCAGTTTCCTAGACCAAAAAAAATTACTGCTAATATTTCTAACAATCATAAAAAATATGCAATGACATGGTTTTCATTAGCGATTTCAATTCTTTTGCTATATTTATATTTTAGAAAAAAGAATTATTAAATGAACTATATTAGTACAAGAAATAATCAGAAAAATTTTACCTTTAAAGATGTTTTCCTCAAAGGTTTAGCAGATGATGGGGGACTATTTGTTCCCAAATCAATTAAACCCTTTAAAGAGGATGAATTAGATAATCTAAAAAACTTAAGTTATAATGATTTGGCGGCTGAAATAATTTATCCATTCATAGGAGATTTCATGTCTAAAGATGATTTAATCTCTTTGATTTCAAAATCATATTTAAATTTCAGATCCGACGATGTTGTTAAAATCTCAGATTTAGGAGATTTAAAAGTGTTAGAACTATTTCATGGACCTACACTTGCTTTTAAAGATATCGCAATGCAACTAATAGGTAATTTTTATCAATATCATTTAGGCCGTGATCAAAAAAAAATTAATATAATAGTAGCAACTTCAGGTGATACGGGTGCTGCTGCCATAGACGCCTTAAAGGGAAAAAATAATTTAAATGTTTTTGTCTTACACCCAAATAATAAAATTTCACCAGTGCAAAGAAGGCTAATGACAATACATGAAGAGAGTAATGTATTTAATATTGCAGTAGAGGGTAATTTTGATGATTGCCAAAATTTAGTAAAAGCAATGTTTAGTGACGAAAAATTTTCTAAAACAATTAATATGTCGGGTGTAAATTCAATTAATTGGGCAAGAATTATTGCTCAATCGGTGTATTATTTTTACGCTTACTTTAAACTTGGAAATGGTCAACCTCTATCCTTTTCTGTTCCAACAGGAAACTTTGGTGATATTTATGCTGGCTACTTAGCAAAAAAACTAGGTCTTCCAATTGATAAACTTATCGTAGCTACAAATAAAAATGACATACTGCACAGAGCTATATCTGGTGGTGATTATAGTCAAAAGAAAGTTGAGGAAACAAATACTCCAAGTATGGATATACAAATAGCAAGTAATTTCGAAAGGCTTTTATACGACATCAAAGATTGTAATTCAGAAGTTACAAAAGATGTAATGGCTGAAATTAAAAATAATACTTATAAAATTGATAAAAATGACCTAGATAAAATCAAAAAGAATTTTATATCTGAAATGCTTGATGAAAACGAAACTATTAAAATGATAAAAACTATTAATGATGAACATCAGATTGTTATTGATCCGCATACAGCAGTAGGTATTGGTGTAGTACGAAAATTAGGATTAGAAAAAGATTGTGTTGTTTTATCAACTGCACACCCGTGTAAATTTCCTAAGGCAATAGAAGATGCAATTTTTAAAACTGAAAATTTACCAGATGGTCTTAAATACGTTAATGACAGAAAAGAAAAATTTGAAATTCTGTCAAATGATATTGAAAAAGTAAAAAAATATGTAATGCATTCGATATGAAACTTAAAATAAATGAGCAACTACCAGATACAGAGATTTTTCAACTTGTTGATGGAGAGCCTCAAAAAAGTAAATTAAGAGAAACTATTGGTAATGGTAAAGTTGTTTTGTTTGGTTTACCTGGGGCATTTACATCAACTTGCTCCAAACTTCACTTGCCAGGTTTTGTAGTAAATGCAGATAAAATCAAAGCAAAAGGAATAGAAAATATATTTTGTTTATCAGTAAATGATCCTTATGTGATGAATGGCTGGGGAGAGATTAATAATACTGGAGATAAAATCAAAATGTTATCTGACCCATATTTATTATTCACTAAAGCAATTGGAGCAGAAGTTGATCGTAATGCAAAAGGAATGGGAATTAGATCAAATCGTTATTTAATGGTCATTGAAAATTTCATAGTTGTTAATATTTATGTCGAAAAAGAAACTAAAGAATGTGGTTTAACGTCAGCAGAGAACTTATTAAATGATCTAAAATTATGAGAATTCAGTCTATACACATCTTTATGATTTTGATGATTTGTACACTGGATTTGTTAGACCAAACTAAATCTAGATGAAAAAATTGTTTTCCTATGTATTTTTAATAATATTAAGTTTTTCTGTTTCAACTTATGCCGATGATACCAGTGATTTTGAGATAGATGGAATGAGCATAGGTGATAGTTTGCTTGATTATTTTTCTAAAGAAAAAATTCTTAATGCTAGAAATTATGATGAATATCCCTCTGATATGAAATTTAGAATTATAGATATTTTAACAGAGAACAATTTTTATGAAGGTGTTCAATTCTATTATATTCCTGGTGATGAAAAATTTATTATACAATCTTTAAATGGGAGAAAATTTTTTAGTAATATTCAAAACTGCTACACTGAAAAGAAAAAAATCGAGAAAGAATTATCAGATCAATTTGATAGCACAAAAATAAATCGCCAAAAAAAACAAAAACATAGGGATGACCCAACTGGTAAATCTACTTTTACGGCTACCTTTTTTTACTTAGTTAGTGGAGGGAGGGGATCGGTTACTTGCTATGATTGGCACAAAGATACCGGTTACAAAAAAAATATTGCAGTTTCCATTCAATCTAAAACTGTTTCTGATTGGGTTGATAGTAATTATGGGATGAATTAAACGATTTAGTAGTTTTATCTAATAGTATTCATTTTTAAAAAGGGGATGTTTTGTTGCCTGGTGCCCGAAGTTAGGTAAATTTCACTTATTTATACAACTCAAATAAACTAATTTTACGTATTAGTACGAGTCGGGCAAATGTGCTAGAGTCACTGATTATGAAAAAGGTTTTAGGAGCATTAATTCTCTTTTTATTTTGGTGTAGTGTTGCAAATGCATTTTTGTTACGAGATGTTTTGATTTTTGAAACTGGCAATGAATCTAAATATCAAGGAAAAACTAATTTTAATGGAAAAAATTATAATGTTTGGACTAAAAAAGATTTTAAAGGTCCAGATAATATTGAAAGAGATGTAGTTCAATTTGTACATACAGACAAGAATACTAATAAAGGAGAACAGATAACGATAATATATTACCCATCAGAAAACCGTGTTTCCTATAGATTTTATGAACCTGCAATAATAGACACACCTCAATGGGATAACTTCTATTTAATCGAAGATTATTCAAAATATAAAAAATCCTGGTACACGAATAAATTTGTTTTTAGGGATGCTGCAACAGGTATTGATTATGGAAAATGGTTTTTACGTGATGAAAAAAAATGGATGCGTGGAGTTGTAAATCATAATTTACCCGAAAATGAAAATTGGTTAGTATTTGAAGAAAATGAAGAACTGTATACACAAACAGATCTTAGTAAAAAAAAAAGGAAACAAGAATTTAATAAAATATCCGAACATATTTCAAAATTTGAAGAGTATAAATATCTTGTGACTCAGATTGAAAAAGACTACTACGCAAAGGTTCAAAATAACGGTGGAAAAACTAAGATTACTGAAAAAATAAAACCAGATGAAATTCCAGACGATTTAGAGGCTGAAAAGAAAAAAATAGCCCGAGAAAGGGATGAATTACAGAAAGAAAGAGAGAGAATAATTAAAGAAAAAGAAAAATTGGAAAAAGAGAAAAAAAGAATGACCAAAGAAAAAAAACAAAAAGAGGAAGAAAAAAATCTTTACGCATTTAGTTCTGGGTCTGGATTTATTACTAAATCAGGAAATGACGGAAACATAATTACTAATTATCATGTTATAGAAGGCTGTGACAAAGTTATTGTTTCTCATAAAGGAAATAGAATCATTGCTAAAATTTTTGCAGTTGATCAAACCAATGACCTAGCAATTCTTAAAGCAAATGTAAAAAGTCAAAATGTTTTTTCTGTATCTCTAAAGGATGCTGAATTATTAGAGGACATAATTATTGCAGGATTTCCATTAGGAAAAGAAGTAAGTGCTTCTATAAAAATTTCAAAAGGTAGCGTCTCTTCGCTCGCAGGTTATGGAGATAATTACTCAAATTTTCAGACAGATGCGGCTCTTAATCAAGGAAATAGTGGAGGGCCAATTATAAACCTACGTGGGGATGTGATTGGTGTGGCTGTTGCAAATTATGGCAAAAAAGAAGGAATAGAAAGTTTTAATTTTGGTGTCAAATCTTCAACCCTAAGGGCTTTTGCAAATTCTAATAATATTAAATTCAACATTTCAAGAAACCGTCAAATGTCTAATTCTGATCTTGGTAAATTGATAACAGATGCAACAGTATTTCTGGAGTGTCAAATGACCATGGTAAAAATAAAAAAAATAATTACAGAAATAGAAAAAAATAAAAAAGCTGTGTATGAAGAATTTAAAGAATAAAGTTTATGCTAATAGATGTTAAGGGGCGTTCTGTTGCCAGGTGCCTAATCTTCATCCTCTCCCGCTAAACTTACACAAATCCCTAAAGTTATTAAACCAGCAAGAATTCCAAGTAATATAAAAAAACCATTCCAACCAATAACATCTGGTATCCAATGTAAAATTACGGGCATGAGATAACTTTCTTGAGGATTGTTTATTAACCAAAAATAAGCATATCCACCAACTACAATAGAGATTGGAAATTTTGCAATACTAAAAAATTTTTTAATCATAGTTTTTTTAAGAGGCGTTCTGTTCCATGCCCTCAGTAAAATATTACCATGAAATATAACTTTTTAAAGAGGTTCATAGTTAGGTACATAGTAATTTAAGGTTTTTTTGTAACTGATTTGTGTTTGAGATACATAGTAATATTTGATTATATTGCTTAATGAAAAAATTTTTTCTATTTATTTATCTTTTTTTGACATGGTGTAATTATAGTTTTGCCAATTCTTTTACATATAATTGTAATCTAAACAGTAAGTTTAAATTTGGTTCAGATGGTCAATGGGATCAAAAGTATGTTAAATTCACAATTAGTAGTTCGGGAAATAAAAAAATAAAAATATACGACCATGAAATTGGAATGTATTATAGTCCAGAAATGACAATTATTTATACAGATGAAAAAATGATTAATGCTGTTAGTATTGATGATTATTCAGGATTAGAAGGTTTAACTATAAACAAAAAAAATGGATATACACATTTAGTATTTTTAAGTAGCAAAGATAGCACCACCGTACATTTCGGTTTTTGTAAGTAAAAAATTAATTTATCTATTTAATAGGGGTGTTCTGTCGCCAAGTGGCTCAATTATAAGTTGGCAGCATTTTTAGCAAGTAAATCTACTTCGTTATTTAATTTATCTGTCGAATGTGCTTTTACCCAATTCCAGCTTATTTCAAATTCATTGTTTAGTAGATCCAGTTCTGACCAGAGTGATTTATTGCTTACATCTTTTTTGTTTGCAGTTTTCCATCCATTTTTTTTCCAATTATGTATCCACTCTGTTATTCCAGATTTAACATATTTAGAGTCAGTAAAAATCTGAACCTTGCTTCCTTTTGGAATTTTTTTAAGAGCTTCTATAGGTGCTAATAATTCCATTTGATTATTTGTAGTATCAATTTTACTTCCTTTAATTTCAGTTTTTTTCCCTTCATTTAAAATTATTGCTGCCCAACCCCCTTTGCCTGGATTACCAAGACATGAACCATCAGTATAAATTTTAATCATTAAACTAAATAATCCCTATAGTTTATTAAATTATTATGAACTATCAATTTTTGATAATATTCTCTTGGATCTTTAATTTTTATCAAAGCAGTTTTTGGGGTATTTGTATAGTCGTAAAGTCTTGTAAGAAAATATCTCATCGCAGCAGCTCGGCATAAAATATTCAATGATTTTTTCTCTATACCAGAGATCTTTTTAATAACTTCATATCCTCTAATTAAATTTTTAACTTTTTTTTTATTTAATTCAAATTGTGATTTTTTCTTATCAAAACAAAGAGCGTTGATACATATCGCTATTTCATACATAAAATAATCGTTTGCAGCAAAATAAAAATCAATAATTCCAGAAATCTTATTTTTTTTAAAAAATATATTATCTATAAAAAGATCACCATGTATGATTCCATTTGGGAGTTTTTTTGGCCATCTATTTTTTATTTCTCTAAAATTACTTTTGAGAAATTTCTCTAAATTAATGAATTTTTTTGATTTAAATTTAATAGTATTTAATAATGGATTTAAATTTTTTATATTCATCGTATTTTTTCTAAATAATTTTATTTTCTTCGAGGAAGAGTGCATTTGAGCAATAGTTTTTCCAATATCATAACAATTTTTCAAACTAAGATTTTTTTTATCTTTGCCATCAAGAAATGAGACAACACAAGCGACTTTATTCTTTATTTTAAATGTATATTTTCCATTGCGGTTTTTTAATGGTTTTGGACACCTTATCTTAAGATTGTTCAGTTGATCCATTAATTTCATAAAAAAAGGTATTTCTTTTTTTAATACTCTTTTTTCAAAAATAGTGAGAATATATTTTTTATTTTTTGATTTGAGTAAATAATTTGTATTCTCAATACCCTGTTTTATTCCTTTGAAATATTGAAAATTTTCAATATCAAATTTTTTATTTATAAAGGATAAATCCTTTTTATTAATCTTGGTATAGACGGCCATCTAATTTAATTTTTTAGGAACTTTGAAAATAACATCTTCTTTTATTATTTCTACTTCATCTATGGAGACACTAAATTTCTTTTTTAGTTTCTCTATAAAGTTTTCTACAAGTATCTCAGGTGCAGAGGCTCCAGAGGAAATTCCAATAGTATTTGAATTTTCAATTAAATCATATGGTATTTCACTTTGAGAGTGAATAAGGTGAGCGTTAAGACAACCCGATTTTTTTGCAACTTCTACAAGCCTTACTGAGTTTGAGGAATTTCTACTTCCTATTACAAAAAAAATATCACAATTTTTCGCAATATTTTTTACAGCCATTTGTCTATTTGTTGTAGCGTAACAGATGTCTTCCTTCTGTGGCTCACGAATACCAGGAAACCTTTCTTTTAGAACCTCAATTATATCTTTTGTATCATCCACAGATAAAGTTGTTTGAGTAACAAATGCTAAATTTTTACCTTTTTCAAATTTATATTTTTTAGCTTCGTCCTCATTTTGAATGAGATCTATTGATCCCTCTGGTAATTGCCCCATTGTGCCAATTACTTCAGGATGATTTTGATGTCCAATAAGAATTAAGTGATAACCCATCTTATAAAGATTTTCGGCCTCCCTATGAACTTTAGATACTAATGGACAGGTAGCATCAACGTATGTCATCTTAAAATTTTCAGCTTCAGAGGGAACTTTTTTTGGAACGCCATGCGCAGAAAAAATTACAGGTCTAGTTTTATCTTTTATTTCCTCTAGTTCTTCGACAAATATGGCGCCTTTTTTTTTTAAGTCATCAACAACAAATTTATTATGAACAATCTCGTGCCGCACATAAACTGGAACGCCATATTTATGTATAGCTTTTTCTACAATTTCAATCGCCCTTTCAACACCAGCACAAAAACCTCTTGGAGCAGATAATAGTATTTTAATTTCTTTGTTTTTCATTTTTCTCAATTAAATATTCCAGCAATATATGCGGAAAAGTTAAAGACGCCAAACCTATAAAAATGACTTTAATAATTGAACTATTAAAATCAAATTTATAATTAAGCAAATATAGACATATTAAACAAAAAGAAGCAGTTAAAATAGTTAGTGGTAATGCTTTCTTTATAAAAATTTTAAAGCCATTTTTAATATTATCACCATCTAACTCATCCATTAATGAAATGCTATGTCTTATTGAATGTAAAAAACAAAAATAGGCAGTAAACGCGACTAAAGGTGATAGATAATAATTTAGGATCAAAATAGAAAAATAATCAAAAAAAATAGTTAAATTCTTATAATTGAATTCCTTTACGAACAAAATAATATTTGCAATAGAACTTATAATTATTCCCAAGAGTATTAATTTGTTATTTTCTATATACCCCAAACTGGAGTAAAAATTTTCATTATCAACAAGTAATAATTTAAATAAAGATACGGTTTCGTCAAAATAGAAAAAAATAGGTGCTAAAATTATTAGACTTCCTTTTAAAAAATATAATATTTGAATTAAAAATGTTTCATTATTAATTAAAAACTGAGTATCTTCTTTTCCAAAATGGTATGAGGCAACAAATAAAAATATTATTAATGAAATAGAAGGAATTAAAATCCAAAAGACTATCACAATCGATGCTATTAATGTGTATGTAAAATAAAAAAGAGAAATATTATTTATTTTTAAAATTTTAAAAAGTTTCTCTCCTTTTAAGTGGTCTAAAGAGCCGTGTGATACGCCGATAACTAAAATCAAAAATAAACACAAAAGCGGCGATAGTGTAAAATTACTAAATTTAAATAGAATAAGGGAAAAAATATTACAAAATAAAAAAAAAATAAAAGAATGATTAAGATTAATTTTTTTTAAGTTAATATTCATTTAAGTCTAGTAAAATAAAGCTTTGATAAAAATCCATTTTGGCATTTTTAAAATTATAGTCAAATCTTCAAGAAAATTACTCTTATTGGAGAGAAATTTGATAATTGTTTTAGGAGAACTTTGAAACATTTTAAAAAAAATTTCTGACATTCTTTGGGGATGTTTTTCAAGAACACGTAAAAATATTTCATCCAAAAATTGATATTTTTTATTAATTTCAAATTTTTTAGCATGTTGAATATTTTCAATATTTTTTCTAATAAATTTACTATGTTCTTGTATATTCAAAAAAGTATATCCAGTGCTTAATCTTGTCATACCACCAGTAGTTCCAATATTAATTTTATTTTTTTCATTTTTATATGACGGATAAAAAAGTGGAATTGCACCTATTTCTTTATATGTAATTTTATAATTTTTTAAATTTAATTTCTTTTCGATATATTCTTTAATTTGTTGATCATAATCTTTTTGAGAGTTATCATTCATTTTTGAAAGCCAAGTACTTTCAATTAATGCCTTATTTTTCGAAAAGGGAAGTGTATAAAAAAAATGGACACTTTCCCTTTGATCACAATCAAAATCCATAAGATTAAAAATGTTTTCATCGAAATAATTATTTTCTGTCTCTATTTCAATCCCACAAAAATGTTGCCATAAATTTCTTGAGTCATTTTTGATATAAGGAACACTATTAAATATAAATGAATTTTTTATGTTGATATCTTTAAGCTCCTTGAAAAAAAAGATATTTTTATTTTTTTTTAATGAATTATTTATTTTTTCATAAAACAAACCACTATCGATGCTTTGGTATGGATAATTTTCACAATCAAGGAAATTGGTTTTATTTGGAGCATTAATTGAAAAATTTTTCCAATTTTTAATGACACAATCATCAAAATTATGTTCAGATACCTTCCAAAAAGACCAGGTCTTATCTCTTTTGTATTCATCTCGAGGTTCGATAATTGCTAAAGTTTTATTTTCTAATTTATTATGGATTTCCAATTCATAAGCCAGAGATAAACCAGCACAACCACCACCAATAATTATGTAATCAAATTCTTTCATCAAGATTAATTTCTTTATTAATCAATAAATGATCATGTTCGATTTGATCATCTTTTTTATTAAGTAAAGAAAGTACAATTAGATCATAAATTGATAAAATCGTCTCCAAAACTTTTTCAAAGTTTGAAACGTAAATTTTTCCAGATTTACTATAATTTTCAAAGGTTTTCTTTTTCAAAATTTTATATCCAATTTTTCTGTATATTCTTCTAGCAACTAGAATACTAAATCTAAAGCTAAGTGGAATTTCTCTTATCGAATAAAATGAATTTTTATAAAATGTATCAGCAAGTTTAATAGTTGAATTAATTTCCTCAAAATTTCCATCTATATAAGATCTATTTTTTTTTGAGTCCTCAATCACATCTCTTGATATATTGGTGAGCTGCATTGCTATACCAAGATCGATTGCAGATTTAAGAGATTGTTTTTTTTTCACTTTTAAAATTTTTGCCATCATCAGTCCGACTGTTCCAGCTACTCTATAACAATAGATTAAAAGATCTTTTCGAGTATCTATTTTTACATTTTGTTTTATGTCTGACTCTATCCCGTCAAATAAATCATAAATTATTTCCTGAGAAATATTGAATTCATTAATAATGTTCCACATATTTTGAATAACAGGATCCATAAAATTTTTTTGTTTAAAAGCACTTACAAATTTTTGGAATTTCATTTTTTTTATTTCTATTTCATCTTCGTCATCTGCAATATTATCTACAACTCTGCAAAAATCGTACAAGTAGGAACAATTTTTATAGGTTTTTTTTGGTAAAAAAAAACCAGCCCAATTAAATGATTTTGCGTAAATAGATAAATAATTTTTAGAGGACATTATAAAATTTTATCTAAAACCTTTGCTGAGGAAAGCACTCCAGGTACACCTGCCCCAGGATGAGTGCCTGCACCAACAAAATATAAACCATTATAAATTTCAGATTTGTTATGGAATCTAAAGTAAGCAGATTGTGAGAATTTTGGTTGTATAGAAAAACCTGAACCATATTTTGTATTGAGATCTTTTTCAAAGTAGTCAGGTGTTAAATAAAAATCTTCGACAATATTTTCTTTTAAATTTGGCATTAAATCTTTCTCCATTTTCTCTACCACTAAATTTTTCATTTTTTCACCTTCTAACGACCAATCAATTTTTGATTGGTTATTGGGAACAGGAACCAGAACATAGAAACAATCATGTCCATCTGGTGCCATGGATTTATCAGTGGCAGTGGGTCTATGTAGATAATAACTTATATCGTTGTTTAATTTTTTATTATTAAAAATGTCATCAAGGTGCTCTTTATATTTATTACCAAATTTAATGGTGTGATGTTCAACGTTATCATAAATTTTCTTGGTTCCAAAATAATATACAAATAAACCCATTGAATATTCCATTCTATTTTTTTTCCATTTAAATATAAAAGAATTACTACTCTGGCCGTTTAACATTTTTTCATAAACACCTGGTGGATCTGCATTACAAATAACTTTATTAGCGTCAATTTTTTTTGAGTTGTCCAATTTAACTCCAGTAATCTCATTTTGTTTTGAAATTATTTGAGTTACCTCAGATCCTTTTATTACCTCGATGCCTTCTTCGTTCATTAATTTTTCAAAACCACTTATGATATTTCCTGTTCCGCCCATAGAATAGTGAATGCCCCATTTTTTTTCTAAGTATAAAATCAGTCCATATATGGATGTTGTGGTGAAAGGATTTCCACCAACTAAAAGAGGATGCATGCTCAACATTCTTCTCAATTTTTCATTTTTAATATAGGATGATACCAGTGAATATACTGACTTATAACTTTTGAGTTTGAGTAATGAGGGTAATTGTTTCATCATCACTGAAGGCTTATCAAAGGGTACGTCAGCTAGTTCCGTAAAACCTTTATCAAAAATTTTTTTAGTGAAATTAACAAGTTTTTCATATCCTTGAGCATCCTCTTTGTTAATAAGCTCTATTTGTCTTTTCATCTCATTTTCGTCACCAGAGTAATTGAACTTTGATTTATCCTCAAAAATGAATTGATACCAAACTTTAAGAGGTGTTAATTTAATATAATTATTTGGATTTTTTTGAAATAATTCAAATAATTCATTAATTAAGTATGGAGCTGTAATTACTGTTGGACCACCATCATAAATGAACCCATTCTTTTTAAAAACTCTTGCTCTACCACCTAGGTCTTTGTGTTTTTCAATTAATGTAACATTGTGACCCTTAGCTTTAAGACGAAGAGCGGCTGCTATACCACCAAAACCAGAGCCTATAACCACAGAATTCATCATGATAACTTATATTTTTTTGGATTAATTGTAAAAAGTATTATGAGTTAATTTTTTTTAACTCTTCTTTAGTTTCTTCTAAATTTTTCTGAAACAGCGTATCAAGTTTAGATTTATCAACTGAGGTTGTTATTATTTTTTTTACTGAGTCTATAGCTATTTTAACTGATGCATCTTTAATCTCTTTAATCGCCACCTCTCTCATTTGATTAATTTTATTTTTGGCCAAATTTTTCTTGATTTCAGAGGATTTATGAAATTTGTCATTAAGCTCAATGATTAATTTATCAGCATCTTTCTTTGCCTGATCAAGTATTTCTTTACTTTCAGATTGCGCTGTGTCTAATTTTTTCTGAGCATTATCTAATAATATCTTTGCTTCACCTCTCAGTTTCTCACTTTCATCAATCTCATTTTTTATGTCTGAGATTAATTTATTAAGAATATTATTAATTTTTTGAGGTACTTTTAAATAAATAAGACCACCAAAAAATATTAAAAAAGATACCGCTACCCAAAAAGTTGAATCAATGACCATAATATTTTTCTCCATTTTTTTTTACCAGGTCATCAACAATTGCAGAGATACTACTATTATTAATTTCTGCTCCAATTAATTTTTTCAAAATTTCAGCAGATGTTACTACAGCAATTTTATTAATTTTTTCCGGTGCACTTTGTCTTAAAGTATCTATTTCTACTTCAGCTTTTTTAATTTCATCATTAATTTGTTTATCTAAGATCTCTTTTTTAGAGTTAATATTTTTGATTATTTTTTCTCTAACATCTTTAAAAATATTCTTCGCTTCAATTTTACTTTTAAGAATGATCCCATCAAATTCTTCAAGTTTAGCTTCACTACTTTCTCTTTGTTTTTCAGCTGCCTCAATATTTTCTTGGATTTGTGATTTTCTCAATTCTAAGTTTGCACTTATTTTTGGCAGTATAAGTTTTGATAAAACAATATACAAAACTCCAAAAGTGAGTACTAGCCAGAAAATTTGTGAAATCCAAAACTCTGGATCTAATTGAGGCATTCCTCCACTCTCCGCTGCAAAAATCTTTTTTGTAAAAAAGAAATTTGCAATTAATGAATATAAAAATAGTTTTTTAAACATTAATTAAAACGCGAAAAGAATAATCAATGCAACAACTAGTCCGAATAATCCTGTTGCTTCTGCAAGAGCAAATCCTAAGAGCAAATTAGGAAATTGTTTTTGCGCTGCAGATGGATTTCTCATTGCACCAGATAAATAATTTCCAAAAATTATTCCGATACCTACTCCAGCTCCAGCTAAAGCTATAGCTGCAAGTCCTGCTCCAATCATTTTTGCTGCTTCTAATTCCATTATATCCTCCTTATAAGTTAATGGTGTAAATTTAATGCATCATTTAGATAAATGCATGTTAAAATTGCAAAAACATAAGCTTGAAGAAAAGCAACTAGTATCTCCAAACCAGTTAAAGCAACTGAAAAACTCAGTGGAAGCCATCCACCAACAATTCCGAGGCTTACGACAAAGCCCCCGAAAACCTTCATCATAGTGTGTCCAGCCATCATGTTTGCAAACAATCTTACTGATAAGCTGATAGGTCTACTTAAATATGAAATAATTTCAATGACCACTATTAATGGTAAAAGTACGATAGGGACACCACTTGGAACAAATAGTTTTAAGTAACCAAAGCCATGTTTTATAAAACCAACAACTGTAACTCCAATAAAAATAAAAGCTGCCAATATGAAAGTCACAATGATATGACTAGTCACTGTAAAAGTGTAAGGTATCATGCCGAACATGTTACAAAACAAAACAAACATAAATAATGAAAAGATAAATGAAAAATATGGTTTAGCTTTTGAACCAGCGGTATCGCTGATCATTTTTGATACAAATGAATAGCTTAATTCAGCTAAGAGTTGGATCTTACTCGGAAGTATTGAATTTTTCTTTGAACCAAGGTTAAATATTATTAAAATCGCAAGAGAACTTATGACCATGAATAAACTAGCGTTGGTAAAAGAAATATCAAAAGCGCCTACTTTTATTTCTGGACCAATTCTATAAACTTCGAATTGTGTCATTGGGTTAGCTGCCATAAAACCTTATCTATTTTTGCATTTTTTTTGCGGATCTAATTACATTAATTATCCCTGTAACTACCCCTACAAAAAAAAATATTAAAATTAACCAGGGTTTAGTACCAAAGGTCTTGTCCAAAAGAAACCCAATAATTGTCCCTACGGCGACTGCTGAAACTAGCTCAGTACTTAGCTTAAAAGCAGTGCCAATTGGAGATTGATTATCTCTCTTATTTTCTAGATCTCTTTTTGAAACCTTTTTCTTTGCAATCTCTAAGCGAGTTTTAAATGGATCTTTGGACATTTTAATTAATTACTTAAGCGACCATGCTTTCTGCTTTTTGTAAATCAACAGCCACAAGCTGACTTATTCCTTTTTCAGGCATGGTGACGCCATAAAGTCTATTCATTTTTGACATTGTCAAAGCATGGTGAGTAACAATGATGAATTTGGTATTTGTAATTTTTATTAGTTCCTCAAGTAGGCCACAAAATCTTGTTACATTGGCATCATCTAAAGGTGCATCAACCTCGTCCAAAACACATATAGGAGAGGGGTTAGTTAAAAAAACAGCAAAAATCAAAGATAGCGCAGTCAAAGCCTGCTCACCTCCAGACAATAAAGTTATTGATTGGAGTCTTTTTCCAGGAGGACTTACCAACATTTCCAAACCAGCTTCTAAAGGATCATCGGAGTCAACTAATTCAAGCTTAGCATTTCCACCATTAAATAATTTTGTATAAACCTCATTAAATTTTCTATTTACCTTATCAAAAGCCTCAATTAGTCTTTCCCTTCCTTTTTGATTTAATTCATTAATACTATCTTTAAGTTTTATAATTGCTGTAACTAAGTCTGCTCTATCTTGTTCCATTTTCTTAATTTCTGTTTCGTATTTTACTGTCTCTTCGTCGGCCTTTAGATTAACCGAGCCTAATTTTTCTCTCTCTTGTTTTTTTTTATCTAATAAGTCCTCTTGATTAACAGCATCAGGCAGTTCTTCGACACCAAACAAATTTGAATTTTCTAAAATGTTTTCTTCCGTAAGATTTAGCTCAGAAATAATTCTATCAACTAAATCATTTTTTCTTTTTTTAAGTCCTTCAATTGTTGCCCCTGAACTTGCTTTTCGTTCTCTTATCTGAATAAATTGTTCTTGTATCTCGTTTAGTTGATTTCTAAGAGTGTCAATTTTTTCATCTGTGGTATTGATAATTTGCTCATTCTCATTTTTTTCATTTTCAGAAATTCTTAAATTTTCCGAAATTTGCCCTTTTTTTTCAGCTTGAAATTTTGGTTGATTATCAAGTTTATCTCGTTGTACATCAAGTTTATTTTTTCTATCACTTAATTCTGCTACCATTTTTTCTGAATTAGATAAAAGATTTTTCCAACTCTCAATCTCCTTGTCAATTATTGCAATTCTCTCATTTCTTTTGACAGATTCTCTTTTGATATTTTGATTTTTACTATAGCTATCTGCGTATTCTTCGATGACAAATTGGCAATTATCTAGTGATTTAATTGCATCATCATTTTTTTGTGAATTAATTAATTGTTTAATTTTATCGATTTCTGATTTTAACTTATTCTTACTATTTTCCAAATCTTCATTCGATTGTTTCTCAGTTTGATAATATTTTGAGTCGATTTCAATAAGCTCTCTTTTTTCTTCTTTCAATCTTTTTTCATTTGAGTTTGCATCAATCACTATTCCTCTTTCCCTACTAATATCATCATCTATTGTTTGTAGAGATTTTTTTACGTTTTCTATTTCGTCTTGAATTCTGCTATTTTCCTCATCTAGACTTTTGAGCTCTAAGTTTAGCCTTTGTATCTTTGATAAATTTTCAATATTTTTTTCTCGTAGAGGAGTTATTTTATCAACCTCAGTTTTAATCAGTTTCTCTAATTCATTAATTCTATTGTTAAAACCACTGACTTCACTTTCTGCCTCTGTATTAATTTCATTTTCTATTTTAATTTCTTTATCGATCTCTAGTAATTTTAGATAATATAGCCCTGCTTCAATTTTTTTTATTTCATCAGAAATATTTTTGTATTTTGTAGCCTCTTCAGCCTGTTTTTGTAAATTTGCTAATTGCCTTTCTTGTTGCCTTCTTAATTCATCAGCTCTCTTTAGATTATTTTCTGCAGCGTTCAATCTTAGTTCAGCCTCATGTCTTCTGACATGTAACCCAGAAATTCCTGCAGCTTCCTCTAAAATTGCTCTTCTATCTGTAGGTTTTGCTGTAACAAGAGCTCCAATTCTGCCTTGACTAATCATAGATGGAGAGTGAGCTCCAGTTGATAAATCTGCAAAAAACATTTGAGCATCCCTTGCTCTAACTTCTTTATCATTGATATAAAACTTCGAACCTTTATCTTTTTCTATTTTTCTTCTAACATTTATTTCATCTAACTCTCTAAATTGCACTGGACCCTCGTTATTTTCATTAGCTACAGTTACCAAAACTTCAGCAATATTTTTAGAAGGTTTGTTTGATGTTCCTGAAAATATAACATCTTCCATGCCTGATCCTCGCATGCTTTTTGCAGATGTTTCACCCATCACCCATCTCAAAGACTCAACAATATTTGATTTACCGCAACCATTTGGGCCAACAATACCCGTCAAACCATTTTCAATTAAGAAATTAGTTTTATCTGCAAATGACTTAAATCCATTGAGTTGGATTTTTTTAAACTCCATGGGTTAACTTATATCAGTTTTTCTAATGTTTTTTTTAAATTTTTATAATTAAGAGATTTTTCGAACTTTTCGTTATTAATTATTATCGTAGGAGTAGAATTAACTTTAAAATTTTTTGTCCCCTCGATTCGATCATTTAAAACATAATCTTCTATTTCTTTGTTGTTAATACATTTTTCAAAATCAATATCAAACCCAGCATTTTTTAAAAATTCTTTTAAATTATTATTTACTTCTTCTATTTCCTTGCCTTTTATCCAAGCTTGTTGATTAGAATAAAGTTTTTCCAAAATTTCTAGGCTTTGATCTTGTTTACAAAGAGAAATTTTTGAAGCATTTAAAGCAGCAATATCTAAAGGAAAGTGTCGAAATTCTATTTTGACTAGTCCTGTATCTATGAAATCTTTTTTAAGAGAGGGGTAAACATCTTTATGAAAATTTGCACAATGGCCACATGTTAGAGACTCGTAGGCAATTATGGTAATCTTTGCATTTTGATTTCCTGAAACTATCCTCTTTATTTCCGCGCTAGCACCAGTGCTTAATCCAAAAATTAGTATTAAAAATAGAAATAATTTTTTCATTTTTCTTTAAAAACTTTTGTTAATTCAATCAATGAATTTTTGATTTGCTTATTTTTAACATCATTAAGTTTATTTTTATATTTATTGTTTGTCACAGGTTTATTCTGAATTATTTTTTGATTATCTATTTTATTTTCATCATTAAAACTTGTAAATTTAATACGTTTTACAACTTCATCTTTAAAAAAAGCATTCATTCTATCCAGAATTTCTTTTTTTGAATATTCTAACTCAACTTCATGACCTCTTTGTACCATTATTAAAAGCGTGCTCACACTGAACTTGTTTGTATTCTTAAAAGATTTTGGATAACAAACTTTAAATAATTTTTCACCCGCTATATATCTCCAATTATTAAGCGTTTCAGAATAAATTTGGCCTCTTTTATTTATTACTCTCCTTACGTTTGTTGGTAAAGTGTCTTTAAGGGATCTTAATCCTTGAATGCTACCACCTCTCTGCTTAGAATATTTCTTAAATTGCATATGAAAGAACAAATATTAACAAAAAAAATTCTTAATTGGTATGATTTTAATAAGAGAAAATTGCCTTGGCGAAAAAAAATCTCACCCTCAAAAAAACAATATTATACGTTGTTAAGTGAATTTATGTTGCAACAAACTCAAGTTGCTACAGTCATTCCATATTTCAATAAATTTATAAAACAAATTCCAAATTTCCATAGTCTTGCAAAAGTTGAAAATAAAAAACTTTTAAAACTTTGGGAGGGACTTGGTTATTATTCTAGAGTAAGAAATTTAAAAAAAACCGGAAAAGTTGTAATCAAAAATTTTAATGGAAAACTTCCAGATAATTTTGAGGAATTAATTACATTACCTGGTGTAGGAAATTACACTGCAAGTGCTATTTTAGCAATTGCATTCAACAAACCATACATCCCACTAGATGGAAATATCGAAAGAGTTTTAAAAAGATATCTTTATTTGAAAAAACAAAGTGAAATACAAAAAGAAAATCTTATAAAAAAAAAAGATATTTTTGGTAAATCATTAAGATCAAGTGATTATGCTCAAGCGCTCATGGAATTAGGAGCATTAATTTGTAAGCCAAATAATCCAGTTTGTTCTCAATGTCCTTTAGCTGAGAGTTGTAAATCTTATAAAAAAAAAGATTTTAGTATTACGAAGAATAATAAAAAAAATAAAGATAAATATTTTATACTTCAGGTTTATAAAAAAAAACAAAGATATTTATTAATAAAAAATACTAAATTTAATTTTTTGAAAAATTTAAAGATATTTCCAATGGAGGAAACGTTCAAACCAAAAAATTTCAATAAAAATATAAATTTCAAAATGTCTAATATGAATATGAACATTAAAATTCAATATTTAAAAAAATATGAAAAATTTAAGTCACCACATTGGATAGATAAAAAAAAATTAGACAACTACATGTTGCCTTCATTTACAAAAAAAATTGTAAAATTTTTAGAGAAAAATTAATGAAGAAAGTAGCTATTATTGGAGCTGGTATTTCAGGATTATTTATTGCTAATTTATTCAAGAAAAAATCAGATTATCAAGTGGTAATTTATGAGAAAAATAATTACATTAATCTTGAGGAAGGTTATGGAATTCAATTATCTGTCAATAGCGTGAAGCTTTTAAATGAAATTGAATTTAATAAATTTGAAAATGCAAGAAAGTTTAATCCAAAAAAGATCATTTTTTTTTCATCAAAAAACTTCAAAAAGATATGTGATTTAAATATCTCTGATTTTAATTCAGAGAATTGTCAGTACACTACTTTAAAAAGATCTGAATTAATAAATTTTTTGAAAAAGGATATAGAAAATTTAATTAAATTTAATCATAATGTTTCGGGTATTGATAAAGAAAATCAGAAAATTCAACTTACTTTTAAAAACAATGAAACTTTTGAATGTGATTATTTAATCATTTCAGATGGAGTTTTTTCAAAAAGTAAAAGCTTGATTTCTAATAATAAAAGTCCACCAAAATACAACAATACACTGGCGATTAGAGGAAAGATAACAAATTCTTCCAAAATCGATAATGAAAATATTTCATTATTTTTAGGCTCTGATTTTCATCAGGTAATTTATCCAGTAACTCAAAATGGAGACTTAAATTTTATAGCAATTATGAGGTATGAACTTACTTTAGAAGAACAAAAAAATTATTCTTTATTCAAAGAAAATTCTTTCATTAGAAAAGTTTTAGAAAAGGTTCCAAAAGAAAATAAAGAATTTTTCGATAAAATTAAGGAATTAAAAATATTTCCAGTATTTGTTAGCAAGGACTTTTTTAAAACAAATAATAATAACATTAATTTTATAGGTGATGCTTTTTTTGCTTTTCCACCCTCATTTGCTCAAGGGGCATCTCAATCTATAGAGAGTGCTTATGAATTATATAAAAGTATAGAAAATAATTCAGAAGGGGATTTCTTTAAAAATAGAGTTAGTAAAACTAAAATGGTTAATAAAAGATCTAAACTAAATCAATTTGCATTTCATTTATCTAATCCTGTGGCTATTTTTTTTAGAAATATTTTTTTGAAAAAATTTATTAAAAACAAAAAGTTTTTAGATTCTTATTTAGGTAAAATTTATAATAATTAATTTTTTGAAATTAATCTTTGTCTTAAATTATCTATTGGCACTATTTGCCCATTAAGATTGTAATGCCAATAAGTCCAGCCATTACAACTTTCTGCTCCCAATATTGATGCAGCTACCTTGTGAATTGAGCCCTCTTTTTTTGCATGTTTTATACTTCCATCAGCCATTATTTTTGCGCTAATTTTTCTTTTGTCATCAAATATAGTGGTCCCAGGTTTTATAATTCCTAATTCTACCAACGAGCCAAAAGGTATTCTTGGCTTAGACCGGTTATTTTGAAGAGTATCCAGAAAATCATCTTCAATAGGTTTTGTATTTTTTAGTCGCTGTTCAGCTGCCTTATAATAGGTTTTATCTTTCTCTATACCAAAATAAAACCTTCCTAATTTTTTAGCTACAGTTGCAGTTGTGCCAGATCCTAGGAAGGGATCTAAAATAAAATCATTTTTATTTGAAGTTGCTAATAAAATTCTGTGAAGTAAGGATTCAGGTTTCTGTGTTGAATGAACTTTTTTGCCATTTTTTTTTAATCTTTCTGAACCATTGCAAATAGGTAATTCCCAGTTCGATCTCATTTGAAGATCATCATTTAAACATTTTAAAGATTGATAATTAAAAGTATATTTAGATTTTTCTGATTTTGATGCCCAAATCAACGTTTCATGTGCATTAGTAAAACGTGTCCCCCTAAAATTTGGCATAGGATTTTTTTTATTCCAGATAACATCATTTAAAATCCAAAAACCTAAATTTTGGATAGCGGTGCCAACTCTAAAAATATTATGGTAACTGCCAATTACCCAAATAGCTCCATTTTTTTTTAAAATTCTTTTACATTCCGTTAACCATGAGTAGGTAAATTCATCATACTTTTTAAAATTTTCAAATTGATCCCATTTATCATTGACTGCATTTACCTTTGACCTATCAGGTCTTATAAGCTCATTTCTTAATTGTAAATTGTAAGGAGGGTCAGCAAAAACTAAATCAAAAGTCTCATTAGGGATTTTTTTAAGTTCCCTTAAACTATCTCCATTTATTAATTTGTTTCTAAAGTCCAAATTCATTTTATAAAAATAAATTAGACTCCAAAAAGATTCTTGGGTCAACCTAGGATTGAATTATTTGGATTCCATTTGTATAATGATGACTCACAACAACTACATCTGGTGTTTCTACGTGAAACCTATTTTAATTTGCTGATCGGTGAAAAGGTTCTTCTATGGTGAGAAGTAATCCCAAATTTTTTTATAGCTTTAAAATGTTGTTTAGTTCCATATCCATAATTTTTACTCCAGTAATAATTTTTAAATTTCTTCCCTAACTTAGAGATCATTTTATCACGTGTAACTTTTGCTATGATTGATGCTGCAGAAATTGATGGTATTTTTTCATCACCTTTAATGACTGATTGAAGTTTATAATTTTTTAAATTTGGTGTTATATTTCCATCGACTAAAATCAATTTTGGTTTTTTTTTTAGTTTTTTAATCGCTCTTTCCATAGCCAATAGGCTTGCATGAAGAATATTTATTTTTTCAATTTCTGAGACAGAAGCTTTACCTGTAGCCCAAATAGAGTTTTTTTTAATGTATTTAGCTAAAAATTCTCGCTTATTTTTTCTCAAACTTTTTGAGTCTTTTAGTAACTTCTTATTGATGGACTTGTTCAATATTACGGCTGCTGCATAAACAGGTCCAATTAAGCTACCTCTGCCAACTTCATCAACTCCAGCAATAGTTTTCATTAAAACCTAATATTAAAATCTTGAATTTTTTGTTTAATTTTTTTTAGATCTTCCCATGAAAATTTTTTATTTTCTGGAAATCTTATTAGATAGGAAGGGCTAAAAGAAATCATGATAGGAATAGTTTTATTCTTTAAAATTATTTCTTTCCACTTACCTCTTTCATTAGATATTTTGCTTAATCCTGTAATTGCTTCCATTGCTGTGCTGCCCATTAAAATTAAAATTTTTGGATCTATTATTGCAATGTGTTCTTTTAGAAATATTGCATAACGTTTTATTTCCTGCGCGGTGGGTTTTCTATCTTCTGGTGGTCTAAAATTAATTGAATAAGTAGTATAGATATTTTCTCTCTTTATATTTATTGCTAGTAACATTTTATTCAAGAGATTGCCCACTTCTCCCTGAAAGCATAAACCTGTTTTATCCTCTATTTCACCTGGAGTTTCACCAATTAACATCACATCAGCATTAATATTGCCCTCGCCCAGTATTAAACTCTTAGAATTATTTTTTAAATTACAATTTTCAATTGAATTGATCTTTGTTTTTAGATCATTCAGCAGTTCACTTTTATTTATTGAAGTTTCTTTATTTTCAGCTGAATCGACTTTAAATCTATTAATTGGTTTATCGCTAAAAATAAAATCAGTTTCAATTGTTTTCATGAATTCTTGAGTATATTTAGCATTTTGATTTAAAGTCTTTTTAATCATACAATATAGTAATGGTTCTTAAAAATATAAAATTTATACTAATTTTAGTATTATTTTATCAGAACACTTTGTTTACGAAAAGTAATTCTTTTGAGAAGATTGATTCTAAAAATTTATCAAAATATTTTTCAGGTATAGTTGCTTTTGGGAATAAAAAAAATTCTGAAGCTTTAGATTTTTTTAATTCATCTAAAATTTTGATTAATTCCCATGATCCATTTTTAAAAAGATATGTATCTTCATTAGTATTGGAGAATAAAGTGTCACAAGCGATTCAAATTATTAGACAAAATTATGAAAATGAAAATATAGATTTTTTCGACTCATATTTATTATTAATAATTAATAGTTTAAAAAAAAATGAGTTAGATATTGCCTATGAATATATTTCTATTGCAAATAATTTTGCAGAACAGGATAGGTTTAATTTAGCAATTTTAGAAAGCTTAAAACAATATGTGTATCTCTTTAAAGAAAAAAAATTTTTAGACGATAAGAAAAACTTTGGAAGACTATCTTATATTTCAGAAACATTTCAAAAGTGTTATTTAGATGATCCTAATACAGGGAGATATTTCTCAAAATTGATAAATGATCCTGAGTCGGATCTTACTAGGTATATTTATTTTTATATAAGTTACCTAATTGAAAACGGTAATTTAAACGAAGCAAAAGTAATTACTGATGAAATAGAATTTTTAAATTCAACATTGCTAATATCACAAGGTAAAAGTTGGATTGACAAGGGAAACTTGCAAAAATTTAAAGAGGTTTTTTCATGCAAAAATCATAATGATCTAATTGCTGAATTTTTATTTTTAATATCAAATTTGTATTCCGCACAAGACAATTACGAGATGTCAAATTTTTACTTAAATTTATCAAATTTTCTTAATCCAAGATTTGTATTTAATTTATCACTAGTTGCGGAAAATCATTATTTTAATAAAGATTATGAAAAGGCAAAAAAAGTTCTTAAAAAATTTAAAAAGGATGATGATTTTTATTATTGGTTTAGATTAAAAAAAGAAGCACAAATAATTTCAGCGCAAAGAAATAATCAAGAGTCTCTTAACTTTATTAAATTTAATTTTGATAAAATTGAAAATCCAAATGAAAAAATATTATTAGATGTCGCAAATTTTTATAAAAAAGCAAAAAATTACGATGAAGCAATAAGTTATTACACTAAAATTATTGAAAATTTGGATGATGCTTCGGATATCAAGTCGGATATTCTTTATCGAAGAGGAGGCACATATGAACGAATTAAAAATTATGAAAAAGCCGATAAAGATTTAATTGATGCACTTCAAATTACACCTGACGATGCTTACATACTAAATTACCTTGCTTATTCGTGGCTTGAGAGAGATTATAAAATTAATGAAGCGATTAAAATGCTTGAAACAGCCTACGAACTTGAGAGTGATGATCCATATATAATAGACTCTATCGGTTGGGCTTACTATTTAATTGATGATTATCTAAAAGCTGAAAAATTTTTGAAAAGAGCCGTAGAATTGATGCCTGATGATCCAATAGTGAATGACCATTACGGTGATATTTTGTGGAAGCTCAATAGAAAAATCCAGGCTAGATATTTTTGGACCAATGTATTGAAAATGAAAGATACTGAAGAAGAATTAATTGAAAAAATTAATATTAAGATGATTGAAGGTCTTTAAAATTCTTAAATGTCTTTTTCTAAAATAAAATCACATGCGAAATTAAATTTGGCATTAAATGTTATTAGCAAAAGTAAATCTTTGCACAACATAGAAAGCATAATAAGATTCGTAGATTTGCATGATATTATTTTGATCAAAAAAATAAAATCAAAAAAACATTTAATTTCATTTAATGGAAAATTTTCTCGAAGGATAGGTAAGAAAAATACTGTTTCTAAATTATTCAAGATCTTAGAAAATAAAAAGATTTTGAAAAACCAAAGATTTCAAATCAAAATTAAAAAAACTATACCTGATAAAGCTGGTCTTGGAGGTGGCTCAATGAACGCAGCGAGTATACTAAGATATTTGGCTTATAAGAAAATAATAAATATTAAAAATAAGGAAATGTTAAAAGTTTCGAAATTAATCGGTTCAGATGTGATGTTAGGCTTAAATCATAAAAGTAAGATTTTAAATTCAAGAAATAAAATAAAGTATTTCAGTAATATAAAAAAAGTTTACCCATTGATAGTAAAACCAAATTTTGGTTGTTCGACTAAGGATATTTATTCAAAGGTTAGAAAGTTTGACAAAGCTAAATTTGGCAAGGGAACCAAAAAAATGTTTGATATTAATTTTTTAAAAGATATGAAAAATTCCCTAGAAACAATAGCTTTTTCAAAATACCCAGGATTAAAAAATATAAAACTTTATTTAGAGAATTCTCTAAACCCAGTTTTTGTAAGAATGACAGGATCGGGATCAGCTTTAGTTGCATATTTTCAAACAAAAAAAAGATGTGAACGTGCGAAAAAAAAGTTTACTCAAAAATACAAAAATATCTGGTGTATAGCCTCAAAAACTATATAAATTTGATTTTTTTGTGTTATACGAACTTAATATTGGGGCGTAGCCAAGCGGTAAGGCACGGGTTTTTGGTACCTGCATCCTAGGTTCGAATCCTAGCGCCCCAGCCAAGTATGAAAAATTTTTTAGATACAATTTTTTTTAGATCAAATAATTTAAATTATATAAGTCAAAGTATTCGAGATTTAACAAAAAATACTCCAGCAAAAAAAATATTTAGAGCCATAAATTCTTATTCATCAGATAGTGAAGTAAGATTTGTAGGAGGTTGCATTAGAAAAATCATTAATAAAGAAATAGTAAATGATATTGATATGGCTACAAATCTTGATCCTCAAAAGGTTTGTGAAGTTTTGAAAGAAAATAAAATTGATTATTACGAAACTGGTATTGAACATGGAACAATTACAGCACTTATAGAAGGGTATAAGTTTGAAATTACATCATTGAGAGAAGATATCTTTACAGATGGAAGACACGCAAAAGTGAAATTTTCAAAAAATTGGAAAGAGGATGCATTGAGAAGGGATTTTACCATTAATTCCATTTATGCAGATGAAGAAGGAAACTTATTCGATCCCTTTGAGGGTAAAAAGGACCTAGAAAATGGTTTTGTAAATTTTATAGGAGACGCTGATAAAAGAATTAAAGAAGATTATTTGAGAATTTTAAGATATTTAAGATTTTTTGCCCATTACTCAAAGCATCCGCATAATCCAGAATTAATCAGAAAACTTAAAATTAATATTGGTGGTATTTCGAAATTATCTAAAGAGAGATTGTTAGATGAGTTAAAAAAAATAACTCAGTTAGAAATATTAGAAAAGCTAGCCGATGATAAATTGGGCTCAGAATTATTTTTAGTTGTTTTTCCTGAGTTAAATAATTTAAAAACTTTTTCAAAATTAAATTCAAAAAAAAAAGAAATAATTAATAAAGCTGATTTTGTCTTTTTATTATCTTTAATGATTATTGATGAGACAGATAATGCAGATTATTTTATGTACAAATTTAATATTTCGAAAAAAGATCGAAAAAGAATTAAAATTATTGATAATTTTTTTAAGGAAAAAATTGGACCAAAAAATTTTAGAGAGGAAAATTTTAATGGTATTTTTTATTATAATGGAAAACAAGCAGTAACTGATATTCTAAATTATTACTTGATTAAATCAAAAAAAAATTCTGAAAATATTCAAAAATTAATTGATTTCTATAAAGATAAAACAATACCAAAAATGCCAGTAGGTGCAGAATTTTTAATGGAAAAATTCAATATTCCTGAGGGTAAACAGTTGGGTGCAAAACTAAAAATAATTGAGGAAGAATGGGTGAAAAATAATTTTCAAATTTCAGATAAACAAGTAAGTCAAATTGTTAACAATTAGATATATTTTACGTCCTTAATTTCAAAATTTTTGACCCCGGCAGGAGTTTTTATTTCAACTAAATCATTTTTATTTTTTCCTATTAAACCTTTACCTATAGGTGATTGAAAATAAATTAATTTTTGTTTGAGATCAGCTTCATCTTTTCCTACAATCTTATAATCTATTTTTTCTCCAGTATCTAAATTTTCTAAAAACACAGTCGAGCCGAAGATAACTTTACCATCATTATTTAATTTCGTAATATCAATAACATTTGCTCTAGCAATGATATCATTAATTTCGGTAATCCTACCTTCATTATGAGACTGCTCTTCTTTAGCAGCGTGATACTCTGCATTTTCTTTTAGATCACCATGTGACCTCGCTTCAGCAATCGCCGCTACAATCTCAGGTCTTTTTTTTTCTTTTAAAAAGATTAATTCATCTTTGAGTTTATTTAAGCCATTTAAAGTAATTGTTTCTTTATCCATGTTATTTCCATTTTGCTAACGGAGGTAATGACATCAAAATACCATCAACATTTCCACCAGTTTGTAAACCAAATTTTGTTCCTCGGTCATAGAGTAAGTTAAACTCTGTATAGCGACCTCTTTTTATGAATTGTAATTCTTTATGATTTTTGGTCCATTTTTTTCTCAATTTTTTTTTAATGATTTTTTGAAAAATAAATTGAAAAGTGATCCCAACATCTCTTACAAATTTAAAATCTTTTTCAAAATTACCTTTTTTATAATCAAAAAAAATTCCTCCAATACCTCTCGGTTCTTTCCTATGAGGTAAATAGAAATATTCATCACACCATTTCTTATATTTTGTATAATATTTCTTATTGTGTTGATCACACATTTTTTTTAAGGTTTTATGAAATTCTTTTTTTTCCTTATCATCTTTTATTGACGGGGTTACATCCATACCACCACCAAACCAGTCCTGAGTTGTGCAGATATATCTTGTATTAAAATGCATGGCAGGGATCATGGGATTTTTCATATGCATTACAACTGAAATACCAGAAGCCCAAAAACTTGGATCTTTTTTTGCACCTAAAATATTTTTTTGAAATTGTTTTGGGAATCTTCCATAAACTTTAGAAAAATTTACTCCGACTTTATCAAATATTCTTCCATTTTCTAAAATTCTAAATTCTCCGCCTCCTTCATCTCTTTTTTTACTCCTGTTCCAAACAGTGATTTTAGTATCCGCATCTTTTGTTTCAAGGTTAATTATGCTATGCCAAATAGCTTTTTGTAGCATTTTGAACCAATTACTTGTGACATCTTTTTTAATTTCTAAATCCATATTAGATTAATTTAGTTTGTTTTAAACTTTCTGCCAATATGATTGCAACTGAAGATGCGATATTAAGTGAGCGTTTATTGTTTTTCATAGGAATTTTGAGTCTATCTTTAATTTTTTTGTGAACCTCATTTGGAACCCCGGCACTTTCTCTGCCAAAAAGAATAGTATCATTTTTATTAAATTTAAATTTTGTGTAAGAAATAGACGCTTTTGTGGTCATTAGAACTATTCTTTGGTCTTTTTTTGATTTAAAAAAATCATCTGAGCTTTGATAGAATTTTAGGTCTTTTTCATTCATATAATCCATAACGACTCGCTTAAATCTTCTATCACTTAGCATAAACCCACAAGGCTCTATTATTTCAAGTTTTGCACCTAGGCACGCACAAGTTCTGATTATTGCTGCTGTATTTTGGGGTATGTCTGGTTCAAATAAAGCAATTTTAGGGCCATGATTTATCAAATTCTGTGTCATTCTTTCAGTAGTAAATTTATCATTTTATATTATATGAAATCATATATTTAAGTAGAAAAAAGCAATATTGGGTATATTTAACTATTATTGATGTCAGAAAAAAAAACTAATAGACGAGATTTCTTATTCACAGCAACTTATGCAGTTGGTGCGGTTGGTGTTGGTGCAACAATATGGCCAATGATTGATCAGATGAACCCAGACGCATCAGTCAAAGCTTTAGCGAGCACCGAGGTTGATGTAAGTGCGGTTAATCCTGGTAAAACAATTACAGTTTTATGGAGGGGTAAACCAGTTTTTATTCGTAGAAGAACACAAGATGAGATAGCTGAAGCAAGATCTGTAAAGTTAGAAGATTTAAAGCACCCTGAAAAAGATGAGGATCGTGCAGCGAACCCCGAGTGGTTAGTCATGCTTGGAGTGTGCACTCACTTAGGCTGTGTTCCATTAGATCAAAAAGGTGAATACAATGGATGGTTTTGTCCGTGTCATGGCTCTCACTATGATATCTCTGGAAGAATTAGAAAGGGACCAGCTCCGACTAATATGGAGATTCCTAAATATGAATTTGTTAATGCTAATACAATTAAAATTGGATAATTATTATGAGTGATCACGAATATACACCGAAATCAAAATTTGGAAAATGGTTTAATGATCGTTTGCCATTATTAACTCTTGCAAATCACTTAACTGATTATCCGACACCTAAAAATTTAAATTATTGGTGGACATTTGGTGGAATATTAACTTTTTGTTTGATTACTCAAATTGTAACGGGTTTAGTTCTTGCAATGCATTATATTGCGCATGCTGATATGGCTTTTGATAGTGTCGAGCATATTATGAGGGATGTTAATTATGGTTGGTTAATTAGATACATTCATGCAAATGGTGCTTCAATGTTTTTTTTGGCTGTTTATATTCATATATTTAGATCGTTATTTTATGGTTCTTACAAAGCTCCTAGAGAAATAATTTGGATAATAGGTATCATTATTTATTTATTAATGATGGCAGCTGCATTTTTGGGTTATGTACTTCCATGGGGCCAAATGAGTTTCTGGGGCGCAACTGTAATTACAAATCTATTTAGTGCAATTCCTTTAGTGGGTGAGGGTATTGTCACTTGGTTATGGGGAGGTTACTCGGTCGATAATCCTACTTTAACAAGATTTTTTACACTTCACTACCTAATACCTTTTTTAATTTTAGGTTTAGTTGTTCTTCACATATGGGCACTTCATGTACCTGGAAATAATAATCCAGTTGGAATTGACATTAAAAAACCTTCAAAAGATACAGTACCATTCCATCCATACATTGTAATAAAAGATGGTTTTGCTTTACTAATGTTTATGATTGTTTTTGCATTTTTTGTTTTTTACACGCCAAATATTTTAGGTCATGCAGATAATTATATTGAGGCTAATCCATTAGTTACTCCGGCACATATTGTTCCAGAATGGTATTTATTACCATTTTATGCAATTTTAAGATCGGTCCCAGATAAACTTTTAGGAGTAGTTGCAATGTTATCTGCTATTTTAATTTTAGCAGCTCTTCCATGGCTTGATACTTCAAAAATTAGATCAGCAGTATTTAGACCTTTGTATAGACAATTTTATTGGATCCTTGTCGCTGATGTTTTGATCCTTGGATATGTGGGTGCTATGCCAGCTGAGGGATTATATCTGTTAGTTGCTAGAGTGGCTACAGCATATTATTTTTTACACTTTTTAGTGATACTTCCGGTTTTAGGCTGGAAAGAAAAAACTCTCCCAATCCCATTAAGTATTACCGAACCGATATTAGGTGGTTCGCCTAATTTAGCTACAGCAAAAAATAAGGAAAGTTTGAATAAATAAGTGAAAAATTTTTTTAAAATATTTTCATTTATTATCTTATTTTCTGGACTTTCATTGAGCACTCAAGCTGCAGAAAAAGTTGAATATTTAAAAACTGATTGGAGCTTTAAAGGACTTTTTGGAAAGTTTGATCGAGCTGCACTTCAAAGAGGTTATCAAGTCTACACAGAGGTATGTTCTTCTTGTCATTCGATGAAATATTTAAGTTATAGAAATTTAGCCGAAAAAGGGGGACCAGAATTTTCTATAGAGCAAGCAAAAGCTATTGCTGCATCTTTTGAGGTCAAAGATGGACCTAATTCAGATGGTGATATGTTTACTCGTCCGGGCAGATTATCAGATAAGTTTGTAATGCCCTATGATAATGTTCAAGCTGCTCAAGCAGCAAATGGAGGTGCTTATCCACCAGATATGTCTGTATTAGTTAAAGCAAGAGGAGGTGGGGTAGATTATATTTACTCATTGCTTCAAGGATATGAAGACCCACCAGCTGGAGTTACTTTAGATGATGGTGTTTATTATAATAAATACATGTATGGGAATAAAATAAAAATGGCTAATCAGTTATCAGATGGATTAGTAGAATACTCTGATGGTACAATAGCCTCTGTTGAACAAATGTCAAAAGATGTAACAACATTCTTAATGTGGTCAGCTGAACCCCATTTAGAGTCAAGACATCGAATGGGTTTTAAAGCTATCGTGTATTTAATTATATTAACAATCCTAGTTTATTTTAGTATGAAAAAAATATGGTCACGTATTGAAACGGAAGTTTAAAACGTCCCCATCTTTAACTATATAATCTTTTCCCTCTAACCTCATTTTTCCATTATTTTTTGAATTTACCCAACCATCATTAGATATGAAATCATCGTAAGAAATAGTTTCGGCCCGAATAAATCCTTTTTCAAAATCAGTATGGATTTCACCTGCAGCTTTTGGAGCGGTACAATTTTTTTCAATTGTCCATGCTCGAGTTTCTTCGGGTCCAGATGTAAAGTATGTATCTAGGTCGAGAATTTCGTAACCTTTCTTAATTAGTTTATTCAATCCTGTTTCCTTTAATCCAATCATTTCCATATAATTTTTTTTCTCATTATTATCCAATTCATTTATTTGATTTTCTATGTCTGCAGAAACGATTAAAGTATTGTTGTTTCCATACTTATCAATAAATAATTGAGTGTAATTATTTCCACTCTGAACACTTTGCTCATCAACGTTACAAACAAAAATTTTAGGTTTGAGTGATAATAACTCAGATTGGTTAAGTTGCTTTTTATTAAATTGAGTTTTTAAATCATCAAAACTTTTATTATTATTTAAACAATCCATAGCTATTTCAAGAATTTTGATTTGATCCTCATCAACATTTTTTTTGTTATTTTTTTCTAACCTCTTTTGAATAGATTCAAGATCTGCAAGCATCATCTCAGTTTCTATAATTTCTATATCTCTTACCGGGTCAACAGAAGGGTTAACATTTTGAATATCATTAGAGTCAAAGCATCTGATCATGTGAATAATTGCATCGACTTCCCTTATATGAGAAAGAAATTTATTACCCAAACCTTCACCTTTAGATGCTCCTTTTACCAGTCCAGCAATATCAACAAAAGATATAGTGGTATTGATTATTTTTTTTGATTTTGAAATTTTAGCTAAATTATTTAATCTTTCATCAGGCACTATTACAACTCCAATATTTGGATCAATTGTACAAAAAGGAAAATTAGCTGCCTGTGCCTTACTGGAATTGGTTAGTGCATTGAAAAGAGTTGATTTACCAACATTAGGTAATCCAACGATCCCACATTTAAAACTCATTATTTATTATTTACTGTGCTTGAAAATAAATCTAATTTTTTTTCTACAAGTATTGAAAGTGATTCAGTTATATTTTTGGATATTTTTTCTACACCCATGATTTCTTCATCATCAAAATTTTGCAAAACGTAATCAGATACTTCAAAGGGTCCTTTTGGTTTACCTATACCTATTCTAACTCTTGAGTAATCTTTTCCAATAAATTTATCAATAGAAGATATTCCATTGTGACCAGCGCTTGATCCACCAAATTTCACTTTTATTTTTCCAAATTCAACATCAAGATCATCATGAAAAACAATTACATTTTCAGGTTCAATTTTAAAATATTCAATTAGTTCTCTAATGCATATTCCAGAGTTATTCATAAAAGTTAAGGGCTTAATGGCATAAACTTTTTTACTATCAATATTTCCAGTTGTTAATAAACCTTTGAATTTTGGTTTTTGTTTTGTAAGCCCAAATTTTTTATTGATGGAGTCTATAATCTTAAACCCCACATTATGTCTATTATTTTCACTATTTGGAGTTGGGTTACCTAAACCTACAAATAAAAGCATAAACTATTAAAATTAGTGTTTCAAATTTAGTGGATTATTTTTTTTCTTCTGGAGCTTTTTTGTCTGCAGGTTTTTTATCGTCACCCTCTTTTTTATCGCCATCTGCAGCTGATTTATCTCCTTCAGCTGCTGCTGCTTCTGCTCCTTCAGCACTTTCCTCACCCTCTGCAGCTTCTGCCTCTGCTGGTTTTTCTGGCTCTTTCATTACTGTCGGTGCCGCTAAGGTTGCAATTACGAAATCTCTTCCTTGAATAGTTGGTGTTACTTCCGCATCTAGTTTAACTGAAGAAATTTTAAAACTTGACCCGATATCTATACCATCTAAATCTAAAGTAATACTTTCAGGTATTTTTTCACTTGGACATTTTAATTCAACTTTTCTTCTTACAATGTTAAGCACCCCACCTCTTTTTAAACCTGGAGATTTTTCATGATTAATAAAATTAACTGGAACTTCAATTTTAATTTTTACTCCAGGAAGAACTCTCAGAAAATCTACATGAGTAGGTTCATCACTTATGATGTGATATTTTACCTCTCTAGGTAATACATTTTGAGATTTTCCATCTACATTTAAAGTAATAATGTTTGATAAAAAGTTATCTTTATCAATCAAGTTTTTTAATAATTTCTTTGATATAGAAACTTTTTGATTTTGATCCTTACCTCCATAGATAATTCCCGGAACACCACCATCATTCCTAATAGCATTAAGTTGACCTTTGGTTTTGTTATTTCTGATCTTAGCTTCTAAAGAATTCATAAAACAGAGGTTTTTAACCCATGTTCACAAATAATCAAGGTAATTATTTGAATAAATCTGAAACTGATGTCGAATTAGAAATTCTTTTTATAGCTTCTCCCATAAGGGCAGAAATGGGTAAAACTTCTATGTTTTTAACATTTTTTGTTTTTTCGCTGTTATCTATCGTGTCTGTAATAACTAAATTTTTAATAACTGAATTTTTAATTTTTTTAACTGCGTCTCCAGTTAATACTCCATGAGTAATATAAACATAAACTTCTTTAGCACCCCTTTGTTTTAATGCCTTAGCGGCATTGACAATAGTGCCACCAGAGTCAATTATATCGTCAACTAAGATACATGTTTTACCTTTTACATCCCCAATAATATTCATTACTTGTGATTGACCAGGTTTTGGTCTTCTCTTATCAACAATAGCCAAACCAATATTTAAAATTTTACCAAGTGCTCTCGCTCGCTCCGTACCACCGACATCCGGTGCAACACAGATTAAATTTTTATTTTTGATCTTTTTTTTAACATGTCGTGCAAAGATTGGAGTAGAAAAAAGGTTATCTACAGGAATATCAAAAAAACCTTGAATTTGACCAGCATGAAGATCAACTGTCACAACTCTATCTGCTCCTGCTTTAGTTATTAAATTTGAGACAAGCTTTGCTGATATAGATGTTCTTGGAACAACTTTTCTATCTTGTCTTGCATAACCAAAATAAGGAATTACAGCAGTTATATTTTTTGCTGATGATCTTTTTAAAGCATCAATACATAATAATAATTCCATTAAATTATCATTAGCTGGTGAAGAAATAGATTGAATTATAAAAATGCTATTACCTCTTATGTTTTCATTTATTTCGATGTAAATTTCACCATCTGCAAATTTTCTTATACTAGAATTGACAAGTTTAGATTTTAAATATTTAGCGATGTTTTTACTTAGGATTTTATTACTATTTCCAGTTAATAATTTCATGAAAAGTTTAATTAATCATAATTATTGAAATATTTCTACCATAATCATTTAGATTTAATTTTAACGATCTTCTTGCACTAAAAAAATTATTTTTTTTATCAAATGTATCAATTTTAATCATATCAATACTATTGATTTTTTGTGATTTAAGTTGAGATTTAACATAATTTGGTAAATCAAAATAAATTAGCCCGTTTTTACTTTTAAAAAAAATTTTGTTTTTTTTGTGTTTTTTAATAAATTTCTTTTTAAAGTCAGCTTTTACCTCATAGTTTTTTTGAGTAATTGATGGACCAATCGCTCCAATAATATTTTTTGGATTACACCCTTTTTTAAGCATAAAATTAATAACATTTTTGATTATTCCTCTATATGCACCTTTCCAACCGGCATGTATAGCCGCTACGATTTTCATTTTACAATCATATAACAAAACTGGTACGCAATCAGCAGTCAATACAGCTATCGGAAGTTTTTTTTGATTAGTTATAATTGCGTCAGCTTTAATTTTTTTTTTTAATTTAGAATTTTCATTAAGAAAAACCAACTTATTGCTATGTGCTTGATGAACTAAATAAATATTTTTTGTTTTCTTTCCAATTTTATCTTTGACAATTTTTAAATTTTTTAAAATGTTATTTTTGTTATCATGAGAACCAGGACCACAATTTAGACTTTTATATATTCCTTTTGATTTACCTCCATTTTTATTAAAAAAACCATGACTTATATTTTTGTTTTTTAATAATTTTCGAGAAGTAATCAGATCAAAATCCTAAATTAAAATTGTTTTTTTGATTTTTTATTAACATAACTTTAAACAATTTTCCCATTTGTTTATCATCTGTTAATCTTTTCAATCTGTAATAAATATCTGCTTTTTTTAAAAAATTTTGATTTCTTGCAATCATCTCAGCTCTTTCTTGAATACCCATTTTTGTAAGAAATTCTTTTTGTGTTGTTAAACAATGCTTTAATCCACCCAGTTTCTTGATTATTTTTTCAAATAATCGGAAATTAATATTATGCGTGATATCGGAACTCCCAATTTTAGCTAAAATATCTGAATATTTGTGTTTATATGATGCTTGTAAAGTATTTTTCATTTTATCTTCATTATATCCATAATCTATGATTAAAACTCCTCCAGATCTCACTTTGATTATTTTTGAAATTTGTTTCAGATAATTAATACCAAGTTCTGAATATTCTATAAAATTCTGATTTTTAGATATTTTAAAATTAATCTTTTTTTCATAATTTTTCATATTAATCTTTTTTTCTGAGAAAAATGTTGTTTTTTTGTTTGAACTAACAAATTTTTCAAACCATAGATTTCCTTTTTTTTGAAATTGTTTAATTGCAAGTGCATCAAAAAATTCATTTGCAACAAATATACTGGGAATTTTTTTAATTTTTTTTAAATCGTTTATCCAATTTACATTTGAATTTAATAATTCTTTTTTTTGTATCTTCTTTAAAGTAGGACTTATTTCATAAATTACCAACCTGCAGGATTTGAAAAACGATGGAAACTTTTTAAAACTTTCTATAAGAATTTTCATCATTGCAGCATTTCCTGCTCCAAGTTCGATTAAGTTGAATTCTTTTGGTGACCCTATACTTTTCCAAAAACTTACAACCCAAATAGAAATCATTTCAGAAAATAATCTTGATACATTAGGAGCTGTAATAAAATCTCCTTGTCTGCCGAATGGATTTTTTTTTATGTAGTACCCAGACTTTTTATTATACAGAGAGATATTGATAAACTTGTCTAAGGGTAAATTAACTATTTTGTCTGTTTTCATACTTAGAGATTAATAAATAAAATCCGATTATTAAAAAAAAGATACTTATAAGTTGTCCCATAGTTAAATTAAATAATAAATAGCCCAGTTGGTCATCAGGAACTCTTAAAAACTCAATTACAAATCTAAAAATTGAGTAAAAAACTAAAAATATACCAGAGATAAAACCAGGTCTTTTGGAGAAATTCTTGTCTTTGAAATATAGTAGAACTAAAAATAGAACTATACCCTCAAAAAATGCTTCATATAACTGAGTGGGATGTCGATATAAATTATCTATTTGTGTAAATTGGACTGCCCAAACAACATTTGTTTCGATACCATAAAGTTCTGAATTTATAAAATTTGCTATTCTGCCAAAAAAAATACCTATGGGTGCAACAAAAGACACAATATCTAAATAACTAAATGAACTTTGTGAATTTCTTTTCCCAAAAAGGTAACTTGCAATTATGATCCCTATAACTCCCCCATGAAATGACATACCACCTTGCCAAATTTTTAAGATATCCAATAAATTATTGATATAAAATTCAAAGTTATAAAATATAACATAACCTAATCTGCCACCAATAATTAAACCTAAAATTAGATAAGTTAAATAATCGTCAAATTTTTCTTTTATTTTTAGTTCAGAAATAAAAAATTTTTTACTTAAAAACCACCCTAATAAAATACCAACAATATAAGCTAGGGAATACCATCTAATCTCAAATGAAAAAATTTGAAATGCGACTGGGTCAAAATTATTAATGAACATTTTTATTTTTAAATATAAGTTATAATTATAATAAGTTATTAAATTAATATATGAAAAACTCAAATTTTGTAATTGAAAAACTTGCTAAATTATTTGAACAAGGCTTAGTATCATCAAAAGATATAGCTAATGAAATTATGACTATTTTAAAATCTAAAAGAGATGAAATAGTTTTTAAAATGAAGTTAACAAGTAAAGATGAGTTTGAAGTTCTTTCAAAAAGAGTTGAAAATTTAGAAAAAAAAATTGATCAATTAAAATCTACAAAAAAAAAGAAAATTAAAAAGGCAAAAAGATCTTAGCTTCTAAACCACCCATTGGTGATTTAGCTAACTTTATATTTCCCCCGTGTGATCTGATAATGTCAGAAGCTATAGATAATCCAAGTCCAACGCTCGATTTTGTTTCAGCTCGACCTTTATCAATTTTGTAAAAAGGTTTGAAAACATTATCATATTCTGTTTCAGGTATACCCGGACCGTTGTCTTCAATTTTAATGAATAAGTTGTTACTACTTTTAGTAATATCTACATTTACTTTTTTTGCATATTTAATTGCATTATCTATAAGATTATTAATACATCTTTTGATTAGGTTTTTTCTACCACTTATATAAATTCTAGGTGTAATTTTGGATGATATATTTTCATTTTCATACTTTTTTACTATTTCATTAACTAATTCGCTTATATTAAATTCCTCATCTTTTTCAAGGTATGACGAGCTGGTAAACTGCAAATATTCATTTAGCATTTTTTCCATTTCGTTAATGTCTTCGGATAATTTTTTACTTAATTCCTCATCTTTTATAAATGCTATTTGTAATTTCATTCTTGTTAAAGGAGTTCTTAAGTCGTGACTAATGCCAGATAACATTTCCGATCTTTGATTAAGATGTCTTAAAATTCTTTTTCTCATTTTATCAAATTCATAACCAGCTTGTCTGATTTCTGCTGCACCAGATGGTTTAAATTCATCAATTTCTTCTCCCCGACCAAATTTTTCAGCTGCTTTTGCAAGATTAGTTATTGGTCTAGTTTGATTTTTTAAAAAAATTAATGAAATTAAAATCATTATGATTGCAGGAACTGTTATCCAAAGTGCAAAGATACGAGCCGAGGAAGTCGTCACTCTATCTCTTGGAACTAAAAATTTAAAATAGCCAGACTGATATTTTATTCTAATATCAATTAACTCTTTATATGAAGTTGTATCAAACCAATAATTTCCATTCCCAAATTTTGACTTGAGTTCTCTTCTTAAAGTCCTATCTATCGGGCTAAACCATCTTTCATCAAAAGTATGGATAAAATCTTTCTTCTCTACAAAATCTATATTCAAGTCTTGGTAAACTGAAAAAACATTTTTTATTTCATCTTTTTTATAAATTTCATCAGAATAAACTTCAATGAAAGTATTAATTTCATTTACTAAAGCTTTAGTCATACCCTTGTTAGTTTTGATCCATAGGCTATCAAAAAAAACAATAGTAATTACCAATTGTAAAACTATGACTGGAACAGCAACAATTAGTAAAGCTCTGTAAAATAATCTCTTTGGAAGTATATCTTTAAAGAATTTACTCAATCCATAGAACATATCCAGCTCCTCTAATTGTTTGTAAAAACTTAGGATTTTTTGGATCAATTTCAATTTTTTTTCTAAGTCTTGTGATTATAACATCTATTGATCTCTCTTTATCAAGTTCAGTTAGAATACCAATATCTTCACGTGAAAAAGTTTTACCAGGATTATTAATCATTTTTTCTAAAATCTTTTTCTCTGTGTTGTTAATTTTGTATTCTGTATTTTTCTTGATTATTAGTTGTTTATTCAAATCAATTTTAATATTTTCAAATTGTATTACACGTTTTTGATCACTTTTTTTTGTTTTTCGAATTATATTTTGAATTCTCAATATTAACTCCTTAGGTTCGAAAGGTTTTGGAAGATAGTCATCAGCACCAACTTCTAAACCCTCAACTCTTTCATTCGCCTCACCCTTTGCAGTTAATAAAATCACAGGAGTATCTAATTTTTTGTGATTTTCTTTAATAAACTCTAAACCACTTTTTCCAGGCATCATAATATCTAGTATGATTAGGTCAAATTTGATTATTTGTATTTTTTCAAAAGCATCTTCTGCGCTATTAGAAGTTGTAACAAGGTAATTATTTTCATTTAAATATTTTTTAACAAGAGTTCTGATACCTTCATCATCATCAACAACTAAAATATGAGCTACAAAATTATCCATTAATTATTTTTTTTAAAACGTTATCAAAGTTAATGACCTCTTCTGAGCTTGAGTTAAGTAACGCGCTATGAATTCTTTTTTTTTGAATTTCAAAAATTTCATTAAATATTTTTTTTCCTTTATCATTAAGAAATACATGTTTTATTCTTGTATCCTGCTCGTCTTTTTTAAAAATTATTATGTCTAGTTTAATTAGATCTTTTAAAACTCTATTAAGGCTTTGCTTGGTTACTTTTAGTCTTTTGAGCAATTCTGAAATAGTTATCCCTTCATACATGGATAACAAATGAATGACTTTTTGGTGTGCTAGGCCAATTTTATACTTATTTAATATTTTTTTTGAGTCTGAAAATGTTTCTCTGTAACCTATAAAAAGCTTTTCGATCAAATCTTTCAATTGATCATCTTTTAGATATAAAAGTTGTTTCATTATTGGTAAGTTATATTGACATATTACAGATACAAAGATATTTTTTCAGTAAGAATTTTTTTTATTTCATAATGATACCCTATGATAAAAGATCGGGAAAAATATGGTACAATGGCGAATTAGTCGATTGGTCTGATGTTAAGGTTCATGTTCTTAGCCATGGATTACATTATGCGAGCTGTGTTTTTGAAGGAGAACGTGTGTATGATGGTTCGATTTTCAAATTAGAAGAACATACTTCAAGATTATTTTACTCAGCAAAGAGAATGGGAATTGAAATACCATATAGCGAAGATGAAATTAATAAAGCGAGCAATAAAATAATTTCTACTCAAAAAGTAGAGAATGGATATGTTAGACCCGTAGTTTGGAGAGGCAGTGAAATGATGGCTATTTCAGCTCAGCAAACAAAAATTCATGTAGCAATTGCAACTTGGGAGTGGGGTTCATATTTTGATCCTAAACTTAAGGTTGAAGGTATCAAATTAAATATTTCAAACTGGCGAAGACCCGCCCCTAATACTATTCCTTGGGACACAAAAGCTTCTGGATTGTATATGATTTGTACCCTTTCAAAACACGAAGCCGAAAAACAAGGTTATACAGATTCACTTATGTTAGATCATGAGGATAATATTGCAGAGGCGACTGGGGCAAATATTTTTTTCAAAGATAAAAATGGTGAGCTACACACTCCAATACCAGATTCTTTTTTAGATGGAATTACTAGAAGAACTGTAATTCAAATTGCAAAATCAAAAAATATCAAAGTACACGAAAGAAAAATAAAACCAGAAGAATTAAAAGATTTTGATGGATGTTTTTTAACAGGAACTGCAGCTGAAGTAACGCCTGTATCTACTATTGCAGATTATCAATTTAAAGTTTGCGATTTGATAATTGATTTAAATGAGAGTTATTTAGCTTTGGTTAAAAAGAAAAAAGCTGCCTAATCTTTACTGTCCTCTGATATAGCGTGGTCTATTCCTTTACGTATATACTCATAACCCGTGAATAGAGTCAAAGCTGCTGATAGCCATAATAAAATTATGCCAATTGTTTGAGCATTGTAATCTTGAAAATTAATAATTTTATTTCCCGTATCTCCAGAAAGCAAAAGAGCAATTGAGACCATTTGTAAAACTGTTTTTAGCTTTGCTAGATTAGAGACAGGAAGTTTAATCTTACCTTTTGCTAAAAATTCCCTAAGACCAGATATTAATATTTCTCTTGTTAAAATTATAATTGCAGCAATAACCTCATAATTTTTAATTGTGCCATCCATAACTAATAAAATTAGTGCTGCAGCCACAATAATTTTATCTGCTATTGGATCTAATAACTCTCCTAATTTAGACTCCTCTCCAAGTAGTCTTGCCAACATTCCATCTAAAAAATCTGTAAACGACGCAATAATGAACAATACTAAAGCAGTTAGATCTCCATAAAATCCAGGTAAATAAAAAGCTAAAACAAAAAAGGGTACAATTAAAATTCTACCGACAGTCAATATGTTGGGTATTTTTCTAAGCATAATATTTACTCGTGAAAGAAATTATATATTTTTTTTGCAACTTTTGTTTCCACACCTTCAACTGATTTAATTTCATCGAGGCTAGCAGATTCCACAGCTTTTGCAGACCCAAAATGGTTCAATAGCGCTCTTTTTCTGATCGCACCTATTCCTTCAATTTGATCTAGCATAGATTTAGAAATACCTTTTTTTCTTTTTGCTCTATGTGCACTTATTGCAAATCTATGGGCCTCATCACGTATTCTTTGTAGAAAAAATAGAGTAGGGTCATTTTTCATAAATTTATACTCTCTTCCGTTATGAAAAAAAGTCTCATTACCACTATTTCTAAATTTACCCTTAGCAATAGCTACAACTGGTATTTCATTTAATCCTAGCTCATTAAGTGTTTCTCTAGCGGATGAGTATTGTCCTTTACCGCCATCAATTAAAACTAGATCTGGAAAATTTAAGTAATTACCTTTTTCTTGAATAGCTCTTTTAAATCTTCTTCCCAAAACTTCTCTAATCATACCATAATCATCTTGTTTAAAATCTTCATTTTTAATATTAAATTTTCTATATCTCTTTTTTACAAAACCCTCATCTCCATAAGTAATCAAAGCCCCAACACTATTTGTGCCTTGAATATGACTATTGTCATAGACTTCGATTAGATTAATAGGATTTTCAATATTAAATTTTTTTGCTATCTTATCTAGTAATTCTTTATTATTTTGATTTTCATAAAGATTTCTATTTAAGCTATTTTTAGCATTTTTAATCGCTAAGTTTATTACTTTTAACTTCGAACCTTTTTTTGCAATAGAAATATTTACTTGTTTATTCTCTTTTTTAGATAAGGTTTGTTCTATAAGTTTTTTTTCTTTAATTTCCTCGCTAAGTATAATTGATCTTGGAACTGCTTTATTTTCATAAAATTGAGATACAAACGAATTTAAAACATTATTTAATTTTTCGTCAGGGTCATGTTTTGGAAAAAAAGCTTGATTTCCCCAATTTTGTTTAGATCTATAAAAAAATACTTGAATACAAGTTTTTCCAGACTCTTTATAACCAGCTATTACATCTGCTTCATTAAGATTTACATCGCTTATAGTCAAAGAAGACTGTATTATATTTAAAGATTTTATTTTATCTCTCACTATAGCTGCTTTTTCAAAGTCTAATACCTCACTTGCATTTTCCATTTGGGTTGAAAGTGTTTGCTGGATTTTTCGAGATCTACCCTTACTTAAAAATTCATCAGCTGCTTCTACAAGTTTTGAATAATCTTCTTTATTGATTTTACCTCCACAAGGACCAGCACATCTTTTTAAAAAATAATTAAAGCAAGTCTTATCACCTGCCTCAACTTGTTTATCTGTACAAGATCTAAGTAAAAAGATTCTTTGGAGAGTTTTAATTGCACTATTAACTGCAAGAGAACTTGCAAATGGTCCATAATATTTTCCAGATTTATTTTTTGCTCCTCTGTGTCTTTCGATGCGTGGAAATTCATGTTTTGAGATAAATATGTATGGAAAGGATTTATCATCTTTAAGTAATATATTAAATTTGGGCTTATGTTTTTTGATTAGATTAGCTTCTAATAGTAACGCCTCGCTTTCATTTGTGGTTGTTGTAATTTCCAATCTAATTGTTTGAGAAAGCATTCTTTCAGTTCTAATTATGTGATTTTTTTCAGAAACATAACTTTTTAATCTATTTGGAAGGTTTTTGGCTTTTCCAACATATAAAATCTCATTTTTAGAATTTAACATTCTATAAACACCGGGTAGTTTAGGTATTAAAGGTAATTCTTTTTTAATTACTTCTTTTCCAATTTCAGGACTTAGCATGGCTTCTCATTTTAGAAATTTGTATTCCAACAGATGAGCAATCTTTTAAAATCTCTAATTTTTCAATTTTAAGCATAATTTTTGCAATTCTTTTATCTTTAAATAATTCATCAAAAACTGCTTCTGCTAAAGTTTCTAAAAAATTATAATGCTTTTTTTTAACAAGTTTCTTAATCAATTTTACGATAGTTCCATAATTCACAATTGATTTTAAATCTTTATCATTCGAGGGCTTTTTGTCTTGATAATCTATTTCTAAACTAAATTTTACTTTTTGGGATTTTTCTTTCTCAAAATCATAATACCCAAGCTTTAAATCCAAAATTAATTCATTAATAAGAATTTTTTTCTCATAATTAAAAAGACTTTTATTTTTGTCTATTTTAACAATCTTCAAATTATTTTTTTTCATTCTTTTCCTAAAACATCTGGTGTTTGCCAGTTCAAACTTTGACCACTATCAATAGCCAAAACTTGACCAGTAATAGAACCATTTTTTATGAAGAAGTCAACAGCATTACATACTTCAATAACATTGACTTGCTTCTGGAGGGGAGTAGCTAAAAATTGTTTTTTAAAATGATTATCTGATTGTCTTTTATTTTTAATTGTTGGTCCAGGAGCTATTCCATTTACTCTAATTTTTGGTGCAAGACTCATTGCGCTAGTTTTAGTCAATGTGTATAATCCTGTCTTGCTAATGGTATAAGAAAAGAAATAAGGAGTTAATTTGAATACTCTCTGATCTATTATATTAATTATATTGTTTTTCCTCCCTTTTATATATTTTGAAAATTCTTTGGACAAAAGAGCTGGAGCTCTAAGATTTGTTGAAAGGTGTTTCTCCCAACTTTTTGAATTAAAATTCTCTAACTTATCATTTTCGAATAATGAGGCATTATTTATTAAACAATCAAAAAATTTCATTTTTGATTTTGAAAATTTGATAATTTTAAAAATATCTTTTTCTTTACTTAAATCACCCTTTACCAAATAAACTTTTGTCCCAAAATTTTGTAATTTTCTTTTTAGAGCCTCAGCTTTAAATTTCGATTTATTGAAATGAATAGTAATCTCAATATTTTTACCAGAAAGTCTCTCGGCTATTGCTGCGCCAATTCTAGTTGCACCCCCAGTAATTATTATCTTCCGTGCTTCCATTTTTTATCTCTTTTTTTTGTTACTCTGGTACCAGGCATGCCTAAAGTAGATCTACCTTTTGGATATATTTTATTTTTTACATCATATTGTCTAATCTTAGGGTTTAAAGTTATTTCAAGTTCAGTGCTTTGTAATTTTCTTATTTCATCTCTTATTTTGGCAGCCTCCTCAAATTCTAGGTTAGAGGCAGATTCTTTCATTTTCTTATCTAGCGCTTTAAGATGTTTTTTTAAATTCCCACCAACATTAGACCCTTCACTAATCTTTACATAATCTTTTTCATAAACACTTTCTAAGATATCACTAATTTCTTTTTTAATAGTCTTAGCATCAATATTATGTTTTTTATTATAGGAAAGCTGGATAGATCTTCTTCTATCAGTTTCCTGCATAGCTTTTTTAATACTTTTAGTTTCTTTGTCAGCATATAAAATCACTTTACCGTCAACATTTCTAGCAGCTCTACCTATAGTTTGAATTAATGAAGTTTCAGATCTTAAAAAACCCTCTTTGTCTGCATCTAAAATACCAACTAAAGCGCACTCGGGTATATCTAGACCTTCTCTTAATAAATTAATTCCAACAAGAACATCGAAAACTCCCATTCTTAAGTCTCTCATTATTTCTATTCTCTCGAGTGTATCAATGTCAGAATGTAAATATCTGACCTTTACACCATTCTCATGAAGATATTCTGTTAAATCTTCTGCCATTTTTTTAGTAAGAGTTGTCACTAAAACTCTATGATTTTTTTCAACAACTTTTTTGCATTCGTGCATTAAGTCATCAACTTGATTTTTAGCTGGTCTAACCTCCACAGGAGGATCAATTAATCCCGTAGGTCTTATTACCTGATCAACATATTTCCCTTTTGTCTGATTTAATTCCCAAGGACCAGGAGTCGCTGAAACAAATATTGTTTGTGTTCTCATTAAATCCCATTCTTCAAATTTTAATGGCCTGTTATCCATACAAGATGGAAGTCTAAATCCATATTCCGCAAGTGTGCTTTTTCTTGATCGATCTCCTTTATACATTCCATTAAGTTGAGGAACTGTAACATGACACTCATCTACAAAAATCAAAGTATTATCTGGAAAATATTCAAATAATGTTGGGGGTGGTTCTCCAGGTTTTCTACCAGATAAGAATCTTGAATAGTTTTCAATTCCTGCACAAGATCCTGTTGCCTCTATCATCTCTAAATCAAATTTTGTTCTTTCCTCTAATCGTTGTGCTTCTAATAATTTATTTTCTGCTTTGTGTTTTTTTAAAGTTATTTCCAATTCCTTTTTTATATTAATTATTGCTTGTTCTATTGTTGGCTTTGGAGTGATATAGTGACTATTTGCATAAACTTTTACTAAACTTAGATCTCTGACTTTATCTCCAGTTAAAGGATCAAATTCCTCAATTTGTTCAAGCTTGTCTCCGAATAAGCTTAATCTCCATGCTCTGTCCTCTAGATGGGATGGAAAGATTTCTAAATACTCACCTCGAGCTCTAAAGGTACCTCTATAAAAATTTTGATCATTTCTTTTATATTGTAATGCGACTAAAGACTTAATAATTTGTTCTCTGTTGTAACCATAATTTTTTTGAAGTGTTAAAGTCATTTTACTATAAGCTTCAACGGAACCTAGTCCATAAATACATGACACACTGGCTACAATTAAAACATCATCTCTCTCCAAAAGAGATCTTGTTGCAGAATGTCTCATCCTGTCTATTTGTTCATTTATCGATGCTTCTTTTTCAATGTATGTATCTGATCTAGGAACGTAAGCTTCTGGGGTGTAGTAATCGTAATAAGATACAAAATATTCTACAGCATTATCAGGAAAGAATGTTTTCATTTCACCATATAGCTGTGCAGCGAGTGTTTTATTCGGAGCTAAAATTAATGCCGGTCTGTTAGTAGCCTCAATTACTTTGGCCATTGTAAATGTTTTGCCCGAACCGGTCACGCCGAGTAATACTTGGTTAAATTCTTCTTTATTTGCACCATTAACTAATTTTTTAATCGCATCGGGTTGATCACCCGCAGGTTTAAAATCAGATTTAATTTTAAATTTTTTACCACCTTCAAGTTTTCCACTGATTTTTGGGTTTTTACTCTGAATATCTGTAATTAAATCTTGATATGTATTTTCCATATATTAAAGAACGTAGTAGAATTAATTTATATTTCAATGAGCATAATATCAGACAGTTTAAAAAGAATTAAGCCATCCCCAACAATAGCTGTTACTCAGAAAGCAAGAGAATTAAGAGCAGCTGGAAAAGATGTAATAGGTCTTGGTGCTGGGGAGCCAGATTTTGATACTCCATTAAATATAAAAAATGCAGCGATCAAAGCTATCAAAAGAGGAGACACAAAATATACTGCCGTTGATGGCACGCCCGAACTTAAAAGGGCTATTATCAAAAAATTTAAAAGAGAAAATAAATTGAACTACTCCTTAGATCAAATAACTGTTGGTACAGGGGGTAAACAAGTTCTTTATAATACTTTTATGGCAACTCTAAATAAAGGTGACGAAGTAATTATACCAGCACCTTTTTGGGTATCATACCCTGACATGGTTTTATTAGCAGGTGGAAAACCAAAAATAGTAAAGTGTACAGAAGCAGAGGGCTTCAAACTTACTCCAAAAAAATTAAAAAAAGCAATATCCAAAAAAACTAAATGGATAATTCTTAATTCTCCATCTAATCCGACAGGAGCAGGGTATTCTAAAAAAGAAATTTATGATTTAGCAAAGATTTTAATTCGAAATAAGAAAATTTTTATTTTAAGTGACGATATTTATGAACATGTTAGATATGATAACTTTAATTTTTTCACGATAGCTCAAATTTCAAAATTGAAAGATAGGACACTTACAATGAATGGAGTTAGTAAATCCTATGCAATGACAGGTTGGAGAATAGGTTATGCCGCTGGACCTAAAGAAATAATTAAAGCTATAGGAAAAATTCAGTCTCAATCCACATCAAATCCATCTTCAATTAGTCAGGCAGCAGCAGTCGAGGCATTAAATGGAAAGCAAGGTTTTATAAAAACTAGAGAAAAAGCATTTAAAGATAGGAGAAATTTTGTTGTCAAAAGTCTTAATAACATTAAAGGAATTAATTGTTTAACTCCTAATGGCGCATTTTATGTGTTCCCAAGTTGTAAAGGATTATTAAATAAAAAAACAAAATTAAAAACAGATACTCATTTTGTTCAAAAATTACTTGAAAAAGAGAATGTTGCTGTCGTACAAGGATCAGCTTTTGGCTTAGATGGTTATTTTAGAATTTCATACGCTACATCAATGAATAATTTAAAAAAAGCTATGTCGAGAATTAAATCTTTCTGTGAAGGATTAAATAAATAATTATTTTTGTCTTAAAATCTTTTTTGCTGGAATTGTTTTTTTTATCCAAGAATTAGGAATTGAATTTAACCCTTTTAATGCAGCGAAGTATGCTCCAGTGAAATTTGCTCTAGAACAATTGCATCCACCTGCCTTTATTGTTTTTAATATAGCTTCTTTGTAATTTCTGGAATTAATTATTGTATATATTGAACTATTAAAAGTTCCTGGATAACTACATGCCATACCAAGCTTTTTAATAGTGATAGAATGAAATTTTGAATTTAATCTTCTTATTTTTTTAATGTCATTAACAATAACTTTAAATGATGTGTTTTTTTTAAATCTTTTAATAAACTCATGAACTGGATCTTTGGCTCCTTTAAGAGCAAAATCAATTATATAAAATTTAGCTAATGCATATTTTAAACTAATTTTTGAAGCAGTCACAATTCTTATGATTTTTTCTAGACTTTTAAAATCATAACCATAAAGAAAGTATGGAAGTGCAGCACAAAAACCATCAGATTCATTAACTTTTACTCCACCTGAAATTTTCTTATTTAATTTAATATTGTTTACAGTTTCTATAATATTTTGGTGTATCCATGGTCCTTTTATCATACCACGCCAATCTTTTACTTTTTTATATTTTGATCTAAGATTTAAATTTTTCCAATATTTGCTTCCAGGACCAAAATTCTTCAGAATATTCTTTTTAAATTCTTTCTCTATATCTTCATAATTTTCTAGAAGTGTTTGAAACATAACTTGTCCAATTTCATTATAACCTGAGACTTTTCCAGTTTTTATATTGTAGAAAGGACTTTTATTTTTTTTTAAAAAAGTAAAGTCTTTTTTACCTTTAATATAGGAATTAAGCTTTTTTTGATTGTATACCCAATGTAAAGGTCTTGCTGCTGCATCAGCAACTGTTGCTCCTAAAAATACATGAAGGTTATTTTTCACTTTAATGTGATAAAAACTTTTCAGCCTCTAGTGCTGCCATACAACCCATACCAGCAGCAGTCACTGCCTGTCTAAATGTTTTATCTTTTACATCACCAGCCGCATAAACACCTGGTACATTAGTCTCCGTTGAATCTGGTTTTGTTATTAAATACCCCTCTTTATCCATACTTAGCTGATTTTTAAATAATTGCGTAGCTGGATCATGTCCTATTGCAATGAAAACACCATCTAACTTTATTTCGTTAATTTTATTTGTTTTGACATTTTTAATTTTAATTCCTTTGACATTTTTTGGGTCTTTATCGCCAATAACGTCTTCAACAACACTATCCCAAATAATTTCAATTTTTTTATTCTCCATAAGTTTTTTTTGAAGCATTTTTTCAGCTCTTAAATTATTTCTTCTGTGAATTAATTTTACTTTTGATGCAAATTTCGTAAGAAACATCGCTTCCTCAACAGCTGCATTACCTCCTCCAACAACTGCAACTTCTTTGTCTTTAAAGAAAAAACCATCACATGTTGCACATGCGGATACTCCAAAACCTCTGAACTCTTGTTCTGATTTTAAATTTAACCATCTTGCTTGTGCACCTGTTGAAATTATAATGCTATCAGCAGTGTACTTTTGACCAGTATCCCCAATGGCTTCAAACGGTGTTTTTTTTAAATCTACTGAACTTATGTGATCTTCGATCATTTCTGTTCCAACTGCTTTTGCTTGCTCTTTCATTTGATCCATAAGCCAGGGACCCTGAATAACATCAGCAAACCCTGGAAAATTTTCAACATCTGTTGTTGTAGTTAATTGTCCACCTGGCTCTGAACCATAAACTAAAATTGGATTTAACATTGCTCTTGCTGCGTAAACAGCTGCTGTGTATCCAGCTGGACCAGACCCAATTATTAACACTTTTGTGTGTTTAGTTGGATTTTGACTCATATGAAAGCTATATAGTGATTAATGACTAAATTAAAAGGTTTATTATTGACCGAGGGCATGCATGGTATGATTAGCCAAGTAGAAGGACTTGCCAAAGCTCTAGGATTAGATTTTATACACGAGAGAATTGAACTAAATAATTTCTGGAGAATCCTTCCTCCAAAAATTACACCAATAAAAAGGTTTGTTTTTAAAAATGATATTTTGGAAAAGTTTAATATTGTAATCTCTTGTGGCAGAAAAAGTGTAATTCCCTCAATTTTCTTAAAAAAAAAGTTTGGAAATAAAATTATGAATATTCATATCCAAGATCCTAAGGTATCTTTACATAATTTCGATTTTGTTATTGCTCCAGAACACGATGACTTAAAAGGTGAAAATGTATTATCAACTAAAGGGGCTATTCACTATCTTAGAGAAAGTGAACTAAGTGAAAATTTGAATTACTTAAAACCAAAAATTAAAAAAGAGAAAGTAGTTGTGTTTGTTGTAGGTGGTCCAAATAAATATTATAATTTTAGTGATGACTTAATTGAGAAAATTTTCTATAAAATTAAAAAAAATTTTCTTGAAAGTGGCCACCAACTAATTTTTATCCCCTCAATGAGAACCCCTCAAAGAATTATTGATAAGGCTAGAGACTTTTATAATGGTGATCAAATTATTATTTCAGAGGTTGATAAAAGAGCTTATTTATCATCACTTAAGTTAGCAGACCATATAGTAGTGACTTGCGACTCAACGTCTATGATATCTGAGGCTGCAATAACAGGTAAACCTATTTATGTAGCTGATATGCCAGCTATCAAGAACAATTATCGCTTCAAAAAATTTTTTGAGTTGTTTAAATCTTTAGGTATTATAAGAAATTTAGATTCTTCTGTTGAGACCTGGAATTATAAAAAACTTAATGAAACTGATAGAATAGCAGGTTATATAGAAAAAAAATTTAAAGATTATGACTTTTCTTAATTCAATTTTAAACAGCTCAAAAAAATATGAATCTCCTTTTAATCATTGGGAATACAAAAATGCCTTAAGCGATGAAGCAATTAAAGAAATTGAAAATGCAGACATCCCGGACATCAGCCAACACAATCTTAATTATGATGGAACAAGAGCTATTGATGGCGGTGCAGCAGAATTTAGAGAAGGAATAGCATCTGGAGGAAAGGCAATGAAGTTTAGATGTTTTGTCACAAAAGAAAATGCTTCACAATTTCCAAATTTGGTAAAATTTATTAGCGAGCTTCAATCAAAGGTAACTTGTAATGCGATTTCAAAAATGATTGATAAAGATTTATCTAATTCATACGTAAGAGTTGAAATTATATGTGATCGTGAAGGTTTTTGGCTTAAACCGCATTGCGATATTAAAGAAAAATTAATGTCAGGTTTGATTTTTGTTAATAATGCAAAAGAGTCGGAGGATCTAGGCACTGATTTTTATAATGAAAAATTAGAAAAAGTTAAAACAGTTCCTTACAAACATAATTATGGATATTTATTCACTAGCGGGCCTAATACTTGGCATGGTATGGAAAAAAAGAAGATTATTAAGGAAAGAAGATGTATTCAGGTAAATTATGTCACTTTCCCCACTGATTGGAAAGTTGAGTAATTAATTTAATAAACTCGAATATAAACCAATAACACTAAATACGCCCAATACTAAACAGATCCCTGTTACTGCTTTCAACTGGTCACCATCTTCATGAATATTAGTTTTGTCATAAAGTTTCCAATATGCACATTTATCTAGATTAGTATTTTTTGATTTTAAAATTTTTTTTTTGATAGGAAGTTTTAATAGTTGAGCACTAAAAATTTCACTTTTATTAGATGCGTCTTCGATAATATATTGACGAACTTCTGAACTCATATAAGTAAATTTTAAAAAATAAATTCGATGAATACAACTTAACGATTATTCATTTTGGGTAATTATTCCCTTAGAAAAAAAATTATACAACTTTTACTTGTAATATTATTTTAATTCTTGCAGTGCAATGATATCAAGTTTTTTTGTTTTAAGAGATTTTATTGCCTCCAAACATGCCTGAGCAGTTGACATATTTGTACAATACGGAACTTTATTTTTTAAAGTTGCTCTTCTGAGTGCAATAGCATCGTTTATTCGATGCTCACTATTTCCTCCACCAGTATTGATTACAAGTGCTATTCTTTTTGAATCTAAAATATCTACTATGTGAGGTGTTCCACTGCTGACTTTGTTTATAATTTTACATTTCATTCCATGTTTTCGAATGTACTCTGCAGTGCCTTTTGTTGCACTTAACTTAAAATTTAATTTAATTAAATCTTTAGCCAGACCTATCCCCTCATCCTTATGAGAGTTTTTCAAAGATATAAATGCAAGACCGTTTTTTGGAAGTGAATTCGCAGCAGCAATTTGACTTTTTGCAAATGCCATGCCAAAATTTTTATCAAACCCCATTACTTCACCCGTTGATTTCATTTCAGGACCAAGAAGTAAGTCGCTATTTGGAAATTTGTTAAAAGGAAATACTGCTTCTTTAACTGCATACATTCCTTTTGATTTTTCCTTTAAATTAAATCCCAATAATCTTTCTCCAGCCATTACTCTTGATGCAATTTTTGCTAATGGCAAACCTTTTGCTTTAGATACAAAGGGCACAGTTCTACTAGCTCGAGGATTTACTTCAATCACATAAATTTCATCTTTTTTTATTGCAAATTGGATATTCATGAAACCTTTGACTTTTAAAGCTAGCGCTAATTTTTTAGTTTGTTTTTCAATTTCCTTAACTAAAAATGGTTTGATAGATATTGGAGGCAAACTACAAGCAGAGTCTCCAGAATGAATACCAGCTTCTTCAATATGTTGCATAATACCAGCTACATATACCTCTTTACCATCAGATATTGCATCAACATCAACTTCCATTGCATGATCAATAAATTTGTCAATTAAAATCGGATTTTTCTCTGCAGCTTTAAATGCTTCTTCAATAAAATTTCTTAATTGACCTTTTTCATAAACTATTTCCATTGCTCTTCCACCTAAAACATATGAAGGTCTTACCATTAAAGGTAATCCAATTTTATCAGCAATCTTGATCGCTTGTTTATAAGTTTTGGCAATTCCACTTTCTGCTTGTTTTAATTTTAATTTATTTAATAAATTTCTAAATCTATCTCTATCCTCTGCTAAATCTATAGAGCTGTATTGAGTTCCTAAAATAGGAAATTTGTTTTGATGTAAAAATTTAGCAAGTTTAATTGGAGTTTGTCCTCCAAACTGGGCAATTATACCAATTAAGTTTCCATTCATTTGTTCTTTTTTGATGATATTAAAAACGAATTCTTCTTTTAAGGGTTCAAAATAAAGTCGATCACTAGTATCGTAATCAGTAGAGACTGTCTCAGGATTACAATTTACCATGATTGTTTCGAAACCAGCGTCTTTTAGAGAAAAGCTTGCTTGACAACAACAATAATCAAATTCTATTCCTTGACCAATTCTATTCGGTCCTCCTCCTAGAATAATTATCTTTTTTTTACCAGTCGGCTCTGCCTCACACTCTGAAACTATTGAAAAGTTTCTTTGATAAGTTGAATACATGTATGGAGTGAAAGATTTAAATTCAGCAGCACAAGTATCAACTTTTTTATAAACAGGTAATATTTTTAGTGCTATCCTCTTTTTTCTCACAACATCCTCAGAAAGATTTGTCAATTCTGATAATTTTTTGTCTGAGAAACCTATAGATTTAATCCTATTAAATTCTGTAAAATTTCTTGGTAATCCAATTTTTTTTAAATTTATTTCACAATCAACAATTTCTTTGATTTGACCTAGAAACCATGGGTCAATTTTAGATAATTTAAAAATCCTATCTAAACTAATTTTTTTTCTAACTCCTTCAGCAACTAGTAAAATTTTGTTTGGAATATTTTCTTTTAGTTTTTTTTCAATTTGTCGTTTTGATAAATTAAATATTCTATCAAGACCAGAGAAACCAGTTTCTAATGATATCAAAGCTTTTTGAAGAGACTCTTTAAAATTTCTCCCTATTGCCATAGCCTCACCAACAGATTTCATTGAAGTGCCAAGAGTGGCTGGAGAGGATGAAAATTTTTCAAAAGTAAATCTAGGTATCTTGGTAACTACATAATCTATACTTGGTTCAAAAGATGCAGGGGTAATTTTAGTAATTTCATTTTTGAGTTCATCTAAAGTATATCCGACGGCTAATTTTGCTGCTACTTTTGCAATTGGAAATCCAGTTGCTTTAGATGCCAAAGCTGATGATCTTGATACACGTGGGTTCATCTCAATTATAACCATTCGACCATTTTTTGGATTAATTGCGAATTGAACATTGGATCCACCTGTCTCAACCCCAATCTTTCTTAAACATGCGATAGATGCATTTCTCATGATCTGGTATTCTTTATCAGTGAGAGTGAGTGCTGGCGCAACTGTTACTGAGTCACCTGTATGTATCCCCATTGGATCAATATTCTCAATGGAACAAATAATGATACAATTATCTTTCTTATCTCTAACGACTTCCATCTCAAATTCTTTCCACCCCACCAAACATTCTTCAACCAAAACCTGGCTAACAGGAGACTCATGTAATCCATTTTTTACAATTTTTAGAAAGTCCTTCTTTGTTTTTGCTATTCCTCCACCAAGCCCACCAAGTGTGAAAGCTGGTCTTATGATTGCAGGCAAACCAATTTTTTTTAGAACTCTTATAGCTTGATTATTGTTGTTTACGATTTCAGATTTAGGTAAATCTAAACCAATTTCTATCATATTTTTTCTAAACTTTTTTCTATCTTCAGCGTTTAAAATAGCCTTTGAATTAGCTCCAATAAGTTCAATTTTATATTTTTTTAAAATCCCCTTTTTTTCAGCTCCCATTGCTAGATTAAGAGCAGTTTGACCCCCCATTGTAGGAAGAATTGCATTAGGTCTTTCTTTTTTAATTATTTTTTCTAAAACATCTAAAGTTATTGGTTCAACATAAGTTTTATCTGCAACATCTGGATCTGTCATGATAGTTGCAGGATTAGAATTTATCAAAATTACCTTATAGCCCTCATCTTTAAGAGCTTTGCAAGCTTGTGTTCCTGAATAATCAAATTCACATGCTTGTCCAATGATGATTGGGCCGGCTCCTACAACTAATATTTTTTTAATGTCTTTTCTTTTTGGCATTTCTTTTTATGTTACGAATAAATTCTTGAAATAAATAAACACTATCTTGCGGTCCTGGATTTGACTCTGGATGATACTGAACAGAAAATATTGGTTTATTTTTTAATCTTATACCTTCGATACTACCATCGAATAAAGACTTATGAGTAACCTCAATATTTTTTGGCAACGTTTCTTTTACCACTTCAAAACCATGATTTTGACTAGTGATTTCAACGTTATCATGAATTAAATTTTTTACTGGATGGTTTGCTCCTCTATGACCTAATTTCATTTTTTTTGTTTTACCCCCAAGAGCAAGTGCAAGAATTTGATGACCTAAACAAATACCAAATATTGGTAGATTCTTTTTAATAAGGTCTTGGATAATATCGATCGCATATTTGCCAGTTGCTGCAGGATCCCCAGGCCCATTAGATAAAAAAATTCCATCAGGCTTGAGGCTTAATATTTTTTCTGCTGAAGTTCTACATGGAACAACAGTAACTTTACAATTAAAGTTTGAAAAATATCTTAAAATATTTTTTTTTATCCCATAGTCAATGGCAACCACATGCAAAGATTTTTTTTTATTTTTTTCAAATCCAAATTCTTTATTCCAGGTCTTAAGCCCTTTCCAAATATAATTTTTTCTTGTGGATACGACCTCGGCAAGATCTAAATTTTTTAAACCACTCCATTTTATTGTTGTATTTATGAGTTTGTTAATACTGAATTTTTCTTTATTTGAATTACAAATGGTACCTTTTGGGGCCCCTTTATCTCTAATGAAATTTGTAAGGTTTCTAGTATCTAATCCAGTGATACCAATAATTTTGTTTTTCTTAAGCCAATAATCTAAATGTAAAAATGATCTATAATTTGAGGGATTGGTTATTTCAGAATTAAAAATTACTCCTTTAGTCCAGATTTTATCTGACTCATGATCCTCATGGTTCGTTCCAACATTTCCTATGTGAGGAAAAGTAAAATTAATAATTTGACCTGCATAAGAAGGGTCAGAAATAATCTCTTGGTAGCCAGTTAATGACGTATTAAAACACACCTCTCCTGTTGCAACGCCTTCGTAACCAATCCCTATACCTTTAAAAACTTTCTTATTTTCAAGAACTAAAATACCTGAATGAGTTTGAAAAATTTTTGAGCTATTATTTTTTGCTTTTTTGATCAATTACAACTCATGAGTTAAAGGTTAATACAATAAAAGGTTTATTATCGCAACAGAGATGTATTATAAAATCGTAAAAAAACAATTTTTCTTTTGAAGAATTTTTTCTTTAAAGTAGATTAAAATTATGTCCTTAAAAAAGACCATAGAAACTGAATATAAAAACGCCCTCAAATCAAAAGATAAAATTAAAATCTCAACTTACAGGTTAATTCTTTCATCCATCAAGGATTTGGATATCATGAACAGAACTGGTCCCAATAAAAAAGAGACTGATGATGACGATATTAAAAAATTATTCAAGAAGATGATGAAACAAAGAGCCGAATCAATTGAAATTTACAAAAAAAATAATCGGTCTGATCTTTTGGAAGTAGAGCAAAATGAATATGATATTTTATCAAGTTTTTTACCAAAACAATTAAATGAGGAAGATACAAAAAAAATATGTGAAGAGATAATATCTAAAGTAGGTGCTAATTCAGTTAAAGATATGGGCAAAGTTATGGGAGAATTAAAAAAACAACATGCAGATGAGATTGATTTCTCCAAAGCAGGAGCGCTGATTAAACAATTACTTAATAAATAATCATGAAATATCCAAAAGAATATTTAGAGGAAATTAAAACAAGATTAAAAGTTTCAACAGTAGTCTCAAAATATGTCAGTTTAAAAAAAAGAGGTAAAGAATATGTTGGACTTTCACCATTTAAAAATGAGAAAACTCCATCATTCACTGTTAATGATGAAAAAGAATTTTATCATTGTTTTGCAACATCTGAACATGGAAATATTTTTGATTTTGTAATGAAAACTCAAAATTTTAAATTTGGTGAGGCTGTAAAGCATTTGGCTAATTTAGCTGGCATGCAACCTTACATTTTCTCAAAACAAGATGAAGAGAGAGAAAAAAAGTGGAAAATATATTCATCTATTTTCTTAGAATATGTGAACTTTTATCACAATCAACTTTTGAAAAATGAAAAATACTCAAAAGCAAGAGATTATCTGAAAACTAGATCACTTGATAAAGATCAAGTTAAAAAATTTAAGGTTGGTTTTGTAGATAAGAATCCAAATTTATTTGAAGAATTAAAAAACAATTATAAAATTGATGATTTGTTAGAAACAGGATTATTTTATTTAGATGAAAAAAAGAATATTCACGTTGAAAGATTTAGAGGTAGATTGATTTTTCCAATCAATAATATTTCAGGACAACCTATTGCTTTAGGAGGAAGAATAATTGAAAAAAGTGATTTTCTTGCTAAGTATGTTAATTCTCCAGAAACATTATTTTTTAAAAAAGGATACAACTTATACAATTTAGATTTAGTTAGAAAATTGTCTAATAAGTATAATAATATTTTTTTAGTTGAGGGTTATATGGATGTAGTTAGTTTAAGTAAAAATGGAATAGAAAATGCTGTTGCTAATTTAGGCACTTCTTTAACAGATAAACAAATATTTACTCTAAACCAGTTTTTTAATGATATTATTATATGTTTTGATGGGGATGAAAGTGGTTATAAGGCAGCCTTAAGAGCTGCAGAAAATTCTATAAAAGATATGAAACCTGAAAAGCAAATATCATTTTTATTTTTACCAGATCAAGAAGATCCAGATAGTTTCGTTAATAAAAATGGTAAAGAATATTTTTTGGATTACTCAAAGCAAAATAAAATACCAATACATCAATTTATATTTAACCATTACAAAAAAAATACACAAAATAATCCATCTTCTATGGCAATTTTTGAAAAAAAATTAAGATCTACAGCTAACACAATAAAAGACAATTATATAAAAAAATACGTTTTAGAATATTTCATAGAAAAAATTTCTGGATTAACTCCATATACAAATCAAAATCAAAAAAACTTTTATACGAAAAAAACTAGATCTTTGGAGAAGACCAAAAGGCACTTTAACGAAAGTCAATCACTGTCCGGAGTAGAATTAAAAGAATTTTCACTAATTTATCTCGTTTTGTACAACTTGAATTTGATGCGGGATCAGATCCACCTGCTAAAAGATATAAAATTATTTTCTGAGGTAAATAAACAAATTTTTGAAAAAATTGTACACAAACTAAACTCTGAAAATAATTTATCTATGGATCAACTAGAGATTGACACTCAATTAATTAAAAAAATTAAAAAATTTGCTCCGATAAAACATATTTTACAAAAAAAGTCTAATAAGGATCACGAAATTATTGAATTACTAGAGGACATATCTCGTGATTTAAATAATTATGATTTAGAATTTAGGATACAAGAATTAGAATCAAAGTTTTCAAAAGATTTAAGTGAGACAACATTTAATGAGCTAAAAGAGCTCAAAAAAAAGCAAAATATCAATTAATAATATTAAATAAACAATGGATTTTTTTAAATTTGCTATTATATACAATCTTTCAAATATATTAGTGTGGAAAGAATAATTACAAAATCGTTTGCCCGTTTGATGGGGCGTGGAACCCACAGAGGTTTCATTACCTATGAGGAGCTAAATAAATCTTTAGGAAAAAGAAATCTTTCAGATCAAAATTTAGCTCAAGCTTTTATTCATATTTTAGATGAAAAAATCTCTTTAGTTGAAAAAAAATCAGATTTCAAAGTTTTAAGGAAAAAAGAGGGCTCATCAAAAGATGAGGGTAAAACAATTGAGAAAAGCGATGACCCAATTCGAATGTACCTCCGCGAGATGGGTGGAGTTGAGCTTTTATCTAGAGAAGGTGAAATTGCTATTGCAAAAAGAATAGAAGCTGGAAAAGATGTTATGTTAATCGCATTATCTCAAAGTCCAATAACTGCTCAACAATTCTTTGAGTGGAATGAAAAACTTCAGAAAGATGAGATTTTGGTAAGAGAAATTATTGATATTGATACCAACTATATGGAAGATGAAACTACTGGTCCTAGTGCAAAACAAAAAAATTCAGGTGAGGTAGATAGTGATGAAAACTCAGGTGATGAAAGTGAGGAGGATTTTAATCCAACATTAGCTGCAATGGAGACAGAAATTAAACCAAAAGTTTTAAAAACTGTTAATAATTTAACTAAAGATTATAATAAACTGATTAAATACCAAAAAGAAAAATTGGATTGTATTTTAACTTCAAAAATATTTTCTCCTGCAAAAGAAAAAAGTTACGAAAAAGTAGTAAAAGAAATTTTAGATAATATTAAATCACTTCAATTATCACCATCAGTTTTGGAAGGGTTAGTTCAAAAACATTATATAGAAAATAAAAAAATAATTTCTTTAGAAGGAAATCTTATGCGATTGGCTATAGATCATAAAATTTCAAGAAATGAATTTTTAAAATTTTATGTTGGAAATGAAATTAACCCAAATCTCAAAAAATTTTTAGATACCAATTTAATATGGAAGCAATTTTTCTCTAAAAATAAAGATAAGTTTAAAGATATTCGTGAAAGATTAATTGAGTTTAGTAACAAGATAGGAATGTCTGTAACAGATTTCAAAAAACTTGTAAGCAGAGTTCAAAAAGGTGAAAAAGAGTCAAGAATAGCAAAAAAAGAGATGGTTGAAGCAAACTTACGATTAGTTATTTCTATTGCCAAAAAATACACAAATAGAGGATTGCAGTTTTTGGACTTGATACAAGAAGGAAATATAGGATTAATGAAAGCAGTAGATAAATTTGAATACAGAAGAGGTTATAAATTTTCTACATATGCCACATGGTGGATTAGACAAGCCATAACAAGATCTATTGCTGATCAAGCTAGAACAATAAGAATCCCTGTTCATATGATTGAAACAATAAATAAAATTGTTAGAACCCAAAGACTTATCCTAAGTGAATTTGGCAGAGAGGCAACTCCAGAGGAATTAGCAAAAAAACTAAGGATGCCGTTAGATAAAGTAAGAAAAGTTTTAAAAATTTCTAAAGAGCCAGTATCTCTAGAAAAACCTGTTGGTGATGAGGAAGATAGCAGTTTAGGTGATTTTATAGAAGATACAAAAGCTTTAGCTCCTCTTGAACAAGCAATTAAATCTAATCTTGGAGAAGCTACAACTAAAATATTATCTACATTGACCCCAAGAGAGGAGAGAGTTTTAAGAATGAGATTTGGTGTAGGTATGAATACTGATCATACACTAGAGGAAGTTGGTTTGCAGTTTTCTGTAACTCGAGAAAGAATTCGTCAGATAGAAGCTAAAGCTCTGAGAAAACTCAAACATCCAAGTAGATCAAAACAATTAAAGAGTTTCTTAGAAAGCTAGTATTGAATTTGGGCCGTTAGCTCAATAGTAGAGTACTGCATTGACATTGCAGGGGTAGTTGGAGCGTAACCAACACGGCCCACCATAAATTTGTAAATTAATTATTTATCTTATAAACATATTTATGCTCAATGAAAAAATATAACTCAAAAAAAAAAATATCAATTGGAGTAGCAGCTTATGGTAATTTTATTATCACAAAAAAATGTATCGAAGCTATTAAAAGTTCTATACAGGGTAATTTTGAGATAATACTAGTTGATGACTGCTCTCCAGACAATGGAGTAATAAAAGACTATTTTTTGGATCTCAAAAATGAGTTTGAAAACATTAAAATTTATTATTTCCCAAAAAATCTTGGTTATATTCAAAGTGTTAATTGCATTTTGTCCAATGCAACTGGTGAAAAAATTATTTTTGTTTCTAATGATATTATAATTAACTCATATTTTTTAGATGAATTAATTAATATATCAAACGTCTCTAAAGATATAGGTTATGTCAGGGGAGTATCAAATTTTGTAGATACAAACTTAAAAATTCATAATATAGATTTAAAACAATTTAAAACTGATGAACCAATTAAAATTGCAGAAGAAATATTATTGAAAAATAAGAATGATTATATCGAAGAAGAATATCTTTGTGGAGATTGTTTTTTAATAAATAGAGATTTAATTGAAAAAATAGGATACTTTGATTGTTTAAATTTTAAAGACTATTTTGGTGATTTAGATTTTAGTATGAGAGCTAAAGCGTTTGATTTTAAATGTTTAGTTTCTAAAGGTGCCTTTTGTTATCACCACAAAGGTATAAATTTAGATTATTTACCAGAAGAGCAAAAAATAGCTAAACTCAGAAGACGAAATATTTTTTTATCTGAGGATTGGGCGCGCTTCAAATTGAAGTATGGTTTACCGATTTCTTATATTTATCCTGGGGTAAATGAAATTGATTTTAAGCATGTAATAAGCAAAGTTAGTAAAAATAATGTAATTAAAAAGGAAGATTATAATCAATATCTTATTTAATAAAATTGTTATTTAATGTTAAAAAATATAATTGTAACTGGAGGATTAGGTTTCATAGGGAGTAATTTAATTGATACACTTATCAAAAAAAACTATAAAGTCATAAACATAGATAAAGCAACTTACTCATCAAATTTTTATAACACTAAAAACTTTAAGTCGTCCAAAAATTATAAATTTATTAAATGTGATATAGGAGATAAAAAAATTAAAAAGATCTTATTCAGATTTAAACCAAAATGTATATTTAATTTAGCAGCTGAAACCCACGTAGATAGGTCTATCGATAACTCTAAAAAGTTTATAAATTCTAATATTATTGCTGTTACAAATTTACTAGAAAATTTTAAACAATTTTCAAAGAAATTTAGTACAAAATTAATTCACGTATCAACAGATGAGGTATTTGGAGATATTCTACAAGGTAGATCCACTGAAAAATATCCTTATAGACCCAGTTCACCATATGCTGCAAGTAAAGCTGCCGCTGATCATATAATTAATTCCTACATAAGAACTTATAAACTTCCTATAATCATAACACATTGTTGTAATAATTATGGTCCAAATCAACATCCAGAAAAATTTATACCAAAGTTAATTTATAATATTTTTAATAACAGACCTTTGCCAATTTATGGAAAAGGAATTAATTCGAGGGAATGGATATTTGTAAAAGATCATTGCGATGCATTATTTAAAATATTTAAAAAAGGGCAATTAGGTCAATCGTATAATATAGGTTCAAATAAAAATCTTTCTAATATTGAGGTTTGTAAAAATATTTTAAAAGTGTCAAAAAAATATATATCACTTAAAAATAAGGTTAAAATATTTTATGTAAAAGACAGACCGGGACACGATATAAGATATGCATTAGATAGTCGAAAAATAAAAAAAGAGTTAAAATTTCGACCCTCAACAAATTTTAAAAATGGAATAAAATTAACTTTTGAATGGTATATGAATAATAAATCTTACTATAAATTTTTATCTAGAAAAGATATTCTCTCTAGATTAGGTGGATATGATTAAAAAAGGAATAATCTTAGCTGGAGGATTTGGAACAAGAATGAGTCCACTTACCAAAGCAGTAAATAAACAGTTACTACCTATTTATGATAAGCCACTTATTTTTTATCCACTTTCAATTTTAATGTTGTCTAAAATCAAAGATATTTTGATTATTGTAAATAAAGGTCAGATAAATCAATATAAAAAACTTATTCCTGATGGAAAAAATCTTGGAATAAATATTTCTTATAAAGAACAAGATAAACCTAGAGGTTTACCTGATGCATTTATTTTAGGAGAAAAATTTATTGGAAAAAAAAATGTTGCAATGATTTTAGGGGATAATTTTTTTTATGGTCAGGGTTTATCTGAAAGCTTGGAAAGATGTGTAAAATTAAAATCAGGTGCTAAAGTTTTTTTATATAAAGTTACAAATCCTCAATTATTTGGTGTGGCAAAAATAAATAAAAAAAAAAAGATTTTAAAGATTGTAGAAAAACCAAAAAAATTTATTTCTAATTTAGCAGTTACAGGGCTTTATTTTTTTGATAAGAATGTTGTTAAATACGCTAAATCACTTAAACCTTCAAAAAGATCTGAACTTGAAATCATTGATCTTTTAAATATTTACCAAAAAAAAAATAAACTGACTTCAGAGTTTATAGGCAGAGGAGGTGCCTGGCTCGATACGGGTTCAATTGAAGATTATTATAAAACATCCACTTTTGTTTATGCTGTTGAGAATAGGCAGGGTCTTAAAATAGCTTGCCTAGAAGAAATAGCTTTAATTAACAAATGGATAACAAAAAATTCAATTAAAAAACAAATAAAGTTTTATGGAAATTGTTCTTATTCTAATTATTTAAATAAATTAATTAAATCGAGTGTATAAAATTTTATTAACAGGATCTTCAGGTTTTATTGGTTTGAATATCTTGGAAAATTTATCAAAAAAAAATAAAATTTTCGTTATTTTAAGAAATAAATTATTAAAAAAAAATTTAAAAAATAAAAATATTAAAATAATAAAATTTAAAAATTATACGGCTCTTAGCTCACGACTCAAAAAGATCAAAGTTGATATTGTTATACATTGTGCGACACATTACGTAAAAATCCATAAATTCTCAGATATTAAAAAGTTTTGTGATGCAAATATTTTATTAGGAAATGTAATTTTAGAAAATTTAGAAAATATGAGAGTTAAAAAGTTTATAAATTTTTCAACAATTTGGGAGAATGCAAATGGTAAAATTAATAATCCGAAAAATTTATATGCTGCCTATAAAAAAGGTTTTAGTTCAATACTGGAGTTTTATAAAAAAAAATTAGATTATGTTAAATTTTATGAGTTAATGATCTCTGATACATTTGGATTAAATGATCAAAGAAAAAAAATAATTAATATCTTAAAAATTAATTATAAAAAAAAAAAAACTACAAAAATAGTTTCAAAAAATCTTCATATGAATTTACTTAATGTTTTAGATATTATTAAAGCTTTGAAATTTATTATGAATAACTCAATATCTCCTAAAAAATATTTGCTTAAGAATAATTCTGATATTAAAATTCTTGATATAATTAAAATATTTAATAAACAAAATAAAAAACAATTAAAAGTAAAATGGCTTTCTAGTATTTATATAAAAGATAAAATTTATCCCTACGATAAACTAAAAGGTTGGAAACCAAATAATAGTAATATAAGAGACATTATTAATTACATTAAATTTTAACTAAAAAAATAAATAATATGGAAAAAGTTTATTATGGAAAGGCTGTTTATAATTACAAAGAAATAAATGCAGTAATCAAAGTTTTAAAAAATGACAGCCTTTCTTTAGTTGATGGAAAAAATGTAAAAAAATTAGAGAGAACTTTTTCAAAATTGTTTGGAAAAAAATATGGTTTGATGGTTAACTCTGGATCTTCAGCTAATTTATTAGGGTTATCCTCATTTAGTTTTAAAAAAGGTTCTGAAATTATTACACCAAATTTAACATTTTCGACAACAGTTGCTCCAATATATCAATTAGGCTTAATTCCTCATTTTATAGGAGTCGAAAAAAATAAATTTTTAGCTGATCCAAATCAAATAGAGAAATGCATTAACAAAAAAACTGTAGCAATAATGATACCTAACTTACTTGGCAATATCGCTGATTGGAAAAAAATTTCTAAGATTGCAAAAAAGCATAAGTTAAAAATTATTGAAGACTCAGCAGATACTATTGGATATAAAATTAACAACAAGAATACTGGTAAGTACTCGGACGTAGTCTCAAATAGTTTTTATGCATCACATATAATTAATGGAGCAGGAACTGGCGGAATTGTATGTTTTAATGATTTTAAATTATATCAAAAAGCAAAGCTATTAAGGGGCTGGGGTAGATCATCAGCTACCTTTAATGAATCTGAAAGTATTGATAAAAGGTTTAATGTGAAGATTTCTGGCATTGATTATGATGCAAAATATATTTTTTCTGAATTGGGTTATAATTTTTTACCATCAGAATTATCTGCAGCTTTTGCGCTTGAACAAATTAAAAAGTTAAAAAAAAATATCTCTGTTAGAAATAAAAATTTTGCCTATTTAAAAAATTTTTTTTCCAAATACCCACAATTTTTTGAATTACCAGAACAATATCCCAAAGTAAAGACTCCCTGGTTAGCTTTTCCACTGGTAATAAAAAAAAATAAGATTTTTAAAAGAAAGGATATGCAAATATTTTTTGAAAAAAATAAAATACAAACTAGGACTATTTTTACAGGAAATATTTTAAGACAACCTATTATGAAAAGAAAAGTTTATAAAAAGCATTCTAAGTGTGATTTGGAGGCTGATAATGTGATGAAAAATGGAATTTTAATTGGATGTCATCAAGGAATGAATAAAGCTCAATTGAAATATATTTGTGAGACATTTAAAAAATTTATCAGTTCATGAGGATAATAAAGACTAAATTTCAAGGATTATTTATAATTAAAAGATCAACCCATTTTGATAATAGAGGATTTTTAAGAGAATTATTTGAGCAAAAAAAATTTTCAAAAAAATTTATTTTTGATTATTTTTCAGTATCAAAAAAAAATGTAATTAGAGGATTACACATTCAATTAAAAAAACCTCAAACTAAAATAATTAGCGTTATTTCTGGCAAAATTTTTGATGTTGTTGTGGATTGCAGGAAATCTTCCAAAACTTTTGGTAAACATTTTAGTATCTATTTATCAGAAAATGATAACACTTCTTTATACATATCTGAGGGTTTTGCTCATGGTTTTTGTAGCTTAGCAAATGATACTATCTTGTATTATAAAAATTCAAATTATAGAAGTAAAAAGCATGAAACAGGAATTCTTTGGAATGACAAAAACTTAAAAATAAAATGGCCTGTAAATAAACCTATTTTATCCTCAAAAGATAAAAAAAATTTAAATTTTAATGAATTTTTAAATAGAAATAATCTAAAAAAAATGTAGAACAATTAAAATTTTGGGCCTGTAGCTCAGTTGGTTAGAGCAGTACACTCATAATGTATTGGTCCCAGGTTCGAGTCCTGGCGGGCCCACCAAACTGCTTTCTAATTTTTTGAGAATTCTTTTAATGTTTTAAACAATGCATTAATATCATTATCGTTTGAGTTCAAAATAGATGCAAATTCCTCTTTTTGAGTTCTAGCTAAGCTCAAGCCTTCAATAATTAAATCTCTAATGAGAGGGTTTTCAGGGTCTTTTGTATAAACCCTCCAATCAATTTTTACTTCTGGCCTTTCTGAGGTTCCTTTTAACAAACTATTTACTATTGTATAGTTTTCGCTCAGAATGTCTTTAGAAAAAACATCAATCTCTGGATTTGTATACTCAGAAAGTCTACTGGAAAAGCTTTTTAGGAAATATTCTCTAAATAATTTTGAATATTTCTTTTTTTGATTTTCATCTAAACTTTTTCTTATGGAGCCTAGTGTGTAAAAACCAATACCTCTAATATCAACTGTTTCCTCAGCAATTATCTTTAGTTTGTTAATTTTTTCATCTTTTGACAAATTTTCAGAAAGTATTTTTGATGCTCTATTAACAGTTGATTGTATAAACACATCAGCCTCAATTGAAAAGGAGCTGCTTAATGTTAAAATGTAAAAAATAATTACTAAAATAGTTTTTCTGAACTTCATAATATATTTTATTTCTTATTGGCTTATCTCTTCCCAATCACTATCATTTTGGGTATTTACTATTTTTTTTGAGTTAAGAATTTTTTGTTGTCGATCTTGTAAATATAAGCTTTTAACTGACGCATAAAAGTCTAGTGAATTATTCTCTAAGTTTTCAATTGAGTCATAATTTTTAGCTCTGAAATCCACACCAGATGCACCTTTTGAATAGTAATAATCTGAATTTTCAAAATATTGAGTGTCTTTAACTACTGTAATATTATACCAAGGATCACCACCTAAGTAATTGAAAGCTGAAGCCACTGTATCTCTAACTGTACTCGGACCCAAAACCGGCAGAACAATATAACACCCTGGACCAACACCTAATTTTGCTAAAGATTGACCGTAATCTTCTTTTTCATAATTTGTTAGTCCTAGATATTGAGCGACATCAAAAATACCCAAAACACCTAATGTTGTATTTATAATAAATCTTCCCGTGTTTACACCTGCTTGTTTAAAATCTCCTTGTAAAAAATTATTTGGTATTGTTAGTAAGTGGGAAATGTTTTCTAGGGAATTACCTACACCAGTTTTTGCTGGTGATGGTAATTTTCTATAAAATGATGCAACAGGTTTAATAATTACCCCATCTAGAGTTTGATTGAAAGCAAATGTAACTCTGTTAATTTTTTCAAAGCAATCCTTTACCTCTGAAGGTTCATTTTTTTTCAAAATTAAATCTCCATCAGATCCAGCGTTAACATTAAGAGTTAACGCAAGGGTTGTAAAAACAACAATAAGAATTTTTTTTATCATTAATTCCTTATAATATATTCGATCTTAAAGTAAATTAAGTATTAATTAAATATAAAAATGTATCAAAAAATTGGCTTAAAAATGGCCACAAGTTATTCTCCAAATTTTAATCTACACAAAAGATTTAAAAACAAAATTAAATTTATAATCATTCACTATACGGGTATGAAAAAAGAAACTGATGCAATTAGAAGGCTTCAGGACTCAAAATCAAAAGTAAGTTCACATTATTTGATTAAGAATAACGGTGATGTCGTAAGTTTAGTTCCTGATCTTTATGAGGCCTGGCATGCAGGAGTTTCAAATTGGAAATATTTTAAATCCTTAAATAAAAATTCAATTGGAATTGAAATAACAAATCCTGGCCATCAATATGGTTATAGAAATTTTTCATCAAAACAAATTTTTTCACTTAAAAAATTGCTCAATTTTCTGATGAAAAAATATAGAATTAAAAAATATTGTATACTTGGTCATTCTGATATATCACCTGGCCGTAAAAAAGATCCAGGTGAAAAATTTCCTTGGAAAACACTAGCAAAAAATAAATTAGCTTTTTGGCACAATTTGGATCAAAAAAAGATTAAAAAGTTTAGAAATAAAAATATATCTACAAATGTTGAGAAAAGCACATTTTTAAAAAACCTTCATAAGATTGGATATAATAATATAAAAGGTTTTAAATTTCCTAAAAATTCAAAATACCTCACAATGGCTTTTCAAAGACGATTTAGACAAAGTTTAATTAATGGTAATATTGATAAAGAGTGCTTATTAATAAGTAAAAACCTTTGTAAAAATAAAGATTAAGCTTGAATTATCTAAATTTAGCAATAAATTGGACTTGCCAGATGAACGACTTATCGCTTAAAATTTTTAAGAGGAAAGTCCGGACTCTACAAAGATACAGTACCAGGTAATTCCTGGCAGGGGCAACCCTAGGGATAGTGCCACAGAAAATATACCGCCTTAACAAGGCAAGGGTGAAAAGGTGTGGTAAGAGCACACCGGTTCTATTGGTAACAATGAACGCTGGAAAACCCTACTGGGAGCAAAACTAAGTAGAGATGACATTGTTGAAATGCTAAAAGCTATCTTTGGCTCGTCATCAGGGTTAGTTGCTTGAGCTTAAGAGTGATCTTAAGCCTAGACAAATGGTAAGTTTAAATGACAGAACCCGGCTTATAGTTCATCTGGCTTTTACAAAATTTCTACTATTTCAAATGTTCACGTTTTGACTCATTTTCACCTGTTTATGAGCCGGTTCAATTAAAAATAGTATTTGTTGACTCCTTTTCAAAAAACCCATAAGATCCCACAAATTCCCAAATAAGGGGATTTATAGGGTTTTATGGTTTATGTTTTTATCGACCTACGAAAACAAATTGGACAAAAAAGGAAGGGTGTCAGTGCCTGCAAGCTATAGATCATATTTGTCTAACTTAGGTTATAATGGTGTAATCTGTTATCCATCATTTAATAATCAATCAATAGAGGCATGGCCTCAAGACAGAGTAGAAAAAATTTCAAATTCTATAGACTCTTTAAATCCATTTGAGGAAAAAAGAGATTTTTTTGCAACATCAATTTTATCTGAAAGCACAAATTTACAATTTGATAGCGAAGGAAGAATTTCACTTACTACAAAATTATTAAAACATGCAAAAATTAAAAATAGCATGGTGTTTGTTGGTCAGGGTAAAACATTCCAAATATGGGAACCAACAATATTTGAAAAATTTAAGGTCAATGCAAGAAAAAAAGCTAATTTAAATCGAGCCAGCCTTAAATGGGAGCATCAACTAAACAAATAACGGGGGATAACAAAATGACAATTAATTTTAAGGTACCAGAAATAAAAGAGCTTCAACCAAGATTATTGGTTATGGGAATAGGTGGAGCTGGAGGAAATGCAATAAATGAAATGATTGAAAATGGAATGCAAGGTGTTGAATTTATTGCAGTTAATACTGATGCTCAAGATTTAAAACACAGCAAAGCAAAATCTAAAATCCAAATTGGTTTAAATTTAACAAAAGGTTTAGGAGCTGGAGCAAAACTTGATATTGGACAAGCTGCTGCCGATGAATCTTTAAATGATATAGTGAATATTCTTCAAGGTGCAAATATGGTTTTCATAGCTGCTGGTATGGGTGGTGGAACAGGGACTGGTGCTGCACATGTTATTGCGAGAGCTGCAAAAGAATTAAATATTTTAACAGTTGGTGTAGTTACATTACCATTCTTATATGAAGGCCCATCAAGAATGAGAAGAGCTCAACAAGGTTTGGAGGAACTAAGAAGACATGTTGATACAATTATAGTTATTCCAAATCAAAATTTGTTCAAGATAGCTAATGAGCAAACTACATTTGAAGAATCATTTAATCTTTCAAATAACGTATTAATGCACGGTGTTCAGAGTATCACTGACTTGATGGTAAGACCGGGATTGATTAATCTTGATTTTGCCGATGTGGAGTCTGTTATGGCTTCAATGGGTAAAGCAATGATGGGCACTGGTGAAGCCGAGGGCGAAGGAAGATCCATGAAAGCTGCAGAGATGGCTATAAGCAATCCTTTAATTGATGATTATACATTAAAAGGGGCAAAAGGATTATTGGTCAATATTACCGGTGGGAAAGATTTAAAACTATTTGAAGTTGATGAAGCGGTCAATAAAGTTAGAGCAGAAGTAGATCCTGAAGCTGAGTTAATTATTGGCGCTATCACTGATCCGGAGCTTGATGGAAAAATGAGAGTTTCAATCGTAGCTACATCTTTGGATGGTCAGCAACCAGAAACAAAATCAGTTATTAATATGGTACATCGTATCCAAAATCGGAATCCTGGCTATTCTGATTTTGGAACTACTACTGGTACAAATTCTTTTAATTTTCAGAATACGAACTCTAGCCCAATTTCTGATGGTGCAACTGCACTTAAACTTGAGAATGAGATAGTATCAGAGAGTATTCAGAGTCAGTCAGTTGATGATGTGAACAAGCAGTATCATGAAGAATTATTAAAAAATCAAGAAGCTGAAAATATTGTAGAAAACATTTCAGAGGACAATGACACTTCTTTTTCACATGAAGCATTAAGCTCATCTAATACTGAAGAAGAATCTTCAAATGATTTAAAGGAATTTGGTGTTGATACTGATGAACCAGATCTATTTAATACAGAAAATCAAGCTTCAACATCTGAAGATTTGCTTGGATCATCAGATGAAGATCAAGAAGAGGATGATTTAGAAATACCTGCATTTTTACGAAGACAAAAAAATTAATGGTCTTCGAAAAAATAAATGGAAGCCACCATGGTATCGGATGCTCCAAAACATTATCCGGTATTGCTTAATGAAATAATTAGCATTATTACCCCTCAACATGGTGGCACATTTATTGATTGTACTTTTGGTCAAGGTGGTTACACCAAAGAAATTTTAAGTTATAAAGACACCCAAGTAATTGCAATTGATAGAGATATAGAAAGTAAAAAAATTGCCGATAAAATTTCTGAAAAGTTCCCAAACAGATTTATTTTTAAACATAAAAAGTTTAGTCAATTAGACAACCTCAAACTTAAAAATGAAAAAATCAGAGGGATACTCTTAGATTTAGGTTATTCTTTTACTCAAATCAAAGATCCAAAAAAAGGTTTATCATTTAATTCTGTTGGAGATCTAAATATGCAGATGGGTTTAAATAATTTTTCCGCAAGTGATGCAATAAATAATCTGGATGTTCATGAACTAGAGAAAATTTTTAAATTTTTTGGTGAAGAACTAGAAGCCGAAAGAATTGCTTTTAATATTGTTAAAGAAAGAAAGGCAAAAAAAATTGATACAAAAAAATTAGTTGAATTGGTAGAAAAATCAAAAAAAAGAAAAAGTTTTAAGATAAATAACTCTACAAAAACTTTTCAAGCTCTTAGAATTTTTGTCAATAAAGAAATTAGTGAATTAATATATGGTTTAATTGCAGCTACAAAAGTATTAAAAAAAAATGGTATATTGGCAGTTGTAACTTTTCATTCACTAGAGGATAAAATCGTAAAATATTTTTTTAAAAGTTTATCTGAAAAAAAAAGTATATCCCGATATATCCCAAACATAGATCAACCCGAAACACTATTTAGGATGGTTGAAAAAAAACCTATTACACCATCAGCTAAAGAATTAAGAGAAAATACTCCATCAAGATCAGCAAAACTCAGATACGTAATAAAGAAAAATGATTTTTATAATTTTGAGACAGATATAGTTAAAAAATTTAAATCACTTTTAGATATTGAGAATTTTGGTGAAAAATTATGAAAAAATTTTTTGTTACAATCTTTGTATTTTCTTTAATTTTCTCAACGGCAATAATTAAAAATTCAACAAAAAGGATTGATGATGAAATATTTGTCTTAAAAGAAAACATCAGAGATTTAAGAAAAAATTTTGAAAATACTAAATTGGAATTTGATTATTTGAGTTCTACTGAAAAATTACTTCAGTTTCAAAATCTTTACTTTGACAATGAATTGATAAAATTTGATATCCAGGAAATTCAAACAATTACTAGAAAAAATAATGAAATTGAAATAGGTCAATTAAGTTTTAATAAAAATGAGTAATAAAAATTCACAAATCATTTTAGAGGATAATCGTAATGATTTTTCTTTTAAAAAAAATAAGTCAAATATTAATATTTCATTTAATAGAATCTCATTTATATTTTTCACCTTTTTTATTATTTTTATAATTTTTTCTATACACTTAGTACATCTTGGTTCTAGAGATTCCAAAAAAGTAACAAATAAAAATTTGACTAGCACTTCCAATAAACTTTATAGAGCAGACATAATTGATAGAAACGGAAAATACCTAAGTAAGACAGTAAGCTCAATTGATATTGGCATAAGCACTAGAAAAGTTATTGACAAAAAAAAGTTATTAATAAATCTAAAATATATTTTTCCCAATAAAGATTTTATCAAAATTCAAAATCAATTGAAAAATAAAAAATTTTTTTATTTAGAAAAAAAAATATCTGAAGAAAATTATGAAAAGGTAATGAAATTAGGTGACAAATCAATTCAACCTGAGGAAAAATTAATAAGAATTTATCCTGAAAAAAATTTATTTAGTCATATTCTTGGTCAAATTGATAATGATAATACCGGAGTCTCAGGTCTGGAAAAATCATTAGACAAAATTTTAAGAAATAGTAAAGAACCTATTCAATTAACAGTAGATAAAGACCTACAATTTTTAATCAGAGAAGAGTTAATTAAATTTAACAAAATTTTTAATACTATTGGCAGTGCTGCAATTTTGATGGATGTAAATAATGGTGAAATATTATCTTTAGTTTCTCTTCCTGATTTTGATCCAAATCAGAGAGAGAAAATCTCAGATTCAAATTATATAAATAGAGTTACTAAAGGTGTCTATGAATTTGGATCTGTATTTAAAACTTTCACATTAGCTGCTGCTCTTGATGAAAAAATTATTACTGCTGAAACAGAATATGTTGATTTGCCAAAATCTCTTATGTGTGCAGGATTTCCGATAAGAGAATACGACAAAAAAATCCCACCTAATCTTACTGCTGAACAAATATTAGTTCGTTCTGGTAATATAGGCTCAGTTAGAATTGTTCAGCAAGTGGGCGAAGAAAAATTTAAGTCATTTTTATCAAAGATTGGTATTTTAGAAAAAATTGACTTTGATATTGAGGAAGTAGGAAAACCAATACAATTTAATTGGGGAAAATGTCCACTTGCTACAGCATCATTTGGTCATGGCATTACAACTACATTGCTTCAATTAGCAAAAGCTTATTCTATTGTTGTTAATGGGGGTTATCAAATAAAACCAAAGTTGGTCAAAAATAACAACAATGAAAAAAAAGAAAAAATTTTAAGTCAAGATTTATCAAGAGAAATTTTACCAATCTTGAGAAAAATTGTTTCAACAAAAGATGGAACTGCATCATTAGCAAATGTAAATGGATATGAAATTGGTGGTAAAACAGGAACAGCCGAAAAAAGTGTGGATGGAGAGTATTCAAAGAAGAAGATTAATTCTTTTGTGTCAGTATTTCCAACATCTAAACCAAAATTTGTTTTAGCTGTTATGTTGGATGAGCCAAAAATAAATGAAAACTATATTTATCATTATAGAGATGGATCAAACATAAAGTATAAGGGGACACCTTTTAATACTGCTGGATGGACAACAGTTGAAGCTACAGGTCAAATAGTTGAAAAAATTGGGCCTATTTTAGCCACAAAATATAGTGAATTTAATTTCTAAATGTTACTTAAAGATTATTTCCCAAATATTGGAAAAAAATTTGAAAACACTTTTTTTTCTGACATCTGTTTTGAGAGTTCAAAAGTAAAAAAAGACAATGTCTTTTTTGCAATTAAAGGCACAAATATTGATGGAAATAATTTCATACTAGATGCAATAAACAAAGGCTCAAAAGTTATCGTAACTGAAAAAAAAATAACAAAATCTCCTAATGGAGTATTAATTATTCATTCAAAAAATGTAAGAAAATTATTAGCTGAAGTTTCATTTAAAATTTATAATAAAAAACCAACAAACCTAATAGCAATAACAGGAACTAATGGAAAGTCTTCTGTTGCTGATTTTTATTACCAAATATTAAAATTTAATAAAAGAAAAGTTGCATCAATAGGAACTTTGGGTGTTAAAACAAACAACAAATATATCAAATTATCTAACACAACCATCGACCCAATTCAATTGGGAAAGAAATTAAATTATCTTAAAAATCAAAAAATAAATGATGTAATATTAGAAGCTTCAAGTCATGGTTTAAGACAAAATAGATTAGACGGTTTAAAATTTAATTCAGGAATATTTACAAATTTATCCCAAGATCATTTAGATTATCATAAAAATTTGAAAGATTATCTTAAAGCAAAACTTTATCTTTTTCAGAAACTTCTATCTATTAAAGGCAACGTAATTACTGACGAAAAAATACCTGAATTTAGAATCATAAAAAAAATTGCATTAAAAAAAAATTTAAAGATTTTTTCTATAAATAATCCGAAAAATCATTTTAAAATTTTATCTCATTATTTTGTAGGTGAGAAACAAATTTTAATAATCAAATATAAAAACTTAATCAAAAATATTAAGCTCAATCTTATAGGTAAAATACAACTCAAGAACATAATGATGGCAATTATAGCTGCTCGAAAAAGCAATCTAAGTTTAAATAGAATTTTGGCAGTTATTCCAAAAATAAGATCTGTTGAGGGAAGACTAGAAAAAATTGGCAATATTAAAAATAAATCTAAAGTTATCTTGGATTACGCACACACACCAGATGCATTAAAAATATCTCTTCTTTCACTAAGAGAGCAATTTCCTAATAAAAAAATTGTTCTTTTGTTTGGTTGTGGTGGAAATAGAGATCAAAATAAAAGATCAAAAATGGGTAAAATAGCTTCATTATATGCTGATCAAATATATTTGACAGATGATAATCCTAGACTGGAAAATCCTAATAAAATTAGAAAAGATATTAAAAGAGGGATAAATAGTAAAAAAATATTAGAAATTTCTGATAGAGCAAAGGCGATTTCTGAAGCGGTTAAAAATTTAACTACAGGCAATATCTTATTAGTTGCTGGCAAGGGTCACGAAAAAATTCAAGAAATTGATAATCGTAAAATTTTTTTTTCAGATAAAAAAATAATTTTAAACGCAATTAAATTAAAAAATTTGAAATTATCAAATAATTTGAAAATAAATCTTATTAAAGAGTTATCTGGTGATATAAAATTAAATACAAATTTAACTCTGGGACAAGCTAGAATTAATTCAAAAGAGGTTAAAAAAAATGACATTTTTTTTGCTATACGAGGCAGGAAAAATGATGGAAATAAGTTTGTAGAAGAAGCTCTTAAGAAAAAAGCTTCCATGGTAGTTGTAAATAAAATTAAAAAAAAATTAGATTATAAAAAACAAATAAAAGTAATAGATTCATTGAAATTTTTGACCGAAACATCAACTATTTTCAGAGAGAATGTAAGTGCAAAGATAATTGCAATAACAGGGAGCTGTGGAAAAACCACACTTAAGGAATTATTAGGCAAAACTTTAAAAAAAATTTCTAAAACAACTATTTCCCCAAAATCTTATAATAACAAATTTGGGGTTCCATTAAGCCTTTTTAATTTGAGTGAGAACGATAATTATGGAGTTTTGGAAGTCGGCATGGATAAAAAAGGAGAAATTGATTATTTATCAAAAATTATCAAACCAGACATAAGCGTTATAACTAATATAAATTACGCTCATGCTAAAAATTTTAAGAATATAAAAGATATTGCACTTGCAAAATCTGAAATAATTTCAAATACGAAACCAAACGGTTTTGTGATTTTAAATGCAGATGATAATTTTTTTAGATTACATCAAAAAATAGCTACCAAAAATAATATTAATACAATTTCATTTGGGATCAAAAATCGTAAATCTGATGTGAAGTTAATTAATATTATTAAAATTGATAATAATTTTAAAATAAATATCAAAGTTCAAGATTTTAACAAAAGTTTTATGATTTCTAATAATTTTCAAAATAATATTTATAATATTTTAGCTGCTTTAGCGGTAATGAGTATTAATATTGATATTACAAAATTAGATAAAAAAGTTTTTTTTAATTTTACAACTCCCCAAGGGAGAGGAGATTTATCAAGAATAAAAATAAATAAAAAAAATATAAATCTAATAGATGAAAGTTATAATTCAAATCCGTTATCCCTTAAATCTGCAATATTAAATTATGATAAAGTAAAGAGCAAAAAATTCAAAAAGTACCTCTTACTTGGTGATATGTTAGAACTTGGAACTCATTCCAAAAAACTTCACCAGTCAATTGTTCCAATAATAAATAAAACAAAAATTGATAAAATTTTCTTAAAGGGAAACTATATAAGTCAAATATTCAAAAAGATTGTAAAATCAAAAAGAGGTAAAGTTTTTAGAACTAACTCTCAAATGATTAAATTTATTAAAAATGATTTGAATAATAACGATTATTTAATGGTTAAAGCCTCAAATGCGACAGGTTTTAATAAGATAATAAATGATTTAAAAGGGATCAATTAGATGCTTTATCAATTTTTATTAAACTATGTAGATACGTTTGGATTTTTGAATGTTTTTAAATACTTAACTTTCAGAACTGGTTTATCAGTTTTTACATCACTTATAATAGTTTTAATAATTGGAGGCCCATTTATAAAATTATTTTCTAATCAAAAAATTTTAAACCCGATAAGAGATGACGGACCCGAAGATCATATAATTAAAAAAATTGGTACACCAACTATGGGTGGATTAATTATCCTATTAGGTTTACTCACATCAGTAATTTTATGGGCAGACTTGTCAAATATTAATATTTTGTTTTGTGTGTACGTTGCTGTTTCATTTGGACTTTTAGGAGCATTTGATGATTATAAAAAGATTAAATATAGTAATTCTTCAGGAATTTCATCTAAATTTAAAATAATTTTACAAATTGTATTATCAATTATTGGTGTTGTTATTTATGTAAATTTTATAGATTACCAAAATATAACTAATTTATATTTTCCATTTTTCAAAAACTTAATCATTAATCTTGGTTGGTTTTTTATTCCTTTTGCAATATTTGTAATTATTGGTTCATCTAATGCTGTTAATTTGACAGATGGTTTAGATGGTTTGGCAACTGTTCCAGTAATTTTGGTGGCAGCATGCTTTGCATTTATTAGTTATGTAACTGGTAATATTGTATTTTCAGATTATCTACAAATTCCTTATATAGAGGGAACTGGAGAGGTAGCAATATTTTGTGGAGCTATAATAGGCTCATGTCTTGGATTTTTATGGTTTAACGCACCTCCAGCTAAAATTTTTATGGGCGATACTGGTTCATTATCTTTAGGAGGGTCTTTAGGAGCTGTTGGAATAATAACAAAACATGAAATAGTTTTAGCAATCACCGGAGGCCTTTTTGTATTGGAAGCGGTTTCTGTAATGGTTCAAGTTATTTCATTTAAACTCACTGGAAAAAGAATTTTTAAGATGGCTCCTATCCACCATCACTTTGAGAAAAAAGGTTGGCCGGAGTCGACTGTTGTAATAAGGTTTTGGATCATTTCTATAATTCTTGCAATGATAGGATTAGCTACTTTAAAATTGAGATGAAAAAAAAAATTGAAAATATTTTTTTGAAAAAAAAAATATTAATCTATGGTCTTGGAAAAAGTGGAATATCATCTTTTAGATTTTTGAGAAATAAAGCTGATATTTGTCTATTTGATGATTTAAAAAACATACATCCAAAACAAATTTCTAAATTAAAATTATTAAAAATAAAATTTGATATAATCATTATTAGCCCAGGTATCAATATTTTGAATTGTAAATTATCTAAATTTCTAAAACTTAATAAGAAAAAAATTTATACAGATTTAGATGTATTTTTTACTTTTTTTAAAAATAAATGCATTACTATTACAGGTACCAATGGAAAATCTACTACTGCTAAAATTCTATATGAAGTTTTAAAAGATCAAAAAAAAGATGTGAGACTTATTGGAAACATTGGAAATCCTCCATTAAATGAAAAAAAAATATCAAAAAATACAATTTTTGTGATAGAGGCATCCTCTTACCAGCTAGATTACAGTCAGTTATTTAGTTCAAAATATTCAATAATCTTGAATATTAAACCTGATCATCTTGAAAGACATAAAACTCTTCAAAATTATGTTGATGCAAAATTTAAACTTTTAGATTCTCAATCCAAAAGTTGTTTAGCATTTGTAAAAAGTGATGACGCACTAATTTCGAGAAAATTAAAAACTAAAAAATTTGATTGTAAAATTGTTAAAGTAAATACAAAAAAAAATTACAATGATTTTCTGGAAATCAAAAATAAATATTTTTTAACTGAGTCAAATATAGAAAATCTATCTTTTATTATAGAATTGGCAAAAAAATTAAAACTAAAAAACTACCTTTTACAAAAAACGATTAAAAATTTTAAGGGTTTGAAATATCGCCAACAAATTATTATTCAAAAGAAGAATCTCACTATTATAAATGACTCAAAATCTACCAGTTTCTCATCTTCTGTCGGAATGTTTAAAAGAGCCTCCAACATATTATGGTTATTGGGTGGTATTTATAAAAAAGGTGACAAATTAGAGTTAAAAAAAAAAGATTTAAGTAATGTTACCGCTTTTATTTATGGAGAAAATAAAGATCTTTTTATCAAACAGCTTAGAAGGAAAGTAAAATTTAAAAATTTTAAAAATTTAGAAGACGCAGTGAAAAACGTTTTTTCTACAATCAAAACAAAAAGATCCATTAAATATACGATATTATTTAGCCCTTGTGCAGCGTCCTTTGATAGTTTTAAAAACTTCGAAGAAAGAGGTTTATATTTCAATCGATTAGTAAAAAGATTTATGTATGGAAAATAAGAATACTTTATTTGGTATTTATTATGATTGGTGGAAAAATATTGATAAGTTTCTTTTTTCACTGATTATTTTATTATTTTTAACAGGTCTATTTTTTTCCTTAGTTTCCACATCATTAATTGCCTCTGATAAATTAGATACAAATGATTACCAATTTTTTTTTAAACATTTAGTTTTTATTTTGTTAGGGATAATTATAATTTTTGTATTATCCTCAATCAAAAAAGAACAACTTCTAAAATATTCATCTCTATTCTTTTTCTTATCATTAATATTTTTAATTTTGGTGCCTATAATTGGAGTAGAAGTTAAGGGTTCAAAAAGATGGATAGATCTATACTTCTTACCTAGATTTCAACCAATAGAATTAGTTAAACCATTTCTTATAATTTTTACTAGCTTGATATTGTGTAGCCAGAAATTTAGCAACATTTACATAAAGTATTTATTTTCTTTTATAATTACTTTAGGTATTGCCTTATTACTATCATTACAGCCAGATATAGGACAAACTCTTTTAGTTTTTTTTAGTTGGTCAGTTTTAATTTTTACCTCGGGTGTAAGTATATTTTTACTTTTTTTTTTATTTTCATCAATTATTTTAATATTTTTTTACTTAATTTTTTTTGTTTCAAAATTTACATACATTAAAAATAGATTAATATCTTTCTTAGATTCTGAAACTGGAACCTACAATTTTCAATCAGACAAAGCTTTAGAGTCTATTACGAGTGGAGGCTTTTTTGGAAAAGGTATAGGAGAGGGGACTTTAAAAAATAGAGTTCCAGAGGCTCATACAGATTATATCATTTCAGTAATTTCTGAGGAGTTTGGTGTAATTGCCATAATTTTAATCTTTTTATTGTTTTTAGTATTTATTTACTCAGTGTTTAAAAAAGTTAATTTTGAAAATAATGAAACTATTAAATTAATTTTAGTTGGATCTATAAGCCTTATATTAATGCAAACTATAATTCATATTGGAGTAAATATTAGATTATTTCCTACAACTGGTATGACATTACCATTTATAAGTTATGGTGGTTCCTCAATAATTAGTGTTTCAATTTTATCTGGGATAATTTTGAACTTTACAAAAAGAAATCTGAATCAAAATGAATAAAAATTACTTGATAACTACTGGAGGATCAGGAGGCCATGTAATCCCCGCAGTAATACTTTATGAACATTTATCTAGAAATGCAAAAGTAATAATCACAACCGATAAGAGGGGTTTAAAATATTTAAATGATGGAGATTATCAATTAAGAATTATTGATACCCCAAAGTTAAATAATATATTTTTATTTCCAATCAATTTAATATTAGTAATTGTACTGACAATAAAATCGTTTTTATTATTAAAAAAAAATAATATTGAAAAATTATTTTCTACTGGGGGTTATATGTCTCTTCCATTGTTATTAGCAGCAAAATTCTTAAAATTAAAGATCTACCTCTTAGAACCTAATAAAGTTTTGGGTAGAGCAAATAAATTTTTTTTAAGCTCATGTAAAAAAATAATTTGTTACAAAGAAAAAATAAAAAATTTTCCACCAAAATATAAAAGTAAAATTGAAACTATATTTCCCTTGGTTAGAGAAAAATTTTATACTTTAAAACGAAAAAATTTTAACCATCAAAAATTAGATTTATTGATTGTTGGAGGAAGTCAAGGAGCGAATATCTTTGATATTAATCTCAAAAATAAAATTGTTAATATTTCAAAAAAACACTCAATTAGAATTTTGCATCAAACAAATGAAAAAAATATTCTCAATTTAAAAAATTTCTATCAGAAAAATAATGTTGAATGTTTAATCTTCAGTTTCAATAAAAACTTTGAAGAAATAATTAATAATTCAGATGTATGTATAACTAGATCAGGTGCTTCAACTTTAGCTGAATTATCTTTATTAAACATACCATTTATTGCAGTGCCATTACCAAATTCTATGGACAATCATCAATTTGAAAATGCTTTATTTTACAAAGAAAAAGAATGTTGTTGGATGCTCAATCAAGAGACATTTGAGGATAATATTGAGCAACTTTTGAACAATATATTATCTAATAATTCTGAATTTTTACAAAAAAAGGAAAATTTAAAAAAATTAAATTACAAAAATACTTGGACTAATGTACATCAAAAAATATTAAATATAATTAATGAAAATTGAATTAGCAAAAACTGAGGTTATTCACTTCATTGGCATCGGTGGTATTGGTATGAGCGGACTTTCTTTAATTATGAAAGGGAAAGGATTTAAAGTGCAAGGTAGTGACGTATCATCAAATAAAAATATAGATAGATTAAAAAAAGAAAAAATAAAAGTTTTTATTGGTCAAAAAAAACAAAATTTAAAGAATGCAACAATAGCAGTTATTTCCTCAGCAATAAAAAAAAATAATTCAGAATACATTGAAGCTAGAAGAAAAAAACTTCCAATTATTACCCGAGGAAGAATGTTAGCTCACATTGTTTCTCTTATGAAAAATATTGTTGTGGTTGGTTCACATGGCAAAACTACAACAACTTCTTTAATTACCTCAATACTGCAAAAAACTAAATTAGATCCAACAATTATTAATGGCGGGGTAATTAATTCTATCAAAAATACTGCTAAATTAGGAAAGAGTGATTGGACAGTTTTGGAAGCAGATGAGTCTGATGGAAGTTTCCTTCACATACCTCCTACTTATTCAATTATTACAAATATAGATAGAGAACATATGGATTTTTACAAATCTATGGATGACTTAGAGAAATATTTTATTAATTTTATAAAAAAAGTTCCTTCTTTTGGAAAATCATTTATTTGTTTAGATGACCCTGTAAACAATAAAATAATTAAAAAATTAAAGAATAGAAATTTTTATACCTATGGACTTCATTCAAAATCAAACTTTTTAATTAAGCATATAAATCAAAACAAAACCTTTACAGAATTTGACATATTAGTAAATGTCCCAAATAAGAAAAAAATAAAGATTAAAAAAATAAGAATTCCATTACTAGGTGTTCATAATGTAAGAAATTCTGTTGCAGCCACTGCCGTTGCAATTACTATTGGTATTTCAATTTCTGATATTAAAAAAGGATTAAAAAATTTTAAAGGTGTTCAAAGAAGATTTAATAAAATATTTACTTACAACAATATTGATTTTTATGATGATTACGCTCATCATCCGACTGAAATAAAAGTAGTTTTGGATGGTGTTAACAAGGTTTATAAAAATTATGAAAAAGTTTGTATTTTTCAACCACATAGAGTTTCAAGACTTAAAGATTTGAGAAAAGAATTCTCCCTTGCATTTAAGAATGCCGATATTGTTGTTTTATGCCCTGTATATTCAGCGGGAGAAAAAATAAAGTTAGGATTTAATTATATAAATTTTGCTAAGGAGATAATAAAAAATTCAAGAGTAAAATTATTTTTAGTAAATGATAATTTTCAACTAGCTAAATTTATAAAAAGAAATATGAGTGGAAAAAAAATTGTAATTGGAATGGGAGCAGGTTCCATCTCTAATTGGATGAGGGAACTTCCAAAATTAATATAATGAAATTAGACCAATTAAAAAAAATGTTTGGAGAATTTGATGAAAATGTAAGATTTGAGCACGATCTTAAAAAAAAAAATTGGTTCAATATTGGTGGAAAAGCAAAAGTTTTTTTTAAAGCCAAAAATCTTCATGAACTGATTAAATTTTTGAAAATAGTAAATAATCAGGAAAAAATATTTATTCTTGGAGCAGGTTCTAACACTTTAATATCTGATGATTTATTTGATGGTATAGTTATAAAATTAGGAAAAAATTTTAATAATATCTCACTTCTTGGAGATGATGTTATAATTGCTGGAAGTGCCGTGACTGATAAGTCATTATCAGATTTTGCTGTAAAAAATAGTCTCAGCGGATTTGAGTTTTTATCTTGTATACCTGGCACAATAGGAGGTGGAATTAGAATGAACGCAGGTTGTTTTAACAAAGAATTTAAAGATATATTGATATCAGTTCAAGCAATCGATAAATCTGGAAACATCATTACTATCCCAAGTAAAGAAATAAAATTTGAGTATAGAAAAAGTAACTTATCCGATGATTTAATCTTTCTAAGTGCTTCGTTTAAAGGGGCAAAATCTAATTCTTCTCAAATAAAAAATGAAATTGAGAATTTAGTAAAAAAAAAAGAAAAAGCACAACCTACTAGAATTAAAACTAGTGGAAGTACTTTTAAAAATCCTAAATCACAAACCAATAAGAAAGTTTGGGAGTTAATTAAAGAGTCAGTTCCTTTAGACAAAAGTTTCGGGGATGCATGTATTTCAGAAAAACATTGTAATTTTTTTGTAAATAAAGGTAGCGCTTCTTTTAATGATATGAACAATTTAATTGAATTTGTATCAAAAGCGGTTTTAGAAAAAACTGGTATAAAATTAGAAAAAGAAATTAAGATTTTAAAATAAATTGAGAAAAATATTAATAATTTCAGGTGGTATTTCAAAAGAAAGAGCTATCAGCCTTGATACCGGAAGACAAGTAGCTAAGGAACTAAAAAAAAATAATTATTTTGTAAAAACAACAGAGCCAAATTTTCAGTTATTTGATGTTATTAAAAAATTTAAACCAAACAAAATTTTCAACGCGTTACACGGTCAGTTTGGTGAGGATGGTTATATCCAAACAATATTAGAGCGTTTTAAAATTCCTTACACTCATTCAGGTGTGATTTCATCGTCAATAGCAATGGATAAAGTGTTGTCGAAAAAGATTTTTATAAAAAATAAAATATTGACTCCAAAGTTCCTCACCTTTTCTTTCGGCAAAGATGAAAAAAATATTGTTCAAACCATTGAAAAAAAACTTAAATTTCCAGTTGTAATAAAACCAATCAATGAGGGTTCAAGTGTAAATGTGTTTATATGTACAAAAAAAGATATCAAAAAAAAATTGAAGTTTTTAGAAAGTTATAAAAAAATAATTATTGAAGAATTTATCCCTGGAAGAGAAATACAGGCTGCATTGATTGGTTCTAAAAAACTTGGGGCAATTGAATTAAAACCAAAAAGAAAATTTTATGATTATCAAGCAAAATATAATCCAAAAGCAAAAACGGAACATATTATACCAGTGGATTTACCAAAAAAAAAATATGAACAAATAATGAAAATTTCTTACAAAGCACACAGTTTAATAGGTTGTCGAGGAGTTACCCGTTCAGATTTCAAATATTACAAGGGGAACTTTTATCTTTTAGAAATTAACACCCAGCCGGGAATGACAAAACTTTCTTTAGTGCCTGAGATTGCTGCATTTCGTGGTATAAGTTTTATTAAACTTATTGAATTAATTTTAAAAGATGCTTCAACAAATAAATAAGAAAATTATTTTTTATATTTCTTTAATAATCATTCTAGGCACTTTAAACAACAAAAATTTGAAAAATTTTGATCTTCCTAAGATTAATATGGTCAATATAGAAGGAATAGAATTTAACGATAATGAATATTTAAAAATAATGAATTTGATAAAATTAAATAATTTATTATCTATTCAAAAATCTCAGATTAAAGAAATATTAAACTCTAATAATTTAATTGAAGAATATGAAGTGTTTAAAAGATATCCATCATCAATTGAAATCAAAATTGAAAAAACAAATTTTTTAGCATCTACAAATATGAATGGAAAAAATTATTTAGTTGGTTCTAATGGAAAATTTATTAATAAAAAAGACTACTCAAAAAACTTACCTTTTGTTTTTGGAAATTTTAAAACAGAAAAATTTTTAGAATTTAAAGATATTATTCTTCAAACTGATTTCAAATATAATAACATTAAAAATTTTTACTATTTCCCCTCAGGTAGATGGGATATTGAAATTAACTCAGGAGTTTTAATAAAATTACCGATTATAGGAATTAAAGAGTCATTAAATTTATCGATTGATTTACTTGATGATATAGAATTCACTAATATAAAAATTTTGGATATGCGTCAAAAAAATCAAATTGTCATAAATGACTAACAAAGTAGATTTCCAAACATATCTTTATTTAAATCATAATCAATTTATAATTTACGTTGCCGAAATTTTAACAAATAAGAAAATTTATTCTGAAAAATTATCAATTGAGGAAAATTCCACAGAATCAAAATTTAGAAAATTGGATGAATTTTTAGACACTAATATATTTAAGATTGAAAAAAAATTAAGTAGTTTAATTAAAGATATATATATTATTTTAGATAGTAACGAATTTCATTCAATAAAATTATCAATCAAAAAAGATAATTATGGAAATCTTATAAACTCGGAGGCATTAATTCATCCATTAAACGATTTAAAAAATTTATGTCAATCGAATTTAAAAAATAAAAAAATTATACATTTTCTTATAGATAAATACTTGATTGACAATAAATTTTATACAACTTTGCCAGAAAATGTTAATTGTAATATTTTTTCTTTAGATACAGAATTTATCTGTCTTTCAAAAAATTTAATTGAAAATATAGAAAAGATTTTAAATAAATATCATATTTCATTAAATCAAATTTTAAATGCTAGTTATGTAGATAAATTTAAAAATAATACTGATAACACTATTTTTACAACAGCTAGTAGAATTATTTCAGGCCAAAATAGCAATGAGGTTTTACTGATTGGTAAAGTAAACAAAAAACAAGGTTTTTTTGAAAGATTCTTTAATTTTTTTAATTAATTAGTAGTTTATCGTAATATTTGTTGTTTTCAGTTTTTTTTCTTAACATATTAAAAGTTTCTCCGTGTCATTGTTAAGTCAAAAAACTTTAAAAAAAACAGCAACTTTTAGTGGAGTTGGACTTCATAATGGAAAATTAGCTAAAGTATTAGTAAAACCCTCTGAACCAAATACAGGAATTGTTTTTAAAAGAGTAGATTTACAATCAAACAATTATGTTTACCCAAGTTTTAATAACGTAACTAATACATTATTAAATACAACTATATCTAACGAGCACGGAGTTAAGGTATCAACTATTGAACATTTGATGGGTGCTTTATTTGGACTAGGGATTGATAATGCATTGGTAGAAATAAACAATGAAGAGGTGCCAATTTTAGATGGTTCAGCAAAAGAATTTATAGAAATTTTAAAAAGTTGTGGATTAAAAAAAAGTGAGTCGCCCATTAAGATAATCAAAATACAAAAAAAAATAACATATAATCATGGTGAGAAATTTATTTCCATAGAGCCTTCTAAATTAAGTTTGGATATCAATTTTAAATTGAAATTTGAGGATTGTTTAATTGGCAATCAAGAAAATAAAGTAAACGTGTACGAAGACGATTTGGTTGATATTTTTAACTCAAGAACATTTTGTTTATTTGATGATGTAGAAAAAATTAAAGAAAAAGGACTTGGAAAAGGTGGGAGTTTAGATAATGCAATCGTTGTCAAAAGTAATGAGATTTTAAATTCTGAAAAACTTAGAAATCCTAAGGAATTTGTAAATCACAAAATATTAGATTGTATTGGAGATTTATACACAAGTGGATACAGAATAATTGGTAGCATAAATTGTTCTCAAGGTGGTCATTTTTTAACTAACCAATTGTTAAAGAAAGTGTTTGAAAATAAAGAGAACTTTTCAATAATTGAGTTTCAAGAAAGAAACCTTCCTCATACAATTCTAAATAAAACCTTATTAAGGTCAATTGCTTAAGATATATATTGATCTTTAAAATTCTTTTCTAAATCTATATAAAACAGATATGTTTAGGTTAAAGATTTTAATTTTTTTTATAATTTGTGTTTTATTTAATTCATGCTCCAAAGAACCAATTAATAAATCAACTATAAAGGAAAAAAGTTTAGAGTTGCAAGTTCAGGAAGCATATAATGAGGGAATGGAGTCATTAGAAGCTGGTGATGTATTATTTGCTGCAAAAAAATTTAATGAGGCAGAAATACTATTTCCTCAAGCAGAATCAGCACCCCAGTCTGCTTTAATGGCTGCATATTCTTATTATACACAAGATTATTATGGTGATGCTTTAGCTGAATTAAAAAGATTTTTAAAAGTATATCCTACTCATAAAGATTTAGCATATGTATATTATATGTTAGCAATTTGTTATTATGAGCAGATTGTAGATGAGAAAAAAGATTTACAATCAATTATAAATGCTAAAGAAAATTTTAATATAATTATAAAAAATTATCCTAACTCAGAGTATGCTATTGATGCAGAATTTAAAATAGATCTTATAGATGATATTCTAGCAGCTAAAGAAATGTATTTAGGCAGATACTATTATGATAAAAAGAAATGGATACCTGCAATTAATAGATTTAGAGAAATAATTGATAATTACGATACCACTATTTATGCAGAAGAGGCATTGCACAGATTAGTTGAAGTACATTATACAATCGGTCTTGTAGATGAGGCCGAAAAATATGCACAATTACTAGGATATAATTATCAATCCTCAAAATGGTATGAAAACTCTTATAGTTTGTTTGATGAAACTTATGAAAAAAGAAAAAAAGAGAGATTTAAAACATATAAAAAAAAAGGTGGAGGTCTCATAAAAAAATTTAAAACCCTTTTAGAATGAGATGGATAAAAATAAGATTAAAAAAGAGTATAATCAAAAAATTCAAAATTTAGTAAAACTAAATAAACATTATTATGATCTAAGTAAACCCTTGGTAAATGATAATGAGTATGATCAAATTAAAGCAGAGATCTTATCTTTAGAAAAGCAATATAATTTTTTAAAAAGTGAAAATTCACCTTCTAAAGTAGTAGGCTTTAAACCTTCTAAAACATTTAAAAAAGTTTTTCATAGAGTTCCTATGCTTTCACTCTCCAATGCATTTGATGAGGAAGACTTGGTAAATTTTGAGAAAAAAATCAATAATTTTTTAGATCAAAAAAGTTCTAACGTATTAGAGTATAGTGCAGAACCTAAAATTGACGGTATTTCAGCTTCATTAATTTATAAAAAGGGAAAATTTATTATGGGACTTTCCAGAGGTGATGGAAAAGCAGGGGAAGATATTACCGAGAATTTAATGACAATTAATGATATTCCAAAAAATATTTCAATTAAAAACTTTCCTGACGAAATAGATATTCGAGGTGAAGTATTTATCCAAAATAAAGATTTTGAGAAAAATCTTAAAGACAAATTTGCCAATCCAAGAAATGCTGCATCTGGGTCATTAAGACAAAAAAATCCTCAAGACACCAAAAAAATTCCTTTAAAGTTTATTGCTTATACTTTTGGGTATGTAGATAAAATAGAGATTAAAAATCAAAGTGATTATTTAAATCAACTAAGCAAGTGGGGGTTTAAAACAAATCCATTTAACAATAAAATAAAGGGTATTAAAAATTTAATGAAAAATTATCATGAAATAGAAAAAAAAAGAAATGAAATTGATTTTGATATTGATGGTATTGTATATAAGGTTAATAGTTTCGATTTACAAAAACGTTTAGGCAACGTTGCAAACTCGCCTCGATGGGCAATCGCACATAAATTCTCTGCTAATAAAGGTATCTCAAAAATTTTAAATATTGAAATTCAATTAGGAAGAACTGGAGCATTGACACCTGTTGCAAAAATTAAACCAATCAACATTGGCGGTGTAGTTGTTTCGAATGCAACACTTCACAATGAAGATGAAATTATAAGGAAAGATATAAGAATAGGGGATATAGTTATTGTTGAGAGAGCAGGAGATGTAATTCCACATATCATTGAAGTAGATTTAAAAAAAAGAAATAGAAATTCCCAAAAGTATATTTTTCCTCTCAACTGTCCTTCTTGTGGAGCTAAAACTATTAAAGAGTACAATTCAATTACTAAAAAAAAAGATGCAGTGAGAAGATGTTCAAGCGAGGGATATGAATGTGATAGGATGACAGTAGAAAAGATTAAACACTTTGTGTCAAAAGAAGCCTTTAATATCGATGGCTTTGGTAAAAAGATTGTAGAAAATTTTTGGAAACTGAAAATGATTAGATTACCACAAGACATTTTTGGACTAAATTATGAAAAAATCAAAACAATGGATGGATGGGGACTACAATCTGTCGCTAATTTAAAATATGCAATTGAAGAAAAGAAAAATATTTCTTTTGAAAAATTTATATATGCTCTTGGAATAAGACATATTGGTTTTGAAAATGCTAAATTGATTGCAAAAACACTTAAAAGTCCTGAAAATTTCATAAATCTTTCTAAAGAAAACAAAATTGATGACTTATTAAATATTGATGGGATCGGTGAAACTCAAATAACTTCTCTAAAAAAATTTTTTTTGAATAAGACTAATTTAAAGGTAATTCAGGATCTTCAAAAAATTTTAAAAATCCAGAAAACAATAGAAAATAAAAAAGATGGTGTATTTGGTGATAAGATATTCATGTTTACGGGAAAATTAACAGGCATGAGTAGGGCAGAAGCTAAGTCTTTGATAGAAAAAAATTCAGGAACAATAATTAGTAATGTTTCAAAAAAACTTGATTATCTGATAATTGGAGAGAAACCCACTAAAAGGAAAGTTGAGGCTGCAAAAGAGTTAAAGATTAAAATTATAGATCAATTAGAATTGCATAAATTATTGAATAAAAGTAGCTAACCATCTTCTTTCACTAGGGTTTAAATATTTACGAAGTTTTGTGTAAATATCTAAATTATATTTCCAAAGGTAACTTTTTTCATCATTTGTTAATAAATTGAAATTTATTAAATCTTTATCAATTGGAGCTAAAGTTAAATTTTCAAAATATAACTTATTTTTATTTTTTTTGACATAAATCAAATTTTCTATCCGGATTCCAAATTTATCTTTTTTATAATATCCTGGTTCATTACTTAAAATCATTCCCTCAAGTAATTTTATCTTATTAAATTTGGAGATACCTTGAGGACCTTCGTGCACATTTAAAAAAAAACCTACACCATGTCCAGTTCCATGTTGGTAATCTAAGTTGATCTCTTTTAAAAATTTTCTTGCTCTAATATCTATAAGATTACCAGAGGAATATTTATTTAAATTAGATTTTACAACCGCAATATGACCTTTTAATACTCTCGTGAAAATATTTTTTATATTCTTTTTAGGTTTTGAGAAACAAATAGTCCGAGTCACATCTGTAGTGCCATATTTATATTGCCCTCCAGAGTCACACAAAAAAATATCTTTTTTCTTAATTTTTTTTGCGTTTATTTTTGTTGCTCTATAATGAACAATAGCTGCATTCCCTGCAGTACCAGCGATAGTATTAAAACTTGGATATAAATAATTTTTATTTTTTTTTCTAAAATTTTCTAATTTATTTTGTGCCTCAAACTCAGTAATTGTTTTTTTGTTTAAATTTTTAATCCAATAAATAAATTTTGTTAATGCAACACCATCAAAAATATGAGCATTTAACATATTTTTTATCTCTGTTTTGTTTTTTAATGATTTTAGTGAATAAATTGGATCTACAATACTTAAAATTTTGAATTTTTTTTTTAGAATATTTTCAAAAAAAATTGAGCAAGTATTTTTATCAACTATAATTTTTTTACCTTTAAGATTTGAAATGAATTTATTGAAATTCTTCGGCTCAATTACTTGATCAGATTTAATTTTTTTTTCATTAATTAACTTTGAAACTTTATCCTTAGATGAAATCAAATAAAAACTTTTTTTATTGTTCATGATTAATTGGCAGTTAGGAATAGGGCTATTTGGATTGTCATGTCCTCTTATATTAAGAAGCCATGCAATATTTTCAGGTGCTGTGATAAATAAATAATCTGATTTATTTTTGTTTAAGTATTTCCTTATTTTTGTTATTTTATTCTTATAGTTTTCTCCAACTATTTTGTTTTTAAGAGAAAAAAAAGGTTTACTAGATTTAACTTTATTTTTGTGAATTTGATCAATTAAATTTGAATCAATGCTTTTGACTTTATTATTCTTATAAAAAAACTTCTTAATTTGTATTGATGTAAAGAACTTTGGATCAAAACCTATTGTCAAATTTTTGAACAAATTACAATTAATAATTTTATGGAATTCTATAATTTGAAAGTTTTTGCCCGTTTCTTTTTTTGCTTGTATAGTGTATCTCCCATCAACAAATAAATAGTTTTTCTTTTTTAAAATAATTGAATAGCCAGCAGAGCCAGAAAAGTTTGAGATAGTTTTAAGCCTATCATTTGTAGCGTATTCTGAAAAAAATTCGTCATTTTTGGGAATAATATATCCATCTATATTGTATTCCTTAAATTTACTTACTAGTGTGTTTATTCGATTATTAATCATTTAATTCTTTTTTGATATCTTAACCATCCAGGACTATTTATACCGCTTTCATTTTCAATATCTTGATTAAATTCAAATTCTTCTATTTCCTCTTTGGTTTCATCGAAAAAAGAATTTTTTTCTAAATATTTATCTGGTAGTTCGTCAATAAATCTCGACGCCATGCTATCTATCCAATCACCCTGATAAAACCTATTCATCGAAAAAGATACTACTACTTTTTTTCTAGCTCTGGTTAAACCGACATAAGCCAGCCTTCTTTCTTCCTCTAAACCACTCTGGCCCTTTTCTTCGATAGATTTTTGGTGGGGAAAAAGTCCTTCTTCCCAGCCAGGTAAAAAAATTACATCAAACTCAAGACCTTTCGCAGCATGCATAGTCATCATATTAACTTTTTCACCCTCCCATTCTTGATCAATTGAAGTTGCTAGCGAAACATGATCTAAAAAACTCTCTAAATTATCAAATTCTTTCATT
>CACOKN010000005.1 GCA_902627805.1 uncultured Pelagibacteraceae bacterium
AAAACCAATAGAAGATTTGGAAACTTTATTTAATAAACTGAAAAAAGATAAAAAATTTATTAACGAAAGAGACAAATACTTTAAAAATTGGGTTGGAACTCCCACAAGATTTATAAAACTAGAAAATCTTACGAGTTATATTGGTGGTGCTCAAATTTGGTCTAAAGTTGTATCAGATGCTAATGGAGGTGCACATAAAATTTACAATGCTACTGTTCATTGTTTGCTTGCAAAACGATCTGGTAAAAAAATTATATGTGGAGATACAGGGGCTGGATATGCAGGTAAAATGTTAAGTATGGCTGCTAAAAAGTTTGGTTTAAAGTGCAAGATATTTATGGGCGCAAAAGATATTGCTAGACAGCAGCCAAACGTTAAAGCTATGAAAAAAAATGGGGCTGAAGTTGTACCGGTCTATTCAGGGAGTCAAACTCTTGTAGATGCTGTCTCAGAGTGTATGCGATTCTGGGTTGCCAATTGTGATACAACAGCAATGTGTGTGGGAAGTACAGTTGGACCAGCTGTTTTTGTTCGTATATGTGGATGGAGCACTAGCCAAATTTCAAGGGAACTAAAAGTTCAATTAATTAATGAATTTGGATCAATTCCAAAAAAACTGAAGTTATATAATTGTGTTGGTGGCGGAAGTTCCAGCTTTGGTTTTTGGAATGAATTTATGGATTATGATAAAGAACAAGTTGAATTTATTGGAGTGGAGGCTGGTGGACCAAGGAAAAGCAAAAAACATGCAGCACCTTTAACCTATAGTTCAAAGATAGGTATACTTCATGGTGCGGCTCAATACGTTAATCAAAACTCAGATGGACAAATAGAAGAGACTAAGTCGATTTCAGCAGGACTTGATTATCCAGGAATTTCTCCACTTCATTGCTTTCTAAAGGATACTAAAAGAGCTAGGTATACTGCAGCAAGTGATGAGGAAGCTCTAAGGGCCTATAAACTTGTCACTAAATTTGAAAAATTAAGACCCTCCCTAGAACCAAGCCATGCTTTTTTCGTTGCTCTCAAAGAAGCAAAAAAACTTAGTAAAAATACTGTAGTAGTAATTAATAGTTGTGGCGATGCTTACAAAGACCGAGAAATTTTAGAGGAAAGATTAGGCAAAAAATATGTTAAATCCAATTAGTGCTGCATTTAAGAAGGCGAGGGCAGAAAAAAGACCAGCTTTATTAACCTACACTGTTGCTGGTGATAGCTCAAAAAAACAGTCTTTAAATATATTAAAATCTATATCAAAAAATGCAGATATTTTAGAAGTGGGTGTTCCTCACAACACTCCTGTTGCAGATGGAAGCCAAATTCAAACTAGTGCATATAGAGCAATTAAAAAAGGTATTAAGATAAATGATATATTTAAAATCATCAGAGATTTTAAAAAATTTGATAAAGATAAGCCTATTATATTGATGGGTTACTATAATATGATTTTTCAATATGGGGATAACAACTTTTTAAAAAAATGTAAAACCTCAGGAGTAAATGGATTAATAGTTGTAGATTTGCCGTGGCCAGAAAATAAAGTTTTTGCTAAAAAATGTAAAAGAAAATCAATTTATTTTATTCAACTTTTATCACCTACAACAACAAAGAAAAGGCTTAAAAAAATTATACAAAATTCTCATCCAATGAATTATTTTATATCAATGTTAAGTACTACAGGTGGCAAATTAAAAGTATCACCTCGAGAGATACTTAAAAACTATAATAGAATAAAAAAGATTAATCCTAAAAAAGAGATTGTGATTGGTTTCGGGATTACAGATAAAACTATTGGAAAACTTAAATCTGCTGATGGATTAGTAGTGGGAAGTGCTATTTGTAAAGAAATTACAAGAAGTTTAAATAGTAGACAAAATCCTGTCACAAATGTAGGTAAGTTAGTAAGAAAATTAAAAAATAAAATTAAATGAATTGGATTACCAAAATAATCAAGGCAGGTGAAAAAATTAAATCTGCCATTCATAAGAGAGCATCTAAAGAGGACATCGCCAAAAGTGATTGGACATCTTGTTGCAAAGGTCCAATATTAAAAAAAGATTTAGAAGAAAATCTTTGGGTTTGTCCTGATTGTAATAAACACCACAGAATTAAACCAAAACAAAGATTTGATATTTTATTTGGAAAAGATAATTACGAAATATTTAAAACACCCATCCCAAAAGACGATCCTTTAAATTGGACAGATTCAAAATCCTATAAAGATAGATTGAAATCTGCCAGAAAAAAAACGGGTATGGATTGTGGGATGATGGTCGTAAGCGGTACAATCAATGATGTTAAAATTACCGCGGTTGCATCTGATTTTGATTTTTTAGGTGCATCAATGGCAGCTGCAGAAGGAGAAGCTTTCTTATACGGTATTCAACATGCAATTGAAAACAAAACTCCTTTTTTATGTGTAAGTGCAGGAGGAGGAATGAGAATGATGGAAAGTTTAATTTCTTTATCTCAAATGACAAGAACCACTCTAGCAATAAATGAATTAAAAAATAATAATCTTCCATATCTTGTTTGTATAACAGACCCAACTGCTGGTGGGATTACAGCTTCCTATGCAATGTTAGGTGATATCCATATAGCTGAGCCCGGAGCGCTAATCGCTTTTGCTGGAGCAAGAGTAATTCAAGGGACTGTTAAAGAAGAATTGCCAGAAGGTTTCCAAAAGAGTGAATACGTTGAAAAGACAGGCTTCGTTGATTTAATTGTTGAAAGAAAAGATCTTGCTGAAAAAATTGGAACTCTATTATCAATATTGTTAAAGAAAAATTCTGTTATAAGCACTGAACAAGATGAAACTACAGAAAATACTCAGTCGCTTTCTAAAATTGCATAAAAAAGAAATTGATCTAAGCTTAGATCGAATTATTCACCTTTGTGAAAAACTGGGTAATCCTCAAGATAAAATCAAAGCCATCAGTATTATTGGGACAAATGGTAAAAACTCTACAATTCAAGCTTGTTATTCGATTTTAAAGGAGGCAAGAATTAAGTGCAATGTTTACACTAGTCCTCATATTCAAAAAATAAATGAAAGATTTGTTTTTAACAACCAGCAACTTGGAGATGATGAACTCGCTTCTTTATTTGAGGAAGTTGAGAAAGTAAATGAGAATAATCCAATAACATTCTTTGAAATTTTAACTGCATGTTTTTTTCATAAAGCAGCTCAATATCCTGATAATATTAATCTCATTGAAGCAGGTTTGTTTCATAGATTTGATGCCACGAATATCTTAAAAAAAAATCTTGCAAGTATTGTAACTTCTATATCAAAGGACCACTTAGACTGGCTTCCAGAAAATGAGAGAACAATCGATAAGATTGTTTTTGAAAAAACTTCAAAGCTTTTAAATTCAAATATTATTGTTGCAAAACAATACCCTACTTCAACATTAGAAAAAATTAAAAAAACTATTCACCAAAATAAATCTAATAAGTATTTTTTTAATGACGATTTTTCATTCACAAATGGAGAAAATGAATTTTTCTATTATGAAGATAAATTTGGTGGATTAAAACTACCGAAACCAAATGTATTAGGCCAATTTCAACAGGAAAATATTTCAACAGCTATTGCAACCTTGCGAATTTTAGATCTGGGCATTGAAGACCATCATATAAAAAAAGGTATTCAAAAAATCGATAATATTGCAAGACTTCAAAAAATTGTGTCAGGTAAATTAAAAGATTTAGTTAAAGATAATCTTTTTTTAATATCTGGAGATCATAATGAAGATGGGGCAAGAGTATTAAATGAATATCTAAAAAGCCTAGATTGTAAAAAACATGTTATTATTGGTATGATGGATAATAAAGAACATGAAAAATATATTAACCACTTTAAAGATATTGCCTCAATAACAACTGTAGATATTAAAAGTCAGCCAAACGCAATTAGTGGAATTAAATTAAAAGAAAAATTTAAAAATATGCCAAACGTAAGTTATAAAAAAAGTATTGAAGATGCAATCAAAAGCATAAATCTTAATCAAGGAGATCTACTGCTGATAACTGGATCTTTATATCTTTGTTCTGAAGTTTTGAATTTAAATTAAATATTTTTTTCTAAAAATTCTTTCATGTGACTTTCGGGTACACCACCAACTTTTCTATCTACTTCGACACCTTTTTTATAAATAATTACAGTTGGTACCCCTCTTATTCCAGCGGCACTTCCAGTATTTATTCCACCTTCCTCAATGTCAGCGTAATAAAATCCGGCTTTATCATTATACTCAACGGCTAGTTTATCCATAATTGGTTTTAAAGCTTTACATGGTCCGCACCACGCAGCTGAAAATTGGATTACAGAAATATCTTCGTTTTTAATTTTATTATCAAAATCTTCGTCTTTAAAATCTATTAGCATTTAATCTTTCTATAATTTACTAATACAAAGTCAACTACGCAATTTCATATTTTTTTTCAATTGACATTATAAATTCGTTTATTTCATCTAACTTTTTTAACTCTTCCTCATCATCTCTATTTGAAGCTTGGTCTCTTAAATAATCAATTTCAGTATAAGCCATATTAACAGTTTGCCACTTTTCTTTATTTTTACTCAAAATTCTTCTAGCGATTTCACTTTTGATATTTTTATAAAGATCAGGTGGTAAAATTTGTGGTGCTTCTTGATAAATAATTTTTTGACCGAACCAGCTACATCTTTTATCTTGAAACTTATCTAATAGTCTTAACTTATCTTCCCAAGATGAGCTATGCCAAGTTTTAAATAATGCAGTATCTTTATTTGGAATAAATTTCTCATAGAGAGTTTCCTCTGGTAATAAATCTTCTTGAGTTTTTGTTTGTTCCTTTTCCTCTGCAGCTTCTCTATGTATAACTTGAATATTTTTACAAAAATTTTCATTTTCCCTAACAAGTTTAGCCCTTTTTTGAATTGTTGCTAAATCTAGTTCTGAATAAGGTTTTTGTTTAAGAGCAAATTGTTTATCTAAAATTATTGGAGCTTTATTAGTTTTTAAAACTCTTAAAGCCTTAGGGCTATATTTTTTTAATACATCTCGTAATTGATTTACTGGTAGGTTTAACAATGGTTCTGGATCCCTTCTTAGGTCCCAAACATATCCCCAAGACGCATAAGACGGGTGAAAGCAATGATTAGGATGTAACGTACCAGTAAGATACATCATGTTTCGACCCTTAACATTTTCAAATATTGAGTAAATTCCCTCATTTTTTAAAAATGTTTCAACGCTAGTCTTTGTTGATGTCTTTAAAAACGTATCCCAATTTTCTTTATGTTTGTCTTTTATAATTCTTAAAACCTTTAGTGAATTCTGTGCATCAACATAGGCTGTGTGGCTAGCTGAAGTGTCAAAACCCTGCATTCTAGACAAAGATTCCAAGGCAAGACTTGGATTACCTGCTTCGGTAAGCTCTGTTTTTAGGGTCTCTGAGTTTAATGTTTGGGCTGCTCTAGCAATATGCAAACCATCATGTTCACTATTGGGCGATGAGTGCGTTGCATAAGGATACCTATTACCCTTAAAAAAATTAAAGTGAAACATTCTTCGATCAAAATTTAAATTTGACCAACCCATAAATACTGCTGGAGCACACTTTGTGAAAAAATTTTCAACAGCACCTAAAAAATCGTAATGTGAATAATTGCCTTTGGTAAGTAAATCAATGCTAGTTGAATTAACAAGTAAGGCTTTTGCGCTAGGCACCTCTCCTTCTGGCATTCTGCCTCTAATATTTAATTTTCCAATCTCTTTAAGATTTTTATCAACAACGACAGCACCTACTTCAATTATTGATCCCCAAATAGTGCTATTGGTCGTTTCAGTATCATAAATAACTATTTTATCCATTATATTTTATATATGTATTTAAATTAAATTTGAAAGTTCATGAAACTTTTTTAATCTTCCCAAAAATAAATTTTGATATGTTATTAATTCGGGACCTTTAATTTTAAATTCTTGAAATAAATTATCTACAGTGCAAACCAAAATTACACAAGAATTGATATTAGAGTTATACACAATATTATGAGCTAGAGAGTATGCTGCTGTCTGTAACAACCAGGTGTCTATATACTCAATTTTTTTTGGTTTATTACTTTGCTTGAAATCAATAATTGTCTCTTTTCCCTCATAAACTCCTATACAATCAGCTGTTCCAGCATATTTTTCTGGATAATACAAAGTACATTCACAACCCCATATTTCCTCTAATCTATTTGTTAATCCTTTATCAATTATTTCTTTCGCCATTTTTTTAAATTGTTCATTGTCCTCAAAAAAACTCAAATTTTCTCTACCTAAAAGATAAGACTCTAAATAATTATGCATTTGAGAACCCCTACTACTTGCTGCTTTTGTTATCGCTTCAGCCTCTTTTTGACCTGTTCTTTCACGCCAATTTGCAAGAGCTGCCTTATCTTCCTCTGATTTTGTTGCATCAAGAATTGAAGTAACACTAGGTAATTTTTTTTCTCCTAACAAATATCTTCTTATTCCATCTACAGTTGCTCTAGAAGATGCTGGATAATCATATTTTTTATTCCATTTCATGATGAATCGGGTGGTATCTTGTACTATTAAGTTTAATAATTATCTACTAATTCATGATAAAAGGTTAAATTAAATTATGGAAGCAATTTTTGGAACAATAGTAGGTTTTGTAGCATTTGGTATCATTTGGTTTTTTTTATTAAAACCAAAAAATAATCAAGCATCTAATGATGAATTGAAAATTAAAGATGAAGAATTAAAAAATGCTCAAATTGATTTAGCTACGAGAGATGCAGAGCTTAAGGCGGCAGAAGATGCAAAAAAAGAGTTAAACCAACAACTTGATGATAAAAAAAGAGAGGTAACCAATCTTTACAAAAAAGTTGATGGTATTGTTGAAGGTGTAGGTGAATATAAATCAATTTCAGAAAAGGCACTTAATAAACACGATGTATTTGGAACAAAAGTTAAAAATTGGTTTGAAAAGCTTACAACAAATGTAACTTATCAAGGAAAATTTAATCAACAAATATTAGAGAATTTACTGGAGGGAGCAAACCTAGTAAGAAATAGAGATTTTTTTGCTCAAAAAAAACAAACTACATACGATATTGATGGCGATCAAGATAAGGATGTTATACCCGACATACTTTTAAAGTTTCCAGAAAGAAATTATATCATTGATGCAAAGGTATCTTTGGCTGACTGGACTAAATATGTTGAGGCACTAAAATCAAATACAGAGGAAGATAAAAAAATTGCAGATAAATATCTTAAAGACCATATTGATTCTGTAAGAAAACATCTTTTTGGTCCTAAGGGTTTAGATAAAAAGAATTACAATAAACTATATGGAATAAATTCTTTAAAGCATGTTATTGTTTTTTTTCCAGCAGACGAATTATATACAATAACTTTGAAAGGAGATGTATCTCTTCAAGATGATGCATTCAAAAAAGGCTTTATTTTTTCATCTCCAAACAATTTAAATAATTTAATTGCTGTTTTTGAACAAATTAAAAGTGAAAAGAAACAAATAGAAAATATCAGCAAAATCATTACTTCTGCAAGCAAGATCTTTGACAAATATTCAGACGTTAAAACGGCAATTAAACAAGCTCTAGAATCTTATAGAACTCACGGAAATAAATTACAAACTATTGTTACAAAATCTTGGGGTACCCAAGGATTAGAAAAACAAATTAAGAAACTTGAGGATGAACATGGTGTAATACCTGGTAAACAAATCCCAGAAATACCACCAGAGCAAGCAAACATCACTGATGTTTCTGATCCAGAGGAAGATAAAGATAAATTAAATTAGCTTTAATGGAAATTTTATTTACACTGAAAATTTTAATAAGTTTAAGCCTTCTTATTGCTATATACGCTATAATACGAAACTTAGATATAATCAAAATTATTTTGATTTATTTTAAAGACAAATTACTTGGAAAGTAATTTAATTAAATTTTTTAATCGCTTTTTCTTTATATTTTTTTTTGAAGTTAAAAGACAAGCTTCAGATTTCAAAATTTCGCCATCCTTTAAGATACGTAGATTATTTGCTTTTAAGGTCTCACCTGTAGATGTAATATCAGTAATCAATTCAGCAGATCCAGTAAAAGGATAGGCCTCAGTAGCTCCTAAACTTTTAACTAACCTAAATTGTGTAACACCTTTTGAGAACAAAAAATCTTGTGTTAAATTTGGATATTTAGTTGCAACCCGAATTCTTTTTTTTTTAATATCTCTAAATTCAAAAGCAATTTCCTCAAGATCAGCAATAGTCTGAACATCAATCCAAGGATCTGGAATTGCTACCACTAAATTTGCTCTTCCAAAATTAAGTTTTTTGGTAACAGTTATTTTTTTTTGGACACTTACTCCGCTTTCTTTAAATAAATCAAAACCAGAAAAACCAATGTCTAAAGAGCTATCACCTAGTCTTTCAATAATTTCTCTAGCATGTAGATATAAAATCTTAACATATGGTTTATTTTTAATTGATCCAATTAAATCTCTTTCGCCTCTTTCAGATATAATTCTTAATTTTTTTTTCTTAAAGATTTTTAAAACATCTGCCCTAAGTCGACCTTTGCTTGGAATACCTATATTGATTAAATTATCCATTTTAATAAACTAAATTTAAAGCAGCACCAACTGCTGGAGTTTGTTTTTTTGAACCAAGGTCGGAAATCAGTTTGTCATATCGGCCGCCATTACAACAATTAATAATTTTTGATTTGGACTTAATATCTATTTTAAAAACCATACCCGTGTAATACTCAAGCTGTCTGCCAAAAGCAGCTGAGAAAGTCACATTTAATTTATTAATTTTATTTTTTGAGACTGGAAAATATCTCTGATCTACCAATAAATTAATTTTATATTTCTTGAAAAACTTATTTAATACCTTGGCTGCATTATTAATTGGACATTTAATTTTTAAAAACTCCTTAATAATTTTTGAAATATTTCTTCCTTTACTAGGTCTCCTAGGATCTTTAATCTTTTTATCAAATCTGCTTAAAATTTCGTTAATTGTTCTATTTGCTATTATGGTTGATTGTTCATCTTTTAACATTCTAAAATATCTTTTTTTATCGATCTCAACTATTGTTGGATCAACATCTGAATTGGTCTCTAATCTTTTGAGAAGATCATTAAAATAATCTTCTCTCCAAAAATGTCTTGAAAGTCTCAATTTCCATCTTTTAGGGATATCTAATTTAGATATAAGAAGATTAAATATTTCTACATTCCCAATTGTGATCTCACCTGATGAATAATTAAAATTTCTTAAAGATTTTAATGATGTATTTATTATTTCCTTATCATCATTTTTCTCGTTTCGTGACCCTATGATTTCAAAACCAACTTGATTTCTTACAATGGAGTCCTTTTTATTTTCAGATTTACGATATGCTTGACCATTATAAAATATCTTCTCCTTGCCCTTTAGATTATTTTCTAAGTATCTAAGACAAGATACAATTGTTAGATCTGGCCTTAAACATAGTTCATTCCCTCCTTGGTCAGTAAATGAGAAAATAAATTTTCGAAAACTTTCACCAGATCTTTGTACAATATGGTTAGCCTCAATTACTGAGGGTAATTCGATATATTTAAAACCATTTGATTTAACAGTTTTAAGTATGCTGTCAGATAAATTTTTTGATTTCATTTAATAAATTTTCTTTTGAAAAGGTGATTTGATTATCTTCTCCCTTAATACCTCGGAGGTTCTTAAGTGTAATTTTATTATCTTTAAATTCATTCTCTCCACAAATAACTGCAATCGGGCACCCTCTTTTATTTGCATATGTCAGTTGTTTCCCAAGATTTTTCTTACTATCTAAAAAAATTTCTGAATTAATATTATTTTTTCTCAAAATATCTAAAATTTCGTAATAATTTTTTAAATATTTTTCATCCATTACGCACACAATGACTGGTTTTTGATTATCTAATTGGACTTGATTTATTTGAGACATAGCAAACAAAAGTCTATCAACCCCGATGCTAACACCTGTTCCAGGTATATCGACACCTTTAAATCTTGAAATTAACTTATTATATTGCCCACCAGAGCATACGCTGCCAATATCAATTTCTTTACCTTTACTATTTGTTGTTTTAAAATTTAGATTAGTCTCAATACAAAAACCATCATAATACGCTAATCCTCTAACTATTGTGAAATTTGTTTTGACTAACTCAGAATAATTTCCAAAATCTAGCACCTCAAATAAATTCTCAAGCTCTTTAATCCCTTCTTGTGTCAGAGTATTTTTAAAATCTTGTTTGAGTTTTTTTAAATCTTTAATCTTTAAAAAGTTTAAAATTTTTGAAACTTGATCATCATTTAGATCAGCTCCTTTAGTTACCGCACCGCTTTTATCTTTTCTCTCTTTTTTTAATAGATCTTCAACCCCTTTTATTCCAAAATCTGGTTTGTCTAATTTATCAATTGCTCTCATCACCTTTATCTCTTTATTTGCAGGAATTTTCAGATCTTGAATTAAACCTTGTATAATCTTTCTATTACTTACATTAATTATAAATTGATCTTTTTTTAAACCACATTCAATTAGAGTACTTGCAACCAGATTACATAATTCAGCATTTGCTTGTGCTGGATTTACGTTGCCTACAATATCACAATCGGCTTGAGTAAATTCTCTGAAACGTGCATTTCCAGACTTTTCATTTCTAAATACATTTTGAATAGCGTATCTTTTATATATTGACGGAAGTTCTTGATTATTTTGAGCAACAAATCTTGCTAAAGGACTGGAAAGATCATATCGAAGAGTAATATTCTTTTCACCATCATTAAAAGAAAAAACATCAGACATAGGATTACTATCATCCTCTGCAAGGAAGGATCCTATATTTTCTGCGATTTCAAATGATGGGGTTTCTAAAGGATCGAAACCATATTTAATAAAATTATTCTCAATGACTTTTAATAGTCTTTTTTTGAGAATTAATGTTTTATTCCATCTATCTTCAAAACCTGAAGGTAATCCAGGAATTAATTTGTTTTCTTTATTCATTTTTTGGTACCCGGGCTGAGAGTCGAACTCAAACTTAAAGTTCCACAAACTTCCGTGCTAACCATTACACCACCCGGGCCTATCCTCTTTGTTTTTATCTTATTTTGTGTGGATTTAAAATTATAATATAAATGATTATTCGCTAGCTTTAGCCAGCATGAAAATGAGTATGCGCAACTCTACTAGTTCCTTCAAGAGTTTTTCTTAAAGTACTTTTTATTGCTAATTTATTTAACTCAATTTTTTTCATTAAGTGCTTTTTAGACAAAAAAAATGATAATGCAACCCCTAAAAGAAAAGGACGTATATCCACTAATAGATATATCGCCCTTTTTATAATTTTAGAAAATTAATCTAATTTTTTTAAATTTACTGCTGATGGGCCTTTGGGACCATCTTCAAGAGTAAATTCTATTTTATCACCCTCATTAAGATATCTCATGCCCGCTGCTTTAACTGCGCTTGCATGTACAAACGCATCTTTTTCTTTATCGTCTCTTTCGATAAAGCCGTAACCTTTTTTGCCGTTAAACCACTTTACTTTTCCTTGTATTGTACTCATCTTATTTACTCGTCCTTTAGTTATTTATTATAATATGAGGTTAGGTTCTTTTAAATTAATTTCAAGATGTTTTGATGGTGCCTCGGGAAGGATTCGCACCTCCGACACAAGCCTTTTCAGGGCTCTGCTCTACTCCTGAGCTACCGAGGCAAAAGGTCAACCCCTAAAGATTATTCTGCCTTTTGTTAGGTCATATGGAGTCATTTCGACTGTCACATTATCACCTTGTAATACTCTAATTCTGTTTTTTCTTAATTTGCCTGCTGTATGTGCTGTTACAACATGACCATTTTCAAGCTGAACTCTAAACATGGCATTTGGAAGTAAATCAGTTACCTTGCCTTTGAATTCAAGTAAGTCTTGTTTTGACAAATTTATTTTCTCCTTATTCTTTTTTCCACAGATTGAGCGTGTCCTGCTAACCCCTCATAATTTGCAAGAGTTATAACTGATGGCCCAAGACTTTCAATACCCTTTTTTGATAAGTTTATATAAGAAATTCTTTTATAAAATTCATTAACACTTATACCGCTAGAATATTTCGCAGAGCCATTAGTTGGCAATATATGATTTGATCCAATGTTGTAATCTGTCATTGCCATAACAGCATATTTTCCTAAGCATATTGAACCAGAATTTTTAATTTTTGGTATAAAAGATCTGTAGTTTTTAACATTTAATTCCAAGTGTTCAGGTGCAATTTTATTTACGATACTAATAATTTTACTATCATTGGCTACATACATTAAAATTCCATTTCTATTTAAACTTTTTTTTGCCACAGATTCTCTTGGAATACTTTTTAATTGTTTTGAAATTTCAGATTGGACTTTACTAATTAGTTTTTTGTCTTTTGAAATCAATATACATTGTGCTTGAGGATCATGTTCTGCTTGACCAATTAAATCACTTGCAGCCCATTCAGGATTTGAGAATTTATCACAGACAATAGTTATTTCAGAAGGCCCTGCAGTCATGCCTTCGATTCCAACATCTCCAAAAACTTCTTTCTTTGCCGCTGCTACATATGAATTTCCAGGTCCAACTATTTTATCAACTCTTTTAATTTTTTTAGTTCCATAAGAAACAGCTGCTACAGCAGATGGACCACCAATAGAGTAAATTTCTTTTATTTTACATTTTCTTGCTGCGTATAAAACAGCCGGATTTTGATTTCCCTTGAAACCTGGGTTTATCATTACAATTCTTTTAACTCCAGCAACAATTGCTGGTATAGCATTCATAAGTACACTTGAAGGATAAGATACAAGTGAACCAGGAACATAAACTGCCACAGACTCTAATGGTAAATATTTATATTCAAGTTTATTTTTGAATTTATCTGTATACGAAATATTCTTAAATTTTTGTAAAGAGTGAAATTTGTAAATTCGATTATAGGCTGTGTCGATCGCTTTTTTAACTATAGGATTTAAAGACTTTATTAACTTGGTAATTTTTTTGGCACTAGGAATGATTGTAGAATTTCGATTAAATTTCTTTTCATATTTAATCAATGCTTTATCACCATTCTTTTTTACATCATTGATAATATTAGTTACAGAGACTTTGTCAGATTTAATATTTTTTCTCCTTTTAAAAAGCAAATAATCCAAATCTTTATCGAAATTCGTAGTTTTACTATTTAATACTCTCATAATTATTTAATTTCGTTTTGATCCTCAAGCCGCGCCTCGATAGTTTCTGTTGTCAAAGCTATGTAGGCATTATTATTAAAAAAAAGATTTATTTCATAATCATTATTATTTTTCAAATAATCAATTCCAATTAACTCTAAAACTAAATCTTTATTTGATTGATTAATATTTTTCGATCTTACTTTATCAACAAAATCAAATCGACAGATACTATTGATTTTCTTACCATATTGATCAGTTTCAATTTTAGTTCTTTCAATAGATAATAAAAAAACCTTATTAGATGCTAGATACTTTATATCTGTAACTTTAACTTTTGCACCTGAACTACAAGCAGAAATCATTTGTAGCCCCTCTTGATCATTTGCGATTATTTTTGCTAAATATTTACTCATTATTTCAATCTTTTAATTTTTACACCGATTTTTTTTAATTTATTTTCAATATTTTCATACCCTCTTTCTAAGTGATAGACTCTCCCAACAATACTTTTACCATTCGCCACCATTGCGGCTAATACTAAAGCAACACTGGCTCTTAGGTCACTAGACATTAATTCAGCACCAATAAATTTGGTGTTGCCCTCAATCAAAGCTTTATTATTTTGAATATTTATTTTAGCGCCTAATCTTTGCAACTCAGCAACATGCATAAATCTATTCTCAAAAATACTTTCAGTTATAGAACTTTTTCCAACACTCTTACACATTAATACCATTAATTGAGCTTGTAGATCTGTTGGAATACCTGGAAACTCTTTAGTTTTTATATTTTTAATAGGTTTGATTTTGTCAGGTCCTTTTATAAAAATTTTGTTATCCGAAGTTTTGATCTTTGCCCCAACTTTTTTTAATAATTCTATTTCAGTGATGATTATTTTTGGGTCTAAATTTTTAATTTGTAGATTACCTTTAGCAAGTGTTGCCGCTACACAAAAAGTTCCCGCCTCTATTCTATCAGCCATAACTGTATGACTTGTTTGATTGAGAGAATTAACTCCTAAGATGGTGCAGGTTCTACCAGACCATTTTATATTTGCACCTGCTTGACTTAAGAATTTTGTTAAATCTTTAATTTCAGGTTCCACGGCACAATTTTTCAAAATTGTTTTGCCTCTAGCTAAACATGCGGCTATTATAGAATTTTCTGTAGCTCCTACACTAATTTTAGGAAACTTTATTTTTTTGCCTTTAAGTCTTCCATTTGATTTGGCTAAAATATAACCATCTCTTATTTTATATTCCATTCCCAACTTCTTTAATGCACTAAGATGATAGTTTACAGGTCTCGCACCTATAAGACATCCACCAGGCAAAGATGTTTTGGATTTATAAAATTTAGAAATTAATGGACCTAACACTAATATTGAACCTCTCATCGTTTTTACAAGTGAATAACTTGCGAAAGTTTTCATATTCTTTTTATTAATAATTTTTGCAGTTTTTTTGTCTTTAGATAAAATTATTTTTGATCCAAGAGATTTTAATAAATTAAGCATGGTATCTATATCTCTTACTCTAGGTAAATTTTTAATAATTACTGGTTTGTCAAATAATAAAGTTGCTGCAAGAATTGGTAGAGATGCATTTTTAGAACCCGAAATCGAGACTTTACCCTTGATTTTACAAGGACCATTGATCAGAAATTTATCCATAAATTACTTTTTTATTTTAGCAACCTGTATGGTGGTTTGTCCCTGATATTTACCTTTTTTTGATTTATATGTCGTTTCTGGCTGGGTATCTGATTTGAAAAATAAAAATTGAGCAATACCTTCATTTGAATAAATCTTTGCAGGATTAGGAGTTGTGTTGCTGAGCTCGATTACAATATTACCTTCGAACTCGTTCTCAATTGGGGTAACATTACAAATAATTCCTGTTCTCGCATAAGTACTTTTTCCAACACAGATACAAAGGACATCCTTTGGAATTCTAAAATATTCAATGGTTTTTGCCAAAACAAATGAATTTGGTGGAATTATACAGTATGGCCCTTTTCGCTCAATAAAATTTTCATCAGAAAAGTTTTTTGGATCCACTAGCGAACTATTAACATTTGTAAATATTCTATACTCATCAGAAATTCTGACATCGTAACCCATGCTACTTAGTCCATATGATATTTTCCCCTCAGAGACTTGATGATCCAAAAATGGTTCGATCATCTTATGCTCTTTACACATTTTTTTTATCCAAGAGTCTGGCTGAATGGACATTATTTTGTTTTCTTTTTATTTTTTTTTTGAAAAATTTTTCTCTTTTTTAAATTTTTCCTAAGCGCAATACTCAAGCGCTCATTTTTATTTTTAGTAATCATTCTTTATTTGGATTGGTAAGGAAATCTAAAGTTATTGGTTTAGATGCATCTAAAGCTTTATTCTTATTATCATCTTTTTTAGGGCCTTCTTTTGCTAATTTTTTTGCTTTTTTTTCAGCAAGTTTTCTTTCTCTTTTCGCTTGCTTTTCCATGAGCTTGGCACTTTTGGTTGATTTATAATCGTAATGAATACCCATAAAATTTCCTTGGTAAGATATAAATCATATTAATGAAAAAATTAAGGCAATAATTTGGAAAAAATGCTCTATTATCAATAAAAATAGAATTGATTCAAATGCTCCTATAGTTAAATGGCATAACGTGTCCATGGTAAGGATAAATTCCAAGTTCGATTCTTGGTGGGAGCACCACTAATTTTTATAAAAAGACTTTCTAAGAAAAATTGTAATCAAGACTAAACTAAAAAAGGCTAAAATTGGAATATATATTTCAGGTGAAAAAATTATATCTGTAATTTTAGGAACTTGTGAATTTTGTTCTATTACTTTTTCCAGACCACTGCCTAAAGAAACAGCTAAAAAAATTTGAGGTATAATTCCTATTAATGATGCGAAAAAAAAATTTTTTACCCTAACATCAAAGATTGTAGGCAAAATGCAGCTAAGTTGCCAAGGTATTCCTCCAATAAATCTATATATTAATAGATAATAAAATTCAGACTTTTTAAATTTTCTCTCTAGATTTTGATATCTATTTAAAAATTTATCTCTAATTAAATCTTTTAAAAAATAGTTTCCAAAAATATATAGAAATGTTGCACCAACACTCATACCTATGACCACAATTATAGTACCCAGCCATTTGCCAAAAATAAATCCTCCTAGTAATGCAATTGGAGAACCAAAACCTAAAAATGGGAAAACCCATAATATTGTGAAAATTAAAAAAATTATGGATATTAAAAACAAATTAGAATTTTTTAATTTTAGAAAATACAATCTGTTTTCTTTAATGAAGTCATAAGAAGTTATTTCTTGGATACTAAATTTTGAAAAAAACAATAACACAAATATAGTAAGTAAAACTAAGTATGATAAACCTATTATTATTTTAGTTTTCTTAGCTTTTTCCATCATGGTTCATGGTATTTATAAATCTTCTATTTGCTATTTATATATTTAATTATTATAAAGGGCGAAATTTTATATAAATTTAACCACTTTTATGAAAAGAACATATCAACCATCTAGGAAAAAAAGAAGCCGAACCCATGGTTTTAGATCGAAAATGAAAACCAAGGGAGGTAGAAAACTTTTAAAAAGAAGAAGAGCTAGAGGAAGAAAAAATTTAACAGTATCCTCCACTGTTAGAAGAAGAAGAAAATAAAGCGAGCTCAATGAAAAGCAAAATTGTTGCTCTTTCAAAGAACGAGGACTTTAAAACTTTACTCAAAAAGAAAAAAGTATCAAACAAATATGTAACAATTTTTTTTGGTAATATAAAAAAAAATTATAATCAAAAACTTAATATTTCTTTTGTAACTAAGAAGAAGATAGGAAATGCTGTAAAGAGAAACAAAATAAAAAGAAGGTTAAGGAATATTATGAATGATGCTGTTAAAGAAATATCTCTAAAATATCACTATTCATATCTTGTTATTGCTAAGTCAACTATGCTAAATAATGAATTTAAAATTATAAAAGAAACCTTATTTCAGGATTTTAAAAAAATTAAATAATGAACATATTTACAATTATATTTATAAAATTAATTCAGGGTTACAAATACCTAATAAGTCCATTACTTGGTAACTCTTGTAGGTACTTTCCATCTTGTTCCGATTATAGCATTGAAGCATTAAAAACTTATGGTTTTTTTAAGGGTGGATATTTAAGTTTAAAAAGAATTCTTTCATGCCACCCTTTTAAAGAAGGTGGCATTGATCCTGTAAAAAAAGAAATAAAAGTTAAAAAATAATGGATACTAAAAATACAATAGCAGCTATAGCTTTATCAACTGCTGTAATTGTTTTATGGACATTATTCTTTGTTCCAGAAAAATCAACAGTGAATCAAAATATTGTTGAAAAAAAAAAAATTGAACAAAGCGGTGATACACCAAGTTTAGAGCAAAAGGAAACCCAAATTTCAATTTCACGAGATGATGCATTAAAACAAAGTAAAAGAATTCAATTTGAAAATGATAATATTATAGGTTCAATATCATTAAAAGGTGCATCAATAGATGATTTAACTTTCAAAAATTATAAAGTAACCCTTGATAATGAACAAAGAGTAGCTTTATTAGGACCTCGAAATATTAAAGAGGGATATCTAATAGATAGTGGTTTTGTTACCTCCGATAAAAATGTTGATGTTCCTAACTCAGATACAATTTGGTCAATAGAGGGTAACAACAAACTCACAGACGGGTCTCCAATAAAACTATCATGGTCCAACGAACAGGGCCTAAAATTTGAAAAAATAATATCGTTAGATGATAAATATCTTTTTACAGTTAAACAAAAAATAATTAATGAGAGTAATAATAAATATGATTTTTACTCATATGGACAAATAATAAGAAATGAAATTCCGGAAATAATTGACTTTTTAATTCTTCATGAAGGACTCATTGCAACTTTAGATGATGAATTAATAGAGGAGGATTATGATGATATTCAAGAAAAGAAGTTTACTAAAGTAGCTAATAAAGGGTGGTTAGGGATAAGTGATAAATATTGGATTACTTCCTTAATACCACCAAAAGATAAAGAGTTTAAAACAACATTCGACTATAAAAATAAATTTAGAGCAAATTTTATTTCTACAGATCCTTTGGCATTAAATGAAAAAAGTTCAATTGAAGAAGAATTACAAATTATCGTTGCTGCAAAAAGAGTGGATGTGATAGACGGATATGCTGAAAAACTCAACATAGATAAATTTGATTTAGTTATTGATTGGGGATTTTTATACTTCATAACCAAACCTCTATTTTATGGAATTGATTATTTCTTTAAACTACTTGGAAACTATGGTTTGGCAATTATAGCTATCACTATTTGTATTCGTTTAGTTTTTTTCCCATTAGCTAATTTCTCATTTAAAAGCATGGCAAAAATGAAAGTTCTTCAACCAGAAATGGTTCGTTTAAAAGAGCTGCACAAAAATGATAAAATGAAACTTCAACAAGAAATGATGGCTCTTTACAAAAAGGAAAAAGTAAACCCTATGTCAGGTTGTTTGCCAATTCTTGTTCAAATACCTGTATTTTTTGCATTATATAAAGTTTTGTTTGTCACTATTGAAATGAGACAAATGCCATTCTATGGATGGATTCATGATTTAAGTGAGAGAGATCCTACAAGTATATTCAATATTTTTGGTTTATTGCCATACGACGTTCCAAGTTTCTTGGTTATTGGAGCTTGGCCAGTAGCAATGGGAGTTTCGATGTGGGTGCAACAAAAATTAAATCCCGCACCTACTGATCCAATGCAGGCTAAAATTTTTGCTTTCTTCCCACTTTTCTTAACTGTAATACTCGCACCATTTCCAAGTGGGTTAGTTATTTACTGGACTGTTAATAATATTTTAACAATGGCTCAGCAAGTATTTATTATGAGAAGAACAACAGTCAAAACGACAACTTAAATTCTAATTTAAAATAAATTAATGGACTTAAAAAAAATTCTTCCTGAAAACGGACCCCCAATTAACGAGGTTAATAAATACATAGAAAAATATAAAAATGACTTGATTGTCATTAAATATGGAGGAAATGTTTTAATTGATAGAAATATCTTTGATAATTTTATTACTGATTTAAGTATCTTAAATAAATTAGGTCTTTCAGTTATTGTAGTTCATGGTGGAGGTCCAAGGATCAAGAGAGAATTAGATAAATCTAATATTCAATCAAAATTTATAAGAGGGTTAAGAGTCACTGATGAGAAAATTATAAACATTGTCGAGTCAGTCCTAATAGATTTTAACAATGATATTGTAAGCTCTTTGAACAAAAAAAATACAAAAGCGGTCTCCATCCACACTAAAAAAGATAATATTATTGAGGTCGTACCAGAGGCAAAAGAACTAGGTTTTGTTGGTCTACCAAATAAGATTAATAACAATATTTTATTGGATATTATTCGAGAAAATAAAATACCGATTATTTCACCACTAGGCTTAGATAAGAACAATCAAACACATAATATTAATGGTGATACTGCGGCAATGGCTGTAGCCAAATCTGTCAAATCAAGGAGATTGCTATTGATGACAAATGTTGATGGTGTTTTAAATAAAGAAAAAAAACTTATAGATGAAATATCCTCATCCGAAATATTAGAGATGGTAAAAGATGAGACAATCACTGAAGGAATGATACCCAAAATAAATGCTTGTCTAGATGCTGTAAATAATGGAGTTACAGCAGCAGGTATAATTAATGGTACAAAACAGCATTCTTGTTTATGGGAAATTTTCTCAGACAAGGGATCAGGTACATTAATAAGAAAATGAACTTAAAAGAAAAAAAATATTTGCTACTTGATCTCGATGGTGTTTGTTATGGAAAGCATAATAATTATTCTTTAGAGCGTGTATTTGGTCAAGTTTCAAAGAGGATGACTCAATTTATTTCTGAAAAACTTAAAATTGATAAAGATAAAGCTAAAGAATTACAAACAAATTATTTCTATAAATATAATACATCATTAAGAGGATTAATGGTCCATAATGGAATATCACCAGATGAATTTTTATCTTACGTCCATGAAATTGATTTATCATTTATGAAAGAAGATAAAATTATGAGAAATGAGCTTAAACAATTAGATATGGAAAAATTTATCTTCACCAATGGTAGTGCTGAACATGCTGCTAATATTTTAACTCATTTGGGTGTGTATGATTTGTTTGGAAGAGATAAGGTTTTTGATATTAAAGACGCTGGTTATGTACCTAAACCAGAAGCAGAAACCTTCGACTTAATGGTAAAAAAATTTGGTATAAATCCAAAAGAGACTATTTACATTGAAGATATAGCTAAAAATTTAAGTATAGGTCACGAACGAGGTTGTACGACCGTTTGGTTAATTAATGATGAACATTTTGGAAAAATGGATGCAGACAAAGATTTTATTTCACACAAAATTGAAAATCTGTCTTTATTTCTTAAAGAAATAAGGCTATTAAAAAGTAATTAATTATGTCTTTAGAAAAAATAATCAATGATGCTTGGGAAAATAAAGATCAAGTAAACCAAAATTCTGATCAAAATTTAAAAGATGCTATTAACCAAGTTATTGCTGATTTAGATAGTGGTAAATCAAGAGTAGCTGAGAAAATAAATGGAGAATGGGTAACTCATCAGCACCTTAAGAAAGCAATAATGTTAAGTTTTAGAATTTACCCAATGGAAAATTTAAATGGTCCCTATAGTAGTTGGTATGATAAATTACATTTATTAAAAGGTAAAACTGCAGGATGGACCAAAGCTGATCATGAAAAAGCAGGTTTTAGAATGGTTCCGAACTCACCAGTAAGAAAAGGTTCATTTGTCGGAAAAAACGCTGTTCTTATGCCATGTTATGTAAACATTGGAGCTTATATTGACGAAGGAACGATGATAGATACTTTTGCAAGAGCTGGTAGTTGTTGTCAGATAGGTAAGAATTGCCATATTTCTGCAGGTTCGGGTGTTGGTGGAGTTCTAGAGCCCGCTCAAGCTTTACCAACAATCATAGAGGATAATGTGTTTCTTGGAGCGATGTCAGAGGTAGTTGAAGGGGTAATTGTTGGAGAAGGTTCAGTTTTAAGTATGGGTATGTATATTGGTCAATCAACTAAAATAGTTGAAAGGAAAACTGGGAAAATTACTTATGGTAAAATACCACCTTATTCAGTTGTAGTTCCAGGCTCGTTGCCTGATAAAAATAATTCTTCTGCACCCTCTTTGTATTGTGCAGTAATAATTAAACAAGTTGATGAAAAAACAAGATCTAAAACTTCTATTAACGACCTCTTAAGAGACTAAAAATGAAAACTTTAAATGAGTTAAAATTAGCTAAAGAGCTAATCAGATTTCCTTCTATCACCCCAGTTGATGCTGGAGTAATGAAATTTTTAGAAAAAAAATTAAAAAAATTAGGTTTCAAAACAAAAATATTGGAATTTAAAGAAAGAGGATTTCAGCCTGTGAAAAACTTGTATGCAAGATTAGGATCTAAGAAACCGAATTTTATGTTTGCAGGACATGTTGATATTGTCCCTCCAGGAAACATTAAGAATTGGACAGTAAATCCATTTAAACCATCTATCAAAAAAGGCCATTTAATAGGGAGAGGTGCAAATGATATGAAAAGCTCTGTTGCAGCTTTTGTGTCTGCTGTAAGCACTTTTTTATCAAAAAATAGAAAATTCAACGGATCAATAAGTTTACTTATTACAGGAGATGAAGAAGGTGATGCAGTAAATGGCACCAAAAAAGTTGTAGATTATTTAAAAAAAAGGAAAGAGAAAATTAACTTTTGTCTTGTTGGTGAACCAACAAATCCAAATAAATTAGGTGAAATGATAAAGATTGGACGTAGGGGTAGTTTAACTGGTAAATTAAATATTTTTGGTCAGCAAGGCCATGTTGCATATCCTCATAGAGCTAATAATCCCTCAACTATAATTGTAAAAATTTTAAAAGAATTAAAAGATATTAAATTTGATAAAGGATCAAAAAACTTCCAACCTACAAACTTAGAGGTTACAAAAATAAATATAGATAATAACGCTGATAATGTTATCCCGGCTATGGCTAAGGCAACATTTAATATAAGGTTTAATAATAAACATTCGTCAAGTTCTATCAAAAATAGACTTAATAAAATTTTTAAAAAAATAACCAAGAAAAATAAATCAAAATTTAAAATTGATTATAAAGTTTCAGGTGAGGCATTTCTAACAAAGCCAAATGAAACAACGCACATGATACAAAATATCATAAAAAAAGTGACCAAAATTAAACCAAAGCTATCTACTACAGGTGGAACCTCAGATTTAAGATTCATAAGAAAAATATCGCCTGGATTAGAATTTGGGCTTGTTGGAAAAACAATGCATAAAGTTGATGAAGCCGTATCTTTAAAAGATTTGAAAAATCTTAAGAAAATTTATGAAAACATTTTAATAAATTATTTTAAATGAAAACAGCGATCATAAATTCTGACTCCTATGAGAAACATAACACTGGCGATGGTCATCCTGAGCAGCCTAAAAGAGTAATTGCTATAAAAGAAAAGTTAAAAAAAAGAAAAGACCTAATCTGGGATAAGCCAGATAATGTTCCTGATGATATATTATCTATGACACATTCAAAAGACTATATAAATAATTTAAAAGATTCTTTTCCTCAAAAAGGCCTTAGGTTTCTAGACGGCGATACTGTTGTATCACCCGAAAGTAAAAAAGCAGTTTTTGATGCTGCTGGTTCAACAATAAGAGCAATAGATGGAATAGAGAGTAATCAATTTAAAAATGCATTCTGTTTGGCTAGACCACCTGGGCACCATGCTGAAAAAAATAAAGCTATGGGATTTTGTTGTATATCAAACGCAGGAGTAGCGACAAATTATTTAGTGTCAAAATATAAATACAAAAAAATTGCCTGTGTAGATTTTGACGTACACTGGGGTAATGGAAATTATGATGTCATGCGTAATAATAAAAATTCATTATATATTTCTACGCACCAATATCCTTTTTATCCTGGAGGTGGAACAGATAAAGATAAAGGAGACTTTAATAATTCATTGAATATCCCTTTGCCCGCTGGGACTAACTCCGAAGAATACTTTAATGCATTTGATAGGGTGTTAGAAAGATTAGTTCAATATAAACCAGATTTTCTCATATTTTCAGCAGGTTTTGATGCACATAAAGATGATCCATTAGCTCAATTTCAACTTAGTTCAAAAGATTTTTATGAAATTACTAAAAGAACATTAGCGGCTACTAATAAGTTTACCGCAGGTAAAGTTGTTTCTATACTTGAAGGTGGATATGATTTAAATGCTTTAGCAGAAAGCGCTAACGAACATGTTAATGCATTGGTAGAATTCAATTGATAAATATCTAGCCCATCATAAATAGACTCCATGAAACTATACAAAATAAGAAAATCAAAAATTGATAATAAAGGTCGTGGACTTTATGCTACTCAAAATATCAAAGAAGGTACAAAAATTATTAATTACTTAGGAAAAATAATTACAAATAAAGAAGTTGAAGAGTCAGATAAATATGACAATAAAAAACCTATTTATCTATTTACTCTAAATAAGAAATATACCTTAGATGGTGATTTCTCATTTAATATTGCTGGATTGGTAAATCATAGTTGTGACGCGAACGCACGTTATGATGGTAAGGGTTTAAAAATTTGGATAACAGCTGATAGAGATATTAAAAAGGGCGAAGAGATAACTTGTGATTATGGTTTTAGTTTTGATAAAGAAGATTACAAGCAATTTCCTTGTAAATGTAAATCAAAAAATTGTTGTGGTTTTATAATTCGTGAGGAAAGTAGATGGCGAATACACAGTAAATTTGCGATGAGTAATAAAAAAAAATTAATAAATAACTCTCGTTAAATAGAGACCTTGAGGTGGTGCAGGTGGAGCACATAATTCTCTTTTTTTTGACTGCATTACATTTACAAATCTTTTTAATGTCCATTTTTCTTCCCCAACATATTTTAAACAACCAACCATAGACCGAACTTGTTGTTGTAAGAAAGATTGAGATCTGAATTCTATTTCAATCTTATTTTTTGTAGATCTAATGTTTACAGATTTCATAGTCTTTATTGGACTTTTAGCCCTACAACTCGATTTTCTAAAAGTACTGAAATCTTTAGTGCCAATCAATTTTCTTGCAGCACCTTTCATCAATTTTAAATCAAGATCTTTTATAATATGCCAGCCTCTATTTTTATCTAAAACTGGTCCGCTAATCCTATTAATAATCACATAATTATAAACTCTCATTTTAGCTGAAAATCTAGCATGAAAATTATTACCTCTTTTTGTAATTTTAAGTATTGCTATTCCATCTTTATTTAAAAAATGATTGATTGATTTTAAAAACCTATCAATTTTGATAATCTTATTTTTACAATCAAAATGTGCTGACTGTTCTTTGGCATGTACACCAACATCTAATCTTCCAGCCCCATGTATTATGATTTTTTCTTTTATAAGTTTTGAAATTTTCTCTTGTAATAACCCTTGGACAGTTTTTCCTTTTTTTTGAATTTGCCACCCCCTAAAATTAGTGCCCTCATATTCAATTAATATTTGATACCTAAACATTTGATAACTTTGAGCCCTTTTTAATTTGAGAGCCCAACATGAATTCGTTAATTTTTTGTGGTCTTTTTCCTTGTCTTTGAATTTCGAGAATCTTAATAGATTGGTTTTTATTACATGCTACTTCCAGCTGATTTGAAATTATTTCTCCAACTTGACCTATACCATTACCAATTTCGGCTTTCAAAATTTTATATCTTTCGCCATTAAAACTAAAAGAAGCACCTGGGGAGGGAAATAATCCATTTATTTTTCCAATTATTTTAGAGGCATCCTCGTCCCAATCAATACGTGACTCCTCCTTATCAATTTTTTTTGCATAAGTAGCTTTTGAATGATCCTGATCAATAAACTTCGCCTTATCTTCAAGTATATCATCCACATTATCTAAAATTTTTTCAGCAGCTAAAGCGGATAGTTTTTCCGAAATTTCTTGAGCATTTTGGTTTTGTTCTATTTTGATTTTATAAATATTACTAACTGGTCCGCTATCCAATTCTTTTTTGATCCTCATAATACTTATGCCCGTTTCAGGATCTAAATTCATAATTGATCTCTGGATTGGCGCTGCGCCTCGCCAACTAGGAAGAATTGAGGCGTGAATATTCACAAAACCTTTTTTAGTTAAGTTTAAAAAATTTTCAGGAATTATTTGTCCATATGCACACACTATTGCAAGATCAGCATTTAATTCTTTTAAAAATTCATACTCCTCATGATTATCTTTAAGTGTCTTGGGTGTTCTATAATCTATATTTAAAGTTTCAGAGATACCCTGAATTGGACTTTTGTTAATTTTTTGTCCTCTATGAGATTTTTGCGGTGGTTGAGTAAAAACCACAGAAATATTATAACCATTTTGATATAGAGATTTTAAGATAGGAACACAAAATATTGGTGTACCCATAAAGATAATCTTATTTGCCATCTTTAAACTACTATTCTGTCTGGATTTTTTTTTATTTTTGAAATTTTTTTTATGATAAAATCTTTCTTTAATTTTGATAAATGGTCAATAATTAATTTTCCATCTAAATGATTTATTTCATGTTGAATACAAGTAGATAAAAGCCCATCACATTTAAGATTTTTCTTCTCCCCCTTTTCGTCAATATATTCCACCTCACAAATTTTTGGTCTCTCAATTTCAATAAAAGTTTCAGGTATTGATAGACAACCCTCCTCGTACACCGATGTCTCTTCGCTTAAGTTTTTTATTACAGGATTAATTAATGCAATTGGTTGATTTTCTTCATCCTTATTCGAAACGTCAACAACTAAAACTCTTTTTAGTATACCTACTTGAACTGCAGCAAGACCAATTCCCTTGGAGTGGTACATTGTTTCAAATAAGTCTTCAATTAATTTTTTTTCATTAATTCCAACTTTTTCAATTGGATCAGATATTTTTTTTAATATTTCATCTGGAACGGTAACAATTTCTTTAAGCATAATAAATAATTAAACTAATTTTTAAACTTTTAAAGGAAGAACTTTAAGCAATATCTTATTTCTCATCCAATCAATATTAAGCTTATTGAGAGCTGTTATTATAAAATAAATTGTATCTTCATCTATTCTGTCAATTTCATCTTGTCCAATCACTTCAGCAATTCTCAAAAGTGCTAAACCAGTTTCACTATTATTAATCATAATTTGTATGTCTGTAGGAATTTCATTTTCATCAATTTGATACAAATCATCGTATTTTTCTGAAATTTCAATTCCATCATATCTTAACGACTCTAAAAATATAACATCTTTTTTAGATAAAAAATATTTTTTGTTTTTTTTTATCTTTTTTAAAAAATTATTTGTGTCTTTAGAAATTTTGGAACTAGCATAATCACCGTTAAAGTAATTAATTAGTTTTGATTGATGCATTATATCATTGTTAAACTTAATTTTTTTATCTTCATCTTTTTCAATTTGAATATTTGTATAATAAAAACTGGTTAAATTATCTGGTATATCTACTGGATTAATTTTCTCGAGAAAGATTTTCAATTCTAAATCAAACGCTTTATCTAAATCATCATCTTTAAAGGAATTTTTTAATACTCTTAATAACTTTAATTTTTCTACCATTTCTGACTCGAGTAAAATTTTCTGATAAATTAGAGCCCTCCCTTCAATTTTAGAGAGTTTTTTATATTCATTTTGAGCATTGAGAAGTTGATTAAAATTAAATTGGAATCTTTTGTATAAATTAAATAATTCTTTTTCTGGATAATTTTTATCATGAACAGCTTTTTCTATGGTTCCTATTTTCTCAATTTCTGAAACATCAATTTGTTTAAATGAACCTAGTAAATTTGCAGATGAAAGATATTTCCAAATTATTTTTTTAGTTTTATCGTTAGGTTCGAAATTAAAATTAGGATTTGTTTGATGGGCTAAGAAAAAATCAAATATTGATTTTTCAGATACTGAATCATCTATTTTTTTTGTGTATTTTAGTAAATAATTTATTTTTTTTTCGAAATATTCATCTTTAAAGCCTGTTTCTTTTTTTAAATCTAAAATTAATTGTGCTTCCTCTCTTTTATTATTTTTAATCAAACAATAGATGTTAAATTTAGATAAATACTCATCTGTAATTAATTCATTATTTTTTGAAAAAACACTGCAAGCTTTGTCAATTTTTGAATTAGAGAGATGTTCATCCACAAGATGTTTTGTGAGTTCTGGATGTAAATTAATTATTTGATTTTGAATTAAATATTCTTCAATTAAATCTAGGTTTGAGTTTTTTATTAACCAATCTGACTTTAATTTTAGAAATTTGTTATCTGATATATTTTTTTTGGGACTATGAGCATTAATTAAGAGTGAAGTATTAATGATTTCAATTGCATCATTAGAAAGATCCATCTTATTTAGTTTTGTAAGCAAATTTTCTAATTGGTCTCCATCTGAATTAGCCCACATATCTACATTGAGACCATAATCTTCAGGGTCATATAATCCGATTATTTTAATTTCTTTTGTATCAAACTTTTCATCAAGATTAATAATTGATTTTTGATTTTGATTTTGCATTCCAAATACACTTGGCTCAATACTCTCTTGTAAAATATTTTCCCCATTTGAAATTTCTGAATTGTTAGTTGTATTTTTTTCTTCAATTTCTTTTTTATCTATATTCCAAATATCAACTGGTTTTTCTTCTGCATTAGAAATAGAAGTGAAAAATAAAAAAAATAAAATTAAAAAATTTTTTTTATTTAACAATTTTAAAATTTTCATTAGGAATAGTTTTATCTATATCTTTTTTAGGAGCTGGAAAATCAATCTTGTTCAGTAAAAAAATAATTAAAAAAAAGACAAGCAAAAGTAAAACTAATTTAGTTACAATACCCACAATACTTCGGCTTGAACTTGTTTTTTTTATAAATTGCATATACTTTTAACTAATTTCAAATTAAGACATATTTGTGGTTTTTCAATAAAGAAAATTATGAAATCTGATAGAAATATTGTTTTTTTAGGTATGATGGGATCCGGTAAAACATCTATCGGATTTTTAGTTTCAAAAAAACTAAAATTAGATTTTTATGATGTTGACCATTACATAGAAAATAAGCTTAAAATGAAAATTTCAAATATATTCAAAAACAAAGGTGAAAAATTTTTCAGAGAATACGAGGAAAAAATTACTTTAGAACTCATGAAAATTAAAGGAATAGTAGTGTCTCTGGGTGGTGGCGCTTTTTTAAATAAAAACATAAGAAACGAAGTTTTAAAGAACCACATATCTTTTTGGCTTAAAACCAAGGATGATATTTTAATCCAAAGAATAAGAAAAAGTGCTAAAAGACCATTAGCTTATAATGTCTCTAATAGTGATCTTCAAAATATGATAAAAAATCGTAATAAATATTATGCAAAAGCGCAAAATAAAATTGATTGTCACAATAAAACTAAAAAAGAAATTGTAGATAGAATTTTAGATATTATATGAAACCAATTAAATTGATAATTAAGACTAATTCTGAAAAATATCCGATATTTATTGGAAAAAATCTTATTACAAAAATATCAAGTTTGATGGTCAATAATTCCATTAAATCAAAAAAATGTTTATTGGTAGTTGACAGAAAAGTTCCTAAAAAATTTATTTCTGAAATTAAAAAAAAACTACGGAATAAAAAAATATTTTTATTCAATTTTAATGCCAACGAAAAAAATAAGAACCAAACTACTATAAATTCAATTTTAGAAATTTTATTGAATAAAAATTTTTCTAGAGAGGATAGTTTATTAGCAATAGGGGGAGGTATAACTGGAGACGTTGGTGGTTTTGCTGCAAGTTTATTTAAAAGAGGATTACATTTTATAAATATTCCCACAACTCTTTTGGCTCAAGTAGACTCATCGATTGGTGGCAAAACAGGAGTAAATTCTAAGTATGGAAAAAATCTCATTGGTAGCTTCTATCAACCAAAATTAGTCATAAGTGACATAGATACTTTAAAAACACTTAATAGAAGAGAAATTGTTTGTGGGTATGGTGAAATTCTAAAACACTCTATAATCTCTAAAAAGAAATTCTTTAAATATTTAGATCAGAATTTTGATGACGTTATTAAACTTAAATCTCCTTATATAGAAAAGGTGATATTTGAGAGTTGTAAAATTAAAAAAGATGTAGTTGAAAAAGATGAAAAAGAAAGCAACTTAAGAAAAAAATTAAATTTTGGTCACACTTTTGGTCACTCATTTGAAGCTTCATTAGGATATTCTAAAAGATTAAATCATGGTGAAGCTGTCATTTTAGGAATGATGATGGCTGTAAAATTTAGCAATAAGAATAAATTCCTAAACATTAATGATTATAAATTGATTTCTGATCATTACAAAAATTCAAAATTACCCTCGGATATTAAAAAATATTTTAAAAGTAAAGATCTTGATAAAATTATTAAATTTATGAAAACTGATAAAAAAAATAAATCTGATAAAATAAAGTTGGTATTATTAAAGAAAATGGGACAAACAATTTTAAATCAAGAATACTCAGTAAAAAATTTAAATGGATTCTTAAAAAATGAATTAATTGATTAAAATTTGTACAGAATGAATATATTTTTTTAATTCTTCATTTAAAATTTTGTAAATCTTTTTATCACTATCAATTCTTTTCATTTGTTTAAGTTCCTTTGATACTAAAGAAATTTTAAGATGAAATTTACCTGCCTGGTTTCCAACGTGATTTTTATGGAGAAAAGATTTATCTTCAACTAATATACTCTCCAAAGCAATTTGATTTTGTAATTTTTTTTTTACGATTGCAATTAAATCATTTATATTCATAAATGTAATTATATTATCATGAAAAATATTTGCGACTGGAATAATTGTAAAGAAATTGGTGAATATAAAGCACCTGTTGAAAAGGATAATAGTAAAAAATATAGGATGTTATGTTTAGAACACGTTAAAGAATTTAATAAAAATTGGAATTATTTTTCTGGTATGAATGATGATCAAGTAATTAATTTTTTAAAGTCAGATATGATTTGGCATAAACCTACTCAAAGTTTTAGTTCGTCTGATAATTTTTTTAAAGTTTTATGGAATAACACTTTAAAAGATGAAATGGATAATGATAAATTTAAAAGTGAGTTCAATCATATGCGTCAATTTAAATTTGACCATAAAGATATTAAAGCCTTTGGTATATTAGGTGTTTCTGTAGGTTTAAAATGGAAAAAAGTTCAAGAAAAATTCAAAACACTTGTCAAAAAATTTCACCCTGATATGAATGCCGGAAATAAAAAATATGAAGAAAAACTAAAGTTAATTACTTTAGCTTACACGCAACTAAAAAACACATATAGGAAAAAAATTGACACCCAATCTTAACATTCAGCCAGATATTAAAATTTCATTAAAACAATCATTTGGGATTGATTCTGAGATGGAAGTAGACGCATTCTCTGAAAAAAGCGAATATGTTCCAGAAATAGATAAAAATTATAAATTTGATAGAGACACTACACTTGCAATTGTCTCTGGATTTGCACACAATAAAAGAGTTCTAGTGCAAGGTTATCATGGTACAGGAAAATCTACACATATAGAACAAATTGCTGCTAGATTAAATTGGCCCTGTATAAGAGTAAACTTAGATAGCCACATCAGCAGAATAGATCTGATTGGTAAAGATGCAATCGTCCTTAAAGAAGGAAAACAGGTTACACAATTTAATGAAGGTATTTTACCATGGTCAATTCAAAATCCAGTAGCTTTAGTTTTTGATGAGTATGACGCTGGAAGACCTGATGTAATGTTTGTTATTCAAAGAGTTCTTGAAGCTGAAGGTAACTTTACACTCTTAGACAAAAATAAGGTAATAAAGCAAAATAAATTTTTTAGATTATTTGCTACATCAAATACGGTCGGTTTAGGGGATACAACTGGACTTTATCATGGAACACAACAAATCAATCAAGGTCAAATGGATAGATGGAATATTGTAACAACACTAAATTACCTCAGTCTAGATAAAGAAATGGACATTATATTAGCTAAAAATAAATCTTTAAATAATCCCAAAGGAAAAGAGAAAGTTTCAAATATGATAAAAGTTGCATCCTTAACTCGAAAAGGATTTATAGCTGGTGATATAAGTACTGTAATGAGTCCGAGGACTGTATTACATTGGGCTGAAAATGCAGAAATTTTTAAAGATGTAGGATACGCATTTAGAGTCACTTTTTTAAATAAATGCGATGAAATTGAAAAAAATACAATCGCTGAATACTATCAAAGATGTTTCGGGGATGAACTACCAGAGTCACTAGTAAATATTCAAATTTAAATGAAAAATAATAAGGCTGAAAACTTAAGAGAAAAACTTAAGCAAGCTTTAGCTTCAACAGCAAGAGTGATTTCTGATGATATCTATCTTAAAAATATTGATGAAAAAAACAAAAAAGATTTGAATTTTGTTGATATTGAAAATCTCAACTCGAAAAGAGATTTCATTAAAGCTAGAGCAGAGTCTGACTCATCCGCTTTAAAAAAAAAATTTTCAAATGATGAGATTTATAAAAAGAATTTACCTTTAAATTCTTCATATAAGTCTCTTTATTCTATCGCAGAAAAAGTAAGATATGAATGCCTTGGCTCCGAAATGTTGAAAGGTATAGCAAAAAATCTTAAGGAAAATTATGATCAAATAATTCAATTAAAAAGAAAAGACCAATTAAATTCAAAAGAAGATGTTCCAGTAGTGGAAGCTTTTGAATTATATATGTTAAAGAAATTTCTAAACGTCGAATTAAATGACTTAACCAATAATATGTTAAATTTTTGGGAAAAAGACTTCGATAAAGTAATGAATAAACACATTGAATTTTTAAAAGAAAACTTAGAATATCAAAATGAATATTCCTCAAAGTTTTCAGAAATATTACAAGAAATGGATATTTTTAAAAATGAGGATAATGAAGAAACCAGGGAAGAAAACCAAGATGATGGTCAAAATAATCCTTCTAATGATGACGAAGACAACAATTCAGATGATACTAGAGATGAAAATAACAATGAAGAGACTGAAGCGAGCTTAGACTCTGAATATGACATAGATGAATATAAACTTGATGAGCAACTTATTGACAGTGAATCTGATCAAAAAAATAATGAACAAGTTATCCAAAAAAAATCAATTAATGATTTAAATACAGACTATAAAATCTTCACAACACAGTTTGATGAAATAACAAAAGCAGAAAATTTAGAAAACTCTGATGAAGCTTCAAAATTAAGAAAAACTTTAGATCAACAATTAATAGGTTTTCAAGATGTCATTACCAAACTTGCAAACAAGCTTCAAAGACAATTGTTAGCAAAACAAAATAGGGCTTGGGAGTTTGATTTAGAGGAAGGGTTATTGGATAGTTCAAAACTACCAAGAATAATTATGGACCCTTATAATTCATTATCATTTAAAAAAGAGAAGGATTTAGATTTTAAAGATACAGTAGTAACTCTTTTAATAGATAATTCTGGATCCATGAGAGGCCGACCAATAACGATTGCTGCAATATGTGCGGATATCTTATCAAGAACCTTGGAAAGATGTTCTGTCAAAGTTGAAATATTAGGTTTCACAACTAAAAATTGGAAAGGTGGAAAAAGTAGAGAATTTTGGAATAAAGAGGGTAAACCAAAAACACCAGGTAGATTAAATGATTTAAGACATATAATTTATAAAGGGGCTGATACTCATTGGCGACAATGTAAAAATAATCTTGGTTTAATGTTAAAAGAAGGATTATTAAAAGAAAATATTGATGGAGAAGCAATTTCTTGGGCATTTAATCGATTAAAAAAAAGAAAAGAAGAAAGAAAAATATTAATGGTAATTTCTGATGGTGCACCAGTTGATGACTCAACCCTGTCAGTAAATTCAGGAGATTTTCTTGAAAAACATTTAAAGAAAATTGTGAAATTTATCGAAGAAAAAACTGAAACTGAAATTTTAGCGATTGGAATAGGCCATGATGTATCAAGATACTATAATCGAGCGATAAAGATTACAGATGTAAATGAATTGGGAGATGTCATGATTTCTCAATTGAGTGAACTTTTTAAAAGTAAAAAAAATTTACATTAAAGATTGAACAAATCTTTATTTTTCCACTTTATTGTCACTTCAGCTCCACTTCTTGTTTGAGAATTCCAACAATTAACAGTGGCAAAATTTTTTTCTAGTAAAGTCTTTCCTATGAATAATCCTAAACCTAATCCACTATTTTTATCAGTTGATTTGAGATAAGGTTCTCCAATTTTGGATAAAATATCGCTTGGATATCCATCACCATCATCTTCAATGGTAATTACAGTAAAGTTATTATCGCTTTTCAAATTTATAAAAACTTTGCTTTTACTAAACTTATTTGCATTACCTATAAAATTTCTTAAGCCATAAACAATTTCAATCGATTTATAAATTTTTTTTGAATTTAGATCTTGTTCTAAATTAAGACTAAATTCTTTTTTACTTGTTTCCTTAAATGATGAAATAATTTGTCTTAAATATTCTCTCATTGATAAGTCCTCATCAATAAATTCATCCTCCTGATCAGGATTTAAGGATAATCTTTTTAATATTTCATTACACCTTTCAACCTGACTTGCTAAGAGTTCTATATCTTGTGAAACATCTTTTTGATCTTTTAATTGTTTTGATAATTCCTGGGTAATTACCTTTATTGTTGATAAAGGCGTCCCTAATGAATGTGCGGCAGCAGCAGCTTGTCCACCTAAAGATAACATCTCATGCTCTTTAGCCATGATTTCTTCCATCTTATTTAAAGCATCTTTTCTTAACTTGCTCTCTGCACCAAATATAATTGCAAAATAATTCAAAAAAAGAAGAGCTATTATTAAGGCTAAAGGTATCGCATAAATATAATAGTTACTAACATGAAAATGATCATTCAAAGGTTCGGGTAGATCTTTTGAAATAAAAGTTAACCCCAAAATAGATAAGGTAGTTAATAATACTAACAATGAATTAGTTCTAAAGCTTAAATTTGAAGAAGCAAAAACACTAGGTATTATTAAAAAAATGATAAATGGATTTTTAACACCTCCAGTCAAATAAATAAGTCCACTTAATTGAATTATATCAATTAGTAGATGAATGAACGCCGACCTATCAGTTAATTGCGTTTTTTTGTAAAAAAAAATTAAATATAAATTACCAATTACTCCAATAAAAATAAATAAATTTGCGAAAATAAAGTTGAAGTCAAAATCAAAATAAAAATACACAAGATATACTGATATCAATTGGCCTATAATACCAATCCACCTTAAATTTATGTAAATTGACTTTTTTAAAGAATATTGTTTTGAAGTTTCAAAAAACTTCATTTTTAAACATCTAAATTTTGTACATTTATTGCGTTAGATACTATGAAGTCTTTTCTTAAAGAAACATCATTTCCCATGAGTGTATGAATCAAGACTTGATCTTTTTTTAAATCTTTTGAGTACTGAACTTGCAATAAGTTTCTTGTATCTGGATTTAATGTTGTACTCCATAATTCCTCTGGATTCATTTCTCCCAAACCTTTAAATCTTTGAATGTTTAATTTCGACTTTTCAGACTCCATAAATCTATCAAATTCTTTTGATCCCTTTTTGATTTTTTTAAAATCTTTATTGTTATTAATAATATATTGTTCAAGCTCTTTTTCGTCTTTGATATAAATTCCTTTGGATCCTTTATTAATTTTAAATAATGGTGGCTGTGCTAAATAAACATGCCCATTTTCAATAAGTTTATTAAATGGTTTGTTATTAAAAAAGGTTAATAATAAAGCTCTTATGTGTGATCCGTCAACATCTGCATCCGTCATAATTATAACTTTACCATATCTCAGATCTTTTAAATCTATTTCTTGAGATTTCGGATCTAATCCTAAAGCATTTATCAATGTCAAAATTTCATTTGATGAAATCATTTTTGATAAAGCTTTTGTTCTATGATCTGAACCATTATTACTATTGCCATTTTTCTTGCCATCGTTTGCGTCTACGTATGTATTGAGAATTTTTCCTCTCAAAGGCAATACAGCTTGATTAGCTCTGTTTCTGCCTTGTTTCGCTGATCCACCAGCTGAGTCTCCCTCTACAATAAATAGTTCCGTTCCCTCTTGTTTACCAATTTGGCAATCGGCTAATTTTCCAGGAAGTCCACTTAATTCAAGAGCACCTTTCCTTCTTACGCTTTCTCTTGCTTTTCGAGCAACATCTCGGGCTAACGCAGCTTGAATAATCTTTGCTAAAATAATTTTAGCAATAGATGGATTTTGATCAAACCATATAGAAAGTTTTTCGTTAACGATATTTTCAACTATCATTCGCACCTCTGACGATACAAGCTTATCTTTAGTTTGAGATGAAAATTTTGGATCAGGGATTTTTGTTGACAATACACAAGTTAACCCCTCTTTAATATCATCACCTGAAATAGTAAATTTGTTTTTTTTCAAGAGGTTATGCTCATTAGCATATTTATTAACAACTCTTGTCAAGGCACTTCTAAAACCAAGCAGGTGTGTTCCACCATCTTTTTGATGAATATTATTAGTATATGGGAATACATCTTCACTATAGGAAGCATTCCATTTGAGAGAGCACTCTATTTCTACATTTTGTTTTTTACCCTCTATATAAATAGGCTTTTTAAATAAATCATTACCATTTTTATTCTGCAATTTTTCTCTTTTTTCGTCTAAAAAATTAACAAACTCTATTACACCACCATCAAATTTAAAAATAGTTTTCTTCTCTTTTTTATTTGTAAGGTCTGAGAATGTAATTTTTATTCCTTTGTTTAAGAAAGCTAATTCTCTCATTCTTTTTATAAGTGTATTTGAACTAAATTTGATAGATGAAAAAATTTCCTTTGAAGGTAAAAACGTTATCTGAGTACCAGTCTCTTTGGATTTCCCAATTTTTTTTAATGGCGATTTAGCATCTCCCTCTTTAAACTCAATAAAATATTTTTGTCCATCTCTATGGATTTCTAATTGTAGTTTTTCTGAAAGAGCATTAACGACTGATACACCAACACCGTGCAGACCTCCTGATACTTTGTATGAGTCATGATCAAATTTACCTCCGGCATGAAGTTGAGTCATTATTACTTCTGCTGCAGATTTTTTTTCTCCTTTGTGAATATCTATAGGAATACCTCTACCATCATCTTTAACAGTAATTGTGCCATCAGCATTCATCATAACATCAATATTTTTACAATAACCTGCTAATGCTTCGTCTATTGAGTTGTCAACAACTTCATAAACCATGTGATGGAGACCTGTACCATCGTCTGTATCACCAATATACATTCCAGGTCTTTTCCTTACTGCTTCTAGACCTTTAAGAACTTTAATCGAGTCTGCTTGATATTTATTTAATGTCGCCATTTTTTATTTTATGGAAAAATTAATTATATCATTTTTTACACTAAATTGCTCATTTAATAATTTTATCATTTAACAAAAAATGTCAAATTGACCGCATAAAATAAAGATTATTTATGGCGGAGAGAATGGGATTCGAACCCATGAAAGAGTTGCCCCTTTACACGCTTTCCAAGCGTGCGCCTTCAACCACTCGGCCACCTCTCCTAAAAAATTGATATAATAGCTAAATTATAAACTCATTATACTTATTTTTATTTTTTAATAAATAATCAGGAAAATTATTATTTAACTCGACTTTTTCAATAACAATGTTTCTTCCGAAAATATCTTCACAATTATTTATTTTTTTCATTATATAATTTTCATTTAGCATATAATCTTTCACGAGTTCACTGTGTGCAAAAGATTTCATTTTTGTTATAATCTCTGAAGGTTTTTTTACTGAACTAAAATGCCATCCACCATTTTTTAATATTTGTTGATTATTAAAAATTTTATTGAATAATTTATCCTGATTTTTCACTTTGATATTTCTTAACCATTGAGGTGATTTTAAATATTTTTTTACACACAAACGGGAGCCATACCATGGAGGTTCTGACATACATTTCAAATTGAATTTATAATAAAATAATTGTTGCTCAAAAAAAGAGTATTTATTTCTCACGTCAAAATGCTGAATTATATCAGGATTGGGTAATTCATCTATGTCTGAAATAATAATCCAATCATTATCCGAAGCATCAGTGATATAATTTGAAATTGAGTTTCTTATGGATTGATCAACTAAATGGTTTTGGGACCAGTTTTTTTTAATCTTCAAATCTTTATCAATTAAAAGATTTTCTATTGGATGATAACTTATTTTTTTTTCAAACTTTTTAAATTTATTTATATCAAATTTAAATTCTTTCAATTTTCCAGTATGTGTAAGATTTGACTCAACTATTACAAATTTATCTACAAATTTATCTAAGATGTTAAGTCGCAAATCTAATAATAAATCTTCATCAAAATACATGAAACAATCAAATATCTTCATTTTATATTTGCAAAATTTAGGGCTTTTAAATAGTTTATTACATCATTATACAACAAATGAAAAATAAATTAAAAAAAATTTTTATTACTGGTGGAGCTGGATTTATTGGCTCACACGTATCAGAAGCTTTTTTTAAAAACTTTACTAAAAGTAAAATAATAATCCTAGACAAGTTAACTTATGCAGGAAATAAATCTTTTATTTCCGCAATTTTAAAATCAAAAAGAGTGAGATTTATTAAGAGTGATATAAATGATACTAAAAAATATACAAATTTTTTAAATAATTGTGATTTAGCCATAAATATTGCTGCAGAAAGTCATGTTGATAATTCTTTTATTTCCCCACTAAATTTTACAAAAACTAATTCACTTGGTGCTCATGCGTTTTTTTTAGAATGTATTAAAAAAAAAGTTAAAAAAATTCTACATATAAGTTCAGACGAAGTATATGGTGAAAAAGTAACCGGCACCTGTTTCGAAAACCAATTAGTAAATCCTACTAACCCATATTCAGCATCGAAAGCTGCAGCTGAAATATTGATAAATAGTTACAAATATACTTATAAAAAAGAAATAATAATTGTAAGAGCTAATAATATCTATGGCATTAGACAATATCCAGAAAAACTTATTTCAACTTCTATTGTTAATCTAATTCATAATAAACCAATCCCTATACACGGAAATGGTAAAAATATAAGATATTATTTATCTGCAGAAGATTTTGCAAATGCACTAATACTTTTAGTAAAAAAGAGAGATAAAGGCACATTTAATGTTGGAAGTAATTTTTTTGAACAGAATATCAACATTGCTAAGCATATTTGTAAAATCTTCAAAAAAAATCCAAAAAAATTTATTAAGTTTACCAAAGACAGATTATACAATGATAAAAGGTACTCAGTTTCATCAAAAAAAATAAAAAAATTAGGGTGGAGACCAAAAAGAAATTTAATAAAGGATCTTCCAATGATAATTGAGTGGTATAAAAGAAATTACAAAATATTCAAAAAAATATGAAAAAAAAATTTAAGTTTGTTCATAAGACAGGAAAAGTTTTTGAGGACAAAAGAGGTTACTTGTTGAAAATATTAGATAAAGGCTTTTCATCATCAATAGAAATTTTTTCAAAAAAAGGAACTATTAGAGCCAATCATTATCACAAAAAAGACGAACATTTTTGCTACATATTAAAAGGAGAAATATTATTTTTTTATAGAAATAGGTCTAAACGATCAAAGTTGAATTATAAGGTTATGAAAAAAGGAGACTTATTTTTTACAACTTATAATCAAGATCATTTAGCCTACTTTTTAAAGAATACTCACTTTCTCTCATATAGTAGTAGAAAAAGAGATAAATTCGATTATGAAAAAGATTTGGTCAGATTAAACATGGATAAAGAACCAAAGATAAAAGAAATAATCTCAAAATATAAATAGTGCAAAAAAAAGATTGTGTTCAGATAAAGTTTTGTCGTTTATGTAACTCAAAAAATTTAAAGAAAGTTATTGATTTAGGAAAAACTCCTTTAGCAAACGCATACTCTAAAGTTATAATAAGTAAGAAATTAAAAAGATATCCACTAGGCCTAAAATATTGTTTAAATTGTGGGCACCTACAATTAACCCACTCCATTAAATCCTCTAAAATGTTTAATAATTATCTTTATAAAACAAATACTTCAAAAAAAAATTTTCTACATTTTAAGAGATATGCCGATGAAATAAAAAAAAAATACAAAAACAATGGTGGTAAAATTTTAGATATTGCCTCAAATGATGGGACCTTCCTTAATTTTTTTGAAAAAAAAAAATATTTCAGACTTGGAATTGATCCAGCGAAAAATCTAAAAAAATTAGCTAAAAGAAAAGGAATAATACAAATAGATAATTTTTTTACTAAAAAAGAAAGTAAGAAATTAAAAAAAAAATATGGTGATTTTGATATAATTACCGCAAATCATGTATGCGCTCATGTGGAAAATTTAAGTGACTTTTTTAGTGGGGTTCAAAATCTTCTTAAAGAAGGTGGATTATTCATATTTGAAATTTCTTATAGGGCCTCAGTTTTAAAAAAAAATACATTTGATACAATTTATCATGAACATTTAGATTATCATGCGCTATATCCAATTTGTAAATTTGTAAAAAAATTCAATCTCAATGTTATAAATTTTAAAACACCAGATGCTCAAGGTGGCTCGTTAAGAGTCTATACTTCAAAAAGCAAAAAAATTAAAATTCAAAAAAATATAAAAAAACAAATCTTAAAAGAAAAAAAAATACTTAATTTATTCAAAATTGATACCTATAGAAAATTTGAAAATAAAATTCTAGATTGTAAATACAAATTAAATTCGATTATTCAAAATTGTAAAAAAAAACACATGAATTTTGCAGGCTATGGTGCTGCAGCTAAAACAACTACTTTTTTAAATTATTTTGAAATTTCAGAAAAAAATATTCAATTTATTTTTGATGATAACAAATTAAAACATGGCTTGTGTATTCCTGGCACAAAAATTAAAATTTTAGATCCATCTGTTATAGACAGAAAAAAAATAGACGTTTTAATTATATTTGCATGGAATTATGCTGACATAATAATTAAAAAAAATAAAAAATTTCAAAAAAAAGGTGGAAAATTTTTAATCCCTTTTCCAAAACCAAGGTTACTTTAATGAAAGTATATAATATTGGACTAGTAGGCAGAGGTAAAATGGGTAAGGCTTTTCAAGGAGAAATTAAAAAGTCAAATAAGTTTAATTTAGTTAAAATTATTTCAAAAAGGGACATACGAAAAAAAAAACAGAATATTAAAAAATTTTTAAGATCAAACATATTTGATCTTATTATTATTACCTCACCAGTTGACTCGCACTTTAAGTACCTAAATTATGCTATGAAAAATAAAAAGCATATAATTGTTGAAAAACCTTTAGTGGAAAATTCCAATGAGCTTAAAAAATTATCTAAATTAAATAAAAATTTTAAACAAAAAATTATGATACATCACAATGATATTTTAAATTTCGAAAAATTTAAAATTTTTAAAAAAGGTTACAAAAATTCCAAAAAAATTGAAATGATCTATGGTAAAAAAGATATAAAAAATAGCACAAAAAAACCTTATTTTGATTGGTTGCCTCATCCACTTGCTTTAATAGTAAAATATTTCGGTTTTCCAAAAAAATTTAAGATTTTGAATTACTCTAAAATTAAAAAAAAAAGTGGGTTTTTTGAGGAATTAAAGATTGAATTTTTATTTAAAAGATTAAAAATATATTTAATGTTTTCAAATTTTCTTAAAAATAAAACAAAAAAAATATTCATTTTTAAAAACGTTAAAAAAGAAATATATGATGGATACAAAAAAAAGAATCAAAGAAGTATTAAATTACTTTTAGAAAAATTTTATAAAAAAAATAAAATTAATGAAATATCATCATTTTTTAAATCTTATGATTTATTGTTTAAGATAGAAAAAAATATTGAAAAAAGAATAATAAACTAACTTTTATCAATTCTTAAGACACCAATAAATGCTTCTTGAGGAATTTCAACTTTTCCAAATTGTTTAGATCTAGCTTTTCCCTTTTTTTGTTTCTCTAATAATTTACGCTTTCTATCGGTAGCCCCACCACCATGAATTTTTGTTAAAACATCTTTTTTAAATCCTTTGATAGTCTCTCTTGCAATAATCTTGCCTCCAATGGCTGCTTGGATTGGTATCATAAAATTATGCCTTGGAATTAGTGTTTTTAATTTTTCACATACCTCTCTCCCTGTTTTCTGGGCAAAATCCTTATGTATCATTATTGCTAAGGCGTCTACTGTCTCACCATTTACTAATATACTTAATTTTACTAAATCGCCCTCACGATGTTCTAATATTTCATAATCAAAACTTGCATATCCGCTAGTCATTGATTTAATTCTATCATTGAAATCAAAAACAACTTCATTTAATGGTAGCTCATAACTCAATACAGCTCTATTTCCAGAATAACTTAAATTTGTTTGAATTCCTCTTTTGTCCTGACAAAGTTTGATAATTGATCCAAGATATTGGTCTGGTGTTATAATAGTTGCCTTAATCCATGGCTCTTCAATAAATTTTATCAAAGTTGGGTCAGGAAGACTTGAAGGATTTTGTAAATCAATAATTTCTCCGCTATTCAAATTAATCTTATAAACAACCCCAGGAGTTGTAGTAAGTAAATTGACATCAAATTCTCTTTCTAATCTTTCAGTAATTATTTCCAAATGAAGAAGACCCAAAAATCCACATCTAAAACCTAAACCCAAAGCAGAGGATGATTCTGGTTCAAAAGAAAAACTAGCATCATTCAATTGTAATTTTGCCAATCCATCTTTAAGTTTTTGATATTCAGAACTATCAACTGGAAATAACCCACAAAAGACGACAGGTTTACTTGGTTTAAAACCAGGTAGCGGATCTGGAATTGGTTTTAAAGCGTCACAGATAGTGTCACCAACTTTAGTTTCTGAAAGAATCTTTATTCCTGTTGTAATAAAACCTATTTCTCCAGTATTTAATTCATCTATATTTTTTGCTTTTGGAGTAAAAACTCCAACTTTTTCAACAATATAATCTTGATTTGTAGAAAGCATTTTAATTTTCATATTTTTAGTTAATTTACCATTAATAACTCTAACTAATATTACAACACCTAGATAAGTGTCATACCAGCTGTCAACTAACAAACATTTTAAATCTTTTTCAGAATACCCTTTTGGGCTTGGTAATTTCTCTATAATTTGCTCCAAAATATCATTTATACCTTCCCCTGTTTTTCCTGAACAAGGAATTGCATTTTCAGTGTCAATTCCTATCACATCCTCAATTTGTTTTTTTGTTCTATCCAGATCGGATGCCGGTAAATCAACTTTATTTAAAACTGGAATTATTTCGTGATTAATGTCTAGAGCTTGATAAACATTAGCTAATGTTTGAGCTTCTACACCCTGAGTACTATCTACAATTAATATTGATCCTTCACAAGCATACAAAGATCTACTAACCTCATAACTAAAATCTACATGACCAGGGGTATCTATTATATTTAAAATATAATTTTTTCCATTTTTTGCTTTATAGTTTAATTTTACAGTCTGTGCTTTTATTGTGATGCCTCTCTCTCTTTCTATATCCATAGAGTCAAGTACTTGTGATTTCATTTCTCTCTCTGTCAAACCACCACATTGATGGATTATTCTATCGGCTATTGTAGATTTCCCATGATCAATATGGGCAATAATTGCAAAATTTCTGATATTTTCGATTGTACTCATTTTAATTTCAAGATCGAATTTTAGCGCCAGTTTTATTTTCCACTGCTTCTATGATTGAATTATTAATTTTCTCTAAGTCCTTATCGTTCAAAGTTTTTTCTGATGACTGAATTGTTATACTGATCGCTATAGACTTTTGGTTGTCTGGAATATTTTCACCTTCATAAACATCAAAAACTTTTATATTGCTAATAAGATTTGGATTCACATTAGAGATTACGCTTATTAACTCTTGTGCCTCTACATCTTTATTAACTACAAATGCAAAATCTCGCTCTGATTTTTGAAAATCCGATACAAAAAACTTTAATTTTTGATCTTTCAATGTTTTTCTTGAAAGTTTTAAATTTTCTAAAAAGATTTCAAAACCTATTAAATTTTCAGTTTTAATATCAATTTTTTTTAGAATATTAGGATGAATTTCACCAAAATAAGCTGCAACTTTATCTTTACTAAGATCTAAGAAAATTCTACCGGACTTTCCTGGATGATAATAATTTGGTGTTTTGCTATCAATAAAAAAATGATCAGAATTATAACCTGCTTCACTCAAAGTTTGCACTACATCTCTTTTTGCATCAAATAAATCAATATTTCTCTCTTTATCAATCCAAGAAAGTCTTGATTTTTTACCGGCTGACAAACCACAAACTACTGTCTTTTGCTCACCTGGATTTGAACCAGTAAAAACAGGACCTATCTCAAATATAGATAAATCTTTAAAGCCTCTATCCAAATTTTTACTCATATACATGATTAAATTTGAAAATATGGAATTTCTTAAAACTCCCAATTCAGAACTTATAGGGTTTACAATTTTTATTTCTTTACCAGCTTCTCTAAAGTGATCGTTATAACTTTGATCTGTAAATGACCATGTTATTGTCTCTAAATAACCCTTCGAAGCAATTGCTCTTTGTAAGAAATGAAATAATCTTTGAGTTTGAGTTAAAGTGGATTTAGATCTATCCTTAATTGGGTCAATTGTTTTTATTTTATCATAACCACTTATTCTCACCAACTCTTCAATAATATCTATTTGCTGTGAAATATCTGGTCTCCAGGAAGGAACTATCAACTTTAAAGAATTTTTTTCTTTTTTAATAATAAAACCAAGATCAGTCAAAATTCTTTGAATTTTCTTTTCAGAAATTTTAAATCCAATTATATTTTCAAAAGAATTTACATCAAAGTTTATAATTTTGGTTTTATAAGATTCAATTTTTTGAATATCGATTTTACTAACTTCGCCACCACAAATTTCTTGAATAAGTGATGCCGCTTTCTTTAAACCAGTTTCGATAGATAATGGGTCAATTCCTCTTTCAAATCTAAATTTTGCATCTGTATCTAAATTCAATTTTTTTGCCGTATTTCTAATTGATCTTGGATCAAAATAAGCAGACTCTAATAATATATTTTTTGTATCAAATTCTGTGCCTGATCTTGTGCCCCCAATAATTCCACCTAATCCTAAAACTCCTTTGTTATCACTTATAACACACATACCTTTTTCTAACTTATAAATTTTATTGTCCAGTGCTGTAAATTCTTCTCCAGATTTTGAGTTTCTTACGATTATACCTTTTTCAATTTTGTCAGCATCATATGCATGTAATGGTCGATTAATATCTAGCATTACATAATTTGTTATATCAACAATAGCTGAAATAGGTTTTTGACCAACTGAAATTAATTTATCTTTGAGCCATTGAGGACTCTCGGTATTTTTTACATTTTTAATTAGACAACTTCCAAAAGCATTACACCCTTGTCCTTTCTCCTTATTAATCTTAACTTTTAAAGTTTGTTTTGTTTTTAATTTAATTTTTTTTTCTTTAGATACTATTAACTTTCCAAAACCTGAAGCTGCAAGATCTCTAGCTATTCCCTTCACACCAAGACAATCTGGTCGATTAGGTGTAATAGATAAATCAATAAGATTAGATTTTGATTTTGAAAAATAACTTTTACCAATATTTTTTTCATATTTTTTAGATAATTCAGTAATACCATCACTCTCATCAGATAAATTTAACTCAGACTCAGAGCAAAGCATTCCGTAAGAAGTTACACCTCTAATCTTTGCTATTTCTAATTTTGTGTTAGTCTTTGGGATAATTGCACCTGGAGGTGCATATATAGTAATAAGTCCTTCACTCGCATTTGCGGCACCACACACAACTTTTTTAAGCTCTTTCTCACCGACATTTACGTCACAAACTTTAAGTCGATCTGCGTTTGGATGTTTTTCTGTCTTGATAATTTTTGCAATTTTAAATAGTTGATTATCAGATGAAAGACTTTCCACACTTTCTACCTCTAGCCCTATATAGGTAAGTTGTTCTAAAAGATTTTTTTCTTTCAGATTAGTTTTTAAATGATCTTTTAACCAATCAAATGTGATTTTCATCTACTAAGGCCTCTATAGTTCGTAGGTACGTCTAAAGGATCAAATCCAAAATGGTTTAACCATCTATAATCACAATCAAAGAAAGCTCTAAGATCATTAATTCCATATTTCAACATCGCTAATCTATCAATTCCTATTCCAAACGCATAACCTTGAAACTTAGTTGAATCAACCTTAACATTTTTTAAAACATTTGGATGAACCATCCCGCAACCTAGTATTTCTAGCCACTGATCACCTTCCCCTATAATAATTTTTCCATCTTTGATTTCATATCCAATATCAACTTCGGCAGATGGTTCTGTGAAAGGAAAATGACTTGGCCTAAATCTCATCTTTATTTTTTTAACTTCAAAAAATTCTTTAATAAAATAATTCAAACAACCTTTTAAGTGACCCATATTTATATTTTTGTCTATATGAAGACCTTCAACTTGATGAAACATTGGTGAATGTGTTTGGTCACTATCCGATCTGTATGTTCTGCCAGGTGCAATTATTTTAAAAGGTGGTTTGTCTTTTAACATTGTTCTAACTTGAACAGGAGACGTATGAGTGCGTAGTAATCTTTCTTTTTTTTCATCAAGATAAAATGTATCATGCATATCTCTTGCTGGATGATTGTCTGGAGTATTTAAAGCAGTAAAATTGTTATATTCATTTTCAACATCTGGTCCTTCCTCTACACTAAAGCCTATTTCAGAAAATATAGAAGATATTTCATCAATTGTTTGTGATACAGGATGGATTTTACCCCTTACAAATGATCGCTCTGGTAAAGTAACATCAATTTTTTCTTTTTCCAATTTTTCATTAATATTTGCTTTTTCTATTTCGTTTATTTTTAAATTTATAAGATCATGAAGTTCATCCTTAATTATATTCAAATCAGATGCGAATTTTTTTCTTTCTGAGACATCAATAGTAGCTATTTTTTTAAATTGAGATGAGACCAGCCCATTTTTACCAAATAGATCAGATTTAATTTGATTAAGTTCTGCTAGATCTAATTTACCTTTTAATTTAGATATAAATTCGTCTCTTATTTTTTTTAGATCAGACATTTTTACAGATTATTTCTTCAGCGAAATAAAACAATAGTGAAGATTAATTTAAAGCAGATTGTGCTTTTTGGACAATAGTTTTAAAGGCTTCTGGGCTATCGTAGGCTATCTCAGCTAAAATTTTTCTATCAATTTTAATTCCACATTTATTTAAACCATAAATAAACTTGGAATATGTCAAACCTTCAGCTCTTACACCCGCATTGATTCTTTGTATCCACAATGATTTAAAATCTCTTTTCTTATTTCTTCGATCTCTGTATGCATATTGCATAGCTTTTTCCATGGCTTGCTTTGCAACTCTAATAGTATTTTTTCTTCTTCCCCACTGACCTTTTACAGCTTTTAAAACTTTTTTATGTTTAGCTCTACTTGTTACACCTCTTTTAACTCTTGCCATTTTTAGCCCCTTAAGCTGTAAGGCATATACGATTTAACAATTTTACCATCTTGTTTCGACATCGCAGTAGTGCCTCTAAGTTTTCTTATTTGAGAATTAGTTCTTTTTATCATGCCGTGCCTCTTTCCAGCTTGGGCCATCATAACTTTCCCTCTAGCTGAAATTTTAAATCTTTTTTTTGCTGAGCTTTTTGTTTTTAGTTTTGGCATAATTGGAGGAGGTTATACAAAGAATGTAGAAAATTTACAACCTATATTAAAGCCTATAAAGGTTGAATTACCATAATCATTTGCTTCCCATCAAACTTGGGGTGTAATTCGACTTTGCCAATATCTTTCATATCCTCTTTAATTTTGGCCATCAATTCATTTCCTAAATGAGAGTGTTGAAGTTCACGTCCTTTAAATCTAATGGTGAACTTTACCTTATCACCTTTGGCAATAAATTTTTTAGCATTTTTTACTTTAAACTCATAATCATGCGTTTCAGTTACTGGTCTCATTTTAATTTCTTTTAAAGCAATTATTTTTTGTTTCTTTTTTGCAAGGTTTGCTTTTTTTTGCGCATCATATTTATATTTACCCATGTCCATAATTTTACAAACTGGGGGATTGGCATTTGGGGCAATTTCGATTAAGTCCAATCCTTGATTTTTTGCCATTGAGATTGCCTCATTAGTATTTAAAACACCTAAGTTTTCTCCATCGCTTGCAATAACTTGAACCTCGGGTGAGGAAATTCTGTTATTTGATCGAGGTCCACGATCCTTGGTTCTTCTTTGAAAATAGTTTTGTTTAAAATCTGCCACTTAAATATTTGAAGGTGCTTTGTTCAAAGCAGAAAATTTTTTTAAAAATGAGTTTAGTTCCATATTTTCTTGTTTATTTGTATCCAATCTTCTAATGGTTACTGAGTTACTGTCAACTTCTTTTTTACCACAAATTATTAAAAGAGGTATTTTTGCTAATGAATGATCTCTTATCTTATAATTTAAATTGTGATTTTTTAAATCAACCATTGATGTAATACCAGCTTCTCTTATCTTATTGGAAACTTTTTTTTGCGTATTCTTCGAAGTCTTCGGAAATAGGTATAACAACTGTTTGTAACGGAGATATCCAAAATGGAAATTTTCCAGCATAGTTTTCAATCAGAATACCTATAAATCTCTCAAGTGATCCAAATAATGCACGATGTAACATAACGGGAACTTTTTTAGTGCCATCTTTATCTACGTATGACGCATCTAGTCTACCAGGTAAATTTAAATCAACTTGGACTGTTCCACATTGCCAATCTCTTCCTATTGCATCTCTTAAAACAAATTCTATTTTTGGACCATAAAATGCTCCCTCACCTTTATTTATACTATACTCAAGTTTAGAAGCTTTGACTGCCTTTAACAAAGATGCTTCAGCCTTGTCCCAAATCTCATCCTCACCAACTCTTACCTCTGGCCTATCAGCATATTTAAGAATTACATTTTCAAAACCTAGATCTTTATAAATTTCTAATATCAAATTTGTAACATTTAAACATTCACTTGTGATTTGATCTTCGGAGCAAAAAATATGAGCATCATCTTGTGTGAATGCTCTTACTCTTAATAACCCATGTAAAGCACCAGATGGTTCATATCTATGAACTTTTCCAAACTCAGTAATTCTTAAAGGTAAATCTCGATAACTTTTAAGACCTTGATTAAAAACTTGTATGTGTCCAGGGCAATTCATTGGTTTAATTGCAAAAACTTTTTCATCAGGAGTTTCTGAGGTATACATGTTTTCCCCATATTTTTCCCAATGACCTGATTTTTCCCACAATAATCTGTCTAATACCTCTGGTGTGTTCACCTCTTTGTATCCAGCTAGGTCCTGTTTAGCTCTCATGTAATTAATCAATTTTTGAAATAGCGCCCATCCTTTTTCATGCCAAAAAACAGAGCCTGGACTTTCCTCTCTAAAGTGGAAGAGATCCATTTCTTTACCCAATTTTCTGTGATCCCTTTTTTCTGCTTCTTCAATTCTTTTCAAATAATCGTCTAGATCTTTTTGTGAAGCCCATCCAGTTCCATAAATTCTTTGAAGCATCTCATTTTTTGAGTCTCCCCGCCAATAAGCACCTGCTACTTTTGTGAGTTTAAAATATTTTCCAATTCGTCCAGTTGATAAAAGATGGGGGCCCCTGCACAAGTCATACCATTCACCATGGTAATAAATAGAAACCTCATTGTCCTCAGGTATCATATCAACAAGTTCTACTTTATATTTTTCACCAAGTGCTGAATAATGTTTTTTTGTTTTTTCTCTTTCCCAAACCTCTCTCCTGGTCTTTTCATCTTTTTCAATTATCTCTTTCATCCTAATTTCAATTTTTTCAAGATCATTAGGTGTAAATGGTTCCTCCCTCGAAAAATCATAATAGAACCCATCTTTAATTGCTGGCCCGATTGCTAACTTTGTTCCTGGAAACAATTCTTGAACTGCCATTGCCATGATATGTGTAGTGTCATGCCTTATTGCATCAAGTCCCTCAGGATCTTTTGCTGTGAAAATTTTAACTGAGCAATCATCTTTAATTTGAAAATATAAATCTTTTAATTCTCCATCTACACTCATTATCAAGGCTTGTTTAAATAGAGATTTGCTGATTTTTTCAGCAATCTCTAATCCAGTCACTTCTTTTGAAAATTTTAATTTTTTTCCGTCTGGTAAGGTAATTTTTGGCATTTAATTAAGTAGTCTCTTATACTCTGAATAAGTAGAAAAACACATTTTTTCAACATTAAATTTTTTTATGATATTTTTTCTCCCCTCTTTTCCCATTAACTTCAAAGAACTTTCATCCATGGTCATTGCCTGGATAATTTTTTTACTTAAAGCGCCTGGGTCTCCAGACTCAAATAAGAATCCAGTTTTTTCATTTATAATTGTCTCGTTCGATCCACCAATGTTACTAGCAATAATGACCTTTTCCATTGATTGCGCTTCTACCGCTACTCTTCCAAAAGCCTCGGGTTCTATTGAGGCTGAAACTACAATATCAGAAATATTGTAAGCTAGTGCCATATCTTTGCAATGATCTACAAATTTTATTTGATCTTTTAAATTATATTTTTCAGTCAAATTAATTAACCTTTTTTTATACATATCTCTTCCTTGATCACTTCCTAATATTACAACATGAAATGCTTCATAACCTAATTCAATTTTAACTAAATTTAGAGCCTCAATAAATAATTCCTGTCCTTTCCACGAAGTAAGCCGTCCTGGCATTAGAATTATCTTTTTTTTATTATTTATATGCCATTCCTCTAAAAGTTTGTTTTCATCAGTCTCTAGTTTTGTTGTGGGATCAAAATAATCTACATTTATACCCCTGAATATAACTAAAAATTTTTTTTTAGAATTTAAAAATTCTGGGTAATTTTCTTGTATATGTGAAAAAATAAAATTAGATCCAGCTATTACTAAGTCTGACCTTACCATTACTGAGTTATAAAATTTCTTTAATTTACCTCTAAAATTATAGGTCCCATGAAATGTAGTAACAAACTTTCTTCTAGTAATTTTCGTAGCAAATAAACAAGACCAAGCTGGGGCTCTACTTCTTGCGTGCACTATGGAAATATTGAAAACTAAAATTATTCCTACTAAAATGATAGAATTCATCAAAATCATTAAGGGATTTTTGCTATGAACAGGTAGCCTAATTAATTTTACTTTTTTTCTATCAATAAATTTTGTTAATTCACCACCACTAGTTACAATAAATGATTTACAATTATTTTCGGGTAAGAAATGTGCAATATCATAACAACCCGTTTCTGCTCCACCATAACCTAATTTTGGGATTACCTGCAAAACATTTATATTAGATGACATTTGATATATTTATATAATAATAGGTAAAACTAATAAACTTTTATGACAAACTTTAGCTATTTTAAGATTTCTTATAGTCACAAAATTAGATATCTAAAACTTTATCAAAAAAAAGCGACATACATCGTTTTTTTGCATGGTTTTAAGTCGGATTTAGAGGGAAAAAAACCCCGAACATTTTATAAATTTGCAAAAAAAAATAAACTAGGTTTTCTTGCTCTAGAATATTCAGGTCATGGTAAATCAACTGGAAAATTTATTAATGGTAATATTTCAAAATGGACTAGAGATACAACCCTTATGATCAAAAAAATTGTAAAAAAAAATAATATGATATTAATTGGATCAAGTATGGGTGCCTGGATATCTTTAAATCAATTTAAATTTTTTAAAAATCAAATAAAAGGATTTTTGGGGATAGGATCAGCACCAGAATTTCTTGAAAAACTTATGTGGAATAAATTTTCCAAAAAAATGAAAATTGATATCAAAAAAAATGGTGTCATCAATCTTAAGCATGGTGATTATGAATATCCAATCGCTTATCAATTAATTAAAGATGGAAGAAAAAATAAAATCTTAAATAAAAAAATTAATCAAAATATTCCTATAACTATGGTTCATGGAAAGAATGATAAATCTGTTCCTTTGGTTTTCTCTAAAAATATTCTTAAAATTTTTAAAAGCAAAAAAAAAAAATTGGTTGTTGTAAAAAATGGCGATCATAGTTTGTCTTCACCAAAATGGTTGAGTTTATTGACAAGAGAACTTAAATTAATTCTCAGCTAACTTTTTGAACTTTTGTTTTTAATGTAATTGGATTTTCAAGTTTATTAATCATTTCTTTAGGGCAAACTTGAATAAAATGTTGTAATTCATTATCAAAATTATCAATGATTTTTTTAGATAAATAAGACCCAGTTTCTATACTATGCTCTATGATTAACTCTTTTAAAAATTTTATCCAATACTCTGTCTCTATATTTTGCCATACAACAGAGTCTTGATTGACTTTTTTTTCAAATTCCTTTGACTTATCATAAATAAAAGCCATACCTCCAGTCATACCAGCTGCGAAGTTGTCTCCAACATCTCCAAGTATTACTACTGTTCCACCAGTCATATATTCACAACCATTTGAATCACAACCCTCTACAACTGTCGTTGCACCAGAGTTTCTGACAGCGAATCTGTCTCCTGCTTGACCAGCGGCAAAAAGTTTACCAGATGTTGCGCCATAAAGAACTGTATTTCCAATTATTGTATTCTTATTTGAAGTCAAGTTACTCTTATCCGCAAGTTTAATTGAAATTGTTGCTCCTGATAAACCTTTTCCTACGTAATCATTAGCATCACCCTTCAAATTTAATTTTAATCCTTTTGCTGTAAATGCTCCAAAAGATTGACCTGCCGAACCTTTAAAACTTAAAGTTAAAAAATTTTCCTCTAATTTTTCATAACCATATTTTTTATATAAATGATGAGAAATTCTTGTACCAACAGCTCTATTTGTATTTTTAATTGAAAATTCATTTTCAATTTTCTTTGAGTTGTCCAGAGCTTTTTCTATTTGGGGCCAAATCTCTTGATCTAATGTATCAGGGACTTTATTAATCTCTGATTTTTCACAATATCTTTTATTATTGCCTGGATCTGCTTGTACAAATAAAGGATTTAAATCGAGATCATCAAGGTTAGGTGAGGCTTTACTTACTTGCATTAATAAATCTGTTCGACCGATTATTTCATTTAATGATCTAAAACCAAGTTCAGCTAAAATTTCTCTTACCTCTGTTGCAATGAATGTAAATAAATTCACAATTTTATCAGGGGTTCCTGTAAATTTTTCTCTAAGCTTCTCATCTTGAGTACATACTCCCACTGGACAAGTATTTGAATGACATTGTCTAACCATTATGCAACCCATTGCTACTAGTGCTGTGGTCGCTACACCATATTCTTCAGCACCCATCATAGCTGCAATGACGACATCCCTTCCTGTTTTGATGCCACCATCAGTTCTTAATGTTACTTTGTGTCTTAAGTTATTTAATGTTAAAACTTGATTTGCTTCAGTTAGACCCATTTCCCATGGTATACCAACATATTTCACACTTGTTTGCGGTGTTGCCCCTGTTCCACCATTATGCCCAGAGATTAATATTATATCAGCCTCTGCTTTTGCTACACCCGCTGCTATAGTTCCAACACCTGATGATGCAACCAACTTTACACCTATACGTGCTTTAGGATTAACTTGCTTTAAATCATAAATCAGTTGTGCTAAATCCTCAATGGAATAAATATCGTGATGTGGAGGAGGTGAAATTAATGTTACGCCGGGTGTTGAATGCCTTAATTTTGCAATTTCCTTTGTAACTTTAAAACCAGGCAACTGACCGCCCTCACCAGGTTTTGCACCTTGGGCTATTTTTATCTCAATCTCGTTACAATTATTTAAATAATTAATTGTTACTCCAAATCTAGCAGATGCTATCTGTTTAACTCTTGAATTAGCACTATCACCATTTTCCATTATTTTAAATCTCTCTTCGGCCTCTCCACCTTCACCACTGCAAGATGCTCCTTTAATTCTATTCATGCCCATTGCTAGTGTTTCGTGAGCTTCTTTAGATAACGCTCCATGAGACATGCTTCCGCTCCCAAATCTTTTTAATATATTTTGTATTGGCTCTACATCTTTTAGATCAATCGAGGGACCTAGTTTCTTTTTTCTAAAATCTATTAAATCTCTTAAATTTATTGGTGGTAAATTATAAATCCCTTCAGCATATTTTTTGTATGCATTATAAGAATTTGATCCAACAGCACTTTGTAATAAATGAATTAATCTTCCTTGATATTGATGCGTTTCACCATTTTTTCTGTATCTATATATACCACCAATAGGGAGAACTGTTTCTGAACTCTCAAAAGCCTCTTTATGTATCTGCCTAATCTTTTTTTCTATTCCACTAAGACCAATTCCAGAAATTTTAGATACAACTCCAGGAAAATAATCATTTACAATTGATCTACTTAAGCCAACAGTTTCAAAATTACAGCCACCTCTATAGGAACTTAAAACAGAGATACCCATTTTCGACATTATTTTTAATAAACCAGCATTTACGGATTTAATGTATCTTTCAACACAATCATCAAAACTATATTGTCCAAATAATTTTTTTTCATGCCTGTTATACAAGCTATCAAAAGCCAGATATGGATTAATCGTTGTTGCTCCTACACCAATTAATGTAGCAAAAGAATGCGTATCTAGAGCTTCACCAGACTGGACATTAATAGAGACATAACCTCTTAACTTTTTATTTATTAAATATGTATTTATTGCCCCAACACACAAAAGCATCGGAACTGGCAATCTATCTTCTGACAAGTTTTTATCACTCAGAATTAATTGTGTAACACCTTGTCTTACAGCTATTTCTGCTTCTTTCTCAATTTTCTTTATTGCTAATAATAAGTTTTCTTGTTTGGTAAAAGTACAATCTATCACTAAAGAATTTTTTCCAAAAAAATTTATAAACTTATTAAATTGAGAATTTGATAAAATTGGACTATTTAATACGTATATATTTTCTTTAGTAAGTGTGTCAAAATCTAATATATTGCCTAGATTTCCAAAACGTGTTTTTAGACTCATTACTTTGTTTTCTCTTAGTGAGTCGATTGGAGGATTAGTAACTTGACTAAAATTTTGCCTAAAAAAATGATAAAGAGGTCTATATTTATCTGATAACACAGCAAGCGGAGTATCGTCTCCCATTGATCCTGTGGCTTCTTTAGCATCCTCAGCCATTGGATGTAAAATTAATTCTAGATCTTCAAGACTTATTCCAAATGAGTATTGTCTTCGTCTCAAGGCCTCTCCCTCAAAATTATTTTTCTCATTTAAAATTCGGAGTTTGTCATCCAAATCAATAATCTGGGAATTAAAGTGTTTAAACTCTTTTGCTAAGTAGTCTTTGATGTCTTTATTTGAAAAAACTTTTCCTTTTTCAATTCTAACTCCAATAATTTCACCAGGTCCTAACCGACCTTTAGAAATAATTTTTTTCTCATTGAGCTCAACCATTCCAGTTTCAGAACCTACAAAAAGTAATTTGTCTTTTGTGGTCGCATATCTGAGTGGCCTCAATCCATTTCTGTCGTTAGCTGCGATAACCCACTCATTATCTGTTGCAGCAATTGCAGCTGGCCCATCCCAAGGCTCCATGGTGCTATTTAAAAAATTAAATAGCTGCTGATGATTTCTTGGAAGTGTTTTGTTTTTTTTAGACCATGCATCAGGAACTAGCATTAATTTTGCCAATGGCGCTGGTTTGCCAGCTTTATTTAATAATTCAAAAACATTGTCAAGTGCAGCTGAGTCAGAAACACCTTTTTGTATAACTGGTTTTAAATTTTCAACACTTTCAAAAAGTGGGCTACTCATTTCTTGCTCGTGAACTTTCATCCAATTTTTATTTCCTTTGTATGTATTTATTTCACCATTATGTGCAATTGCTCTAAAGGGTTGTGCTAAACTCCAGCTTGGTGCCGTATTAGTGGAAAACCTCTGATGAAAAATTGCATATCTTGATATAAATCTTTCATCTTTAAGATCTAGGTAAAAATCTGATATTGCTTCAGCTAAATATAAGCCTTTATAAATAATTGACTTGGAGCTAATAGAACAAATATAAAAATTATTTAAAGATAATTGAAATGCTTTATTTTCAATTTTTTTTCTAGTTTCATAAATCTTTCTCTCTAATTCTTTATCAAGTAAATTTTTATCGTTTGATTTAAATAAAACTTGCATAATTTCTGGCATCGTTTGAAATGCTTTTTCTCCCAATATCTTTGGGTTAACCGGAACCTGTCTCCAACCATAAATACTAAAATCATTTTTCGTTAACTCGCTTTCAACAATAGTTTTGCAACTTTCCTGAGCTGAGTAATCGTTTCTTGGAAGAAAAATCATACCTACACATATTTCTGATTTGTCGTAAATGTGACCAGTAACCTCTATTTTTTCTATAAAAAAATCTTTTGGTATCTCTAGATGTATTCCAGCACCATCTCCTGTTTTTCCATCAGCATCAACGGCTCCACGATGCCATACAGCTTTCAAAGCTTCTATGCCATGCTCAACTACAATTCTTGATTTTTTTCCCTCTGTTGAAACTATAGCGCCAACACCACAAGCATCATGTTCCATTTCCTTGGAATAAACATAATTTTTTTCCAAAAGATCCAAATTTTTATAATAATTTTCCATTAAGCAACTTTTGATTTTTTTATTTCTATTTCTTCTAAGTATTTTTTCATTGCTGCAGCAGCATCTCTTCCATCTTTAATAGCCCAAACCACAAGAGAGGCTCCTCTTACAATATCGCCCGCTGCAAATACACCTTTAAGATTTGTTTCCATTGTATCAAAGTCTGTTTTTATAGTTCCCCATTTGGTTACTTGAAGTTCTTTAGAATCAAATAAATGTGGTAAATTTTCTGGATCAAATCCAAGAGCTTTGATAACCATATCTGCTTTGATTTCATACTCAGAGCCGGCTTTGATCTCAGGTTTTCTTCTTCCTGTTTCATCTGGTTCACCTAGTTGAATTTGGTCAACTACTAAATTTTCAATTTTGTTTTTTCCCTTAAATTCTTTGGGGCTAGATAACCAAACAAATTCAACTCCTTCCTCTTCAGCATTAGCAACTTCTCTTGATGATCCTGGCATATTTTCTTTATCTCTTCTATACAGGCATTTGACTGATTTCGCTTTTTGTCTAACTGACGTTCTCACACAATCCATTGCGGTATCTCCTCCACCAATTACAACTACATTTTTACCCTCTGCATTTAAAATGCCTTTATCAAATAACTCAACTTTATCACCAAGTCCTTTTTTATTAGAGGCAGTTAAAAAATCCATAGCAGGAAAAATATTTTCTAAATCATTACCAGGTAAATCAATTTCCCTTGGTTTGTAGACTCCAGTAGCAATCAAAATTGCATCGTGTTTTTTTCTTAGTTGTTCTAAGGTGGCATTTTTTCCAACCTCAAAATTTTGTTGAAATTTAATACCACCATCCCGTAATAACTTTGTTCGTCTCTCGACTACATGCTTTTCTAATTTAAAATTTGGAATTCCATAAATTAATAAACCTCCCGCTCTATCATATCTGTCATAAACTGTTATTTGATATCCATCTTTTCTTAGTTGTTCAGCGGCTGCTAATCCCGCGGGACCCGCACCAATTATTCCTACGCTCTGATTTCTCTCATTTTTTACTGTTATAGGTTTTACCCATCCATTCGCCCAGGCACTATCTGTAATATATTTTTCAACAGAACCTATTGTTACTGTACCATGACCAGATTGTTCAATTACACAATTACCTTCGCACAATCTATCTTGTGGGCATATTCTGCCACAAACTTCTGGCATATTATTAGTACTTTGGGATAATTCGTATGCCTCTTTAAGTCTACCCTCAGCTGTCAATTTCAACCAATCAGGTATGTTATTGCTTAAAGGGCAATGAACCTGGCAGAATGGAACACCACATTGAGAACATCTGCTAGATTGTTCTTGAGCTTTCTGCGTTATAAACTCATCGTAAATTTCATTAAAATCATCTTTTCTGTTATCAACCCCCCTTTTAGGCGGAGTTTGTTGACCTATTTTGACAAATTTTAACATTTTATCAGTCATAATTTTTTAAAATTTTAGGCAAAATATACATTGTTTTTGTTAGTAAAAGAAATATTTAGGTCAATGTTTATTACCTAATTATATCAATATTTAGCTTTAAATCTAATTATTTTAATTTTTGCATATCTAATATGATTAAATCGAATTCTTTGAAATGCAGATTTTTTAAGCTACCACAACAATATGTTACGGGATTTTATAGAAATTTTGATTCTTTCAGCAGTTCAAGGAATTTCTGAATTTTTGCCAATTAGCTCATCAGCTCATTTAATATTGATATCAAATTTTCATGATTTTAAAACAAGCTCTCTTTTAATAGATATAAGTCTTCATTTAGGTTCATTATTTGCAATAATATTCTACTTTAAAAAGGATCTATTTGATTTAAAAAACAATCATAAGTTACTAAGTTTAATAATTATTGGTTCTCTACCTCTAATTATTTTTGGATATTTGATATATACTTCAGACTTTATTCACCTTTTAAGAAATACAAAAGTAATCGCCTCAACTACTTTATTTTTTGGAATTATTCTTTTTTTCGCTGATCGAAGAAAAGCTAACAAAAATATATCTTTGGACCTTAATATTAGATCGATCCTAATTATAGGTATATTTCAAATCTTAGCTCTTATACCTGGGGTCAGTAGAGCTGGAATAACAATTACTGCAGCAAGATTTTTAAATTTTAATAGAGTTGACTCAACTAAAATTTCTTTTTTACTATCTATACCTGCTTTGGCAGGTGCAAGTTTTCTGGGTTTAAAAGATGTATCTCAACAATCTATAGAAATTAATTATCTATTGATAATTAGTATTTTTTTTTCATTTATATTTTCTTTCATAACAATTAAATATTTTTTAAAATTCATTAGCAAAATTTCTTTTAACGTTTTTGTGGTATATAGAATTATAATTGCGTTAATTTTATTCTTGATAATATATTATTAGGATTTTTTGATTAAAGGCACTAATTGAGACAATAAAACCCCACTTAATATGAAGGCACAACCAATTAAATTATTGATTCCTAATATTTGACTTAAAAGAAACCAAGCAGCAATTGTAGCAAATACACCCTCTAAAGAAAAAATAATTGCTGCTGGAGCTGGCGTGATATTTTTTTGAGCGTAAATTTGTAAAACAAAAGCGAAACCACCTGATAGAATGCCTGCATATAAGATTGAATCAATTTCATTTAAAATACTTTCAGTAACAAATTCTTCATATAACAATCCAATCATAAATGAAAATAATGCAACCAGAAAAGTTTGAATTGCACCAATTGTTAATGGCAAATTATATTTCTTAACAATCATGCCAGTAAAAATAATATGAGTGCTCCAAAATAAAGCTCCTAATATTACAAGCGCATCCCCTAATCTAACTATTGCGTCATGAAAATCTGTCAAAAGATATCCTCCAATCAAACATAAGATTACTGATGGCCATACACTCCAATGAAGTGAATCTTTTTTAAAAAAAAAAATTAATATAGGGACCATAGGTACATAAAAAATCGTGAAAAAGGCAGCATTGGCAACATCAGTGTAAAGAAGAGCAACTTGTTGTAACGCTGAGCCTAAAAATAATGACAACCCAATTAAAAAAGACAAAACTGCAAATGTTTTAATATCAAATCTAAACTCTTGCTTAAATTTTTTAACTTCAAATATAAATACGAGAGGAATTATTGCTAAAAATCCAACAAAAAATCTTACAGAGTTAAAAGTAAAAGGGCCAATGTCATCCATCCCTGTATCTTGAGCTATAAATGTGGTGCCCCAAATAAATGTGCACAATAGAGCGCTGAATAATGAGAGGGTTTTTGACATTTTTTATACAGCTAATTTATAAGCAAAATTTTTTCCTAAATTTTCTTTTAAGTCATTATTGAAACGAGCTGCTTCAGCACCATCAATTATTCTATGATCATAAGAAAGAGATAAAGGTAACATTGTCCTTGTAATAAATTTTCCATTAATAAAGATTTGTTTTTTTTGAGATTTACCAATACCTAAAATAGCAACTTCAGGATAATTGATAATTGGTGTGAAAAAAGAACCTCCTATTCCTCCAAGACTGGTTATTGTCATAGAACCACCAAACAACTCCTTTTTATCAATTTTAAGATTTCGACACTGCTCACTCAATTTCTTAAGTTCTGAACCAATAAGAGATATATTTTTATTATCAGCGTTTCTAAGTTTTGGAACCATAAGACCATGTTTTGTGTCTACAGCTATTCCGATGTGATAATATTTTTTTAAGGTCATCTTTCCTTTATCAATTTCATCTATTGAACAATTAAAATTAGGAAATTTTTTAAGTGATGTAGTTAATGCTTTTACAATAAAAGCTAAGGGAGTAATTTTTTTTTTTTCACCTGTATATATGTCAGTGAGAGAGGATCTAAATTCCTCTAATTCAGTTATATCTGCCTCATCGTGGTTTGTTACATGAGGAATATTTGTCCATGAATTCATAAGATATTTAGATGATAGTCGCTTAACTCTTGGGATATCTTTTAATTCAACTTCTCCAAATTCAGAATGGTGATATTCTTGTGCAATAGTCTCGTCTTTTTTAATCTCTTTTTTATCACTTTTGTTGGATTGAGTTGCAACAAATAGCTTTATATCGTTCTCAGTTACCCTACCTTGTCTTTCACTACCATCAACTTTCGCAATATCTATACCTAGCTCTCTAGCAAATTTTCTTGCTTTTGGAGATGCTAATGTTTTTGTGGAAAAGTCTTTGACAATAACGTTTTTTTGCTCAACAATTATATTGCTTTCTTCTTTTTTCTCTTTTATTTCCCTTTTTTTTGGTAATTTGGGTTCTTCAGTTTCTTCTTGATTTTCTTTTACATCAATTTCTAAAATTTTATCTCCCTCTGAAACCTTATCCCCAATTTTTATATCTAACCCCGTGATAATTCCATCATCTAAAGATGGTATCTCAACACTAGATTTATCGCTTTCAATTGTGATCAGTGGATCATTTTTTTTAATTTCTTGACCTTTTTTTACTAAGATTTCTATTATTTCCACATCTTTAAAATCACCAATATTTGGAACTCTGATATCTTTTTTAGACATTCTATAATTTAGTTGGCATAGGTTTATCGGTATCAATCTTATACTTTTTGATTGCTTCTTTTGCATATTTGGATGCAATAAGCTGTTCTTTAGCTAAAATACTCAAACCATATGTAGTAATATGTTCCTTATCAACTTCAAAAAATTTTCTTAACTCTTTTCTTGTATCACTTCGTCCAAATCCATCAGTCCCTAATGAATAAAAACTTTTATTTATGTATGGCCTTATTTGATCAGAGTTCATTCTCATATAATCAGAGGCTGCTAAAATTGGGCCCTCAGTATTGCCCAAACATTTCTCTACATAGCTTTTTTTAGGTTCTTTATCAGGGTTTAGAAGATTATGTCTCTCTACTTCAAGTCCATCCCTTCTTAATTCATTAAAGCTTGTTACACTCCAAATCTCACTATCAATTTGATACTCATTCTGTAATATTTCTGCACCAGCTATCATTTCTCTTAAGATTGTTCCAGATCCAAGAAATTGAATTTTGGTTTTTTTATACTTATTAAACTCCTTTATTTTATACATTCCTTTTAAAATACCTTCCTCACATGATTTATCTTTGGGCATTTCTGGATGAGGATAATTTTCATTCATGGTCGTAATATAATAGAAAATATTCTCTTTTTTCTCATGCATTCTTCTTAAACCTTCTCGAAAAATGACTGCAAGCTCATAGTGAAATGTTGGATCATATGATCTACAATTAGGAATAGTTGAGGCCATTAAATGGCTATGACCATCTTGATGTTGTAAACCTTCTCCAGCAAGAGTTGTTCTTCCAGCGGTAGCTCCAATCAAAAATCCTCTGGACTGACTATCTGCACCGGCCCAAGCAAAATCACCAATTCTCTGAAAGCCAAACATTGAATAAAAGAGATAAATCGGGATCATTTCTACATCATGGTTGGTATATGAAGTACCTGCAGCAATCCACGATGACATTGCTCCAGCTTCGTTAATTCCTTCCTCTAAAACTTGACCACTTTTTTCCTCTTTATACGAACTTAGTTGAGCGGAGTCTTCTGGCTCATATTTTTGACCTTCATGAGCATAAATTCCTATCTTTTGAAAAAAACCCTCCATCCCAAATGTTCTGGCTTCATCAGGTATGATCGGAACCAATCTCGGTGCAACATTTTTATCTCTCAAGAGATTTGTCAACATTCTAACCAATGCCATTGTAGTCGACATTTCTTTTTCACCTGTAGAAACTTTCATGTTATCAAAAATATCTTTTGGTGGTGCTTTAACAGGTTTTGCATAAGTAGTTCTTTCAGGAATAAAACCACCCAATTGAATTCGTCTTTCTTTTAAATATTTAATCTCTGGAGAATTTTGATCTGGCTTATAATATTCAATATTCTTCACTTGTTGATCTGTTAATGGCACATCAAACCTATCTCTGTAATACATTAAATCATCAATATCCAATTTTTTAGTCTGGTGTGTTGTATTTACACTTTCACCACTTTTACCCATTCCATAACCCTTTATAGTTTTTGCAATTACAACAGTGGGACTTCCAACATTTTTAGATGCTTTATCATAAGCTGCAAAAACTTTATGAGGATCATGACCACCCCTGTTTAACCGCCAAATATCTTTATCTGAAAGACTGGAAACCAATTCTTTGGTCTCTAAATATTTTCCAAAAAATTTTTCTCTCACATACGCACCATCTCTTGCTTTCATTGCTTGATACTCACCATCGACAGTCTCATTCATTGTTTTAACTAAATGACCTGATTTATCATTGGCAAGCAATGGATCCCAATAAGAGCCCCAAATAACTTTTATAACATTCCATCCTGCGCCTCTAAAAATTCCCTCTAATTCCTGAATTATCTTTCCGTTTCCACGAACTGGTCCGTCTAGTCTTTGAAGATTACAATTTACAACAAATATTAAGTTATCTAATTTTTCTCTTGCGGCTAAACCAATCGCTCCTAAAGATTCCGGTTCATCCATTTCTCCATCACCTAAAAACGCCCAAACTTTTCTACCTTCATCTTTTATGAGGCCTCTATTGATTAAGTACTTCATGAATCTTGCTTGATAAATTGCAAGCATTGGACCTAATCCCATGGACACTGTTGGAAATTGCCAAAAATTCGGCATTAGCCAGGGATGAGGATATGAAGAAAGACCACCAGGGTTTACTTCTTGCCTAAAACTATCTAATTGTTTTTCGTTAAGTCTACCTTCTAGATAAGCTCTAGCGTACATACCTGGAGCGCTATGACCTTGAAAATAAATTAAATCTCCTCCAAATTTATTATTTTTAGCTCTCCAAAAATGATTCATACCAACATCGTAAAGAGTTGCAGCGGATGCAAAAGTTCCAATATGCCCTCCAAGTTCTGGAAATTTTTTATTTGCTCTAACTACCATTGCGGCAGCATTCCATCTAATTAAAGATCTAATTCTTCTCTCTATGTTTTGATCTCCATTAGATTTTTTTTCCTCGTTAACTGGTATAGTGTTTATATAAGGAGTGTTTTGTGTATAGGGTATATTAGCACCTTCCATATAAGCTTTGTTGATAAGTTCTTTAATTAAATAATGGGCCCTTTGATTTCCGTCTTTTTCTATTACTGCTGACAAAGACTCTAGCCATTCACTTGTTTCTAGTGGATCGATATCCCCTTCTTTAACTAATTGGATTATTTTTGGTTTCTCGGTCTCAATGATTTTTTGTTGAATATTTTGGTCCTGATGTTTTCTTAAAGTACTCTCAGCTTCTTGAATTAAATTTTCAGTTTCTTTTGGAACACTTTCTTTTTGAGATAATGATTGATTTGAAGAAATATTTATTAATAAATCTCCCTTTGAAACCTTATCTCCAACTTTAACATTTACAGACTCGACTTTGCCAGAAAATATTGATGGTATTTCAACACTCGATTTATCACTTTCAATAGTAACAACAGGATCATCTTTTTTAATATCTTGACCCTCTTTTACTAAAAGTTCTATAACTTCCACGTTCTCAAAATCACCTATGTCAGGAACTAACAATTTTTCAGTCATTTTTAAAAGTTTTATACATAAAAAAAATTTACTTAATCTTTAATTTTAACACATTCTACCCAATTTTTTGACACTCTTTATTGAAATACTCAAATAATGATTAAAAAGTTATTAAATATATTTATTCAACCAAAATTCAACACATATAAAGATGCTAATGTGTGGATCCAAAAAATATTGTTAGAGGAAAAATACGGAAAAATTAATTCCTAAATTTTTTCTACACATAGCGCAATTCCCATACCACCACCTATACAAAGTGCTGCACAACCTCTTTCTTTATTCTGTTTTTTCATTTCATATATAAGTGTCACAAGTATTCTTGCTCCAGATGCACCTATTGGGTGACCTAAAGCAATAGCCCCACCATTTACATTAACTTTGTTTTCATCAATACCCAATTCACTGATAACTGCTATAGCTTGAGCGGCAAAAGCCTCATTAATTTCAAATAAATCGATTTCATTTAAATTCCAATTTACTTTATTTGATGCTTGGCGGATAGCTTCTATAGGACCAAGACCCATTAAAGACGGTTCCAAACCAACAGATGCCCAGGAAATAATTTTGGCCAATGGTTTAAGTGAATTTTGTTGAGCTTCCTTGAATGTAGTTAATAATAAAGCAGCTGCTCCATCATTTATACCAGATGAGTTTCCTGGTGTTACAGTCCCACCATCTTTAAAAGATGTTTTTAATTTTTCTAAATCAGATAATTTTAAATCTTTTCTAGGGTGTTCATCTTTTTCTAAAATAATACCTTGATGATTTATCCGCACTATTTCATCATCAAATTTATTGTTTTCAATTGCAATTTCTGTTTTTTTTTGGGATTGAAGAGCAAATTCATCTTGTTGTTTTCTAGAAATATTAAACTTTTTCGCAACATTTTCAGCTGTAACTCCCATGTGGTAATTTTTAAAAGCATCAGTTAAACCATCATGAATCATGGTATTGATTAATTGATCTTTTGAAATTTCTTTTTTCTCTGAATAAAAATAAGAGTAAGGTGTCATCGACATATTCTCTTGACCCCCACAAATTACATTATTTGCATCTCCTAATTTAATTTGTTGGTAACCGGAAATAATGGCTCTTAGTCCTGATCCACAAACTTGGTTTACCAAATAAGCAGGTTTGGATACGGGGATCCCAGCATTTACTGCTGCTTGTCTCGCAGGGTTCTGTCCTCCACCAGCAGTTAAAACCTGGCCCATTATTACTTCATCAATTTGATTATTAGATATCTTGCTTCTTTTCAAAACCTCATTTATCACGATAGTACCAAGTTGATCTCCTTTCAAATCTTTTAATGATCCCTTATAAGTGCCTATAGGAGTCCTAACTGCACTACAAATTACCACGTCATCAGGTTTGTTGTTCATAAATTTTAATTTTATCTTATCATTAAAATACACTAAATATTGATATACTATAAACAAATATATTTATAAATGCGCCTGTAGCTCAATTGGATAGAGCGCTTGGCTACGGACCAGGAGGTTCTGGGTTCGACTCCTAGCAGGCGCACCATAAAAAAGAAAAATTATGTTAAAGTGGTTAGAAAAAATATCTCTACAAATGTCAGTAATATATTTTTTTATTTCTATTTTTGTAATTATATTAATCTTAACTTTTGTATTATAAAAAATTATGTCTAATCAATTTGAACAAATCAGTCTCAAACCAGGTTTTATGAAACATAACGGAGGCCTTTTATTTAGAAATATCTCTGAAAATGAATACGAATTTAAATCAACGATTAATAATAATCATTTAAATGCTGCAGGAATTACTCATGGGGGTTATTTGTCTGCACTGATAGATGCGGGTGCCGGCACAGCAGCACATCGATCAGCTGATAATACACCCTGCGTAACAATTTCTTTAGATATAAAGTTTATTGGATCATCAAAAGTTAATGATGAAATCTACGGGAAAGTTAAAATATTAAAAAAAACAAAAACTCTTGTATTTTTATTTTGTGAGTTAAATTGTAATGGAAAGATAATTACGTCAGCATCAGGAATTTGGAAAATTTTAAAAATCAAAACAACTGACTAGGCATTCAGCACATAATCTTTATAATTAATTTAATTATGTTAAGTTAAATTATTATTTAAAAAAATGAGAACTTTTTATCCTCCGATTCGGTCATGTTTTAGTCTATTTTTGTTCTTTAACAATAACTACATCTGGTAGATAAAATTTAAGATATACCAAAGATAGAAATGACAAAAAATAAAATTACCGCTGTCCTTGGCCCAACAAATACAGGTAAAACTCATCTTGCTATTGAGACTATGCTGTCGTTTGACACCGGAATGATAGGTTTTCCTTTGAGATTGTTAGCTAGAGAAGTTTACGACAAGGTAATTAAAAAGGTAAGTTTAGATAAAGTTGCATTAATTACTGGTGAAGAAAAAATAATTCCTACAAATGCAAAGTATTATCTGTGTACTGTTGAATCTATGCCTATTGATAAAGAATTAGATTTTGTAGGCGTGGATGAAATTCAAATGTGCGCAGACCATGAGCGAGGTCATATTTTTACAGACAGATTATTGAACTTAAGAGGAATAAAATTAACAATGTTAATGGGATCAAATACTATAAGACCAATTATTTCTAATCTTGATGATGACATCGAATTTATAAATCGAACTAGACTTTCAAAACTTTCTTATGTTGGTCATAAAAAAATTTCAAGAATTCAAAGAAAAACTGCAATTATAGCATTTTCTGCAGAGGAAGTTTACGCCATCGCTGAACTTATTAGAAGACAAAAAGGAGGAGCTTCTATTGTTATGGGGTCTCTAAGCCCAAAGACAAGGAATGCACAAGTAGAGCTGTATCAATCTGGAGATGTTGATTTTCTAGTAGCAACTGATGCTATTGGTATGGGAATTAATATGGATCTTGATCATGTTTATTTTTCCAATTTAAAAAAATTTGATGGAAAAAAATTAAGAAAGCTAAATTTAGCAGAAATTGGACAAATAGCTGGTAGAGCAGGAAGATATTTGAACAATGGAAACTTTGGTATAACAGGAGAATGCAAAGAAATAAATGCTGATGAAGTAGATTTATTGGAAAATCATAAATTTGAAGAAATCCAATCTTTATTTTGGAGAAATTCAAATTTAAACTTTGAGAATCCTTTTAAATTATTAAAGTCTTTAGAGGAAAAGCCTAATAGAAGATGGTTAAGAAAAATACATGAATGTGAAGACGAAAAAGCCTTAAAATTTTTTTTAAGAGATAAAAATTTAGAAAATATTAAATTTGATAAAGATAAATTATGTCTTTTATGGGAATGTTGCCAAATACCAGATTTTGTTAAAAAAACCTATGGCAATCACTATGAAGTGATTGAAAATGTTTTTAAGTATTTAACAAGTGAAAAGGGTAAAATTACAGATGATTATATGCGACTTCAACTCGTCAAACTCGATAAATTAGATGGAAATGTAGATTCTTTATCAAATAGAATTGCAAATGTAAGAACTTGGTCATATGTTTCAAATAAAAATAATTGGATAGAAAATCAAAACTATTGGATAGAAAAAACAAAACACTTAGAGGATAAGTTATCAGATAGATTACATGAGGAGCTTACAAAAACTTTTATTGACAAAAGGGCAAGTGTCCTAGCGAGAGGCTTAAAGCAAGATATGGAATTTGATACTAAAATTTTAGAAAACAACGAAGTAATGATTGATGATCAATTTATTGGAAAGATAAATGGTCTTAAATTAGAGCTAGATTTAAAAAAGGGTGCCTTAGAAACAGATATCAAATCGCTCAAAAAAGCAGCAAGACAGACAGTTGGTCCAGAACTGCAAAAAAGAATAGATATAATAATCGAGACAGGTTTAATAGATCTAAGCCTGGATTTTAAAATTTATTGGAGAAAGTCTCCAATTGCAAAATTGCAACCAGGTAGAGACTATTTAAATCCAAATATTGTTCTTATAGTTGATGATATTTTAGAAACAGATCAATTAAAAAAATTAAATGATTATTTAGTTAAATGGCTAAAAAATAAAATACAAAATGTTTTGAGTAGTTTAATTGATTTGAGAAACCTTAAAGAAAAAAATTCATCAATTAAAGCTCTTGCATATCAATTGTATGAGAACAATGGAGTCCTTCAAAGAAATCAAGTTACAGATTATCTAAAAATATTAGGACAAAATGAACGGAAATTTTTGAGAGATCATGGAGTAAAATTTGGAAGATATCATGTATTTTTACATAAATTAATCAAACCAGAGGCTGTATCCCTAAGAACTTTGCTTTGGAAGAATTATCATCAAAAATATTTTAATTTAAAACCTCCTGTGTTTGGTCTAAATTTTTTAGAAAATGATAAGATTAAAAACAGAAATTTTATGTTACTTTGTGGATTTGAGAAATTTGAAAATTTTTACGTAAGGATTGATATTTTAGAGAGATTATTTGTTCAAATTATTAATTCAAACTCAGAAAAGAATGAAATTAAGTTAATTCCTGAAATGTTGAATTTACTTGGATGTAACAAGAACAACTTTAAAAAGCTTTTAAAAATTATGGGTTATAAAGTTTTTGAAAAAAATAATGATGTATTTTTTAAATACGATCCTAGAAAAAGCTCAAAAAAAGTAAATAAAAAATTCATTAAAGAAAGTCCTTTCAAAGTGTTAAAAAATTTAAATTTAAACTAGTAAGTAATGTTTTTTAAAGAAAAAAAAGGTGATACTAAAACTAGTGATTTAGCAAGAGTTACGGCATTATTGATTCATGCTGCAAAAATTGACGAGAACTTCTCAAAAGATGAAGAGGTTATAATAAGTAAGGCACTTTTGAAAATAGGTGCAGACCAAAATAATTTAGAAAATATTTTAAAAGAGGGTAAAGAAATAGAAGAAAACTCTAACCAAATTTTAGATTTTACAAGGGAAGTTAAAAATATGGATGATAAAAAAAAAATTGAGATTATAGAAACCCTTTGGAGAATAATTTATTCTAATAAAGAAGCGGACATGTTTGAAACTAATTTGATGAGGCGACTTGCAGGCTTATTGTATATTGACAATAAGATCATGGGAGATATCAAAGAAAAAATTAAAAAAGAAAATCAATAATGACATATATAGTTAATGACAAATGCATTAAATGTAAGTTAATGGACTGTGTTGAAGTTTGTCCTGTAGATTGTTTCTATGAAGGAAAAAATATGCTTGTAATTAAACCTGATGAGTGTATAGATTGTGGCGTTTGTGAGCCTGAGTGTCCTGTTGATGCAATAAAAGCTGATACTGAGCCAGGGTCTGAAAAGTGGCTGGAAATCAATAAACAATATTCCGAAATCTGGCCAAATATAACAGTTAAAAAAGATCCTCCATCGGATCACAAAAAATATAAAGATGAGCAAAATAAGTTTGAAAAGTATTTTAAAGAAAACCTTTAAAAAAAGTAAACCTACAAAATCAAAAAAAAAGGTAAAAACCAAAAAGGTTGCTAAATTAAAAAAAGTAAAAAAGAAAATTAATAAATTACAAAAAAAATTAATTAAAACTAAAAAATTATCTTTAAAAAAATCTATAAAATCTGAAGTCAAAACTACCGAACAGAAAAGTGATGGTTTAAGAATTACAAAAAATAATGAGGCTAAACCAGAAATTAAAAAAGTAAAAAAACAAGAGACAGAAAAAAGAGAATACAAGATCAAAGATTACGTCGTATACCCAAAACACGGTGTTGGGCAAATTACTGAATTTAAAAAAATAAATATTGGAGGAATAGACGTTGAAACTTACGTTATTAAATTTGAAAAAGATAAGGCAAATGGAATGGTGCCTGTAAACAAACAATTACACTTAAGACCATTGGCTACTATTAATCAGGTAAATAAATGCATCTCAATATTAAAAAGTAAACCTAAAATAAAAAGATCTATGTGGAGTAGGAGAGCACAAGAATATGAAGCAAAGATTTCATCAGGTAAGATTTATGAGCTAGCTGAAGTAGTAAGAGACCTTAATAAGGGGGATGATTTGATGGTTGATCAATCTTATAGTGAAAGACAATTATTCGAAAAAGCATATGAAAGAATTCTTTCAGAATTTCAAATAATTCTTAATCTCTCATTAGAGGATACTCAAAAAAAATTAGATAAAGCTTTAAAAAGAAACTTAAATATTCAACCTAAAACAGAAGTAGCGCCAATAAAGCAAGCTTCATCAGATTTACCTGATGAAGAGGCTGTTTCAGAAAATGAAGAAGATATAGAGGAATAAAAAAAAACGCCTCTCACACGTAAATCGTTATGAGAAGCGTTTTTAATAAAGAATACTAAGTAATTATCTTCTTCTTCTTTTTTTAGCTTTTTTCTTAGCTTTTTTCTTAGCCTTCTTTGCTTTTTTTCTTCTCTTAGGCATCTTTAGCTCCCTTTTTAAGTTAAACGAATCAATTGATTCGCTATTAACCTATTTTTATTTTTTTATGTGCCTTATGTCAAATCTTAAATTTTAAAGAAAATTTTAAAATTAAAATTAAAAATTTTAATTTTTTTTTAAAAAATTTTAAATTGTAAAAAAGTTAGTG
>CACOKN010000006.1 GCA_902627805.1 uncultured Pelagibacteraceae bacterium
AATAAATTTTGAACCAATTACAGCAAAAAAAACTGCAATCATTATTACAGACATAAAAATGATTGTAAATTCAATTAGCGAAGAAAAAATAATCTCTTTTCTTGAAAAGCCCAAAATTTTAAAAACTAAATTTTGATATTCTCTTACTTTTCCTTGGACCATAATTGCACTTGTTATTACAATTAAACCAATAACAATGGTGACTGTTGATATGACGATGACTGCTATGAAAACTTTATTTAATATATTTGTTACTTTATTTAGATAATCAGCAATTTTAATCATTGATAAACTAGGAAAAATTTCAAGCATTTTTGTCTCATCAAATTTATTTAAACTATAGAACTTTGTGGTTGCTAAATATTCATGAGGAATATTTTTTGCAAAGTCAGGATTAAAGAGCATTGCAAAATTTATATTAAGATCTCTATAATCAACTTGTCTAAAGTTGACTATTTCACCATCAATTTCTCTACCATAGATATTTAAAGTAAATATATCCCCTAATTTAATATTAAAATCTTTTGCAACCTTGGCGTCCAATGATATCTGAAGTTGGTTTGGTTTAGACAAATCCCACCACTTACCATCAATAATTAGATTATCCTCAGGAACTTTTTTTGTCCAAGATGATCTCCGTTCACTGCCTATAACCCAATAACTATCATTTTCAGGTGTGATATATGTATTTGGATTTACACCATTAATCTTTACTATTCCCGAAGAAACCATCGGCACAATTTCAATATTTGCACCAGGATCCATTGATAAAATTCTTTGTTCAAACTTTTCACGCTCTCCATTTTGAATACCCACAAAAAAATAATCAGGAGCAATATCGGGTATTGATTTTGCTATCTCTCTTTTAAAATTAGTTCCAACTAATGCCAAGGTCAAAAGTAATGTAACACCCAGGCCTAAAGACATAATTGTTATAGGTGTAATACTTTTTGATTGTGTAATATTTTTTATAGATACTTTTAGAGGAATACTCGAATTAAATTTTAACTTTTTTAAAGAAAATATGATTAACTTTGAAAGTAGAAAAAAGATAATCAAACAAATAAAAAATGCCCCAAAATACCCTAGACTATAAGCAAGATTTTCTGACCTATAAGTAAACACTAAAATTAAAATCGATAGCATAATAATACTCATACCAATTAATTTTTTTGAATAATTGAATTGTAAGTTTTGGAATACATTTCTAAATAAACTTGAAGCTTTGACTTGATCGATAGAACTAATTGTAGGAATTGAAAAAATTACCAGAACTAATAAACCTATTAAAAATATTTTTAAAAAATTAAAAAAAGAAAAAAATAAATTTATATTAAGTCCAAAGCTACTTGACAAATATTTGTCTGCTAATGGCACAATTAATAGACTACTTAAATAAGCCAAAATAGTAATTATAAATAATAATATTACTAATTGGAGATAATAAAGTTTTTTAATATTACCAGAAAAGAAACCTAGCGCCTTTCTTACTGCTATAGACAAGTTATTTTGATTTATAAATGACAAAAGGGTATTAGCAATTCCAATACCAGCAATTAGCATCGCACTTATTGAGACAAGAGATAAAAATTGTGAAAAGTTACCAATTACTCTTTTTAATCCACTTGCTGCATTTTCTGGATATCTAATTTTTACCTTTTGATCGTCTTTAAAAATACTTTCAATTTTTTTTATTATTATTTCTGGGGTATCATTATTATTAAATTTTACTTTGTACTCGTAATTTAAAAAATTTCCTATTCCGTTAAGTTTTAAAATTTCTAATGTTTGTTCACCTGTTAAAACCCAATCTCCAAAAGTCACAAATCCACTTACATCTGGAACAGATCTTATCTTACCAATAACGAGAAATTCTTGATCTTGAATCTTTACAATTTCATTTGTTTTGATATCTAAACTTTTTGATAAACTCTCATTAATTAAAATTGTATAAGGTTCACTTTGCATTCTTTCATAAGCATCAGCAGGTTCATAAGTTAACTCACCATATAAAGGATATTTTTTATCAACTGTTTTTATTCTGGTGAATAAAGATTTATTTTTTTTTCGATTTGTTGTCGAAAGCATTGTGCTGAATTCAACCATCTCTGATATAGTTGTAAACTCTTTAACTTTATTTAATAAATCTATATTTCCTTGATTTCTGTTATAATCAATTTCTAAGTCTCCACCTAAAAGCTCTTTAGCATTTTCTTTAAGTTCTTTTTTTAAACTATCCTCAATAGTAAATATTGCACTTAATATAAAAAGACTTATGAACAGAGTGACAATTATACTTGAGATTTTTTTATAATTCCTTTTTAAATCTCTTAGAGCATAAATTAGGATAAACTTGTATTGATAAAAATTATTTAATTTTTCCATCTTTAATTTTAATTTTTCTGATTGCCTGATTGGCAAGTTTTAGGTCGTGTGTTACCATAATTAATGAGGAACCTTCCTCTTTAACATATCTGAATAAAATTTTAGAAATCATATCGGAATTTTCTGTATCTAAATTTCCTGTAGGTTCATCAGCTAGAATTAGCTCTGGCTTCATAGCAATAGCTCTCGCGATAGCGACACGCTGTTGTTCTCCTCCAGATAACTGACTGGGTAAATTATTTAGTCGATGTTTTAAGCCAAATCTGTCTAAAAGAGATTTTCCTTCTTTCTCAGGATTTTTGAATTTATTCAATTCAAGAATTAAGGTTACATTTTCTAGGGCTGTATAATTTGGAATTAAATAAAAAGACTGAAAAATTATACCAATATTTTTTTTTCTAATTTTTGATACTTCGTCCTCACTCAATTTTGTAATTTCGTGGTCTTGAAAGTATATCTTGCCTGAAGTTGGACGCTCTAAACCGCCAATTAACATGATTAAACTTGTTTTTCCTGAACCACTTTCACCTACTATTGAAATAGTTTCTTTTTTTTTTGTGGTCAAATTTATATCTTTTAAAACACTGATATTATCTTTACCAGTTTGGTATTTAAGATTTATTTTTTTTAATTTAAGAAGAGTACTCATGAGCAAAAGTTTTATTATTAAAATTATTATTATCTGTCTACTAACCATTAATGCATATGCAATCGAAAAAATTGTATTATTTGGTGATAGTTTAATGGCTGGTTATGGTTTATCTGATGACAATAGTTTACCCGTGGTTTTAGAAGAGAATTTAGAAGCAAAAGGTTACAATATTGAGATTGTTGATGGCAGTGTTTCTGGTAGTACATCGTCAGGAGGATTAAATAGAGCTGATTGGACTTTAACAGAGCCAGATATAGATCTAATAATTTTGTGCTTAGGCGCCAATGACATGTTAAGAGGCATCCAGCCAAAAGAAACTAAAAGTAATTTAGAAAAAATTATTAAAATTGCACAAGATAAAAATATTGAAATTATCCTTGCCGGAATGATTGCACCAACCTCGCATGGTTTCACTTATAAAAAAAAATTTGATAAAATTTTTCCTGATTTAGCAAAAAAATTTAAAATAGAACTTATTCCTTTTTTACTTGAGGGAGTGGCTATGAAACCTGAGTTTAATCTAAGTGACGGCATACATCCAAATGAGAAGGGGACAAAAATAATTAGTAAAACGTTAGAAAATATAATTATAAAATCTCTCAATTAAAAAAATTATAATTAATTATCTAAGATTTTCTTTTTGGCCTTTTTAAATTCTTCCTCAGTTAAAACACCATCTTTAAGGAGTTGATTTAATTTATCCAATTCATCTGTTAACTTATCATTATTATCAGATAAGTTGTCCTCATGGTCCTGATCTTCTAAGCTCTCATTGGATTTATTTTCTCTTTTAGCCTCAAAGCCTTTCATAATAGCTGTTCCACCCAAGTAAAGGACAAATGCTAAAATTGGTATCGTTAATCCAAAAAAAATTATTTTTTCCATAATTTAATCCTCATCATCTTCTCGCCAATTCTTTTCATACATTAACCATGCAGCATAAATTACTGAAAATGTTCCAACTATCATACCATAATCAAATCCAGTTTGTTTATCATATAAATACCAACCTAGTTGTGTCGCGCTAATTGGTGGAACTGTCAGTATGAGCATCAGAAGTGCAATTCTATAGGGGTATTTAGGTTTTTTCATAACCTATCTTATCAAAAAAAATTTATTGAATTCAATATTATGATTGCGATCTTTTGAAACAGTCAATCGTATTTTTTAGCAAGCAAGCGATTGTCATTGGACCAACTCCACCAGGTACAGGCGTGAGTGCTTTGGCATTTTTTGAAACTTCATCAAATGCAACATCACCAACAATACCTTTTTCAGTTTTATTAATTCCAACATCGATCACTATTGTATCTTTTTTAACCCAATCACCTTTTACTAGCTCGGGAATACCAACAGCTGCAATAATAATGTCAGCTTCTAGACACTCTGCTTTTAAATCTTTTGTTTTAGAATGTGTAATTGTAACAGTACAATTTTCTTTTAGTAAAAGTTGAGTCATGGGTTTTCCATTTAAGTTGGATCGACCAACTACAACTGCTTTTTTACCATTTAAGTTGGGTTCTATCTTTTTAATTAACAAATAACATCCTAATGGTGTACATGGAACGGAACTCTCATATCCTGATGAAAGATTTCCAACATTCATTGGATGAAATCCATCTACATCTTTTGATGGATCAATCGCTTCAATAATTTTTTGTTTATCAATGTGTTTTGGTAATGGTAATTGAACTAAAATACCTGACACAGAATTATCTTTATTTAGTTCATCTATCTTCTCTAAAATAACATTTTCTTCAACACTATCTGGATATTTAATCACATCAGATTTAAGTCCAACTTCGGTAGCAGATTTTTCTTTGTTTCGAACGTAAATCTGACTAGGAGTTAAGTCTCCAATCAAAATTACTGTTAACCCTGGAACTTTATTATACTTGTTTTTGAGATCAGATACTTCTTTTTTAAGCTGTTCCCTTAAAAGTGCTGCCTCTTTTTTACCATCTATTAATATCATGAATTTTTTATAAAACTGGTTTTATGTAATACTCCATACACATTTGTATTATCCATATCAACATAAGTAATATTATAGGCGAGATATCTAATGCTCCTAAATTTGGTAAAAATCTTCTAATTCTATTTAAAAAGGGTTCGGTCATTCTATAAGTGAAGTCTAGAACTATATAAACAAACCTATTCGCAGTATTAAGAACATTAAATGCAATTAACCAACTAATTATAACATTAGCAACAACTACATAAGAATAATATTTTAATATCGTCCACGCTACTATGTAAATAATAATCATTTTTTTTCTATATAAATTGAAGAACTTGGAAATGCGAAAGAGGCCTTGTTGTTTTCAACAATTTGTTTTATTGCAATTGCAAGTTTCTCTTTTACTGAAAGCCACTCGTTCCAACTATCTGATTTTGTGAAACAACGCACATACATGTCTATAGAACTATCTGAAAACTTATCGACCCTAACTGCAATTCCTATATTGGTGTCAAAATCGTCGCTTTTTTTTATATGATCTTCGATTTGATCTCTAATATTTTTTAATTGATCGACCGAGGTGTCATATTGGAGAGTAATAATCCAACTAATTAACCAGTTTGAAGTTTCACTCACATTTACTACAGCATTTTCTGCAAATTGGAAATTTGGAATTATTGCTAATGATTTATCAAATTTTCTGATTGTTGTTGATCGAAAACCAATTTTTTCAACAATACCCTCAATAATTCCATCAACTAAAATCCAATCACCAATTTTAAATCTTTTTTCAACTAATACCAAAATTCCAGAGATTAAATTTTTAAACAAATCTTGTGCACCCAATGCAACTGCTACTCCAAATAATCCTAAACCTGCAATAATTGGTCCAATCTTTATCCCCCATAATTCTAAGACTGCTGCAAGTCCTAATATGAATATCAAAATCTTTAAAGATTTAATAATCCATCCAATGAGTTCTCTTGTTAATAGTCTATCAAGACCACTTAAGATATATGAGACTGGTTCTATAATCTGATGAATAACCCAAAAAATTAATATGGTAATTAGAGTTCTATTTATAGTATCGACAATTTCTCTACCTTCCATTGAAAACGTCATGTAGTAACTTGCTATAAAAAAACCTAAAACAATTGGTAAAAATCTTGCAGGACCAACTAAAGATTTTACAAAAGTGTCATCCAACTTATTTGTTGTTCTTTTTGAGATAATTTCTAATTTTTTGATTACAAGTTTACTAATCAAACCCCTAAAAATTAAAAATATTAAAAAAATTCCAAGTCCAATTAATATTTGAAAAATATCAACACCCAAAATACCTTTGTTCCATACTGATAAAAAAATCTCAGAAAAATTATCAAATAATTCCATAGTTAAATTTTATATAACAAAAACTCTTCTTCTCCAGGATTAAAAAGAAATATTTTTTTCCATTTAATTTCATTCAATATAGATGAAGTTTTCTCACCAATACATGACAAATTTGTATTCATCCATAAGCTTTCAAATTGATAATTTTTGACAAAACTCAAAAAACTTTTAGCACTATTCTGTGAGTAAATATAAACCATATCAGGCATATTCAATTTTAAATCTTTTACGAAACTTTCATTGAATTTTTGATTATGTTTTACTCTGTAATTAATCACCCTTTTTATTCCATAACCCTCTTTCATTAGTTGTTGATCTAGATCAACAGATATAATTTCTCCGCTGATATAAAGTAAATTTTTACTTTTTGTCTCGTAAGATTGCAAAATTAACTCTTTTAAATTAGAGACTTTACCCTCCGCGGCAATTGTATTTTGGAATCCTAAAGATCTAGCCTTTTTTTCAGTAAAGTTACCAACACAAAAACATTTTATCTTTTTATCTATATTATTTTGATCTAAATATTTCACAGCATTTGCACTAGTAAAAATAATTCCTCCATAGTCAGAAAATTTAATTTCCTCATAATTAACCTTTTCAATATTAATCAGTGGAATGTGAGAAACTTGATGACCTAATGATTTAAATTTTAAAATCATCTCTGAACAATCTTCTAGTGGTCTTGTTAATAAAATATGCATATCATTTTTTGTAAGAATTATTTGATTTAATTTTTAAATTTTGTCCAATTTGTTTACCAATTTCTTTAAATTTATCAATCCTGTCAGATTTCTTTTCATAAAATCTTTGAGAGCCGTCTAGTGAAAAAAGTTCTGCCTCAACTACAATTGTCTCTCCCTTTATTTTTGAATAAACACCTATTGCGGTTTCACAATCCCCTTCCAAAACTTTAAGAACGTTTCTCTCTGCATGAGCTCTTTTATAAGTTTCTTCATGATTTACTTTTTTTAAAATTGAAATAACTTCTTTATCTTTTTCACGGCATTGGAGTGCGATTATGCCTTGTCCAGCACTTGGTATAATTTTTTGTGCTGAAAAAATTTCTGCAACTTCATCTTCAAGATTTAAGTTTTTTATCCCTGCATAAGACAAAATTATTGCATCATAATTTCCATCTTTTAATTTTTTAATTCGTGTATCCACATTTCCTCTAATTATTTTACATGTTAGATCAGATCTTAATTTCTTAATTTGAAATTCCCTTCTAAATGAAGATGTTCCTACAATTGATTTCAACTTAAGATCATTAAATTTTTTTTTATCATTGGTTATCAAAATTTCTCTCGGGTCGTTTCTCTCTAAAAACGAATCTGTTTTAAGACCACTAGTTTCTATTACTGGCATATCTTTTAATGCGTGCACTGCAATATCGATGGTTTTATTCTCTAACTCTTTTTCAATTTCAGTCGAGAATAATCCTTTACCACCTATATCAGACAATCTAGTATTTTGAACCTGATCACCTTTTGTTGTAATAGATTTAATTTCTATATCATTTGAACCTAAAGTAGTTTTTTTAATTATTTGTTCTTTAGCTTTTTGAGCATACAACAATGCTAATTTACTACCTCTTGAACCAATAATAATTTTTTTAATCATAAATAAATTTATTTCTTTCTTGTATTGGAAATGTACAATTATTAAAAACTATTTGTATGAGTAAAAAACCCTTAATTCTTGGAATTGAAACTAGTTGTGATGAAACAGCTGCCTCAGTTATAACTGAGAATGACCAAGGGAAACCGATAATTTTATCAAACATTGTCTCTAGCCAAACTGATGTCCACAAAGAATTTGGAGGTGTGGTTCCAGAATTAGCAGCCAGATCTCATATTGAAAAAATAGATTTAATCGTGAAAAAAGCTTTAGATGATAGTGGAATAAAAATTAAAGAGATTGATGCTGTAGCTTCGACTGCAGGTCCTGGTCTAATCGTTTGTTTATCAGTAGGTTTAAGTTTTGGAAAAGCTTTTGCCTCTTCAATAAATAAGCCATTTGTAGCTGTAAATCATTTAGAGGGACATGCATTAAGCCCAAAATTAGTTTCAAACTTGAATTATCCTTACCTCTTACTATTAATTTCAGGTGGTCATTCACAATATTTAAACGTTCAAAGTCTTGGAAAATATAAAAGGCTAGGAACAACTATTGACGATGCACTAGGTGAGGCTTTTGATAAAACTGCAAAACTTTTAGGAATAGAATTTCCTGGAGGGCCCCAAATCGAGCTTTTGGCAGAAAAAGGTGATCCAAATTCTTATGATTTACCAAAACCGATTATCAATAAGGGTGGTTGTAATTTATCATTTGCTGGTCTTAAAACTGCAATCCTTAAGATAAGTAAAACTATTAAAACAGAGCAAGATAAATTTAATTTGGCAGCTTCTTTTCAAAAAACAATCGAAGAAATATTAAAAAAAAAAACACAAGTTGCTTTTAGTGAATTTGAAAAAGAAAATTATCTAAAAGAAAAAACTTTTGTTGTTGCTGGGGGTGTTGCTGCTAATAAAAAGATAAGAACAATGCTAATAAATCTTTGTAAAGAAAATGATTATAAAGGTATTTTTCCACCAATAGAAATATGTGGGGATAACGCTGCAATGATAGCAATGGTAGGTTTAGAAAAATACAAATTAAAACAATTTAATAAGTTAGATCACCCAGCAAAACCGAGGTGGCCTTTAGATGAAAAAGCATTATTTTTAAAAGGTGCTGGAGTTAAACTTTAATGCAATATTGGTTACTTAAATCAGAGCCAGACGTATGGTCAATCGATCAGCAAAAGAAAGCTGGCATTAGAGGAGCACCATGGGATGGAGTAAGAAATTATCAAGCTGCCAAAAATTTAAAATCAATGAAAAAGGGAGATCAATGTTTTTTCTATCATTCAAACATTGGAAAAGAAATTGTTGGTATTGTTGAAGTTGTCAAAGAATCATATTTAGACAAGACAGATAAATCTGGTCGATTTGTTGCTGTAACAGTGAAGTTTCTAAAAAAATTAAATAAGTCAGTAAGTCTCGAAGATATTAAGAAAAACAAGCAATTAAGCCATTTATCACTGATTAAACAAAGCAGACTATCTGTGATGCCAATAGATTCTAAAAGCTGGAAAATTTTAAATAACATGGGTAAGATTTAGAAATAATATTTATGCCTAAAAAAAAGAAAAAATCTAAACTAAGAAAAAAAACCTCAAAAAAAAAGAAGGTTAAAAAAAGAAAAAAAAAGATTAGAATTAATAATAAAAAAGTTAAAATTAATAATGAAGCCTCAACACAAGAATTAATTTTTAAAACAAAACCAGAGTGGGTGAAAAGTGGTTTAATTAATAAATCTCAATATCAGAATAAATATACCGACTCTATCAAAAATAATAATGTTTTTTGGAAAAAAGAAGGAAAAAGAATTACATGGATAAAACCATATAAAAAAATTAAAGATGTCAAATATAGTAAAGATGAAGTTAAAATAAAATGGTTTGAAGACGGAACATTAAATGCGTCTGCTAATTGTATTGATAGACATTTAAAAGATAAAAAAGATAAAACAGCTATTATTTGGGTAGGTGATGATCCAAAGGATACTCAAAAAATTTCTTATAAACAACTTCATCAAAAAGTTTCAAAAGCAGCAAATGGTCTTAAAAAACTTGGGATACAGAAAGGAGACAGGGTAACAATATACTTAACGATGATACCCGAGTTGGCTGTTTTGATGTTAGCTTGTGCAAGAATAGGAGCCATACATTCCATAATATTTGGTGGATTTTCAGCAGAGTCTATTTCTGGAAGAGTAAATGATTGCAAATCAGAATACATCATCACTGCTGATGAAGGTGTTAGAGGTGGAAAAACAATTCCATTGAAGGCAACAACCGATGAAGCTCTAAGTAATTGTCCTGATGTTAAAAAATGTATTGTTGTTAAAAGAACAGGAAACTATGTTTATTGGGATGACGACAGAGATGTTTGGTATCATGATCTAATTAAAGATGTCCCAAATCATTGTGAACCTGAAGAAATGAGTGCGGAAGATCCATTATTTATTCTTTATACATCTGGATCTACGGGTAAACCGAAAGGTGTGTTACATACAACTGGTGGGTACATGGTTTATGCATCCATGACACATCAATACATATTTAACTATAAGCCTAAAGATATTTATTGGTGCACTGCAGATATTGGTTGGGTAACTGGTCATAGTTATATTATTTATGGACCATTATCTAATGGAGCTACTACAATAATGTTTGAGGGAGTACCAAATTATCCTGACAGCTCAAGATGGTGGCAGATTGTTGATAAATATAAAGTAAATACTTTCTATACTGCTCCAACAGCTATCAGAGCTCTAATGCGAGAGGGTGATGATCCAGTTAATAAAACGTCTCGAAAATCTCTAAAATTGTTAGGTACAGTTGGAGAACCTATAAATCCTGAGGCTTGGATGTGGTATTACAAAACAGTTGGAAACTCAAAGTGCCCGATTGTAGATACTTGGTGGCAAACAGAAACAGGTGGAATTTTAATTTCACCTCAAACAGGAGCTATACCATTAAAACCTGGATCAGCAACAAAACCTTTTTATGGAATTAAACCTGTTATTGTTGATAAGAATGGAATAGAAATAAAAGGTGCAGGAGAGGGAAGACTTTGTATAGCTCAGTCTTGGCCAGGTCAAATGCGGACAGTTTATGGTGATCATCAAAGATTTATAGATACTTACTTTTCACAATTTGATGGAAAATATTTTACTGGAGACGGATGTAGGCGAGATAAAGATGGGTATTACTGGATCACTGGTAGAGTAGATGATGTGATTATTGTATCGGGACACAACTTGGGTACTGCTGAAATTGAAAGTGCTTTTGTAGCTCATCCTAAAGTTGCTGAGGCTGCTGTGGTTGGTTATCCACATGACATTAAAGGAAATGGATTATATTGCTACGTAACTCTTAATGCAGGTGAAACTGAAACAGGTGATCTTGAAAGAGAACTTAAGTTATGGGTTAGAAAACAAATAGGTCCACTAGCAACTCCTGACTTGATACATTTTACCCCTGGACTTCCAAAAACAAGGTCTGGAAAAATAATGAGAAGAATTCTCAGAAAGATTGCAGCAAATGAGCATGGTCAATTAGGTGATACCACAACTTTGGCTGACCCAAGTGTGGTTGATAGTTTAGTTGATAATAGAAAAAATACTTAAAAACCTAATCTTTCTTTAAATTCCTTTTTAACAACATCCCATTTAAGAATGACTGAGTTCAAAACTATTTTACGGTCTAAAGTTTTTAGTTCTTCTGCAATTGGAGCCCACTTATACAAAGATAAAGCACTAGGATTAAATGGAAGATCATTATGATAGGTTTCCCAGTTTATTTTCTCAAATCTTTCATTAAAATTTTTTTTTGTGTTTTCAATAATATCTAAAGGCATTTTGTTTGATATTTCATCGTCCAGGATTTTAAAAAAAATTTCTTTAGCCTTATTAATATCCTCATAGTTTGTAGTTGCTTTTAAATATGAGAAAGTAAAAAAAGTAAGATCTTGTAAAGCTACAGAATAGATATTCCACTTAGCTAAATTAACTGACTTCATAAATTCATCGTTTTCAAAATGAAGCACATACCTTGTTCCCATTCTGGTTTTTAAATATCCATAGAGTGTAACTTGAGAAACCCACGCAGACTTTGTTTGAATAAATTCCTCTAATTCGTCCAATGATTTTATTTTCTTTTTGGGGATAAACGCTTTAAAAAGAGCAAATAGGTAAATTTTGAAGTCTCTTAGGGTAAGATCTTTCCAAGTAAGTTTATATTTTCCCATAAAACAGCTATTTTTCATGGTTATAACCCAAAAATCCATCAAATTTGAGCAATTTTAACACTTTAAATCTTTTTGATAATGGTTATGGTTTTCGCCAGTTATAACTAAAAAGAGAGAGGTATAAATGTCAAAACAAGAACAACACTGGGAAAAATCCAGAGGTTTGCTATTCATAACTTTAGCGATCTGGTTTGTTTTCTCAATTGGCATCTTCCTATTCGGGGCTGAAATGAACGAGGTGACGGGACCATTTGGTTATCCGTTAACTTATTGGTTTACTTGTCAAGGTTCTCTTGGATTATTTGTAGTACTAATTTTTTGGTTTGCAAATAGGCAAGAAAAAATTGATGAAGAGTTTGGCTTTTCAGAAAGAGGAGATGACTAATGATTAAAGGTAATTTTATAGACAATTTGCCTAAGGTTTATGGAATCTACACAGGTGGTTTTTTAGCTTTCATAATTATAATGGCAATTGGAGAGCAGATGGGTATGTCGAAGTATGCAATCGGAGTTTGTTTTGTTGCATTTACTGTATTCATCTATGCATTAATTGGTTATCTATCCCGAACGGCTCAAGCTGACGCATATTACGTAGCTGGTAGACAAGTACCAACTGTCTTTAACGGAATGGCGACTGCAGCAGACTGGATGTCTGGTGCATCATTCGTTGCGATGGCAGGAGGTATTTACTTCAAAGGCTATGGGTATATGGCACTACTTGTAGGTTGGACTGGTGGATACGTGTTAGTTGCATCTTTATTAGCACCTTACTTAAGAAAATTTGGCTGTTACACAGTTCCAGATTTCATTGGTACAAGATATGGCGGTAATACAGCAAGATTGCTTGCAGTAATAGTTTTAACAGTTGCTTCATTCACTTATGTGACTGCACAAATTAATGCTACGGGTACTATTGCATCTGTTGCACTTGATATTCCATTTGAATACGCTGTATACGTTGGATTAGTAAGTATTTTACTATGCTCAATGTTAGGTGGTATGAGAGGAGTAACTTGGACACAGGTTGCACAATACATTGTACTAATCATTGCTTACTTACTTCCAGTATTCTGGATCAGTAATAAAATGGGTGCAGGTTTCTTTCCACACTTTATGTTAGCTAATGAAGTAGCTAGAATTGGAGAGTTAGAACAGCAATTTGGTATTATTAAAAACTCTCCGGAGAATTTAGCAATGCTAAAAGAAGCTACTAAGGTAGAACCTGGTGAAGCAAAATGGGTCTTATCAGGCATCACTAAAGCTCACTCTGAAGTTAACGCTACACCTTGGAAATTTATTTCATTAGCGATTTGTATGATGGCTGGAACAGCCTCATTACCTCACGTAATGATGAGATATTTTACTACACCAAGCGTAAAAGCAGCTAGAAAATCAGTAGGTTGGTCTTTATTCTTTATCTTCCTACTTTATTCTTCTGCTCCAATGTTAGCGACACTTTCTAAACTATCTTTGATGGATCCAACATTACCAACAGGTATTATTGGTAAATCAATAGCAGAGGTTGAAGCTCTAGAATGGTACCAAAACTGGAACCAAGCAAAACTAATGTTAGTTCAAGACTTTAACGGAAATGGACTTCTTGAATTAAACGAGTTTTTCATGGGTGGTAAAGCTGTTGTATTAGCAACACCAGAGATAGCTGGATTACCATACGTAATCTCAGGTCTAGTTGCTGCTGGAGGTATGGCTGCTGCCATGTCAACGGCTGATGGTTTGATCCTAGCAATTGCAAATGCAATCTCACACGATGTTTACTATAAAATCATCGATCCGAAAGCTGAGACTGCTAAGAGACTAGTTGTTGCAAGGGTATTACTTGTAGTAATTGGTGTTGCAGGAGCAACTGTGTCTGCAATGGGTATCAAACAAATTTTAGGTTCAGTTATTTGGGCCTTTGATTTTGCGATGTCTGGATTATTCTTCCCACTTGTCCTTGGTGTATGGTGGAAAAGAGCTAACAAAGAAGGTGCTATTGCTGGAATGGCTCTAGGTCTACTTTCAGGTACTGCTTATCTAATTTATTTAGAAGCTTATGGTGGTGCTGAAATTTTAGGAATAGGTCAAGCTACATTCGGTATAGTTGGCGCTTCAGTTAGTTTAGTAGCTATGATAGTTGTAAGTTTAATGACTACAGCACCAAACGCTGCAACACAGAGAATGGTTGATGAGGTTCGAGTACCATCTGGTAAATCGATCCTTGGCAAACAACACTAAATAATTTATTTAAGGGGCGATTGATTTCGCCCCTTTTAATTCAAGTTTTTTTCCAATATAAATTCTTAAATGTCTGCTAATTTTCACCCAATAGTGTACATTATTGATTACGTACTTGGAATAATAATGTGGACTTTAATTGGTAGAGTGGCAATGAATATTTTCCAAAGAGAGGACTCTCAATTTTTTTTCATGAAAGTATTCGTTAAATTTACCAATCCATTACTTCGCATTTTTAAACCAATTACACCCGAATTTATTATTCAACCAATAGTTCCATTATATGTTGCTTGGTTTTTCTTCATGATAAGATTTTATTTAATGCCATGGATTTTGGGATATTCTGTCATGGGAATGTTATCTTTTCCTTTGGAAAGCGAAATTTCGAGACAAATTTATCAATTTTTTAATTCAATTAAATTTTAAAAATTGGTACTAGTAATCTAGTTATCAATGAAAAAAATACAAATATCACCGTCAATTTTATCTGCTGATTTTAGTCAATTAGGAAACGAAATAAAACGTTTGGAAGACGCTGGGGCTGATATGATTCATGTAGATGTAATGGATGGGCATTTTGTTCCAAATTTAACCATAGGACCTCCAGTTATAAAAGCATTAAAAAAACACTCATCAATGATATTTGATGTCCATTTAATGATTTCTCCAGTACACAAATATATAGATGCATATTCTGATGCGGGTGCAGATATCATTACTATTCATCCAGAAGCTACGGATGATCTAAGTTCATCTATTTCAAAGATAAAACAATTAAATAAAAAAGTTGGGGTATCTTTAAATCCTGAGACTAAAGTTAATGTAATTATAGAACACTTGAACAAAATTGACTTAGTTTTAATAATGAGTGTTAACCCTGGATTTGGTGGTCAAAAATTTATGCCTGAAGTTTTAGTAAAAATTAAAGAACTTAAAAAAATACAGAAAAATCAAAATCTCAATTTTGATATTGAAATTGATGGAGGTATCAATTTTGATAATTCAAAAGAGGCAATAGACGCAGGGGCAAATATACTCGTTTCTGGAACAACAATTTTTAAAAGTAATAATGGAGATATAAAAAAGAATATTGAATTATTAAAATCAAAATAATTTCATGATTTACATAAATCGATTTTTTTTTAATATTTTCGATAAGATACGAGAATTGTACTTACATTCTAGTCTGTACGATAAAAAAATTTCCAAAATTAATAATCAAAATTTTATTTATAAGCCCAGTCCTCATTTGCTTTCATCAATAATAAAATATCAAAAAAAAAAATTTAAAATTGAAGATTTTGAATTAAATAAAATTTGGGATACCAAAGAAATTACCAAAAAAGATTTTAGAAAACTTCATAATTTTTATTGGCTTTTTAGTTTAGATCTAAGGTCTTCAAAAAAAAATACCCAATCAGTTTTGAAAAACTGGATAACTTTAAATCATAAATATAACTCAAAGAGTTGGGATTTCGATTTAACCGCAAAAAGAATTATTGCTTGGTTATCTAATCATAATCTTACCTATGAAGATAGTAGCGGTCAATATAAAATTGATTTCAACACTATGATACAAAAACAAACCAATCACCTCATTAATGAAATTAATAAATCAAAAATTGTTGAAGATAAATTGATAGGTTGTGCATCTATCATATTAGTTGGACTTTGTTATCAAGATGAAAAAAAATATTTATCTTATGGTTCAAATTTACTTAAAAAGATATCTAAAATTACTCTTGATAATTCCGGTTTTCCTAAATCAAGAAGTATTAAACAATTAATATTTTATTTAAAATATTATATTTTAATCAGAGAGTGGTTTAAAGAGTCTCAAATACATATTCCAGAACATATCAATGAAACAATTTATTATCTTGGACAAGGTTACGCTTTTGTTTGGCAAAATCTAAAAAGTGATATTCTTTATAACGGCAATAATATTTCAGATAATAATAATTTTGATAATTATCTTCAAAGACTTGGTTATAAATTCAAAAATAACAATCAAGATTATGGTGGATATATAATCTTGCGAAATAAGAAGATATGTCTTACAATGGATGCTGGACCTTCACCAAATTCATTTTTTTCTAAAGATTATCAATCTGGAGCTTTATCTTTTGAAATAATTTCTAATGGAAAAAAATTAATTAGCAATTGTGGCTATCATAGCGAAGCGAATATAAAACTAAATCATTTATCAAGATCAACTGCCGCTCAGAATACGCTGGTAATCGACGATAATTCCTCCTGCAAATTAACAAACAGCGATAAATCTTTTTTTGTTGCCAAGGGTTTAAAAATCACAAAAAAAGAGACTGTTTTTGAAAAGAACTATTGGAAAATTAATGCTTCTCATGACGGATACCAAAAAAAATATAATACTATTCATGAAAGAAATATTGAATTTTACCCTGAGGAAGAAACTTTTGTTGGCTGTGATAAAATTCTAAAGAAGATTAATAAAAATTATAAATTTGATATTCGATTTCATGTAGAACCAAGCGTAAAATTAATGAAAACTCAGGATGGTAAATCAATATTAATCGAATTGGAGGATGAGGGTTGGAAATTTACTTGCGATAATTATGACATAAATATTGATAATGGTTTATATTTCGGTAATAAAAATTCATATATTGATAATCAAAATATATTTATTTCTGGAATTTCTAATAACCAGACTGAAGATATTAAATGGCAAATAAAAAAAATATAGTAAAAAAGATAAAATCAGCTTTAATTTCTGTTTCAGATAAATCAAACTTAAAACCATTATTACAAACATTAAATAGGTATAAAGTAAAACTAATCAGTTCGGGTGGCACATTTAAAACGATTAAAAAAATGGGTTATAAATGCATTGAGGTTTCTGAATATACCGGCTTTAATGAAATTCTTGATGGTCGAGTTAAAACACTTCATCCAAAAATTCATGCGGGAATTTTAAATAAAAGAAACAATAAGTCTCACAGAAGAGAGATAAAACTAAATGATTTTCAAAATATTGATTTAGTTATAGTTAACTTTTATCCATTTGAAAAAACCTTAAACGCTACCAAAAATCGTAATAAAATAATTGAAAAAATTGATATTGGCGGTCCTGCCTTAGTAAGAAGTGCTGCCAAAAATTACGATGACGTTGCAGTAATAACATCCATCAATCAATACTCAGAACTGAATGCTCAGTTAGAAAAATTTAAAGGTGCAACAAAATTACAATTCAGGAAAAAATTATCTCAATCAGCCTTTAATGAAACAGCTTACTATGATTCGGTAATTTCAAATTACTTCAATTCAATTTCAGGTGAAAATTTTGTTGAGAAAAAAGTTATTTATGGAAACTTAATCGAAAAATTAAGATATGGCGAAAATCCCCATCAAATTTCTGCTATTTACTCTAAAAATAAGAATTTTAAATTAAAAAAAATTCATGGAAAGCAATTAAGCTACAACAATTATAATGATATTTTTGCTGCTTTAACGATATCCAAAAGTCTACCAAAAAATATAGGCACTGTAATTATCAAACATGCTAACCCCTGTGGAGTTTCTATTTTAAAGGATAAAGTAAGCAGTTATAAATCTGCATTTGAATGTGATCCTGTGAGCGCATTTGGAGGTATTGTCTCTTGTAATTTTAAGATTAATAAAAGCTTAGCTGTTGAGTTAAATAAAACTTTTTTAGAAGTAATTATTGCAAATGGTTTTGAAACAAGCGCTCTGAAATTATTAAAATCCAAAAAAAATGTTAGAATTATAGATTCAACAAACTTTAACTTTGATGATGTTCTTCAAATTAACTCTGTATCAGACTCAATGTTGATTCAATCTCAAGATGATCTTGTTTTTAAAAAAAACGATTTCAAAGTAGTCTCAAAGAAAAAACCAAACAAAACGCAATTTGAAAACTTATTATTTGCATTTAATATTTCCCGTCATGTTAAATCCAATGCTATTGTACTCGTCGGTGATAAAACAACAGTTGGGATTGGATCTGGACAACCAAGTAGGCTTGATAGTTGTCAAATTGCAATAAATAAAATGAGAAAGTTCAAAAAAAATGAAAAAGAAATTGTTGCAGCATCTGATGCTTTTTTTCCATTTGTTGATGGTATTGAAAAATTAATTCAATCTGGTGTTTCTGCTGTGATCCAGCCCAGAGGATCAATCAGAGATAAAGAGATTATAAAGTTTGCAGATAAAACTAACACTATTTTAATTTTTTCTAAAACAAGACATTTTAGACATTAAATCTTATCAATCTTTGAAGCTAAGATGAAATCATTTTCAGACAATCCTTCAATTGCGTGAGTTGAAATGTTTATTTTCGCATAACCCCATCCAAATAAAATTTCAGGGTGATGACCTTCCTCCTCAGACACTCTACCTACTTCATTTACAAATTTTTGACTCTCAACAAAGTTTTTAAATGTAAATTTTTTTTCTAAAAAATGTATATTTTTCTCATTTTTAATAACATCCCATCCATCAATTTTTTTTTGATATTTATGTATTTCACTAATATCTAGTGCAGGTACACCACCTTCACAAGGGACACATTTTTTCTCAAATAGTTCACTCATTTATTTACATCCTCATCTAATTAAATTTACTATTATATTACTTTAAAATGGAGCGGGCAAAGGGGATCGAACCCTCGACCTTCTCGTTGGCAACGAGACGCTCTACCACTGAGCTACGCCCGCAAAAGAAATTAATATAGTGTGTCGTTTTTTTTAATTCAAGTAATATTAATTATGGTATGTTTTTTTATGAAAAAAGAAGATTTACCAAAAACAATACCAGTTTTTCCATTAAGTAACTTTATCATTTTTCCAAGAACTACTGTGCCATTAAATATATTTGAACCAAGATATATTGACATGATTAACGATAGTATGAGGTCAAACAAGCTTATTGGGATGATACAACCTAGAAATTCAAAAGAAAGTGGAGTTGCTCCTGAATTATATGATATCGGGTGTATGGGTAAAATTACCAGCTTTAGGGAAAATAATAATGGTCAATTTTTTATTGAACTTAAGGGTGTGATCAGATTTCAAAAAATAAATGAAATAAAATCAAATAAAAAATACAGAGAATACAATATAGATTTTAATGATTTTTACGAGGATTTAAATTATCAGAGTGAAAATCTACAATTTTCTGATTTAAAATTGATATTTAAAAACTTAAAAAATCTTTTTGAAAAACAAGGATTTATTATTAATTGGAAAGGATTAGAGAAACAAAGTGTAGATGAAACAATAAATGCTCTGGCAATGGCATCTCCTTTTACGCTAGAGGAAAAACAAATTTTGTTAGAGGCCAAAAATTTGGAGCTAAGAAAAACTAAAATATCAGAAATTTTAACTACTTATTCTTTTGATAATTATAATAATACAACTGTTCAATAAAACTAAATTTTAAAACCTCTATTAGCTATATTTTTAAAAGTTCTGTTTAGAAATTTGTTTTTTCCTACAAGCTTAACTGATTTGCTAAGGATATTATTGTCCATCTTAGTTTCAAGATTAAAAAATTCATATATAAAATCAATACCACTTGAAAATAAATAATTTTTATATCTAGTAGTATTTTGAAAATCCTCACAAATTGAATTATCTATATCTAATCCATTCTTTAATTTAAGATCAATTAAATTATTCAAATCTTGAATATCTCTTATAGTCATATTAAAACCTTGACCAGCTAAAGGATGAAGGCGATGTAATAAATCGCCAAAAGCTAAAATATTTTTATGATAATAAATTCTTAAATTTGAGGATTTCAACTCAAAAAAGTTATTAATACCAAAATTTATAATTGAATATTTAGTGTTATATCTTTCAATTAATTTTTTTAAATCAATATTTTTTTTACCTTTAATTGAATAAACAATTGAAGTTTCTGTTTCTGATAATGGTAAAAATGCCAGAGGTCCATTTTTTGTAAATATTTGAGATGCTGCATTATTCTTAATTTTTTTGTGTTTCAAAATCGTGGTATATGCAAAACTATCATATTTTTTTTTAAGACTTCTTGCGAAAAATTTCTTTGAAAAATAATTATTATTTTCACAATTGATTATTAATTTATATTTTTTTAAATTTGAAATTTTATAGTTAAAATTCTTTTTAAATTTACAAAGCTTTTCTTTTTTTAAACTTATTAATAATTTACTTTGTAATTTATTATTTCTCAGTACAGCAAAAAGGGTCTTATTGTTATTTTCAAAATTTAAAATTTTTTCATTTCTTAGATTATCTGAGTAAATTTCAATTTTTTTTATATCCCACAACAATTTTTTTATATCTAGTATTTCTTTATTAAAATATAATAAGTTATCATTTGATATACCAATTGTTCGACTCCTATTGAAATCTAAACTTTTTTTACCAAAAAAAATATCAACAGAAAGTCCTTTTTTAATCAAAGATTTTGCTAAACTTAATCCAGTTAATCCACCACCTAGAATACAAAGTTTCATATTAATTTTTAATTTTAACAATAAAAATTAGATGATACAAAGTGGTAAATTTGATTCATCTGATATGGATATAAAAAAACTTTCAAATACAGCCCTAACATTCATAACAAATAGATTAATAGAAATTTTTGGTATTTGTGTTCTTTTAATGGGGGTTTTAATTTTAATTGCCTTAATTTCATACTCTCCAGAAGATCCAAATTTTATTTTTCCGGAGAATACTATTATTAAAAATGTTTTAGGTTATCAAGGTAGTGTTACTTCTGACTTTATTTTTCAATCTATAGGCTTAATTGGATACTTCTTACCTATTACTTATATCTTTACAGGTTTAAATATTTTTAGAAAAAAAGAAATTTTGATTGTTATAGAAAACACTTTTTTTGTAACAATTTATGCATTGTTTGGATCCTTGTTTTTATCAAAATTTTACTCTGAAAATTTTACACTTTATATTAATGGTAATGGTGGTTTTGTTGGCAATTATCTATCAGAGAACTTTTTCGTTAATCTATTAAATCGATATGAAGACTTTTCATACTATCTACTTCTACTACTAATTATATTTTTTTTTATTTTAAGTATAAATTTTAATTTAAAAAATTTTATTTCAAGTTTTAAAAAAATATTAAATATTTTATTTAAGAAAGACTCTAAAAATTATACAAATAAAGACGAACTTATAAATGAATTTATTCCTCAAGATGAAATAAAAGACATTATACAAGAAGATTTACCATTTATTAAAGCTGAAAATAATAGGCCTTCAAAAACCAAATTTTCTCTTCCCTCAATTGATCTATTAAAAACTCCAACAAAAAGTGAAAGGGGAAGTCTAAATAAAAATGAAAATAATAATCCAGAGTTTTTAGAAAAAATTCTTTTAGATTTTGGTGTTAATGGAAAGATTAAAAAGGTTAGTCATGGCCCAGTGGTTACTTTAAATGAATTTGAACCAGCAGCAGGTATTAAAGTTTCTAAAATAATTAATCTATCTGACGATATTGCAAGAAATACAAGCTCAGAGTCCGCACGAATAGCAACTATTCCAGGAAGTAATACTATTGGTATAGAGCTTCCAAATTTAAATAGAGAGAATGTATATCTCAGTGAAATATTAGATAATTCAAGCTTTAAAAAGAAAGAGATCAAATTACCGATTGCATTAGGAAAAAATATTTCTGGCACTCCGGTCATCGGGGACCTTTCTGCAATGCCTCATTTACTTATTGCTGGTACTACTGGTTCTGGAAAATCAGTTTGTATCAATACAATTATTTTATCACTTCTTTACAAGCACACTCCTGAAAGGTGTAAATTTATTTTAATTGATCCTAAGATGTTGGAACTTTCTACTTATGAAGGTATTCCACACCTACTTTGCCCAGTGATTACCGAAGCTAAAAAAGCTACCTCTGTTCTTGGTTGGGTCGTTAAAGAGATGGAAAGCAGATATAGGCTAATGACCAAAGAAGGAGTGAGAAATATTGATAGTTATAATTCAAAACATAAATTACCGATGCCCTACATAGTGGTGGTAGTTGATGAGATGTCTGATTTGATGTTGGTAGCAGGAAAAGAAATTGAAAATTATATTCAAAAATTATCACAAATGGCTAGAGCTGCTGGAATTCATATTATTATGGCTACTCAAAGACCTAGTGTTGATGTAATTACAGGTACAATTAAAGCAAATTTTCCAACTCGAATTTCTTTTCAAGTCACATCTAAAATAGATAGTAGAACAATTTTAGGTGAGCAAGGAGCTGAACAATTGTTAGGAAAAGGCGATATGTTGTATATGTCGTCCGCAAATAGAATTGTGAGAATTCATGCTCCTTTTGTCTCAGACACTGAAATAGAAAAAATAAATAACTTTTTAAGATCTCAAGCGGAGCCTGATTATGTTGATGAAATACTTAATTTTGCTGATGAAAAAGAATTTAATGAGTCAAAAAATCAAGGTGAAAAAGATGAATTATATCAAACTGCCATTGAAATAATTAAAACAGAGGGAAAAGCATCAACTTCATTTTTACAACGAAAACTTCAAATTGGATACAATCGTGCAGCAAGAATAATTGATATGATGGAATCTGAAGGAATCGTAAGTAAAGCAAATCATGTTGGAAAAAGAGATGTTCTTAAATGAAAAAGTTACTTTTTGTCGTAATTTATCTTTCAATAATTTCTAGTGTCTCAGCATCAATTAAGGAAAATATAATTAAGAAGTTCACTGATATCAAAAATATATCATTCGACTTTGAACAAAATATTAATGGTAAAATTGAGAATGGAAATTGTATAATTGAGTATCCAAAAAAAATTTATTGTAAGTATAATTTAAGTAATCAAAAAATTCTAGTTTCAAACGGAAAATCATTAGTAATTAAGACATTAAGTAGTTATTACTTTTATCCACTTGAAAAAACGCCTCTAGATACAATACTTAATAAAGAATATTTATTAAAAAAAATAACAAATTTAGATCAGAGAGATGTGGGTGATGACTTCATAAACTTCAATTTTGTAGAAAATGAAAATGAGATAAATCTATTTTTTGATAAGAAAACTTATAATTTAATTGGATGGCAAACAGTGGATATTTATCAAAATGTAAGTATTACCTATCTTTCTTCAATTAAAAGAAATCAAAAATTAAATAAAGAAATATTTAAACTTCCTCAACAAAACTAATTCAAATCACTACAGTTTCTGTTTTGAAAACTTTCATGCCTCTTGCAATATAATTATTTAATGCATTTTTGTGATCTAATGAACATGTATGGACCCAAACTCTTTTAGGTTTTTCTTTAAAAGAATTTTTAATGGCTGCTGATAATAGATATGAACCTAATTTTTTATTTTGATATTCTTCCAATAAACCCAAATAAGCTATCTCGACTTCATTTTTATCTTTATGTAAAATAAGTTCAAAATATCCTGCTAGTTCATCCTTATCCTTTAATACGTACGTTTTTACTTTTTTGTCAGAAACATAATCTAACCATTGTTTTTCGCCCCATATTAATCGGTCTACCCAATGATGACTTTTGCCAATATTTTTGTAAAAAAATTTATTTAATTGAAAATCGACTGGGTAAACTAAATTTATCGAATAATGGTCTGATAAATTTGTAGAGTCCTTTAAATCTTCCAAATAAGATATTTCTAAATAATTTCTCTCTACTTTTTTATTCACTGCACCATCTTACCAACTGGTTCACCACCAAATAAATGAAAGTGAAGATGGGGTACTTCTTGACCGCCATGCTCATTTATATTTGCTAAGGCTCTATATCCTTTACCTGTATCTACTGAAATACCTAGTTTTTTTGCAACTATATTGATACCTTTTAACAATCCAACCATCTCATCTGAAGAAGCATTATTACTAAAATCATCTAAATCTATGTATTTTCCTTTGGGAATTACAAGTGCATGAATTTTTTTTTGAGGATTGATGTCATAAAAAGATAATACAAAATCATCTTCAAAAATTTTTTTGCAAGGAATTTCACCTCTTAAAATTTTTGCAAAAATGTTATTGTCATCGTAACTCATTCTATAACCTCAAGTTCCTCATTTATACTGATTATTTTTCCACCTCTTACATTAGCATCCACTACTGCACACTCATAATAAGCAAAAGATGTTTCCTCGGCTATTTGTTTCATATCTAAACATTTAGATTTATTTTTGACTAATAAATGTTCATTTAATCGAGGAGGATTACCCAAATACATCATTAAGGCAATAACTTCCCCTTGTCTCTCAATATCAGCAGACTTCTCTAACACAGCAACTCTGTCAGACACTCCTATCTCGAATTCTGTAAAAGCTTCATAACCTTTATAAATAACAAAACCTAATATTAAAAAAAATATAATCTTAATTTTGCTCATTAGATTTTTTTCTTTTTTCTAATTCTTCTTCTATTTTCTCAATCTTAATATTATGTGCCTCAAGATAAATTATCAAATGATAAAATACATCAGCAGCTTCATGTATTTTATTAGTATCTTTATCTACAGCCTCAATAAGTTCATTTATTTCCTCTAGAACTTTTGATTTGCTTAATGATTTATCTGATAATAATTTATTAGTATATGATCCATCAACTGGCTTTTCTTTTCTTTCACGCGCGAGCTTAAATAAATTTTTAAGTGTAGTTAACATACTAAATTCTAACAGGAATTCCTTTTGAGTCCAAATATTCCTTAGCCTCTTGCACCGAGTGTTTGCCATAGTGAAATATTGAAGCTGCTAAAACTGCGCTCGCTTTTCCTAACTTAATTCCATCAACCAAATGATCTAGGTTTCCAACACCACCTGATGCAATTAAAGGTATATTTACTTTTGATGCAATTTTACTCATCAAATTGACGTCATAACCTATTTGTGTTCCATCCCTATCCATTGACGTTACAAGTAATTCTCCTGCCCCACTATCTTCCATTTTTTTGGCATACTCCAAAGCGTTAAGACCACTATTTTTTCTGCCTCCATGAGTAAATATTTCCCACTTATCACCATTTTTTTTTACATCAATTGCAACAACAATACATTGTGAACCAAACTTTTTTGAACTATCTAAAACAACTTTTGGATTTTCAACAGCTGCAGTATTAATAGATACTTTGTCGGCACCACAATTTAATAATTTACTGATATCATCTGTACTTCTTACTCCTCCGCCAACAGTTAGAGGAACAAAGCATTTTTTTGATGTTCTCTCAACCACTTCATAAATTGTATCTCTATTTTCATTGGAAGCAGTAATATCTAAAAAACAAATTTCATCTGCACCTCCATCAGAATAAATTTTTGCTTGTTCAACTGGATCACCTGCATCTTTTAAATCAACAAAGTTAATCCCTTTAACTACACGTCCGTTTTTAACGTCTAAACAAGTAATTATTCTATTTTTAAGCATCTTCTTTAACCAGTTCTTCTAATTTAATATCTCCATCATAAATAGCTTTACCGACTATTATACCTTCAATATTTTTCAAAGTTTTGGCTTTTTTGATGTCATTCATTGATGACACGCCACCAGAAATAATCACAGGACAATTTGATTTCTCCGCAACTTTTGAAGTCTCTTCAAAATTTGGGCCTTGCTTCATACCATCTCGATTGATATCTGTATAAATCAATCTGCTAACACCATAACCATTTACTTCTTTTAAATAATTTAGAGTTAATTGATTAGAATTTTCCTTCCAACCAGATACTGATAAATATCCATTTTTGGCATCTAATCCTAAGGCAATTTTATTTGGAAATTGTACACATGCTTCTTTTAAAAAATTTTTATCTTTAATTGCTGCACTACCTAAGATTACTTTATCAACTCCAACAGCGGTATACTTTTTAATACTTTCAAAGTTTCTCACACCTCCACCAACCTCAATTTTGAGGTCAAATTTACTTACTATATCTTTAATGATATCTAAATTAGTGGTTTCGCCAGTTAAAGCTCCATCCAAATCGACTATATGTAAATTTTTGAAGCCATGATCTTTATATTTACTGGCTTGTTCAACTGGAGACATTTCATACTCAGTTTTATTATCAAAGTTTCCTTTAACTAGCCTCACACACTTTTTATCTTTGATATCAATTGCAGGAAATATTTTCATTTATTAACTTTTACATTTGGTTCAATTGAAATTGAAAATTCCTTATTCAAACTTTTTTTCTTTGTGTTTTCTACATTTTGAACATTTTGACATGAAATAAGAAAAAAATAACAAAGGATTATAGAAAGAAATTTATTCATAAATTTAAATATTTATAAAATTATCAATTATTTTAAGCCCCAACTTATCACTTTTTTCTGGATGAAACTGTGTTCCAAAGATATTTTCTTTTTCAACAGAACAAACAATATTTGATGAATAATCTGTTGTTGCTGAAATTACATTTTTATCATTCGGTAAAAATTCGTAACTATGCACAAAATACATGTGTGAATTATTATCAATATTTTTAAAAATCTTACTTTGTTTAACAATATTTATCTGGTTCCAACCAATATGAGGAAGTTTGTATTTTCCACTTTGATTATCTATTTTTGTAACTTTTCCAGAAACCCAGCCTAAACCTTTGGTTTCAGTTTCTTCATAACCAATATCAGCAAACATTTGTAAGCCAACACAAATTCCAAGTAGTGGTTTTTTATTATTTATTGCAAAATCATTCAATGTTTCAGTTAGACCATTAATTTTGTTTAAAGCTTCTATACAACTTTTAAATGAGCCCTGCCCTGGTAAAACTACTTTGTCACTAGACTTAATTTTATTTAAATCAGCAGTAACCTCAATATTTACCTTATCTTTAGCAACTTCTTTAAATGAGTTTATCACCGAGCTTATATTGCCCGAGTTGTAATCAACAATAGTAACTTTCATTAATTTTATAATGAGCCTTTAGTAGATGGAATTGATTTACTATTCCTGGGGTCTATCTCTAATGCAGCTCTTAACGATCTTGCTAATCCTTTAAAACAAGACTCAATAATGTGGTGACTATTATCACCATAAATATTTTCTACATGCAAAGTAATTCCTGCTGCTTGTGAAAAAGCTTGAAACCACTCTTTAAAAAGTTCTGTATCCATCTCACCAAGCTTTTCGACTTTTAGTTTTACTTTCCAAATTAAGTAGGGTCTGTTTGAAATATCAATTGCAACTCGTGATAAAGTTTCATCCATCGGTATCATTGCATGTGCATATCTTCTAATACCAACAGATTTTTTTAATGCTTTTTTCAAAGCTTCACCAATTGCAATACCAGTATCCTCAGTTGTGTGGTGTAGATCAATATGAGTATCTCCTTTAGCTTTAATACTCATGTCGATTGACGAGTGCTTGGATAACTGCTCAAGCATGTGATTAAGAAATCCTATTCCGGTATCAATTTTATACTTACCTTTACCATCAATGTTGAGATCAACACTTATACTGGTCTCTTTTGTTTTTCGACTAATTTTACCTTTACGCTTCATAATTAAAAAGAGGTATACATATATTATCTAAATATGGCAATAATACTAAACCTGGGCTTGAACTATCAAATTTAGTATCCATTTATAAGCTATGACGACGATTGTTTTAGTGAGAAAAAATAATGAAGTGGTAGTGGCTGGTGACGGTCAAGTTAGTATGGGAAATACAGTTGTTAAAAGCACTGCCTCAAAAGTAAGAAAAATCGAAAAAAGAGATGTTGTCGCCGGATTTGCAGGTTCAACCGCAGATGCTTTAACTTTGTTTGAGAGATTAGAGGCAAAAATAGAAAAGCATGCAGGAAACTTATCGAGAGCAGCTGTTGAATTAGCAAAGGATTGGCGAACAGATAAATATTTAAGACGACTAGAGGCTTTAATGGCTATTGGTGACAAAGATAACAGCTATATTATTTCTGGAACTGGAGACGTGCTTGAACCAGAGGGAGATGTAATTGGAATTGGTTCAGGTGGAAATTATGCTTTAGCAGCTGGAAAAGTTTTAATGGGTACAGATATGAGTGCTGAAGAGGTGGCAAAGAAAGCTATTGAAGTTGCTTCAGAAATTTGTGTTTTTACCAATAATAATATTAAAGTTGAAAAAATATAATGGAAAAATCTAACGTTACACCTCTTGTTCCAAAAGATAAAAATTCCAAAGATAATGAAACTTTAGTAAGTTCATTATCACCAAGAGAAATAGTTTCAGAATTAGATAGATTTGTTGTAGGGCAAAATAAAGCTAAAAAAGCTGTTGCTGTAGCTCTGAGAAATAGATGGAGAAGACAAGCTTTAAAAGGTGAAATGAAAAATGAAGTATTGCCCAAAAATATACTTATGATTGGACCAACTGGAGTTGGTAAGACTGAAATATCTAGAAGACTATCAAAACTTGCTGAAGCTCCATTTGTTAAAGTTGAAGCAACAAGATTTACGGAAGTTGGTTATGTAGGAAGAGATGTCGAACAAATAGTAAGAGATTTAATCGAAATTGCTATCTCAATGGAAAAAGTAAAAAAAAGAAAAGAAGTTTATGCAAAAGCGCAAAAAATGGCAGAAGAAAAAGTTTTAGACGCTTTAGTTGGAAAAAAGGCGAGTACAGCTACAAGAGAAAGTTTTAGAAAAAGATTAAGAGATGGTGACTTAGATAACAACGAAATAGAAATTGCTGTAAGTGACACAGGTGGAAGCGGAACATCCTTTGAAATTCCAGGTATGCCAGGAGCGAATGTTGGTATGATTAATATTGGGGAAATGCTTGGAAAGTCAATGGGAACAAAAGAAAAAAAGAAAAAAATGACTATTAAAGAATCTCATGAAATTTTAATTAATGATGAGTCTGATAAATTAATTGAACAAGATAAAATTATTAAAGCTGCTAAAATCTCAACTGAAAATAATGGAATAGTTTTTTTAGATGAAATTGATAAAATTTCTGGCAGAACCGATAGAGTTGGAGGAGATGTCTCGAGAGAAGGGGTTCAAAGAGACTTGTTGCCTCTTATCGAAGGCACAACAGTTAACACAAAATATGGTCCAATTAAAACAGATCATATTTTATTTATTGCATCAGGAGCTTTCCAACTTGCCAAACCATCGGATTTATTACCTGAGCTACAAGGAAGGTTGCCTATAAGAGTCGAGCTAGAAGCTTTAACAAGTGAGGACTTTAAAAGAATTCTAAAAGAACCAGACTATAGTTTAATTAAACAATATGTAGCTTTGTTAAAAACAGAAAATGTGGATTTAGAGTTCGCAGAGGATGGTATTGATGCAATTGCAAATATAGCATCAGAAGTCAATGCAACAGTGGAAAATATTGGTGCAAGAAGATTACATACAATTATAGAAAAGATATTAGATGAAATTAGTTTTACTGCTACTGACAGAGCTGGTGAAAAAATTATTATAAATAAAGAATATATAAACAAAAACCTTGATACACTTGTTAAAGATACAGACTTATCAAAATTTATTCTTTAAAACTTTTATAAATAATTAAGCTCTTTCATTTCACTTTCTAATTCTTTCTCCAAACTTTCTTTAATTTTTATATCTACTTGATCAAATTTTTTTAACACATTCTCACTCATTTTTTCAATTTCAGTTGTTTTTAACGCATTTTCAAATTTCTTTTCATCCAGAGTAAAATTCACTCGACCCAGATGAGCAATAAACTTTAAAATATTTAAAAAAGTCTTATCTGTTTCATTTATTAAATCTTCATATCTAACTAACAAATATTTATTAAATCTTCTGAAAACTTTCCAAGAATTAAAGTGATTTTTCCATGAACCTAAATAAGTAGTACATTGAGATTCAGTTTCTTTTCCAAGAAAAGTTTCCGATAACAAAAATTTTAAAGATTGATCTTCTGAAATCTTAAATTCTTGCGAGTGTGAAGGAATAATACTTCTTGGATCCCTTACAATATAAATAACACCGAGCGTATTATGTCTGTCAGTAAATTTAAATTTATTAGTATTTACAAAACAGCTATGGGTTTTTAAAAACATTATGCTGTCTTTTTTATTTAAAATTTTTTGTGAATTAATATAATTTTCATACATTTCATCTTGATTATTTATATTTACCCCCAGTTGTTTAAACAATGAATTATTAGGAAAAAGATTGATATTTTCAAGTAACTCAGAATGAAAACTTCCATCTTTAGAAAATATGTATGAAGATAATAGAGACCTGACAAAATCATTTTCGCTTTGTGGGTAAGATGCTAACCAAACTATCATAATAAAAACATTATATTCCTGAATTATTTAAAATAAATAATTTATTTCTTTTTTAAAAAAATATAAAAAGCACCACTACCGCCGTCCTCTATACTTGCTTCGCTTATATTTGAGATGAGTTTCATTAACTCAGCATTGTTTTTTAAAAAATTGGGTATTGAGTATTTCAAAATACCTAAATCTTTTGAAACATACGGATCTTTCTCATTGCTGGAATGAAGACCTTTACCTGTAACAATTATAAGTTTATGAACTTTGTCTTCATAAGATTTTTTAATAAAGTTCTCAATAATTTGGTTTGCCTCATCTAGAGTTTTTCCATGTAGGTCTAACGATCTAGTTTTTTTAGATTTTATTTCTGATTGAAAATTATCTTTGTCTGATAATTTTTGATCATTTGACAAAAATTCTTCCCAAGTTTTTTTATCTTTTTCTGAAATTTTACTATTCACTTAATTGAGAGTATTTACTAACAACCAATTCGGGTTGTTAGATCTCGTATCTCTCGAAAACGTCCAAGTGTCATAAATAGTTTTGATTTTATCAGGACTTCCTGAAACAATTTTTTTCTCTTGATCTCTTATACAAGTAATGATCTCGCTTACAAAATCTACAGTTACCTGAAGAGCTTTATCGATTTTTTTGTGTTCTTTTATGTCTGCTGATTTTATTCCAATAAATGTTATTTCAGCATAATGGCCTCTATCACCTCTATCTTTAAGAGCTTTGTTAAACTCATCATAAATTTCTTTACTTAATAAAGGTTTGCTGGCAATTAACTTGTTATCATTGTCACTAAAATCAGTAATGATTGTTTCATAAGCAATTTTTGCTCCTTTTAAAAATTCACTCTGAGCTTTTTTATCAAAATTCTCCTCTTTTTTTAAATTACTTTCTTGATGCACTTCTTTTAAAATTTCTTGAAATTGTTGAGGGTTTTTTCCCTCAAAACCAGTTCTTTTTCCAAGAATACCTCTTAATCTTAAAAAAATAAACCCAGCTATCATAGCTAATAGTATGATATCGATGTATTCAAAACTATAATTCATAATGACAATTTAATTACTCTGTTGAATAATTTCAACTAGCAATTAGATTAAAGACAAATGAACTCAGTATTAATTGCCCTTATCCTGGTCCCTGTTGTAGAAATTTATCTATTTATTAAGATTGGTGGTCAAATAGGTGCGTTTAACACGATATCATTAATATTTATAACAGCAATAATTGGGGTGTTTTATGCACGATACGAGGGATTAAATAATCTTAGGTCTGGTTTTTCACAATTAATAAAAAATGAAGCACCAATTTATGAAATAATTTCAGGTGCTGCCATAGCATTTGCAGCACTTCTTCTGATAATTCCTGGATTTGCAACTGATCTTTTAGGATTTCTTTTAATATTTCCTTTAACAAGAAAATTATTTTTTGGAAAATTTATAAAAAAATTTAAGAATGAGACAAAAATAAAAAAACCATATATAGAAGGTGAGTTTGAAGACATTGAGGAAGACGATGAGCGAAAATTATAAAATAATGAGTAAATTTATAAAAGATATCTCGGGTGAAACACCTGACTTTGAAACATACATGTATGTAAAAGATTTTATATCTAAGTACCAACTAAATATTGAGATAAACTCGAAACCTTTAAAAGCTCAAATTATAGAAGTAAATACTTTACTTAAGTTTCATGATAACAATGAAAGTAAAAGAAAATCGTATTTTGAAATGACTTACACATCTATAATCAAACTTAAAGATGAAGTAAAAAATAAGAATATAATTCAAAAAATTGTCTTATGTGATGTTCAAAAAGAAATATTTCCCGAAATAGAAAAGGCACTTTTGAGCCTTTTACACACTTCAGGTTATCCTGGTGTAAAATTCTTAAAAAAAGTTGATTTCGAAGATCTTTATAAAAAGAATTTTAATTAAAAAAATTTTTTTTTAAGTAAGTTTTTAAATATTGTGAATGATCATTTTTTTCTTTGTCTGTGGGTATAATAATTTTCTTAAAATATGAAATATTAGTTTTAGATAATTTATTCGATTCATTTATATCATTATTGAAATTTAATTTTGGTTCCTTCTGATCTATCAAATTTATGTAAACTTTTGATAATAAATCGCAATCTATAAGAGCGGTATGTTTTTCTCTCTTAGAATTATCTATCCTATACCTTTTACATAAAGCATCTAAACTATTGGAAGATCCTGGAAATTTATCTCTAGCTAAAATAACAGTATCTATAATTTCATTATTAATTAAATCTTTACCCGCTATTTTCAATTCATTATTTAAATGAGATAAATCAAATTCAGCATTATGAATAATTAGTTTTTTTCCTTTTATATAAAGTAAAAAATTATCTGCTATCTCTCTAAATTTTTTTTTATCAGACAAAAATTCATTTGTATATCCATGAGTTTCAAAAGCCTTTTCAGAGACTTTTCTCTCAGGATTTAAATAACAATGAAAGTTGTTATTTGTGGGTATGAAATTTTCTAACTCAATGCATCCTATCTCAACTATTCTGTGACCCTCTTTAACGGATAATCCTGTTGTTTCTGTATCTAAAATTACTTCCTTCATTTACTGTATTTGCTTTAGAATATATTTTATCTGCTTTTTAATAAATCCATTTGTGAAGTTATTTTTAATTATAAATTTTGATTTTTTTTTTTTATAATCAAGTGGTAGTTGTATTTTTCTGAATCTGTTCATAATCTTTAAATCAAAATTTTGCCTTTTTTTCAATCTCTTTAAGATTTCATTTTTATTAGATTGAATAAATATCAAAATATCTTTTCTTTTATTAATTTTATTTTCGAGCAATAAAGGAATATCTAAAATGATTAATTTCTTTTTTTTATTTTTCTTTAAAAAAATATTCATCTTCTTTCTTATTTCAGGATGAATAATTTTAACAATTTTCCTTAAATTATTTTTATTTGCTAATATCGTTTTCGTTACTTCTTGTTTTGTAATTGGAAATTGTGTGATATGTTTAGGTAAGGCTTTATTAAGTTTTATAAAAATTTTTCTATTTATTTTATATAATTTTCCAACTTCACTATCAGCATTAAATACTGGGTATCCAAATGCTTTGGATACAAAGCTTTTTCCAGATCCTATATCTCCTAAAATTCCAATTCTAATCATGATCTAATAGCTTAAATGTGTCTGTATTAACTTTTGGCTCTATTTTATGCCATAATTTAAATGCCTCTAGAGCCTGGTAAACAAACATCGTTTTTCCATTTTCTGTTATGTATCCTAACTCTTTTCCAATTTTTAAAAAACTAGTTTCATGAGGATTATAAATTACGTCATAAAATAATTTATCATTTCCAAAACTTGGGAAATCTAAATTTATTATTTCGTTATTTAAACCAAGACTTGTAGCATTTATAATCATATGAAAATCAGTTAAATTTCCCCATTCTAAGATTTTGAGATTATTAAATAAATCTCTCAAATTTTCTGCCTTTTCTCTAGTTCTATTACTAATCGTTATCTCTTGAACATGCATGTTTTTTAAGGCAAAAATTATTGAGGGTACTACACCACCGGCTCCTAAAATTAGAACTTTCTTACCTTTCACATTAAAGTTTAACTTTTTAATCGCAGTATCAAAACCAGCTATATCTGTATTGTGTCCAACTAAATCACCATTATCAAAAGTAATTGTGTTTACCGATTGGGTTTGTTCTGCCTCTGGGCTTAATTTATCTAAAAAAGGGATAACTGTTTTTTTAAAAGGGACAGTTACGTTGCAACCAGCTATTTTTTGTTCCTTAATATTTAGAATGAAATTTTTAATTTCATGATCCTCGAGTTTAATTTTGTCATATCTGGCATCAATATTATTTTCTTTTAACCACCAGTTATGGAGCTTGGGAGACAAAGAATGATCAATCGGATTCCCTATAACAAAATATTTTTTCATTCGTAATTACTCAAGTATTGTTTTAACTTTTTAATCGGTAAACCCATTATAGTGTCTTCATCCCCATCAATATTTAAGAATAATTTTCTACCCTCTCCTTCAATTTGATAAACGTTGTAAGCATATAGTGCTTCATCTGTAATTTTTGACAAATAACTTTTTAGCTCTTCTAAACCAAATTGTTTCATTGTTAAAGTTGCTTTATCAGTGTAATTCCAAATCATGGCTCCATTTTGAGAGATACAAACTGAACTAATGAGATTGTGTTTTTTTCCATTTAGTTTTTTTAAAATTTCTAAAGCTTGATCTCTATTTATAGGTTTAGAAATTAATTCGCCCTCTAAATCTATTACACTATCAGCACCTATTACTAAAAAGCCCTCGTTTTTTTGACTAACCTTATTTGCTTTTAATTCAGCTAAATTTTTTGATATTAATTCAGGAGATGCTTTTTCTTTAATTAAACTTTCTTTGACAATATCTTCATCTAAATAAGAATTTTGTACCTCGGTGGATATGTTATTATCATCCAGAATTTGCTTTCTTACTTTGCTTTTTGAAGCAAGGATAATCTTAACCATTGTTTTTATATATTTCGTATATTTTAATAATTGAAGCAGCAGTTTCTTCGACTGATTTTCTTGTTACATCTATTGTTGGCCACTTATATTTTTTAAAAGTGTTTTTAGCGTCCTCAACCTCTTTTTTAATTTTAGATAAGTCTATATAAGATTTATTCTGAGAATCTTTTAATGAATTCATTCGATTTTTTCTAATATCAACTAATCTTTCTGGTTCTGTACTTAATCCAACAATACAAGCAAGATTGGGATCTTCTTTTAAAATTTCAGGAATAGAATTTTCATTTACTAAAGGAATATTAGATATTTTAAACCCTTTGTTTGCCAAATAAATCGAGGTTGGTGTTTTACTAGTCCTACTAACCCCCAACAAAATGATGTCTGATTTTTTAATGTCTTTAACTAAATTTCCATCATCATGGTTCATTGTAAATTGAATTGCCTCAATCTTTTTGTAATACTCATCATTGAGCGTATATTGACCACTGGGTTGGTGAGATGCTTTTTGATTAAGTAATTTTGAGAAACTTAAAATTAAATCTCCCAGAACACCAAAACAGGGTATTTTTTTTTCTTCACTGTTTCTTGCAAGATGTTTTGCAAGGCTGCTATCTACAATTGAATATAAAATTATAGAATTTTGATTTTTCTGAGCATTAGATAGAATCTTTAAAATTTGGTTTTCTGTTCTTGTAAAAGAATAAGTGTGTATTTTGTAATCTATATTTTTAAATTGAGCTTTAATTGCAGTAAAAATTCTGTCTAATGTTTCACCAGTGGAATCAGATATAAGATAAATTTGATAAGTATTACTCATGTATAAAGTGTTAATAATTTTGTTTTATTTAAACAAAATTGATTAATTTTATAAATTTTAAATTTATGTTGTAAAACATAGCTTTTATTAACATTATTGAACATTTGTATAAAGTTTTTCATTAAATTGAATTATTGTTAATAAGCTTCAATATTACTTATATATATATCAAAAATTTAGCTTTAAATGTTAATAACCGGTTTATAAAATGTATATAAAATTTAATCCACATATTTCACAACTCATACTACAAATACTGTTAAATAAATTTAATTAATAATATGTCTGACATTAAAAAAGTTATTAGGGATAAAAAGACAGATCTAAATCCTATATGGATAATGAGACAAGCTGGAAGATATTTACCAGAATTTAGAAAGATCAGAGAGAAAAATACTAATTTTATCAAATTATGTTTAAATTCTAATTTATCAGCCGAAATAACACTTCAACCACTCAAAAGATTTGACTTAGATGCTGCCATAATTTTTTCTGATATATTAATTTTACCTTACGGATTAAACCAAAAAGTAGAATTTGTAAAAAATGTTGGTCCTATTCTTGGGGATTTAAATTTTGATCAAATATCTAAATCTACAGAAAACGTTTTTACCGAAAAAGTTAATTCAGTCTATAAAGCGATTAATTTAGTCCAAAATAATAAACTCACTGAAAACAAAAGCACCATAGGTTTTGTTGGTGCACCATGGACATTGCTAGTTTATATGTTGAATAAAAAATCACCTAAACAGGGTTTAGAAAAGAGTTTTTTTGAAAACGATGTTTTAATAACAGAAATATTAAAAATAATAGAAAAGTTTCTAAAGATACACATTAAAAATCAAATAAATAGTGGTGCTGAAATTATCCAAATTTTTGATAGTTGGGCAGGATTATTAGATAACAAAGACCTCGGTAAATATGTTTATAATCCGACCTCTTCTTTAGTGGAATTCACTAAAACGCTTGGTGTACCTGTTATATGTTTCCCAAGAGGTATTAAAGATTATAAGAAATATTGTGAAATTATTCAGCCAGATGTTATCTGTATCGATTATGAAATTGACCCCAATCAAATTGCAAAGAACATAAAAATACCTATTCAGGGAGGCATGAATCCTCAAATTTTATTGACTGATAAAGAAAATTTAAAAAAAGAGGCAAAAAAATATCTAGATATATTTAAAGATCATCCGTATATCTTTAATTTGGGTCATGGTGTTTTGCCGGAGACGAGCCCTAGTATGATGGAGTATTTGGTTAAAATAGTAAAAGATTATTAAGATATGGATTATTCACATCCCAAAAGAAAAACTAAAGTTGTATTTGTTCAGCTTGGTTCACCTTCTGCGCCGACAACAAAAGCTCTAAGAAAATATTTACGTAAATTTTTAGGAGATCCAAGAGTTATAGATATTAATCCATGGCTGTGGAAAATAATTTTAAATTTTTTTGTTTTACCTTTTCGCCCACAAAAATCAGCCAAACTGTATGCCAGAATTTGGGATGGTAAGAACTTTCCTTTAATAACTAATACAAGGGATTTTACAAAAAATGTAAGTAAAGAACTTAAAAAAATTGATCCAGAGGGATATGTGGAGGTAAATCATGCTTTTCTTTTATCACCCCCATATGTAAATGAAGTTTATGATAGTTGGGAAGAGGATTTAAAGAAAGGTGTTGGCGCCACAAAACTTCTTGTTATCCCAATGTTTCCGCAATATTCCGAAAGCACAATTGCTTCAGGTGTTGACGCTTTGGCAAAAGAACTGTCGAAAAGAGTAAAGATTCCTACTTTTGAAGTAATAACAAACTTTCATAGAACTCATGCATTTATAGATAATTCTGTTAATCAGGTTGATGCGAAATTAAATGAATTGATTAATCAAGGTAAAAAAATTGATAGTTTGATAATCACCTTTCATGGAATGCAAAAAAGAAGAATTGTTTATAAAGGTGATGATTATTATAGACACTGTTATGAAACATTCTGTCTGATTACAAAAAATTTAAAAAATATAAAGCCTGATCAGTGCATGATGAGTTTTCAAAGTCGATTTGGCTCAGAGGAATGGATAACTCCTTATACCGAGGATATAGTTAAAGGCTTAATATCAGAAGGAAAAAAAGAAATTGCAATTTATTCACCAAGTTTTGTTGCAGATTGCTTGGAAACTACAGATGAGCTAGGCCACGAATTAGTTAACGAAGCAAAAGAATTAGGTGGCAATATTTATCCTGTAGAATGTCTTAATACTAATAAGAATTGGTGTAAAGATTTTGCAAAATATACTTTTATTCAAGCAGAGGGATCGGCGCAAGACAAAGAGGACATAGAATATAAGCTTGAGAAAAAATATTATGAAAAAATGCCTCAACAAATAATGGATAAATCCTAGCATTGTACCAATGCCAGAAACTTTAATTATTTATTCAAGCACTGATGGTCATACCAAAAATATTTGTGAGAGGTTAGCTAATTTTTTTAGTAATACTAATGCTGCTAAAGTTATATCCTTATCTGAAGCAACTAAATTTGATTTATCTAAATTTAACCAAATTGTTATTGGAGCAAGTATACGATATGGTAAATATTCAAAAGATCTTTATAAATTTATAAACTTAAATAAAGATATTTTGGAACAAAAAAACAGCGTTTTTTTTTCAGTAAATGTAGTAGCAAGAAAACCAGAAAAAAATACACCAGACACCAATCCTTACGTTAAAAAATTTCTTAGAGTTTCTAAATGGAAGCCAAAAAAAATTGGTGTATTTGCGGGAAAAGTAGATTATCCAAATTATGGTCTTTTTGATAAATATGCTATTAAACTTATTATGTTTTTAACTAATGGCCCAACAGACACCTCGCAATCATATGAATTCACCGATTGGTCAAAAGTAGATGGTTTTGCAAGAGAATTAGATTTAAATTCTTAAAAAAATGTCTCAAAACAAGTAATTTCAGTGTTTAATTAAATAAAGCAAAACTCTTGTAAAAGTTGTAATAGTATATATATTAGAAATATTATTAAATTCTTAATAATTCAATCATGAACATCCAAGAATTAAAACTTAAATCATCTGAACAACTTATTACACAAGCCGAAGAGCTTGGAATAGAAAATGCAAGTACTTTAAGAAAACAGGAAATACTTTTTGCAATTTTAAAAAAAGTCGCTGAAAAAGAGGAAATAACTGGCGCTGGTGTACTTCAATTGCTTCAAGATGGCTTCGGTTTTTTAAGGGCTATGGAGTCAAATTATTTACCAGGTCCAGATGATATTTATGTGAGCCCAAGTCAAATAAGAAAATTTGGTCTAAGAACAGGCGATACTGTTGAGGGACCAGTAAGAGCCCCAAAAGAAGGGGAAAGATATTTTGCATTATTACAAGTAAGTAAAATTAACTTCGAAGAACCGGATAAATCTAGACATAAAATTGCTTTTGACAATTTAACTCCCTTATATCCAGATAAACAACTCGTTATGGAGGTAGAGCAAGTAAAACCAGATAAAAAACAAGATTTAACTCCAAGACTTATTGATCTGGTAAGTCCTATTGGTAAAGGTCAAAGATCAATTATTATCTCGCCCCCTAAAGCAGGTAAAACCATGATTTTACAAAGTATAGCTAACTCAATAGCAAAAAATTATCCTGAATGTTACTTAATCGTTTTGTTGATCGATGAGAGACCTGAGGAAGTGACTGATATGCAAAGAACTGTTAAAGGAGAAGTGATTAGTTCAACTTTTGATGAGCCTGCTCAACGTCATGTAGCAGTAGCTGAGATGGTAATAGAAAAAGCTAAAAGATTAACAGAACATAAAAAGGATGTTGTTATATTATTAGACTCAATAACAAGACTAGGAAGAGCTTATAACGCTGTAATACCAAGCTCAGGAAAGGTTTTGACAGGTGGTGTCGATGCGAATGCACTTCAAAGACCAAAGAGATTTTTTGGTGCTGCTAGAAATATTGAGGAAGGTGGATCACTAACTATTATTTCTACAGCACTAATTGATACTGGTAGTAGGATGGATGAAGTAATTTTTGAGGAATTTAAAGGAACTGGTAATAGTGAAACTGTCCTAGATAGAAAAATTGCAGATAAAAGAATTTACCCAGCAATCGATATTACTAAATCGGGCACTAGAAGAGAGGAGTTGTTATTTGATAAAAATGATCTTCAAAAAATGAATGTTTTAAGAAGAATTATTGCTCCGATGGGCACAATGGATGCAATAGAATTTATTAATTCTAAATTAAAAGACACTAAAAATAATGCTGAATTTTTCAATTCAATGAATAAACCAGCTTAAAATTTTTTTAATGGTGTCAATTCAAAACCTTGAATTTGAATTACAGGATTTATTTAGAGAAAAAAAGTACTCAGAGATAATTTTTGAAATTACTACCAAAACGAAAGAAGAAGAGAGGAATGCAGGATTATTTGTTTTATTAGGTATCAGCAGGATTTCTTTAAATAAAAAAAATAAAAATCAAGTGCAATTAGCTTTAAATGATTTCAAGAAAGGATATCTTAAAGAAAAAACGAGTGAAAATGGCTATAACGCATTAGTAAATTTAGTCCTCGCAAGTGCAATTTTAAGTGATTTTGAAAATACAAACGTTGATTTCAATGAAATAAAAAATTTTTATAAAGACTTACCAAAACATTTTCAAAAAAAAAGAGAGATTAATATAGCAATGACATCAATATGCTCAAAATTTGTTGAGCATGAAGCTATGTTATTGCATCTTGAAAAGGTTGTTAATTCAGGTGATTTTATATCTAATGATTTATGTAACTATGGTTACTGGAGATGTTTTGATAAAAACTGGACACAAAGTGAATTTTTTGAATATGGTAAATTTGTAGATAATAATTTGCCAGAATATCCTCAAGACCAAATAGTTAAATTAGTCAGTAAAAAAAATAAAAAAATTAAACTGGGTATTTTATCAGCAGATTTAAAAAGTGGACATTCAATAACCTTTTTTTTGAAAACTATTCTCTTAAATTATAATAAAGATGAAATAGAAATTTATTTATTTTCAAATCAAATTGATTTCAACTCTATATCAAAAGAAATTACTGATTCAGTTTATAAAACCATCGATATAAGTAAATTAAGTGATTTAAATGCTTTTAACAAAATAAGGGAATTTAATTTGGATTTAATGATAGATGTAATGGGCTATACGTCTAGAAATAGGATTGGATTATTTAAAAATAGAATTGCAAAAAAACAAGCGCTATGGATGGGTTATTGTAATACAACAGGATTAAAAAATATGGATTATATCATCACTGATAGGAATTTAATTTACGAAAATGAAAAAAAATTCTACTCAGAAAAAGTTTTGTATTTACCAGAAATTTGGAATACTCATTGTGGTTTTGATTTTAAAAGAAAAGAAAAGCCCCCTCCATTAATAAAAAATAATTATATTACTTTTGGATCATTCAACAACCCTGCAAAAATTAATGAAAATGTTATTACTTGTTGGTCAAAAATTTTAAAAGAAATAAAAAATTCTAAATTAATAATTAAATGTTCAAATGACAAAAAAAAATTAGATAGAATTCAAACATCGATGAAAAAAAAGGGTATTTTAGACTCAATAATTTTCCATAAAAGATTTGAAGATAAAAAAGATCATCTCAACTTATATAATGAGGTGGATATTGCCCTTGACACATTCCCTTATAATGGTGTGACTACATCATTTGAGGCCATATGGATGGGGGTGCCTGTTTTAACGATGGCCGGGTATAATTTTAATTCAAGATGTGGAGAATCGATAAATAAAAATTTGAATATGGAACAACTGATTGCTAATGATGAGGATGATTATGTGTCAAAAGCTGTGAGTTTGTCCCGTGAAAGAGAGAGATATATAAATCTTAGAAAATCTTTATTTGAAGATGCAATAAAAAGTCCTTTATTTGACGGAAATAAATTTACAGAAAATTTCTTTAAATTATTGAAAGAAGTGATTTAATTTATATATAAAATTTTATTTACTATATAATTAGTTAATCTGATAAGAAAGATTGCCTAAAATTAAAATGCTCTCAATACAAAAACTAGAAATAAAAGCAGCTGAACTATTTAAAAAAAAAGAATATTCTAAGGTAATATTTGAAATCACTTCAGAGACTGAGGAAAAGGAAAGATCTGCTTTTCTTTGTAATTTATTGGGTATGAGCCGAATTGTTAATAATAAAAAAAATAAAGACGCTCTAATTTTAGCTATCAAAGATTTTAAGTTTGGATATTTAAAAGAAAAAAATACAATTCACGCCATAGACGGTTTAGCAAATTTTATTACTACAAATGTTTTTTTAATAGATTTAGAACAAAATCATGAATTTGATTTTACAGAGATTTTTAATTTTTATAAATCATCAGATAAATTTTGTACGAATCATAGACCCTTAAATCTGGCAATGGCTATGGTTTATCGAAGATTAAATGATGCAAAAAAGCTTATTTTTCATTTTAAAAGAGTGATCGAGTCGAAAAAATTCAATGTCATTGATTTGTGTAATTATGGTTACTGGCAATGTTTTGATAAAGATTGGAGTCAGGCTGATTTTTTCAATTATGGGAAGTTTTTAGATCAAAACTTAAAAGTAATTCCAGAAAATCAATTAGTAGAAATTTCAGAGAAATCTAGTTTAAGAATTAGGATTGGTTTTTTATCATCAGACATACTAGAGGGTCATTCTATTACATATTTTTTAAAAACAATCCTTTCGAACTATGATAAAAATAAATTTGAAATTGTTTTAATAATAAGTAGTTCAAAAGAAGATCAATCTACAGAAAATTTTAAGAACTTAGTTAATGAAACAATTAATATTTCTAAACTTAGTAATATTGATGCTGTAAATAAAGTTAGAAAATTAAAATTAGATTTTGTAATTGATTTGATGGGTTATACATCAACACAACGGATAGAGTTGTTCAAAAATAGAATGGCAACAAAGCAAATAGTATGGATGGGTTATTGTAATACTACAGGATTAAAAAGTATGGATTATTTAATTGCAGACCCAAACGTAATTCGTCCAAATGAAGAAAAATTTTATAGTGAAAATGTAATATACTTGCCTAAAATCTGGAACTCACATTGTGGCTATGATTTTGAAAGAGAAGAAAATCCTCCTCCATTTATTAAAAATAAATATTTTACTTTCGGTTCATTTAATAATTTTGATAAAATAAACCCAAATGTTGTCTCCACCTGGTCAAAAATTTTGAAAAAAATAAATAACTCCCAACTAGTTTTAAAAACATCTTCAAAACGACTTGCAACAAAAAGACTCCAAGAGTTATTTCAAAATGAAGGTGTATTGGAGTCAGTAAAATTTATAGATCGAGCTGAAAAATTTAAAGATCACTTAGATAATTACAATCTTATTGATATTGCCCTTGATACATTTCCTTATAATGGTGTAACCACATCATTTGAGGCTATCTGGATGGGTGTTCCTGTAATTACAATGGCCGGATATAATTTTAATTCCAGATGTGGGGAGTCAATAAATAAAAATCTTAATATGGAACAATTGATTGCCAAAGATGAGGATGATTATATTCAAAAAGTTGTTAATTTTACAAATAATATTGATGATTATATCAATATTAGAAATTCCATATTTATTGATTCAATAAAAAGTCCACTATTTAATACAAAAGATTATTCGAAGAGTTTTTTTGAGGCGCTAGAAAAGATTGCTAAGTAGAAATATTTAATTTTAATATTTAGATTAAGTAATTATAATTTAAATATGACAATCTATGCTTTATCATCAGGACCAGGCATATCTGGAGTTGCCATCATTAGAATTTCAGGGTCAGGTGCATCTAAAGCAATAACTTTGCTAACAGGAAAACCCGCCCCCTCACCTAGAGTCGCTTCTCTTCGGAAAATAAATAATATCAACACTTCTGAACTTATTGATGAAGGCATAATTATCTGGTTTCCGGGGCCTGAGAGCTATACGGGTGAAGATATGGTTGAAATTCATGTTCATGGAGGTAAAGCGATCGTTTTAGCACTACAAAATGAATTGTCTAATATAGAAAATTTCAGATTAGCTGAACCAGGGGAATTTACCAAGATAGCTTTTCAAAATGGTAAAATTAATTTGCTTAAAGCTGAAAGCATAGCTGATCTAATTTCAGCAGAAACTGAAATACAAAGATTGCAGGCTGTGAAAACTATGAAAGGAAAATCAGCTGAAAAATTCAATAACTTGAGAGAAAAGTTGTTAAAAATCTTATCCTTTGTTGAAGCAAAAATAGATTTTCCAGAAGAGGATTTGCCTGATGAAAATATTCAACAAATTAAAAAAGATTCAACTGAAGTTTTAAATCAAATTGGAAAGATTTTAGATGATCAAAAGATAGGTGAAATAATACGAGAAGGCTTTAAAATTGCCATTGTCGGTCCAACAAATGCTGGTAAATCCTCATTATTAAATAATTTATCGAATAGAGATGTAGCAATAGTTTCCGAAATTGCAGGAACAACAAGAGATGTTATTGAAACACATTTAAATATTGATGGCTATCCTGTTATAATTTCAGATACAGCAGGTATTAGAAATTCTAAAGATGAAATCGAAAAAAAAGGTATAAAATTATCATTAGATAGGGCAGAAAATGCCGATTTGAAATTAGTGGTAGTAGATGCAAAAAGTATTGATTTAAAGGGTTTTTTGAATGATTTATTAAAGGATAATGCGATTTTAGTTGTAAATAAGTCAGATCTTATTCAGTCTGAATTAGATACAGAGGTAACAAAGTTAGATCACGTTTTAATTTCATTAAAGGAGAACCAAAATTTAGATAAATTAATTTCAAAAATCAAAGAAAGATTAAAAACAAAATTTATTATAAATGAAGATATATTAATTACTAGAGAAAGACACAGGCAACACCTAGTTCAATGTTCAGATAATTTGAGAAATTTTTTAGAAAAAAATAATAAAAAAGATTTTGATAAAGCTGCCGAAGATTTAAGGCTAGCTACTAGACATTTAGGTATGATTGTTGGAAAGGTCGATGTAGAGGAAGTATTAGGCAGTATTTTCAACGATTTTTGCATTGGAAAATAAGAGCCTTGTAAAATTTTTTTTCAAATATAAATTTACATCATGAAAAATGAATTTTCATTTGATGTTGTTGTAATTGGAGGCGGTCATGCTGGTTGTGAAGCAGCAGCTGCTTCAGCTCGTCTAGGTGTAAATACTGCCCTATTTACTCATGATATAAATACTATTGGTGAGATGTCATGTAATCCCGCAATTGGTGGCTTGGGTAAAGGTCATTTAGTTAGAGAAATAGATGCATTAGATGGCGTTATGGGAGAGATTGCAGATAAATCTGGAATACAATTTAGGTTGTTAAATAGAAGTAGAGGTCCAGCAGTTAGAGGTCCAAGAACCCAATCAGATCGAAGCTTATATAAGCATTTTATGAAAGAAAAACTTGTAAACTATTGTAATTTAAGTATTTTTTCTGACCCAGTAACTAAGTTTATTTTTTCAAATAATGCTATAAATGGCTTTCAAACATTAAAAGGTAATAAGATAAAGTGTAGTAAAATAATTTTAACAACTGGTACTTTTTTAAATGGATTGATTCATATTGGTGATGAGCGTACTCCTGCAGGAAGATATAATGAGAAACCTAGCACTGGTTTAAGTGAACAATTAGAAAAATATAAATTTAAAATAGGAAGATTAAAAACAGGTACTCCACCAAGACTTGATGCAAGGACAATAAATTTCAAAAATTTAGAAAAACAAGCAGCTGATGAAAATCCTTACTTTTTCTCTTTTTTAACGAAATCTACTTCGAATAAACAAGTTTCATGTTCTATGACTTATACAAACGAAAAGGTACATAAGATTATAGAAAAAAATTTATCTAGGAGTGCGATGTATTCAGGTAGCATTCAAGGAGTAGGACCTAGATATTGTCCTTCAATAGAAGATAAAGTAGTTAAATTTGCCGAAAAGACAAGGCATCAAATATTTTTAGAGCCTGAAGGGCTTTATGACCACACAATCTATCCAAATGGTATATCAAACTCACTACCTGAGTTAGTACAAGCTGAAATACTCAATAATATCAGTGGTTTAGAGAATGTTAAAATGATTAGGCCAGGATATGCAATAGAATATGACTATATAGATCCTAGAGAACTTTTTTTAACACTAGAAACTAAAAAAATTAAAAACTTATATTTAGCTGGTCAAATTAATGGAACTACAGGATATGAAGAAGCTGCAGCCCAAGGTCTTATTGCGGGTGTAAACGCAGCATTATCATTTATGGGTAAAGAACCATTCATTCTTGATAGGTCAGATGCTTATATTGGAGTAATGATAGATGATTTGGTTACTAAGGGTGTGGCAGAGCCTTACAGAATGTTTACTTCAAGAGCTGAGTATAGATTAAGTCTTAGGGCAGATAACGCTGATTTGAGACTTACTAATAAAGGGATTAAAATCGGTTTAATATCTGATGAAAGAAAATTTAAATTTGAGGATAAATTTGTGAAAATGAGTGAAATTTCACTTCAAATGTCTAGTTTAAGTATATCTCCATCAAAGGCTCAAAAACACGGCATAAAAATTGCAAAAGATGGTATTTTAAGGTCAGCAGATGAAATTTTAGCCCAAAAGGATGCTAATATGACTAAAATACGTATAATTTGGCCTGAAATTAAGAATTTTGGCTCTGAAATAGATGAACAGATAGAAATTAATTCTCACTATAGAGGTTATTTAAAGAAGCAAAATGCAGATATCCTAGCTTTCAAAAGAGATGAGAATCTAATTATCCCTGATAATATTGATTATGATCAATTTTCTGGTTTATCAAACGAAGTAAAGTCCAAATTTAAGGAAATAAGGCCAAAAACTATGGGACAAGCTTTACGAATAGATGGAATTACCCCAGCAGCCGTATATATTTTGTTGTCACACGTAAAAAGAAAGTCTATTAAGCATATAGCTTAATGGATTCGATAATTTCTAAAAATTACTCTAATATTACAAAATTTGAAGTTTCACGTGAAACTTGTAATGAGCTTGAGACCCTTATAAGCATGATTCAAAAAAAAAATAGAGAAATTAACATAATTAGCAGAAAAAACTCTGATCAAGGGGTTATAAGGCAAAGACATATTGTCGATTCAGCACAAATAATTGATTTTGTTGATTTAAATAATAATACAACCTCTGATTTAGGTTCCGGAGGTGGTATCCCTGGACTAATCATAGCAATCTTAATGAAGAAATTAAAAAACAGCATGAAAATAAAACTTTATGAAAAAAGTCATCATAAATGTGTTTTTTTAAAAGATGTTTCTGAAAAATTGGAATTAAACACAGAAATAATTCAAAAAGATATCTTTAAACTTAGAGATATTGAAACTGGAACGATTATGTCCAGAGCTTTTAAACCAATGCCAATAATTCTTGATTTAGTTCAAAAGAATTTTCGGAAATATAAAAATATTATTTTATTCATGGGTAAAAGCGGGAGAAAAATTTTAAATGAAACTCTTAAAATTTGGGATTTAGATTATGAGGAAAAAAAAAGTTTAACAAACAAAGATTCATTTTTGTTAAATATAAAAAATATGGAAAAAAAAATTTGATGAAAATTATTTCAATTATAAATCAGAAGGGTGGGGTTGGAAAAACAACCACTGTAATTAACCTTGCCTCTGCACTGACACAACAAGGAAAAAAAATTTTAGTTATTGATTTAGATCCACAAGGGAATGCAACAACTGGTCTTGGTTTATCTAATTCAGAAAAATCAGACGAAACTATTTATGGTATTTTAAATGGAACTAAGTCTATTTCAGAGGTAATTAAAAAAACAAAATTTGATAATCTTGATTTGATAACTTCAAATGTCGATTTGTCTGGTCTGGAGGTCGAAACAGCCGGGGATAGTGATAGGGCATTTATTCTAAAGGTAAAATTAGCCTCTTATTTTAATGATTCTGGAGCTATATACGATTACATACTTATAGATTGTCCACCGTCTCTAAGTTTATTGACAGTAATGGCACTTGTATGCTCAAACTCTCTCTTAGTTCCCCTTCAGACAGAATTTTTTGCGTTAGAAGGTTTAACCCAACTGATGAAAACAATAGATAGAATAAAAATCAATTTAAACCCTGGTTTAGAAATTCAAGGAATACTTTTGACGATGTATGATAGAAGAAATAAATTATCTTCACAGGTTGAGCAGGAAGCAAGAAATTATTTTAAAGAAAAGGTCTACCAAACAGTGATCCCACGTAATGTAAGATTATCTGAAGCACCTTCTCATGGAGTGCCAGTTTTAATTTATGATAAAAATTGCCCTGGCAGTAAATCATATTATAGTTTTACAGATGAATTTATAAACCAAGAAAATCAAATAGGGAGTGCAGCTTAGTGAACAAGATAAAAAAGGGATTGGGTAGAGGATTATCATCATTAATAGGTGAAACTAAGGTAGAGCAAACAACTAACAAATTATCAATCAGTGCGTTGTATCCGAATAAATTTCAACCAAGAAAAATTTTCGACGAAGATAGTTTAAGCGACCTAGAAAAATCCATAAAGGAGAGGGGTATTATTCAGCCAATAATTGTAAGAAAATCTAACGTAAACACAAAGTATGAAATTATTGCAGGTGAAAGAAGATGGCTCGCTGCTCAAAAAGCTGGTCTTCATGAGGTACCAGTTGTTGTTACTGAAGCAGATGATTTAAAATCTTTAGAGTTTGCAATTGTTGAAAATGTTCAAAGGAATGATCTTAATCCGCTAGAAGAAGCTCAAGGCTATCAAAGACTAATAAATGATTTTTCCTATGATCAAGAAAAAGTCTCAAAATTTATTGGAAAAAGTAGAAGTTATATAACAAATTGTTTAAGAATATTAACTTTACCAAGTGATGTATTAGATTTAATAGAAACAAAAAAAATTTCAGCTGGTCATGCAAAAATATTGGTTGGGCTTGAAAATGCAAGTTTTGTTGCTCAAAAGATTATTGAAAAAAAACTCTCAGTCCGTCAATCAGAAAATTTTGTTAAAATTTTTAAAAAGAAAAAAGGTTTTAATGTAAAATTTAACGATCCGAATATTCAAAATCTTGAAAAATCAATTTCTGACAAAATCGGCTTAAATGTTTCAATTAAGAATAATAAAAAAAATAAAGGAACGATTACTTTTGTTTATCATGATATTGATCAACTAAACAAAATAATTGATATTATTAAATCTAATTATTAATTTCTGAACGACTCTTTTCTAAAATAAAGTTTGTAACTATAAGAATTGAATTATTATAATTTTTCTTTATCTCTAACTCAACGTTGTTAATATTTTTAATTAGTTCTTTGATTTTTTTAGTTTTCCATTTTTTTAGTTGAACTTTTACAATTTCTTTGTCTTTCCAAAAAATAGGTGGTTTAGCTGAGTTTATTGTTTTATTTATGTCTTTGTTTTTTTCTAGTTCAACTGCAAGTTTAAGTATCCTTTTTGTTTTAGATAAAAAAGTTCTTAAAATTATTATGCAATCTTCCGGATTATAATTATTTTCACTTAGAATATTTATTATTTTATTTTTATTTTTTGCTAAACAATTGTCGATCAGTTCTGATACTTCAAAGTTTTCAGCTAAATTAATTAATCTTAAAATTTCTTGGGCTGATATTTTTTTTTTGTTTAATGTATAATTCTTTATTTTATTAAGTTCATTATATAAATTATTTCTATCTCCATTGCATTTATCTATAATTATATTTATGCTTTGTTGTGAAATAGGGATATCTTCTTTTTTAAAAAAAGAAGTGGCTAATTTTGAAAGTGTATCATTATTATCTGGATATGCGGGTATACAAATTAAATCTTTATTTTTTTCAAATAGAGATCTTAGTTTTGATCGTGTTTCTAAAATACCTGCATTTACAATAATTTTAATATTATTTAAATTTCTATTAATTAAATCTTGAATTGTTTCATAAACTTTATCAGATGCTCTATTTATTATTATTATTTTATTACCCTCAAATAATGAGCCAGATAATACATTTTCATAAAAAGATTCGATTTCATCTTTAATCTGTTTTTCTTCATAATTAAAAATCTTTCCAACACTTTTTTCTAAAATTTGATTAACACAATCAGTTTTTAAACCTTCGTTTTTTCCATATAATAGGTAGAAAATTGCATTATCTGGGATTTTTTTTAGCTCAAATGTTTTGAAAATCATTTAATTACAGCTAATCTAAGAATTAATTTTTGAGATATTGAATTTGCAAGATTTTTTTTTATATTTCGCTCATAGTTTTTTTCTTCATATTTATCTGTCATTTTTTTAAAATTAAATTTTTCATTTACCGAAAAACTCTCAGATTTATTTTTTTTTTTGATTACAAAAGTCGTTATTATATCAGTTTGATAATCAGTTATTGATCCACCACTATTTTTTGCTAGAACATTTTTTGTATATTTCGTATCGAAACTAATATCTACGATTTCGTTAGAACTTTCTTTACTATATCTTTTCAAATTTGTAGCTATCAAATTATTTATATCTTTATCGCCTGAAAAACTAGCAATTATAATTTTGTAATTTACCTTGTTTTGATTTGAATAAACTGGCTTATAATCGCAATGATTAAGAAAATTTAATAATATAATAATAATAAAAATTTTTTTCAGCATCAAATAATTATATTCAATAGTTTATCTTTTATATAAATTTTCTTTTTTATATTTTTTTGATCGAGATATTTGATCATTTTCTCATCATTCTTAATTTTTTCCAAGAGTTTTTCTTCTGTAATATTCGGCTTGGTTTGAACAAGCCCTCTTTTTTTTCCATTAATTTGAATAACAATTTTGATATAGTCCTCTTTGAGCATGGCAATATCATACTCTGGCCATTTAAAATTTTTAGCTTTTATTATGTTTAGGCATTCATTTGCAAAATGAGGAAGAATTGGTGTCATTACAATTAAAATTTTTTCATAATTCTTAATTAGTGTTTTTTTTGAGTATGTTTTATCTATTTGTTTATTTAAGAATGAATACATTTCATACAAGTTAGCTATAATTTTATTATAACTAAAACTTTCAAGATTATCGTGAACTTTTTTTAAATATTTATTAGTATATTTAATTATCTCATCATCATAATCTGCATTGTGATTTTTATTTATTTCATTAACTACTTTTTCATTTAATTTCCAAAGTTTTTGAATAAATTTAAATGATGAAACAATACCTTCCTCAGACCATTGGACATCTTTTTCTGGAGGACTATCAGATAATATAAAAAGTCTTGCCGAGTCAGCACCATAATTAGCAATTATATTTTCGGGGTCTATTGTGTTTTTTTTTGACTTGGACATGGACTCTGATGGTCCAACTGAAATTAATTTAGATTTATCTTTTTTAAGATACTTTTTTCCATCTATATTTTCAATTTCGTCAGGACTTATCCAATTATTATCAGGGTCTTTATAAGTTTCATGACAGACCATCCCTTGTGTAAATAGACCACTGAATGGTTCTAGTATATTAAAATTAACATTATCATGTGACAATGCTTGCATAAAAAATCTTGAATAAAGTAAATGTAAAATTGCATGTTCTACACCACCAATATATTGATCGACAGGCATCCAATAATCAATATCCTCTTTTTTAAATCCATGTTCAGTTTCTGTCGGAGAGCAAAATCTTAGGTAATACCAAGATGAGCAAACAAAAGTGTCTAAGGTATCAGTTTCTCTAAACAATTTTTTTCCATTTATATTTATTTCTCTCCAATCGTTTTGACTATCAAGAGGATTCCCTTTTACATTTAAGTCTATATTTTCAGGCAATTCAACTGGTAACATCGATTTAGGAATTGGATAAACTTTTCCATTTTCATCATATGCTACTGGAATAGGACATCCCCAATATCTTTGTCTTGACACGCCCCAATCTTTCAATCTAAAGTTAATTTGTTTTTTTCCTAATTTTTTTTCCTCTAAAATTTTAATTGTCTCAAGTATAGAGTTCTCTGGTGCTCTTAGACCATTAAGAAAGTCAGAATTAATAAGCACACCTGGTCCAGGATATGCCTCATCAAGCACTTTAAAACTTCCATCTTCGTCATTTGGTCGAACCACAGTCTTAATTTCGAGATCATATTTTTTTGCAAAGTCGTAATCTCTTTGATCATGCGCAGGACAACCAAAAACAGCACCAAATCCATAGTCCATTAAAACAAAGTTTGCAAAATAAACAGGTACTTTTTGTTTTGGGTTGAGAGGATTGATAGCAACTAGATTTGTTTTGAACCCAATTTTTTCACCAACTGCTATAGCCTCTTCGGTTGTACCAGTTTTGGAACATTCTTGCTTAAAATTTAAGAAATCCTCATTATCGTTATAAAATTTAGAAACTTCATGATCCACTGATAGTGCTAAAAAGGAAAATCCAAAAAGTGTATCAGGTCTTGTAGTGAAACATTTAATATTTTTAACAGGTAAGTTCCCTTCAATTTTAAAATCAATCTCACATCCAAAGGATTTTCCAATCCAATTTTTTTGCATTGTTTTTACTTTGTTTGGCCAAGTATCTAATTTTTCTAAACCATCTAATAACTCTTGTGAAAATTTAGATATATTAAAAAACCATTGACTTAATTTTTTTCTTTCAACAATAGCTCCAGATCGCCACCCTTTGCCATCAATTACCTGTTCGTTTGCAAGAACAGTTTCGTCCACTGGATCCCAATTTACATAGTTTTCCTTTCTGTAAACTAATTTTTTTTCAAATAGATCTAAGAAAAATGCTTGTTGGTGTTTATAATAATCTTTGTTGCAAGTTGATATTTCCCTATCCCAATCAATTGATAAACCAAGTTTTTTCAACTGGGTTTTCATATTAGTTATGTTAGTTTCAGTCCATTTTTTAGGGTCTAGATTATTTTGTCTTGCTGCGTTTTCAGCTGGCATACCAAAAGAGTCCCAACCCATTGGGTGTAAGACATTATATCCTTGAAGAGATTTATAACGAGCCAGAACATCACCTATCGTATAGTTTCTGACATGGCCCATGTGGATTTTCCCTGATGGGTAAGGGAACATTTCAAGGCAATAGAATTTTTTTTTTGAAGGATCTGTTTTTACCTTAAAACTTTTATATTTTTCCCAATAGCTTTGCCATTTAGCTTCTATTGATTTAAAATTGTATCTGCTCATTAGAATTAATGTTTAATTTCTAGAAACTATTCGCGTTCATTATCAGAACCCGACATACGATAAGGTTTATAATTTTTATCCTTTGATTGTTTTTGATAAATTGCTGCTTTAGCTAGTATTTGTCTTGTGATCTCTTTTTTAAGTTGTCCGTCTTGTTTATTAATTTTACAATTATTTGGCGCAATACACTTTTTGTAAAAAATATCTACGTCAATCGCATCTGACCTTACTTCATTACTTAAAAATCTGATTGTAATTTTTATAGACTCCTCAGCATTACCTTGCTCTGAATACCAATCAGTAATAATTATACCGCCACTATAATTTGCTGAAGTTAATGGCATAAAATCTAAAACATCTAAAGAAGCTCGCCACAATTCATTAGAACTTGCAAATTCAAAATTTGTAGCTCCTCGAGCACCTTTAATCGCATCATTAATTCTAAAGCCCTTTCCCTCTTCTAAATTTTTCTTCACTCTTTCTCGAGGGTCAGGTGGATTTTTTCTAGCATCTCCAGTTTTAAAAAAACCTTCTTTCGCACATGAAGTTAGTGTAAAAAATATTACTAAGAATATGATAAAATTTTTGTTTTCTAAGATCTTAAGCATTAGAGTTTTTAAGATGAAATTTGAATAAATATACATCTAATTATTAAATTTTAGGAAAAATTCATTATAATTGTGTTGTATAATTGCAACACCTTATAAGTTTATTAGTAAATATCGCTAAATTGGCGGTTTTTTCAAGCTAAAATGATAGTTTGCTCTTGTTTATTATTAATAATCAAACAATTACAAAGGAGTAATTAATATGAACAATTTAAAGAAAATCGGATTATCAGCATTAGCTGGTTCTCTGGCTTCTGTCTCTGCACACGCTGCTGAAGTATCAGTATCAGGTAGCGCGTCTATTACAATGGACAGAACTAACAAACACCTAGTGACAGGTAACGACTTCTCAATGGGTGATAGCCTTGGATTTAATATGAGCGGTGAAACAGACGGTGGTCTTGGTGTAGCTGTTTACTATGAAATCGATGGTGGTTCGTTAGATGATTACGACATGACACTTTCAGGTGACTGGGGAACATTAAAATTTAATGGTTCTGGTTCATCATCTGCTTTAGGTGCTGTTGATGACGTAATGCCAAATGCTTATGAAGAATCATTTGACATCTTAGATACAGATGGAACATCAACTTCTGGAAGCCCAATGGTGATCGGTGGCGGCGGTGGAGCTAATATGTTTATCTACACGTCTCCAACTGTTGCAGGTGCAACTTTAACTATGGCTTACCAAAACGATGGTGGTGCTGCTGCTGTAGAAGATTCATACACTGACTTCGCGATAGCATACTCTCCAGAGATGGTTGAAGGCTTAACAGTAGGTTATGCACGAGCTGATCAGAATGTTGGTATTAACTTAGATAACGAAAAATCTACAGCTTACGTTAAGTATGCAACTGGTGGATTTACTATTGGTTATCAAGTATCAGAAGCTGATCATGACACTAAATCATCAAGTCAAGATTCACATTCTTATGGTGTAACTTATGCTGTAAATGATGACTTCTCGATTGGATATCATGCTCACACTTTAGAGCCTGATTCAGCTGCTTCATCTTCAGCAAGTAATGACCAGGAGTCAACTGGTGTTTCTGCTTCATACACTATGGGCGGAATGACAATTGCTGGTGCGATGAACGAAACAGATAACATGAGAGGTGTTGCTTCTAACGACTTTGAGTCTTATGAGTTCAACCTTTCATTTGCATTCTAATTAAGTTAGAAAACAAATTTAAAAGAGGCCCCTTTTTAGGGGCCTTTTTTTTATTTGAAATATGAGATTCCTGCGATACTTGATATCTTTGCTAAATGAATTTTTTTTATATTTCTGCTAGATATTCCACCTAATGCAATAACTTCTTTTTTAGTAAACTTTTTTAAAATTTTAAATTTATTTAAACCTAAATAATTTTTATTTTTTTTAAATAGTGACGATATAAAAATTTTTTGGACTTTTTGAAGCTCTTTAGTTCTTATTTCTTTTAAATTGTGTGCAGATCCTACGACCTCAAAATTGAGAGTAGTAGAGTATGATAAATGATAAAATTCTTTATTAAATGAGGGTATATAAATTCCATCCAAACCTAGTTTTAGTGCTAACTTAAAATTATTTGCTATAAAGAGTTTATTCCCTTTTATTCTTAAAAAGTTTTTTAATTTAATAAGTTTGGTTATGTCAACATTATTTGAAGAATAATTTCTATAAATGATAATTGTTTCTTTGTCTTGTTTTTTTAAATTATTTGTATCAAGTGAATTTATAAAGTAATATTTTAATATTTTAAAATGCATCCTTCTGTTCAAAATTTAATTAATATTCAAGAAAAAATAAAGCAGAGATTACTTGACCTTAAAAGTAATAAAATACCAAAAATTATTGCAGTATCAAAGACTTTTGGGATGGATAAAATATCTCCTCTGATTGAACATGGACATATAGATTTTGGAGAGAACAAAGTTCAAGAGGCAATTGAAAAATGGAGTGATGTTAAGTTGACCAATAATGATGTTAGATTACATTTAATAGGAGGACTTCAAACAAATAAAGTAAAATTAGCTGTAAAATTATTTGATTATGTTCATTCAGTAGATAGTGAAAAACTTGCACAAAAAATATCTGACGAACAGAAAAAACAAAATAAAAAAATTAAAGTCTTCATTCAAGTTAATATTGGTAATGAACAACAAAAATCTGGAGTTAATAAATCATCTTTAAAACAATTATATTTATATTGTAAAGAAATTGACTTAAATGTTGTTGGATTAATGTGTATTCCACCTCTGAATAAATCATCAAATATTTTTTTCAAAGAGATGTGCAACTTGAATGAAAATTTAAAACTAAATGAATTAAGTATGGGAATGTCATCAGACTACTTAGATGCTATAAAAAATTCTGCAACATACATAAGAATAGGTTCAAATATATTTGGAAAGAGAAGTTAATAAATATTTATTTTGGTTTTTTTATTTATTAATTTTAACATTATTAAAAAATCATTTTTTTTTATAGCAATGCATCCAGCTGTAGCTTTAAAGTTATTCGTTAAGTGAATAAATATACAACTTCCTTTAAGTTTTACGGGTTTTAGAAAGTTGTATTTAATAGGGATCATCAGATCATACTTATGATCTTTTCTATAAAGTTTTTCACATTTTATATTTTTTTTTATAGTGATTAATTTATTATAATTTTTATAATTCAACGGATCATCGCACCAACCCATACTTTTTTTTATTTTAATACATTTCAGTTTTGTAAACGGTTTTTCTATTCTATCTGGTCTGTAATACAAGTTTTCAATCCGAAAAGAACCTATAGGTGTTTTTTTATCACCTTCTCTTTTTTTTTTACTTATACCATTTTTACCAATACAACATTTAAAATTAAAATCATCGATTGTTA
>CACOKN010000007.1 GCA_902627805.1 uncultured Pelagibacteraceae bacterium
CTGCCGCAATGGCTTGTCTGCCAAGTTCATTAAAAGCAATATTTTGCGCAGAATGGCTTGAAGTACAAGCAATTGGTATTGCTGTTTTAGCTTTATCAGGATAATTACTAATAAATTGTAGCACTTGCATTCCACCCATCGAACCACCTACAACTGAAAAAAGTTTTTTTATTCCAAAAAAATCCAACAAATTAATTTGTGCATTCACCATGTCATTAATTGTGATGACTGGAAAATCTGTTCCATAAATTTTTTTTGTCTTGGGATTTTCATGGCTAGGCCCAAAAGATCCCATACACCCGCCTATTACATTTGCACAGATTACAAAATACTTATCTGTATCTATCGACTTGCCAGAGCCTACCGCATAAGACCACCAACCATCCTTTTTGGTCACTGGATTTATACCTGTTACAAATTGATCACCTGTTAAAGCATGAAATACTAAAATTGCGTTATCTTTTTCATTATTAAGTGAGCCATAAGTTTCATACGCTAAAGGAAAATTATTAATAGTCTGACCACAATCCAATTTGAGTGGTTTTTCAACAATTAACGTTTTTATATTTTGTTTTATATTCATAATAAAAGCTGAAGGTTGAATTGTGAGAAAAAAAAACTTTTTTAGCGGTTTTTTTAAAGCGCTCGCAATTCAGGTAAATCAGCGCATAAATTTTGTACTAGAAGTTATTTAGTATGTCAATTTTTAAAAATAATTACACTTAAACTCTATAAAAAAATGTTTTTTTATTTATAAAGAGCATAAAATTTATAAAAGTTAGCTACCATGAGATTTAAGAGATTAAATATTGAAACCTATGAGCCTGGTAAATCCAGTCTTAAGAGATTTCATCAGGTTGTAAAGCTATCTGCGAATGAGTCAGCTTTAGGTGTGAGCTCAAAGGCTAAAAAGATTTTGTCTAATAAAAATTTAAGTTTTTTTAGGTACCCGGATGGCAAATCTAATGCCTTAAGAAGACAAATATCTAAAAAGTTTAAATGCGATGAAGATAGAATTATTTGTGGCGCTGGATCTGATGAAGTTATTCAAATGCTATGTCAATTATTTTTGAATCCTAAGGATGAAGTTATTCTTTCTCAGTATAGTTTTTTAATGTACAGGATATATGCTAAAATAGTTGGTGCAAAAGTTATTTTTGCTAAAGAAAATAATTTCAAAGTATCAATTCCTGAAATTGTTAAAAATGTTTCAAAAAAAACAAAAATTATTTTTTTAGCAAATCCTAATAATCCAACTGGAACATACTTAACAAGTTCTGAGCTTTTAGAACTTAGAAAAAAATTAAGAAAAAATATTCTACTAGTAGTGGATGATGCATATGCAGAATATATGAAAAATAATGATTACAAAAGTGGATTAAAATTATTCAAAAATAAACAAAATGTCTTTATTTTAAGAACGTTCTCTAAAATATACGGTCTATCTTCCTTGAGAGTAGGGTGGGGATATGGTTCAAAAAAAATTATTAAAGCACTGAATGTTATTAAGCCACCTTTTAATGTTAATGAGGTAGCACAAAAAGCTGCCATTGAGTCTCTTAAGGATACTAAGTTTATAACTCGTTCAGTTAAACACAATATTACTTATGCAAAAAAATTGAAAAGTTTTCTTAACCAATACGGAATTTATTCAAATAATATATCGGCTAATTTTTTATTATTAAATTTTGAGAAATGTAAATTTAAAGCGAAATATTTTTATGAAAAATTAAAGATGAAAGGAATTATCTTAAGATCAACAGAAAATGGCTACAATATAAAAAACATGTTACGATTAACTATTGGATCAAAAACAGATAATTTGAAATTTATGCGGGCAGTAAAAGGAATGTTTAATTAATGAAAAATGTGCTCATCATCGGCTGTGGCTTGTTAGGATCTTCGTTAGTAAAAAGAATTGCAAAAAAAAAATTAGCAAAAAAAATTTTCATTTTTGAAAAATCTAAAAAAAATATATCAAAGATCAAAAGACAAAAGTTGCCAGGAACTCTCGTAAATAAACTACAAGAGGTAGTTGCAAAATCAAATCTAATTATTTTTTGTACGCCAATGAGTGAATACAAAAAGATGATATTAAGATTAAACAATAATTTTAATTCAAAACAAATTATTACTGATGTTGGTTCGTCAAAAATAGCGTCTTCAGAAATAATTAAAAGAAATTTAAAAAAAAAAATATCCTGGATTCAAAGTCATCCTATAGCTGGATCAGAAGTAAGTGGGCCTGAGCATGGTAAGGAAAATTTGTTTGAAAATAAGTGGTGCGTATTGATTAAAAATAAGAAAATAAATATGAAACATCTAAAATATTTAAATTTTTTTTGGAAAAAAATGGGTTCAAAAACTGTAATCATGAATGCGGAAAGACACGATAAGATATTTTCAATCACAAGCCATTTACCACATTTAATAGCTTACAATTTGGTTAAATCAGCTCAAGATTTTGAGAAAAAGCAAAAATATGACTTAATTAAATATAGTGCAGGCGGATTAAGAGATTTTTCAAGAATCGCTGCATCAAATGAAATTATGTGGAGAGACATTTTTTTTGATAATAGAAAAAATGTTTCAAAAGCAATTGACATATTTATCAAAAATTTAAGATCTTTTAAGACAGACATTAATTCAAAAAATAATAAATCAATTCTTAAAAAATTAATTCAAACAAAAAAAGTTAGATCTAAAATAATCAAATTAAAACAGGATGTAGATAAACCTGACTTTGGTAGAAATTAATAATTACCAATATTACTTACTTTTTTAACTTTTAGATTTGCAGTTTTATCAATTAATTGAATTGTTTTTTTAGTTGGCATTATAACCACCTTCTTTTTTGGTCCATAAGCATGAATAAATTTAGACTTACTTAGACATATACCGACATGTCCTTTCCAAAATATTATATCTCCTTTACTTAAATTTTTACCTTTTTTTCTTTTACAAAATTTTATTTGATCTTTTGTATCTCTTGGAAAAAATATTCTGTTATAATAAAAATAAATTTGGATCAAAGCAGAGCAATCAATACCATCAGATGTTTTTCCGCCCCATAGATATTTACTACTTTTGAAAAATTTCATTATTTTTAAATAATTTTTTTCAAGATGATCAATTTTAACAATATCACTTTTTTTTATCCATCTGTCCTTTTTAAACTCAATTAGCCCTTTATTTTTGTTTAAAACTGATATGCCAGATGCAAAGTAAAGATAATTTTTTGTTGGTAAAAACTTATTTTTTTTTTTAATAAATATTCTAGATTTTGTTTTATTTATTTTAAAAGTGGGCTTAAAATTTTTGTAAAAATTATTTTTTTTAATATAACCAGTATAATTGTCAAAATAAGTTTTAATTTTAACCCATTTTTTTTTATTCTTTAATACCTTAAATTTTTCACCATATAAGATTTGCGATAAAGTTTCAGAATTATTAGAAGGTTTTGAATTTATATTTCCAAGTGAAAAATTGTAAAAAAGATTATTTTTCATTAATCTTTAATTTATCTCTTATTATCCACAATATAATTAAAGATGGTATTACCATTATAGCAGTTAAAATAAAAAATATACCCCAGTCTCCATTAAGCCAATCAACTAAAGCACCCGATGATGAGGCTAATGTAGTTCTTCCAGCAGTGCCTATTGAAGCTAATAGAGCATATTGAGTTGCTGTATAAGTTCTATCAACCAACAATGATATGAATGCAACAAATGCAACAGTAGCGAAAGCTGCTGCTATATCGTCAAAGATTACAGCGATTGCAAAAAGTATTTCAGATTTACCACTCCACGCCAAAAGACTGAACAAAAGATTTGTGCTCGCCATTAAAATTCCTGCTAAAAACATTGCTTTTAAAACACCAGATCTTATTACAAATAGTCCACCTAGTAGAGTGAAGATGACAGTCGTTATCCACCCCAAAGTTTTTGAGTAAATAGCAATATCCGATTTACTAAAACCAATTTCTTTATAGAAGATAATAGACATACGCCCTAAAAAAGCCTCTCCAACTTTGAATAAAAAAACAAACCCTAGTATCCCCAAAGCAATTTGAAAGCCATTTTTTTTAAAAAAACTAATTATAGGTCCACTGATTGTTCCACTGATCCAAGTTAAAGTTTGAGTAAGAAAATTTGGATTTTGAAATTTAGCAATTAATTGATCATTTTCTTTCTGATTAATTTGTCTTTCAGTCGAGTCAGTTTCATTGATAAACATCAATCCAATATTCATTAGAATTATTAAAATTCCTAAGATTAAAAAAGTTAGTTGCCAATAATTTTGAAAACCTAGATTTTCTAAATAATCTGCAGAAAACAATGACAAAACTCCACCTAATTTATATCCACTCCACCACCCAACGACAGCCATTGCTGCGCCCGCAGCCATTGATTTACCTTCGTTTTCGCCAATTTGCTCAATCCTTAAAGCATCCACAGTAATATCTTGTGTTGCTGAGGCAATTGCAATGAGTAAACCTACAGATATTACAAGGGCTAAATTTTCTGAGGGATCAATTACACTCCATAAAAATAATGAGATTAAGATTAATATTTGCATTAGGACAATCCATCCTCTTCGATGTCCAATTTTCTTTGTTAAATATGGTATTTGAATACGATCGATTAAAGGAGCCCATAAATAATTAAATGCATAAACTGCAAATATAAGACCAGCCCAACCAACTGTAGATCTGCTTAATCCATCTTCCTTTAACCATAAACTCAAACTACTACCTATCAAAACCCATGGAAAACCAGAGATAGCACCAAGTAATAATATCTTTAACATTCTTTTATCGAAATAAACTGAAAATGTTTCTGAAAGGGATTGTTTTTTAATTTCTATCATTTTTTAATTTCTCCAGAATGAAGGTAAAAATAACACTAATATAGCAAATAATTCCAATCTTCCCAAGATCATACCGATTGTTAAAATCCATTTTGAGAAATCTGGTAATGAGGAGAAATTCCCGTTAGGCCCGATTATTGATCCTAAACCAGGACCAACATTTGAAATAGAGGTCGCTGCACCTGAAATTGCGGTTATAAAATCAAGTCCATTCAAAGATAATAAAGCAGATAATAAAAAAAATATTATTAAGTACATGTAAATAAAAGAGATGATTGATGCTATGAATTTATCATCAATTGGATTTTTATCATATTTCAACACAAAAACACCTTTAGGGTAAATAATTTTTTTTAGTTGATTAATGACAAATGAATAAAGAATTTGAAATCGAAATATTTTTATACCACATGTTGTTGAACCAGCACAACCACCTATAAACATTAAAGCCAAAAATAATACTAGAGGAAAGCTACCCCAATTGTCAAATTGAGCATTGACGTAACCAGTTCCAGTTAGAATAGAAATAACGTTAAAGAAAATTGATCTTAAATCAAATGAACTTGAATTGTTTAAAGTAAGATAAATTGATAAAATAAAAATTGATATAAATATTATTTTAATAAAAGTTTTGATTTGAGAATCTGATACAAAAATAGACCTATTGCCATTTAAAAATTTAATGTACACGATAAATGGTACACTTCCTAAAATAATAAATACCATAGCTGTAGTTTCTATCGCTAAGCTATTAAAAAAACCAATGGATTGATTATAATTAGAGAATCCACCAGTTGCTATAGTTGTCATCGAATGGGTAATACTATCAAAAATATTCATCCCAAAAATACTATAAGTGATTGCACATAGAGCTGTTAATCCAGAATAAATATAAATTAATCTTAGAGCAACCTCTTTAGACTTTGGAAGAATTTTTTCAGATGAATCGTTGTTTGAAATTTTAAATAATTGCATTCCTCCGACATTCATGATGGGCATTAATGTAATTGCCATCACTATGACACCAATACCTCCCAACCATTGAAGTATTGCTCTCCAAAATAATATCCCTTTAGGCATATTTTCTAAGTTTGATATGATTGTTGAACCAGTCGTTGTAATACCTGACATACTCTCAAAAAAGGCATTTGTGACTGAAAATTCTAAATTAGAGAATATAAAAGGTAATGATCCAAATATAGCAATACTCAACCATGCTAATGCAGTTAAAAGGAATGCTTGTTGCAAATTAAGTTTTTTTTCATGATCTAGATTGGAGAGAAAAAATAATGTTCCAAAAATGATTGTAACAATTGCTGCACCAAAAAAAGAAGAATCTATTTGTCCATAAATAAATTGTACAATTATTGGAACAAGCATAAAAATACCAAGAATTATTTGAAGAATTCCAAGGGTGAAAAAAACTGTTTTATAATTAGACATTTTGAAAGAACATTATTTTATGGTAAATAAATTTCAACTCTATAAGAATTAAGTAGATCGTTAATTAAAGATTTTGTTGAATTATTCATGATAAAAAAAGAAAACTTAGAAAAAACAAGCTCTTGGCCAATCGTTGAAGCAAAAAAAATGCTCAGAGAAAGAAAATCTTTTTTAGAAAAAAAAGGTAAAATTACACTACAGACTGGATATGGCCCAAGTGGACTTCCTCACATAGGAACATTTGGAGAGGTGGCTAGAACTTCTATGATGGTTAATGCGTTAAAACAACTAACTGATCTTCCAACAGAAATTATTACTTTTTCTGATGACATGGATGGTCTTAGAAAAGTGCCAGAGAATGTACCTAATAAAGAATTGTTAGAAAAAAACCTTCATAAACCTTTGACAGACGTGCCGGATCCCTTTGAAAAATATAATAGTTTTGGTGAACATAATAATGAGAAATTAAAAAAGTTTTTAAATAATTTCAATTTTGAATATAAGTTCAAAAGCTCTACTCAATTGTATAAATCAGGTTTTTTTAATCCAACACTTCAAATTATTTTAGATAATTATGATGGAATAATGAATATCATTATGCCTACTTTAGGAAAAGAACGTCAAAAAACTTATTGTCCATTTCTTCCTATTTGTCCAGAAACAGGACGTGTTTTAGAAATTCCAGTAAAAGAAATTGATAATCCTAAGTCTAAAATTGTATTTGATAATAATGGTAAAGATTTAGAATTAAGCATATTAGATGGTCATTGTAAACTTCAGTGGAAAGTAGATTGGGCTATGAGATGGTATGCACTAGATGTTGATTTTGAAATGTACGGAAAAGATCTTATAGAAAGTGCAATATTATCGACTAAAATTATTAAGCTAATTGGAAAAAAAAACCCATCTGGTTTTGCTTATGAACTCTTTTTGGATGAGAAAGGGGAAAAGATTTCTAAATCAAAAGGGAATGGAATAACAATCGAGCAATGGTTGGAGTACGCCTCACCAGAAAGTTTATCATTATATATGTATCAAAATCCAAAAAGAGCTAAAAAACTTTATAATGAGATAGTTCCAAAAGCGGTCGATGAATATTTGGAATTTATTGAAAAGGCTAAAACCCAAGATGAGCTTCAGTTACTGATGAATCCAGTATGGCATGTTCATAATGGTAGTGTTCCAAAAGAAAAAATGATTATGTCATTTTCTATGTTATTAAATCTTGTAGAAACAAGTAATGCCGAAAACAAAGAATTATTATGGAAGTTCGTAAAAAAATATAAGGAAAATATTTCTGAAAAAGATCACCCCATTTTTGATAATCTAGTTGGTTATGCTATTAAATATTTTAATGATGTAATAAAAGCCAAAAAAAAATATAAAATACCTGATCAAATAGAAAAAAAAGCACTAGAGGCTTTAATATCAACCTTAGACAAATGTAATGACAAGATGTCTCCTGAGGAAATTCAAACTTTAATTTATTCAACAGGAAAAGAAAATGGGTATTCAGAAAATTTGAGAGACTGGTTTAAATTAATTTACGAAGTTGTATTTGGAGTCCAAAATGGCCCTCGAATGGGTTTTTTTATAAGTTTTTTTGGTGTTAAAGAAACTAAAGATCTTATAATAAATAAAATTAAATAATGTTTTCAAATTTAAGATCTCTAATTTTTAAACTTGATCCAGAGACAGCCCATGGTTTGGCAATAAAGTCATTAAAATTTAATTTTGTGCCAAATGTTTTGGATAAAAATAAAAATAGCCATTTATTTAAGACTAAATTATTTGAAAAAGAAATAGAAAATCCAATTGGAATGGCAGCAGGATTTGACAAAAATGCTGAGGTTTATAATTCTTTATTTAAATTGGGATTTGGTTTTGTGGAGGTGGGCACAGTTACACCTCTTAAACAATATGGTAACCCCAAGCCAAGAGTTTTTAGATTAGTTGAAGATGAAGCATTAATTAATAGACTGGGTTTTAATAACTTAGGTGCAAAAAACATTGTTGATAGGATCTCAAGTAATAAACAAATTGGTTTACTTGGAATTAACATAGGTCCTAATAAAGATACAAATGATAGATTGAATGATTATGTTGAATGTTTAAAAACCTTCCATGAATTTGCAGATTATATTACGATTAATATTTCATCTCCCAATACTGAAGAGCTGAGAAATTTTCATGATCAGGAAAAATTAAATACTTTATTAAATACAATCAATAGTGAAAAGACAAAACTAAATTCAAAAATTCCAATTGTAGTAAAAGTCTCACCAGATATTAAAGATAATGAAATACCCAAAATTTCCGATGTTCTTTTAAGCAATAATATAAAAGCAGTCATTTTATCGAACACCTCTGACTCTACTCGAGATAAATTAAATGACATTCAAAAGCATCAAAAAGGAGGTTTGTCAGGTAAACCAATAGAAGAAAAATCTACAATGCTGATTAATAAATTTTATAAAACTCTTGGTAATAAAATTAAAATTATTGGAGTTGGTGGAGTAGACTCTGGAATAAGTGCGTACAATAAGTTTTTAGCTGGAGCGAGTTATGTTCAACTTTATACAGGTATGGTATACAGAGGACCAAATATTGTAAACCTTATTAAAAAAGAGCTTAAGGAATTATTGATAAGAGATGGCGTTAAACATTATAGTGAAATCATAGGGAAAAAAACAACTTCTTAAATTTTATAAACTTGACGCAATCATCAACTCACTTTATATAGTCGAAAATATTATGTCAAAAAAATGTGAACTTACCGGCAAAATTCCCCTTAAAGGTCATAATGTTAGTCATGCTAATAATAAGACAAAGAGAAGATTTTTACCTAATTTAAAAAAAGTAAAATTTACCAGTGAACTTTTAAAGAGAAGCATGAAACTTACTGTAAGTAATGCCGGTGTAAGATCTGTAGATAAAAAAGGAAGCTTTGACGAGTTTTTAAAGACTGTAAAGAATAAAAATTTATCTCCAAGATTAAAGAAGATGAAGAAAAGTTTATTAATTAAGTCTCCATTTCAAAAAAAACAAGTTCAATCTAAGACAGCTTAATGAATAAAATTTTTTTTATACTCTCATTTTTAATGGGGGCAGTTGTTTTAGCATCTAATTATTTAGTTCAGTTCCCTATAAAACATTATGGTTTAGAAGAAATATTAACTTATGGAGCTTTTAGCTATCCGATTGCTTTCTTGATCACAGATTTAGCCAACAGATCTTTTGGCAAGATAGTTGCCAGAAAAATTGTTTATATTGGTTTTGTTATAGGTATTAGCTTTACGCTTTTATTCTCAACAAACTTTACAGACTTAATATCTATAAGAATTGCAATTGGATCAGGTACTGCCTTTTTAGTTGCCCAACTCTTAGATGTCCAAATTTTTGATAAATTGAGACAAAAAGAATGGTTTGTTGCACCTTTAACGTCATCTTTGATAGGTTCAACAATTGATACGTTTATATTTTTTTCAATATCCTTTTATGGAACAGGCATTCCTTGGATCACATTGTCTTTAGGAGATTTAAGTGTCAAAATTTTTGTTGCTTTAATGATGCTAATCCCTTTCAGACTACTGCTGAAAACACTTAAACCAGTTTAGATTTAATATAAATACTTATAAGATAGTATTTTATAAGCCAACTTTGCTACTAGAAAATTGTATGAATTAAATCCTTTAATCGGTGCAAGCTCATTTATATCTGCGCCAACGATGTTTGAGTTTTTTGCTGCAATCTTGATTATATCTAAAACTTCATTCCATAGTAAACCACCAGGTTCAGGTGTTCCAGTTGCAGGCATGATACTCGAATCTAAACCATCTACATCGAAAGTTAGATAAACAGTCTTATTTTTAATTAGTTTTTTAAATTTTTTTAAATTCCATTTTGCCTTATCTTTCGCCCAAAAAATACTAATTCTAGATTTATTTTTTTTTAAAAAAGGTATCTCCTCTTTAGAAATATTTCTAATTCCAAATGAGATTATTGAAACATTCTTATAATCTAAGCATCTTCTGATAGCAGATGCGTGTGAAAATTTCTCACCATTGTAACTTTCTCTTAAATCTGCATGAGCATCAAAATGTAAAAGGCAGATGTTTTTGTGTTTTTTAACAAATGGAACAATACATCCTGGTGTGATTGAATGTTCACCACCAAAAGTCATTGGAAAAAGTTTATTATTAAGAATTTCTTTATTTACTTCAGCTATCTTTTTTAAAGCTTTTTTAATATTCTTATCAATTTTGAAAGGTTTTAAAGTTTTAATACCTATTTTTTTGTAAGGTTCACAATTCAATTCCTCATCATATAATTCAACTTGATGTGAAGCTTTAATTATCTCTTTTGGGCCATTTTTAGTCCCACCACCATAACTCACAGTTTTTTCTAGACCAAAAGGAACAATTACAACTTTTTCTTTAAAATTGAATTTATTATCTATTCCAAGAAACCCTTTTTTATTTGAAAGATATTGCAATGTTTTATCCAAAGATTTTTGTAAAGTTTTTTCTATCTCTATTTTTCCATTCACCCTTATGATATGCATCACTTGCAATCAAAGGTAATACACTTGTTGCCTCAGCAAAAACCATTTGTTCTTTCGTGACATCAACTTTACCCCATGAACTTGCCTCTTTTAAAGTTGAACTGCTACACGCACCATCTCTTGAATCTGCTACAGTAATTTGCACAGCATATTTATGCATTTCAACATTTTTACCTAAAAGTTCAGCACATATGACTGTGTCCTGAATAAAATTTTTTGGCACTCCTCCACCTACCATAAATAATCCAGAACCTTTTGATTTAATTTTTATTTCAGTTAATTCTCGAAATTCTCTTATAGAGTCTATTGTAATATGAGATTTTGGGTTCTTTTCTTGATGAATTACTAAACCAAAACCAGCGCTAGAGTCTGTAAAAGCAGGACAGAATATTGGCACATTGTGATCATAAGCAGTTTCAATTAAAGAGTCTTTCTTTACTGAGTTTTTTTTAAGATATTTTCCCATTTCGTGAATAAATTCTCTAGAGGTATAGCTTCTAGGCTCCAAGTTATCAGCTATTTCACAAATTTTCTTATCACAAATTTGTAATTCATCTTCGTCAATGTACGTATCGTATATTCTATCAATATAATTTTTTCTAAGTTCAGTATCATCTTGAAATTGAGAGCCTTGATAATGCTTAAATCCTAATGCCTCAAAAAAATCCATATCAATTATAGAAGCACCAGTTGCAACGATTGCATCTACCATATTGTATTTGACTAAATCTTTGTAAATATTCATACAACCAGCTGCTGAGGTCGAACCAGCTAAAGTTAGAAAAATTGTACAATCTTTATCTTTTAACATTTCATTATAGATGTTTGCTGCATTTGCAGTTTCTCTTGATACAAATGACATTTTCTCCATTGATGAAATAATTTTTCTAGAGTCAAAAGAAGTAATATCTATATGTTCAACCGGATTTTTAAGAAAGTCTTTTTTACTATTATGTCCTAGATTTTTATTTTTTGACATTAAGCAACTAAAGTATCTTTGTTGCTGTCTTTGTTATAGAGGCTCATTATAGAATTATCTTCAACTTCATAAATTTTATCAGAATAGAAACCATTAAATTGTGTTCTAAAGGTAAGGCCGTATGAACCTAATTGACCAAGTTCTATATAATCATTTTCTTTAATATTATTAGGTAAAAGGAAAGGACCTTTCATGTAATCCATGCTGTCGCATGTTGGTCCATAAAAATCAAATGCAGTTAATTTTTTTGAAATAATTTTGTTTGAATTATCTTTTATCATTTTAGATGGAAACACAATATTTGGTGTTCCTGCATCAAAAAGTGTTCCATAAGTTCCATCATTTATATAAAGTTTTTGTTTTTTTCTTAAGTTAACCCGAACTATAGTTGAACCACTTTCAGCAACTAAAGCTCTTCCTGGTTCACAAATTATTTCTGGTAATTTTTCAATCTTTAAATTTTCTAAACCTTTCTTAATTTCATCAAAATAACTCTCTAAAGAGGGTGGAATTAAATCTGGATAGATAGTTGGAAAGCCGCCTCCTATATTTAAATAATCAGGAACAATTTTCGTTTTCTTTATTATATTTGCAATTTCGGAAATTCCTTTTGAGTATGAAATTGGATGCATACATTGCGATCCTACATGAAAACTTAATCCAATCTTTTTTGAATGCTGTTTTACTAATCTTAAAAGTCCTGCCGCCTCTGAATTTATAGCACCAAATTTTTTTGATAAGTCAATTTCAGCATGTTCATTTGATACAGCCACCCTTACAAATAATTCTAAATCGTTTGCATTACTGGTGCTCTCAATAATCTTTATTAATTCATCTTTAGTATCAAGTGCAAATGTTTTTACTCCATATTTAAAATATGCTTCACTTATATCTTCTCTACTTTTAATTGTGTGCATGAAAGAACACTTAGATACTTGATCAAATTTTCTGACTGCTCTTATCTCTTCAACTGAGGCAACATCAAATTGATTTATACCACTTTTTAACAAAGTTTTAATTACCTCAGGATGAGGATTTGTCTTAACAGCATAAAGAATTTTACCTGGAAAGTTTTTTTGAAAAAATCTAGAAGCTGAAAGAATTGATTTCTTTCTTATACAATAAACTGGTTTGTCTGGTCTCAGCTGATTAACTAATTCTTCAACCGACTTAAATTTTTGCATTTTTCATGCCCCCCAAAAAAAATTTAACAAAAAAAAGTCTTTTTATTTAAAAAAACTTTAATGAATCGAGCAATTAATTCAATACTTACCCAATGTAAAGCAAATAATGACCTATTGAATTGTGGAAAAAAATTACCATATCAAATCTATGAAAAACGAAGGTGCATTACAAAATTTAGCTGATTTCAACAATAAATCACTATTAATTGTTGATGATGACAATCCATTTAGAGAAAGATTGGCTAGGGCTATGGAAAAAAAGGGTTTTGAAGTTATTCAAGCTGAAGGTGTGCAAAAGGGTATTGATACAGTCAAAGCAAAAAAACCAGGATTCGCTGTTGTTGATTTGAGATTGGGTGATGGTAATGGTTTGGAAGTTGTAAAACAAATACAGACCTCTAATCCTGAAAGTAGAATAATAATGTTAACAGGATATGGAAATATTCCAACTGCTGTTGCAGCAATAAAAGAAGGTGCAATTGATTATTTGGCTAAACCTGCAGATGCAGACGATGTTGAAAAAGCTCTTTTAGCTGATCCAGCTAAAAAAGCGGCTCCGCCGGAAAACCCAATGTCTGCGGACAGAGTAAAATGGGAACATATACACAGAGTTTTCGAATTATGTAACAGAAACGTTTCAGAGACTGCGAGAAGACTTAAAATGCATAGACGAACTCTCCAAAGAATACTATCTAAAAGATCCCCTAAGTAAATTTTCTAATTCTAAGAAGCTGTTTTGATAAGACTGTTAGGATTAAAATTTTATAAATTTCTATTAACAAAAATGGTTTTGCTCCTTTTGTAAAAACTTCATTAAAAGTTTTATCGAAACCCATGAAGTTCCATAAACCGCCTAATCCAAGAATATAGGTTATACTTACCGAAAATAATAAATATAAAAACACAACTATTGGGTCTTTATTTTCATTAATGTGGCCTGCAAAAAAAGCTGTAAAAATAAAACCAATTAAGTATCCTCCAGTGGGACCTAAAAGATATCCAATCCCCCCACCTTTTGCAAAAACTGGCAATCCAAAAGATCCTTCAACTAAATACAAAATAACAGTAAGTGCTGCCAACTTATATCCCAAAGCAATTCCAAGAAACATCACAACAAAAGTTTGCATTGTTGCAGGCACTAAAGTGAATGGTGTTTGTATTTTAGACGATATAGCTAATAAGGCAGTCCCGATTAATACAAAAATAGCTGATTTGATTATTTTTGAATTACTGGTAATGTTTTTAGTAAGTTCCATAAAATAATAATACTCTTATTTTTTTAATAATCTATATTAATTTAAAATGAGCAAGATTAAAAAAACAGATCATTTTTATTTAATTGATGGATCAGGTTACATTTTTAGAGCGTATTATGCGTTACCGCCATTAACGCGTAAAAGTGATGGATTACCGACGGGTGCAGTGAGTGGTTTTTGCAGTATGCTTTTTAAACTTCTAGAGGACTCAAAGTCAAATCAAAATTTGCAAAAACCAACACATTTTGCAGTTATATTTGACTCTGCTAGAAAAACTTTCAGAAACGAAATTTATAGTGATTACAAAGCTAACAGAGCAGAAGCACCTGATGATTTAGCTCCTCAATTTGATTATATCAGAAAATCAGTATTAGCTTTTAATTTACCTTCATTGGAATTAATAAATTATGAGGCTGATGACTTAATTGCAACTTATGTTGAAATGATTTTAAAAGAGGGTGCAAAAGCAACAATAGTGTCCTCAGATAAGGATTTAATGCAATTATATAAAAAAAACGTTCGAATTTATGATCCAATGAAAAATAAGTTTATTTCAGAAGAAGATATTAAAAATAAATTTGGTGTAGGCGCAAGTAAGGTAATTGATGTTCAGGCTTTAGCTGGTGATAGCAGCGATAATGTACCAGGAGTTCCTGGAATTGGTGTTAAAACAGCTGCAGAATTAATTAATAAATATGGAGACCTTGAAAAACTTTTAAAATCTGCTCACGAAATTAGACAAAACAAAAGAAGAGAAACACTCATTGAGAATAAAGATAAGGCTTTAATAAGTAAAAAACTAGTGACATTAAAAAGTGATGCTCCGGTAAGTAAAAATCTAACTGATCTTGAATTAAAAAGTATTGATAAAGATAAACTCTATAAATTTTTGAGAGAGATGGAATTTAATAGATTATTGAGTTCAGCTATCTCTGCATATGGAGAACCAAATTTAACAAGTATCAAAAATGAGGTTAAAATTGAAAAAAATCAAAAAGAAATCAATAAAAAAGAATATTACTTAATTGAAAATTTAGAACAAATCGACAACTGGATAACTGAAGCTGAGGAGTTAGGTGAAGTTGCAGTAGATACCGAAACAAATTCATTAGATCCTCATCAGGCAGATCTAGTCGGTGTTTCGTTAAGCTCAAAAATTGGAAAAGCTTGTTATATTCCTATCGGTCATAAATCTAACAAAAGCATCGAAAAAGATTTAGTTTTAAAAAAGTTAAAACCTTTACTTGAGGATCCCAGTATTAAAAAAATAGGTCAAAATATAAAATTTGATTTTATAGTTTTTTTCAAACACGGAATTAATATGACTTCAATGGAAGATACCATGCTGATGTCCTATGTTCTTGATGCAGGGAAAAATAGACATAATATGGATACATTGTCAGAAATTCATTTAAACCATAAAACAATATCTTTTAAAGATTTAGTTGGGACAGGAAAAAAGGAGATTAATTTTAGTGAAGTAGATGTTGAAAAAGCCAAAGATTACGCAGCCGAAGATGCTGATATCACATTTAGATTATACAAAAAATTTCAAAAAAGTTTGAAGGATGAAAAAATGATAAATATTTATGAGATATTTGAAAAACCTTTATTAAAAATTCTTGCTTTTATGGAAATTGAGGGAGTTAAAATAGATAATAAATTTTTAAAATCATTATCCACTAAATTTGAAAAAAAGATTATCAAAATTCAAAATGAAGTTTTCAAAATATCTAAAAAGGAATTTAATATTGCATCACCAAAACAACTGGGAGAAATATTATATAATGATCTTAAAATTGCAGATTTAAAAAAAACAAAAAAAGGGAGTTTTGCAACAAGCGCTTCGGTTTTAGAAGATTTAGCATTTAAAGGTCATAAGTTTCCCCAATTAGTATTGGATTGGAGACAGGTATCTAAATTGAAAAATACCTACTCAGATTCCTTGCCGGAACATATTAATCCTAACACACAAAGAGTACATACCTCTTTTTTATTAGCAGCCACTACAACTGGCAGACTAGCGTCAAGCGATCCAAACTTACAAAATATTCCGATTAAGTCTGAGGATGGTAAAGATATTCGTAAAGCATTTATAGCTAAAAAAGATCATGTTTTAATTTCTGCAGATTATAACCAAATTGAGATGAGAATTTTAGCCGATTTAGCTGACGTAAAAGGATTAAAAAAAGCTTTCAAAAACAACGAAGATATTCATTCACTTACAGCTAGTCAAATTTTTAATGTTGATATAAAAAAAATAAATCAAGATCAGAGAAGAAAGGCTAAAGCTATAAATTTTGGAATTATATATGGAATTTCACAATATGGATTAGCAAAACAAATTAATGTCACAAATCATGAAGCTGAGGAATTCCTTAATGCTTATTTTTTGAAATTTCCTGAAATTAAAATTTATATGGACCGAACAATAAAGTTTTGTAGAAAAAGTGGATTTGTGAATAATATTTTTGGAAGACGATCACATTTTATTAATATCAACGATAAAAACTATAATATTAGAAATTTCCAAGAGCGCGCAGCAATTAATGCTCCAATTCAAGGTTCCGCGGCAGAAATAATGAGATTAGCCATGATAAGACTTGATAAAAAATTAAGTGATCAAAAAAATCAAAAAACAAAAATGTTATTGCAAATTCATGATGAGTTAATTTTTGAAACTCCCAAAGAAGAAGCAAAAAGAATCAGTAAAATTATAATTGATGAAATGTCTAGTGTTGTTAAGAGTGAACAGCATTCTTTTTCCATACCTTTAACAGTTGATCTAAATACCGGAGAAAATTGGGGTACACTTCATTAATTTAATTGCCCAAATTAGAACAATTTAGTATTTTTATAATTGAGTATGCAGAAACAAACAATTGCCCTTGTCGACGATGATAGAAATATTTTAACAAGTCTGAGTATAGCTTTAGAGAAAGAGGGATTCAAAGTCCAAACATATATTGATGGTGAAAGCGCTTTAATTGGCTTAACTAGAACCCCGCCGGATCTAGCAATCGTTGATATTAAAATGCCAAAAATGGATGGAGAAGAACTACTTAAAAAGTTAAGGAAAAAAACTTCATTACCGGTTATTTTTTTGACCTCTAAAGATGATGAAATTGATGAATTGCTTGGGTTGAAGTTAGGAGCAGATGATTTCATAAAAAAATCTGGAGGCTTTTCAATTAAAGTGTTGATTGAAAGAATAAGAGTGCAACTTAGAAAGAAAGATTCAAAAGAAATTATAGAGGAAAACAAAAGTATTATATCTCATGGTAAGTTAAAATTAGATCCTTCACAATTAGAGTGTGAATGGAATGGTAAACAATTGCCAGATAAACTTACTACCACTGAATTTTTATTAGTTAAGGAATTAGCAAAAAGACCAGGTATAATTAAAGAAAGAGCTCAGTTGATGGATATAGCTTATAGAGAAGATACCGATATAGAGGACAGAACAATTGACAGTCATGTTAAAAGAATAAGAAAAAAATTTAAAAAGGTTGATCCTGAATTTTCAGCTATAGAAACTAGATATGGAAGTGGATATAGGTGGAATGTTAGCTGATGTTAAGCAACCTTCTAAAAAACTTATCTATATTAAAAAAATTTTTATTTATTAATTTTATTTTTTTTACAATTATTGGAATTTTTCTTTTTATTTACTTAAAAAATGTCCAAACAAATTTGATTAAAAAAAAATCATCTAATCACATTGAAGTGATCAATAATACAATTGATAATTTGACAAGACTAAATGTCAAATTTGTAGAAGATGATATTAGGAAATTTCTTTTTTCCACAAGATTTCTTTTTCAGAATTTAGATAGAGTGATATTTTTTGATAATCAACTAAACTTAATTGGTGATACAGACACCTTAGATCTTGATCCGAGATCATTTTCACAAAGATTAGATATTGTAGAATTTGAGGTGTTAACTGAAAAAAAAACTAAAGAAATCACTGAGAAAAAAAATATTGATTTTGGAAATAACAACATCGTTTCTCTTAATGATGTACTTTTAAATTATGCATCCTCTAAAAATTTTGGAACGCCTTTTACTTTTACTCAAGAAGAGTTCAATAAATTTAAGCTAACTACAATTAAAAATGTAATGCAAAAGGGCGAAAACATTGGTTATTTAGCTATTACAGAAAATGCAAATGATGTTAAAGCAGCTATAGATGAAAGAAAGACATTTGTAATTAGAACAGCTTTAGCTATTGGCTTAGTGATATTAATTTTCTCTTTTGTTTTAAATAGATATTTCTTAAAACCAATTAAAAATTTAGTAACGTATACTGAAACAATCAGAAATAAAGATCCAAAAGTTACTAATCTTGATATTTTAAAAAAAAGAAATGATGAACTAGGATTACTTTCAAAATCGCTAGATGATATGACAAATGAATTAACTAAAAGGATTTCACATGCTGAAAATTTTTCAACAGATTTGGTTCATGAAATAAGAAATCCACTAGCTTCTCTCAAGAGTGCGTCTGAAATTTTACATGATACGACTGATGTTGAGCAAAGGATTAAATTAATTGATATTTTGAGTCACGATGTTCAAAGAATTGAAAGATTGATTACAGATTATTCACAAATGTTAAAAGATGAAGTTGCGTTAAGTAAAGAAAAAATTAAAAAACTTGATATCGAGCCAATTATTAAATCAGTAGTAGATGATTTTAATAATATTTATAAATTAAAAAGAGGAATTAATATTTCTTATTCGAATGATGGAAAAAACAAATATTTGATAAATGGAATAGAAAATAGGATTGAACAAATAGTTGCTAACCTTTTGGATAACGCAATATCTTTCAGTGGTGATAATAAAGATGTAATTGTTAAAGTTTCAAAATTGGAAAATGACAAAGTTTCAATAAATATTTTGGACGAAGGACAAGGATTTAAAGAAAAAGATACCAATAAAATATTTAAAAGATTTTATAGTAATAGACCTGATAAATTTGGACAACATTCAGGACTTGGTTTAAATATTGTTAAAAATTTAGTCGATTTACATAATGCTACAATAAGAGCATCTAACAGATTAGACAAAAAAGGAGCAAGTATGGAAATTATATTTCCAAATGCTTAAAGAGTTCTATTGATTAATTAATTCTTTATTGTTAGAAGACGCACCATGGAAGATTTCAAAGTTAAAGATTTGACCCAAGCTGAATTTGGAAGAAAAGAAATTTCAATAGCAGAGAGTGAAATGCCTGGCTTAATGGCTTTAAGAGAAGAATACTCTGGAAAGTCACCGCTAAAAGGAGCGAAAATTATTGGATGTCTGCACATGACTATTCAAACAGCTGTTTTAATTGAAACCCTTGTAGCTTTAGGTGCTGAGGTAAGATGGTCATCTTGTAATATTTTTTCAACTCAAGATCATGCAGCGGCTGCAATCGCCAAAGCTGGAATTCCAGTATATGCTTGGAAGGGAGAAACTGAAGAGGAATATATTTGGTGTATTAAACAAACGATTGAGGGTAAAAAAGATTGGGCGCCAAACATGCTTTTAGATGATGGAGGTGATCTCACTGCAATGATGCACCAAGAGTACAAAGAATTACTTAAAAATGTGAAAGGTGTTTCAGAGGAGACAACAACAGGCATTAAAGCTCTTAATAAAATGGAAAAAGATAAAACTTTGTTAGTGCCTGCAATAAATGTAAATGACTCTGTCACTAAATCTAAATTTGACAATCTCTATGGATGTAGAGAAAGTTTAGTTGATGGCATAAGAAGAGCTACAGATGTTATGATGTCTGGAAAAATTGCTATAGTAGCTGGATTTGGAGATGTTGGTAAAGGAAGTGCTGCATCTTTAAGACAAAGCGGTGCTAGAGTATTAGTTACAGAAGCTGACCCGATTTGTGCATTACAAGCAGCAATGGAAGGTTATGAAGTGGTTTTGATGGAAGAGGCAATTAGCAAAGCTGACATCGTCGTTACAGCAACTGGTAACAAAGATATTGTTACAGCTGATCATATGAGAGAAATGAAAGATAGAGCAATTTTGTGTAACATAGGACACTTTGATAACGAAATTCAAGTTGAAGCTTTAAAAAATTATAAATGGACTGAAGTAAAACCTCAAGTTCACGAGATAGAATTACCAAGTAAAAAAAGGATTATTTTACTAGCAGAAGGTAGATTAGTTAATTTAGGTTGTGCTACAGGTCACCCAAGTTTTGTAATGAGCGCGTCGTTTACTAACCAAGTGATTGCACAGATAGAGCTTTGGAATAATCATAAAAACTACGAGAACAAAGTTTATGTTTTACCAAAACATCTAGATGAGAAGGTTGCTACACTTCACCTTAAGAAAGTTGGAGCAAAATTAACCAAATTATCAAAAGAACAGGCGGACTATATAAGTGTTGGAGTCGAAGGTCCTTTTAAACCTAATGCCTACCGCTATTAAAAGTGATAGAATAGATTTATCTTCAGAAAAAGAAACAGAGGAACTTGCTGGTACATTTTTAAAAAAAATCGAGCCTGGAAGCTTTATTTTTTTATATGGTGAAATTGGAGTAGGAAAAACTACTTTTATTAGATATCTTATTAATCAATTTCAAAAACTTAATAAATTAGAGATAACAGAAGTTACAAGCCCCACTTTTAATTTGTTAAATGAGTATCAAATAAATAATTTCAAGATAAATCATTATGATCTATTTAGATTAAAATCTGCCGAAGAAATTAAAAATTTAGATTTATTTGAGGATAATAAAAACATAATTACTTTAGTAGAATGGCCACAAATAATTAAAGAAAAACCAAAAAATTTGATAGAATTATTTTTCGAGTATGGAAATGACCATAAAACTAGATCTGTGCAAATTAAAGGTTTATAGCTTCTATTCCTGAATGCCAAAATTAATAAAAATAAAGGGGGATGCATCTTTTAGAAGTTTTTTTAGAAAGAAAGTAAATGGTAAATCTTCTATTGTTGTTTACGCCAAAAAAGAAAAATTTAAAAATTTACTTGTATACGATGCGGTAAATAAAATTTTAAGCAAGAATAATATTTTAGCACCAAAGTTATATACTCAAAGATATGATAAAAATTTTATTGAAATAGAAGATTTTGGAAATGAAACTGTTTTCAGTATATTAAAAAAAAAGAGTAAAAATAAACTAAGCTATTTTAATCAAATAATTAAATTGTTAATACAAATGCAGTCTATAAAAAATAGAAAAGAAAAAAATTTTAGAAATCAAAATTATACAATTCCAAAATATGATAAAAAGATTTTGATAAATGAGGCAAATTTATTTTGTGATTGGTATGCAAAGAATAATTTATCAAAATTAAAGAAAAAAAAATTTTGTAAAAATTTTAAAAAGATTATTAAAGAATTAACTTTGAAATTAAAATTAAAAGATAATATTTTTGTCCACAGAGATTTTCATGTTTCAAATTTAATGTTAGTTAAAAACCAAATAGGTCTTATTGATAGTCAGGACGCATTAATTGGTAACAAAGCTTATGATTTAGCTTCTTTGATAGATGATGTAAGACTAAAAACTTCTAATTCATTTAAAGATAAAATCTTTAAGCTTTATATAAAAAGACAAAAAAAATTGGATATAAAAAAATTCAAGAATGATTTTGAAATATTATCAGTTTTAAGAAATCTAAAAATTATTGGAATATTTACTCGTCTATCACTCAGGGATAGAAAAAAAAATTACCTAAGATTAATTCCCTACACTTGGCAACTGATTAATATGCGTATTGATCAAAACCAAACATTCATTGATTTGAAAAATTTATTAAATCAAAATTTTAAAAAGATTAAATGAGAATTAAAACAGCTTTGATATTATGTGCAGGCCTCGGAACAAGGTTAAATCCCCTTACTTTAAAGACACCTAAGCCTCTTTTAAGATTAAATAATAAAACAATGTTAGAGGTTTGCATAAATCTTATTATGAAACTGGGTGTTCAAAAAATTTTTATCAACACATTTCATTTAGGAGATCAAATTTCAAAATTTATTGAAAATAAAAAGTTTCCAATAAACATTCAAATAATCAAAGAAGAAAATGAAATACTTAATACAGGTGGAGGAATATTAAATTTGATCAATTATTCAGATGATAATGATTTCATAATTTTTAACCCTGATACTTTATGGCACAAAGATTATTTTCATGAAATCACTCAAATGCAAAATTTTTATTTTTTAAATAAATTAGATAATGTTCTCCTGCTATCAAATAAAGAATTGAGTTTTGATAAAAATTTTTTAGGTGATTTTACATTGGAAAATAATTTGTTAAAAAAAAATGAAAAAAATGATTTGATATATATTGGTTGTCAAATTCTGAACAAAAGTTTATTTAAAGAATATAAAGTCTCAAATTTTTCTATTTCAAAAATATGGGATAATTTACAAAAAAAAAATAAATTAAATGGTTTTCAAAGTAAAAAAAAATTTTATCATTTAACAAATTTAAATGTCTTTAAAAAACTAAAAGATCTTTAGCTCTTTCCTTATCAAGATATTCACATTTCACAATTGTAAAATTTTCTTTAAATTCTATCAACATTGGGTTTCCAGTCGGGATTTCTAAATTAGAAATTTGTGTATTATCTAAATTAAATAAATTTTTACATAAAGCTCTGATAGAGTTTCCGTGTGCAGATATTAAAACATTATTATTTTTTAAATTTTCTTTCACGTGTTCTTCAAAAAAATTTATAACTCTTTCATAAGTATCTTTTAAAGACTCAGTGTTAGGTAATAATTCTTTCGGTATTTGTTTATAAGCATCAATGTTAAGTGGATGATACGGACTTTCCTTTTTTAGTGGATCTGGTTTTAGATCCCATGATCTTCTAAACTCATGAATTTTATCCTCACCAACTTTTTTACTCATTTCAATTTTATTTAAACCAGTTAGTGCCCCGTAATGTCTCTCATTCAATTGCCAAGCTCTAGTAAAATTTTTTTTATCATCTAATTCTTGTTGAATTATTTTAAGAGTGTTATTTGCTCTTAATTGAAGAGAAGTGTAATAAAAGTCAATTTTAATGTCTTTGTTTTTCAATAAGGATCCTGCTTTTTTTGCCTCCAATATACCTTTTTCGGTCAAATCAACATCCACCCAACCAGTAAATTTTTTCTCTAAATTCCAAGTACTTTGTCCATGCCTTACTAAGATTAAAAAACTCATATAATTATCTTTAAATTAAATTTATAAATAAAACTATTAAATTAAATGATAAATTTTTTTTCAAAATTTAAAATATTTTTTTTTGTAATTAATTTATTATTAATTGTCTTATATTTATTCCCAGGAAGTTTATTGGGATGTATTTTTTTTGATAATTGTAAAGTGCAACCACAAATTACATCAGATTTTATAATATCATCTAACCATTTTTACGCTTTTGGTTTAGTTTCTATTCTAGGATATTTGACTTTTTTAAATTCAGAAAAATTAAAACAAGTTTTATATTATCTTTTAATAATTTCAGTTCTATTAGAAGTGTTTCATATCGTAATTCCTGAAAGGAGTTTTCAGTGGTCAGATCTGTTCGGAAATTTATTAGGGGTGGTAGTTGTAATTTTTGTTAAGAATCTTATAAATAAATATGGGACTACTAAAAAATAAATTTATAATATTTTTTATTTTTTTCTTAACAGGATGTTCATCAATTCCATCAAATACTGCAAATAGTTGTTCAATATTTAATGAGCGTTATCTCTGGTATAAGTATGTAAAAAAAACAGAGCAAAAATGGGGCACTCCTATTTATATTCAATTAGCTATAATAAAAATGGAATCAGATTTTGACTGGTTAGCTAAACCAGCTAGACAAAAAATATTTAAAGTAATCCCTTATAAACGCCCATCAAGTTCATTTGGATATTCTCAGGCAGTAAAAGGGACTTGGGAACAATATAAAAAAGAAACAGGAAATAAGTTAGCAACAAGAGTTAGATTTAAAGATAGTGTTGATTTTATTGGTTGGTATACCAGCAAATCAGAAACTATTTTAAAAATTTCTAAACAAGATGCTTTTAAACAATATTTGGCCTATCATGAGGGCTGGGGAAATTTTAAGTATTATAAAAAAAATAAAAAAGTTATTGGGTTAGCTAAAAAAGTAGAGAAACAATCTAATATTTATAAAAAACAATTATTAGGTTGCAGCAATTCTTTAAATAAAAATAAATATATTATTTTTTAGAAAGTTCTTTTTTTAACTCTAGGTCTATTATGTCAATCCGTTTAGTGTTTCTTGCTAAAGCTAAATACATTGATGGGGTAACATATAATGTGAAAAAAGTTGAAATTATCATACCACCCAAGATGGTTGCTCCCACAGCTAATCTTGATCCTTCACCTGCGCCTGGGCCAATATTCCCTATAACCAAGGGTATCATCGCGATCATTGTACTTAGTGATGTCATAATGATAGGTCTAAATCTTACTGCACAAGCTTCTTTCACAGCTAATTCAATACTTTTTCCTGTAGTCCTTATTCGGTTGGCATAATCAACAATTAAAATACTATTTTTAGTCGATATTCCGATAAGTATTATCAAAGCGATCTGAGAGAAAATATTAACTGAACTATTCAAAAATAAAATAAATACTAACCCACCAAAAATTGCCAAAGGAACTGTTAAAACTATAATGAATGGATGAATGAATGAATTAAATGTTGCTGCCATCACCAAGTAAGCAGTGAGCAATGCAAGAGCAAAAATTATAAATAATTCATTACTAGTTTCTTTAATTTCTTCTGATTTACCTTTCCAGGTAATTTGATTTTTTGGAGCCAAATCTTCCATGATATTTTCAAAGAATTTTATCGCCTCAGCCAAAGTGTATCCTTCGTTAATATTTGCAGAAATTGTGACCGCTCGTTGTCTATTGTACCTCGCAAGTTGTTTCGCTGAACCTTCCTCTTTAAAACTAACTAGATTTGATAAAGAGATTAGTTTTCCATTTGTTTCAGAACGAACAAAAATTTTAGAAACTCCTTCTTTATTCCTTCTATCAGATAAATATTGCTGAACTATAATTGGGTATTCTTTACCTAATTTATTGAAAGTTGTAATTTTTTTTCCACCATAAAGAGTTTCAAGTGTTTCTCCTATTGCTTTTGTTGAAACACCTAAATCTTTAGCTTTATTTTTATTAATTACTAATTTCACTTCAGGTTTGTTTCGATTGTAATCAGACTCAATTCTTGAGAGACCTTTATTTGATCTTAATTTTCTAATCACTCTTTTTTGAATTTCTTCAAGTTCCTCATAGGTACTTCCATAGATAACCATTTGTACTGGCTTATTATAATTAGATACCCTGATTGACTGTGGAGATATTGGAAATGCAAGAGCTTGAGGTAATGTAACAATTTTTCCAATAGCTTCTCTTAAAACGACTTGTTGTCCTTTTTTTCTATTTTTCCAGTCATCTAAAAGTGCAATTATAATAAAACTATTATATGAGTTTGCTGAACCACCAAAACCAGGTACTCTCATAATAAATCTTGAGTATGGACTATCTTCAGCTTGTAAAAGTGGAATTAATCTAGCTTCGACTTTTTGTGCTTGTTCTTGTGTGTACTCAAAAGAGCTTCCTTCATCCGTTGCACCAATAATTAAATAGGCACCACGATCTTCCATCGGCAATAATTCTTTTTTAGAGAAACTAAACAATAATACAGAGCAAATAATTATAAATATAATAAAAGAACCCACTGATTTTGTTTTGTGAGCAATTATATCTAAAGTCTCTCTATAGAATTTTGAAAATCCTAAAAATATTTTTTCAAATTTTTGAATAAAAATCCTCTTTGAGGTTTTTTTATTTAAAAATTTACTTGCGAGCATTGGCGAAAGGGTAAGAGCAACAAATGATGAGACAACTATTGAAAATGATAATGCAATTGCTGTTTCTCTAAATAATGTTCCTGAAATTCCCTCTATGAATATCAATGGCAAAAATACAGCTACTAGAATTAATGTTGTTGCTATGATTGCAAATGAAATTTGTTTAGATCCTTTATAAGCAGCAACTAGCGGGGTTTCTCCATTTTCAATTCTTCGATATATCGCATCAGTCATAATCACTGAGTCGTCAGTAATTATACCGATTGCTAAAATAAAACTTAAAAGAACAAATATATTTATCGACAATCCAAAAATATAAAGACCTAGAAAAGATGCTATCAAGCTTACTGGGAGAGCAATTGCTGGAACGACTACAGCTTTAAGATTCCCAAGAAATAAATAAATTATTAGAACTACTAATACAAAAGCAATCAAAAGAGTTTTATATACTTCTTCAATAGCAGCTTCTATGTAGTTTGCTCTATTAAATGAAACTCTTAAATCTAATTCGTTTGGTAAAGATTTTTTAACTTCCACTATCTTTTTTTTGATTTCATTTGAAAGTTCGACTGTTGAAGCTCCACTTCTCGCATAAATACCAATACCTACTGTCCTTAAATTAACCTGATCTTTTGCTTGGGCTTTAAAAAGTGTTTTCTCTGAAACAGGTCCAAATTCAATATTAGCAACATCAGATAACAAAATTACTTTATTATTTGTTTTTTTGATTGGTAATTGTTTTATCGAATTTATATCGTTGTATGATTTATCTAAATTTAAAGTTAGGTCAATATTATCTGCCTCAAGAGTACCAGCTGGAAGACTTATATTTTCTCCCCGCATTGCAAGTTCGACTTCCTTAATAGTTAAATCATTTGCAGCAAGTTTAATTGGATCTATCCAAACTCTGATACTTAATTCTCTTAGACCACCAACAAGAATCCTTCCAACATTTTTAATACTAGAAAACTGATCCACTAAATATCTTTCTGCATAGTCTCCTAGTTCAAGATCGCTCCAAGTTGCAGATGATAAGGACAACCACATAGTTGTAGTAAAACCAGCTGCCCTTTTTAATATTTGAGGAGGATCAGACTCAGATGGTAAATTATCCACAACTCTTGCAACTCTCTCTCTAATGTCATTTGCAGCATTATCTAAATCAATGCTAGTATCAAACTCTACATTAATTGTGCTTCTTCCATTCTCAGATTTTGAGTCTATATTTTTTATACCTTCAGCACCTCCAATAACATCTTCAACGACTTGAGTAACTTCTTGATCCACAATTGATGCTGATGCAGATTTGTAATCTACTTGGACTTGGACTACAGGCGGCTGAATTCCATTGGGTAATTCTCTAACTGGTAATTTCCAAAAGACAAATAAACCAAAAATAATCAAGATTAAAGACATTACCCAAGAAACAGCTGGTCTTTTTATGCTTAGTTCAGTAATAAACATTTATTTTGTAATAGGTTTTATTTTTCCTCTAGGTCTTACTTTTTTTAATCCTTCCGCGACGATTATTTCCCCTTCACTTAATCCAGAAATTACCTCGATGTTTTTATTACTTCTTAGACCTGTTTTAACCTCAGTTTTATTTGCAACATTTTCGCCATTTATTTTGTAAACATAAGATTTATCACCCTCAATCATCACACTTGTATCAGGCACACTTAATGAGTTTCTAAGATTAAATTTAACGCTTACTTCTAAAAGAGATCCCGAGATTAGTTCGAGATCATTATTTTGCACTTTAATTCTTGACAATATACTTCTTGTATCAGCGTTAATCCTGCTTGATACAAAATCAACTTCACCTGAAAAAGTTTTATCTTTAAAACTAGATAATTTTACGTCAACTGGGAGACCTTTTTTAATAGATGCCGAATAATTTTCTGGAATTTTAATGTCTGAGTAAATAGTTGAATTATCATCTAGTGTTATGATGAATATATTATTAGATACAAGAATATCTTCCGTAAGACCAGTATAACCAAGTACTCCGCTGAATGGAGCTATAATATTTCCACTTTTCAACTTAATTAATACATCTCCTTTTTTAACAAAGTCTTTCAATTTTAAATCTTCAAAAAGATCATCTTTTTTTATTTTAAAAGTTTCAGATTTTTTTGAGATTGCAGTACCAAAGGTCTCTATTGTTTCAGCAAATTCCTTTTTTACCACTTCGGTAACAATTATTCCTGGAGGGGGTCTTTTACTAAATTTTTTTTTAAAATGATTTCCAATCATTGTTCTACCAATAATTACAGCCGCAATGATTAGAAAAAATATTAATATAATTGATATAGTTTTAGTTGATCTTTTCATTTTTTTTTAAATTAACCCGTATTCAGCCCAAGAGCCATCATAAATACAGGGTCGATATTTATCATTTATTAAAGAATAAGCTAGTGCCAAAACACATGCGGTTACTCCAGATCCACATGAAAAGACAATATTTTTATCATTTACGTTTTTTAAGGAAGATTGAAAAATTTTTTCAAGTTCTTGTTTATTTTTAAAAGTTTTATCATCATTAAGACAAGAGCCAAATGGTATGCATACAGAATTTTTAATATTCCCACTTTTTAATCCCTCTCTAGGCTCTGGAACCTTTCCTTGAAATCTTTCTTTGCTTCTCGCATCAACAACCCTAAAATTTTGGGTTTCTATATTTTGATTAATTGAATCTTTGTTTTTAACTAATTCCTGTTTTTCAAAACTTTTGTAGTCTGACTTTGTAACTTTAGGTAAATTATTTGTTACTTTTCTTTTTTCTTCCAGCCATTTTTTTAAACCTCCATTTAAAACATGAACTAGTTTAGGATCATGACCATAATAGATAAAATTAAACCAACAGCGACATGAGCTTACAACATCAGAATTATCATAAATAATAATCATATCCTCATTTTTGACTCCCATCTCTGAAACTATTTTTTCCCATTCATTTTTATCCACTAACATATGCGGAAGATTTGTATTTTTGTCAGAATTATCATCTAAGTTAAAAAAAATAGACTCTGGGATATGTTGATTTTTATACTCCTCAAAACCGTTTCTTTTTGTTTGAGGCATGTGCCACGAGCAATCAATTATTTTTACTTTGTCTTTATTATTTTCGAGCCAATCAGTTTCTACTAATGACATTATCTCTTTTCTAAATATTTTTGATGATATTCCTCAGCAATACAATAGTTTTTTAGAAGGGAAATTTTTGTTACAACTTTTCCTGAAAATTTTTTATTGACTTGTTCTAGAACATCTTTTGCAATTTTTTTTTGATTGTCATTCAAATAAAAGATTTCACTTCTATATTGTGTACCAAAATCTGGCCCTTGAGAATTTAGTGTAGTTGGGTCATGAATTTCAAAAAAAATTTTTAAAATTTCTTCATAAGTAATTACCTTCTCATCAAAATCAATTTTAACAACTTCAGCATGATTTGTATTTCCCGTACAAACTTCTTTGTAGGTGGTTTGTGAACTATTGCCACCGCAATAACCAACTTCAGTTTTGATAACACCATTAATTTTGCTGAATTTGATTTCAGGCCCCCAAAAACATCCAAGTGCTAAAACTGCTATTTCCATTGATTATGATTTAAATTAATTTACAAATTATTCGTATGCTAAGTAAAAATCAATTGGGATTTTTGTACATGTTTATGTCTGTTTGTGCATTCTCACTAATGGATATAATTGTCAAGTGGTCAGTCGATTATCCGATTGGACAGGTTTTATTTTTTAGAGGGTTTTTTGGAATATTATTTTATTTTTTCATTATACCAAGAGATAGACTTCACAATTTTTATCAAACTAAAAGACCAGGCTTGCATGCCCTGAGGTGCTTGTCAGGTTTAATTGCTTTAGTAGCAATTTTTATTGCTTTAAGAAAATTACCACTCGCAACTGTGGTAAGTATTTCTTTCGCTGCTCCAATTTTTACAACTATATTTTCAATTTTTTTATTAAGTGAAAAAGTTGGAATTTATAGATGGTTAGCTGTGGTAATTGGTTTTATAGGAATATTAGTAATCACTGAACCAGGGATAAGTGAACTTAACATTTATTATATTTTTCCTATAATATTTTGTCTTGGTTTATCTTATGTAGCAATATCAATAAGACAGTTATCAACCACAGAACCAGTTTGGTTAATTTCATTCTATTTTTCCTTATCAATAACTTTGTTAAGTTTTTTAACTATTCCACAAGGATGGATTATGCCCAATTTACAGGATTTTATTTTATTATCTTTTGTTGGCATTTTTGGAGGTGTTGCAAATTTATGGTTGAGTCAGTCATACAAGTATTCCGAGGTTTCCTTGGTAACTCCTTTAAAATATTTAGCTCTTTTATTTGCAATAATTTTTGGATATTTCATTTGGGGCGAGGTTCCAACAATCAAAACTCTTCTTGGAGCCTTTTTGGTAATTATTTCAACATTAATTATTTTTAGAAGAGAAATTTACAACAAAAAAATAATCACTTCTAAAACAATAAATGACTAAAGTTCCAAAATATTGGAATAAAGCTAAAAGATATTTATCCAAAAAGGATAAAATAATGTCTAAATTAATTAAAAATTATCGAAGTCCCGATGAAACGATTCTTACTACGAGAAAGGATATATTTTTTTCATTATGTAAAAGTATTATTGGTCAGCAAATAAGTGTTGCTGCAGCAAATTCAGTTTTTTTAAAATTTAAAAAAAAATGTAAAAACAAAATTAATCCTAAAACTGTTTCTAAATTGACCTCAACACAGCTCAGAAATTGTGGATTAAGTAGGCAAAAAGTCCTAGGAATAAAAAGTTTAGCAAAACAAATTCTTAATAAATCCTTTAATCCCAAATTAATAAGGAATATGAGTGATGAAGAGGCTATAGTTTATTTATCGAATTTAAGACAAATAGGTAGATGGTCGGCTGAAATGATTTTACTTTTTACTTATAATAGATCTGACATTTGGCCCATACAAGATATAGGACTTTTGAGAGCGATTTCTAAAAATTATAATAAAAGATATTTTCCACCAGAAAAATTCGTATCTTTACTTAAAAAAAGATTTTCACCTTATTGCTCAGTGGCTACATGGTATTTGTGGAGAAGTATAGATCCTGAGCCTATTCAGTATTAAATCCTTCAACGATTTGCATATGTCTAGTGGTAGTATTTTTAGCTAAATCCCAACCAGCTTGATATTCTTTTGACTCGTGACACTTTAAAGCTTGTTCATAACTTGGAAACTCCCAGACTACAGTTCGTAAAAAATCATCACCATCAAAAGTTGTATGTTTACCACCTCTTACTAAGGGTAAGCCTCCGTAATTTTTTATAATCGGTGTTACAATTTCTGCATACTTTTTTAGATTTTCTTGATTATCGACTTTAGTGTAAAGACTTATCCAATAAGCTTTCATGATTTCTCCTTTTTAAATAATTTTTATTATGATAATAAATTTCATGGCGGAGAAATTAATTATCAGCTTTAATGAATATACTAAAATTGTTGAAAAGTTAGCAATACAAATTCATCAAAAATACAAACCGACAGTATTAGTTGGAATTATGAGAGGGGCAGCTCCGATAATCGATATTTTGTCAAGAATTTTGAAATTACCAATCGCATATATAGTTATTCAAAGTTATTCAGGCAAAGGTATGGAGGATCAACAAGGCCAGTTAATGTTTGCAAGGGAAATTAGCTCATTAGCAAATGATGAGGATTTTAATAAAGTGCTTTTAATAGATGATCTCTCAGATACCGGCCTAACCTTAAATAAAAGTATTGAATGGCTTAAAAATTATGGACCAACCAAAGATTATATAAAAGAGGTTAAAACTGCTTGCTTATGGAAAAAAAAATCATCTAAGTTTGAGCCTGATTTTTGTCCTATTAGATTAGACTCAGATCCTTGGATTGTTCAACCTACTGAGCACTACGAGGAATTATCCATAGAAGAAATTTTAAAAAAAAATAAATAGGGCTAGCATAAACTAGCCCTGTTCAATTAATATTTAAGCAACTGCAAAGTATAAAACACTAACAGCCGCGATTGCTAATGAACCGCCATTTAAATCTGCGTGTTTGCCACTTACTGCTTTAATGATAACGTATGCAATAAAGCCAAGTGCTATACCATATGCAATACTAAAAGTTAACGGCATAATGATTGCCGCCAGTACTGCTGGTGCGTATTCACTTACATCTTCCCATTCGATATCTTTTAGATTACGTAAGAAATATGTAGCAATGAATACTAAAGCAGGAGCCGTTGCAAATGCTGGAATGCTCTGCGCCAATGGTGCAAAGAATAAACATAATGCAAACAATGCGGCAACTGTTACTGCCGTTAGTCCTGTCTTACCACCTTCTTTGATACCTGCACCAGACTCAATGTATGATGTAGTATTAGAAGTACCTGCTAATGCTCCAACTGATGTAGCAACAGAGTCAGCCAATAAAGCTCTATCGATTCCTTCGACTTCGCCTTTCTTATCAACCTTACCTGTTAAGTTAGCAACACTTGTAAGTGTTCCTGCCGTATCAAAGAAGTCTACAAATAAAAATGCAAATGCAGTTCCAATAAAACCAGCTGTCGCTATTAAACTAAAGTCCATGCTAAATGCGTGACTTGGGTTAGGAATGCTACCAACAACACCGCCGATTTCTGAAATACCAAAAATCCATGCAATGATACTTGTTGCTAATATACCTATAATAATTGCACCTGGGATACCACGTTTATCTGCAATGGCCATAATAGCAAAACCAAGTCCTGCTAGTAATACTGGCCAGCTTGAAATATCTCCAAGTCCAACTAATGTCGCCGGGTTATCTACAACAACTCCAGCATTCTTCAAACCAATGATAGCAAGGAACAAACCGATACCCGCTCCTACACCTAGTTTCATTGACTTGGGAATACTATTGATGATGTATTTCCTAGCAGGTGTTACACTTAAAACAATGAACACTAAACCTGCAATGAATACAGCAGCTAGTGCCTGTTGATAAGTGTAGCCCATTCCAAAAACAACACCAAATGCAAAAAAGGCATTTAGTCCCATTCCTGGTGCTAGTGCTACAGGCCATTTGGCCCAAAGTCCCATAATTAGTGTACCTACTACAGCCGCAATAATGGTTGCAGTAAATACGGCACCGAACTCCATACCGGTACCTTCTGTTGACAATATAGCAGGGTTTACTACTGTGATATATGCCATTGTTAAAAAGGTAGTAGTTCCGGCTATTACTTCTGTTTTAAAATCTGTTTTGTGTTTTTTGTAATCAAAATATTTGTCTAACATTATTCCTCCTATTCTGATTAAATAGACGATTCTTTTGATAAATACTTAGCCAAATCTAATTTTATCAACATAATTCAACTAAGAAGTTTATATTTTGGTCATATTTAGAAGCTAGAATATAAAAATGAGAAATTTTAAATTAATCGTGTTGTTACTTAGTTTCTTCTTAATGGTTACCGCATGTCAGACCGTACAAGAAAAAACTGACAAAATTGTTGAGCAAGAAAATAAAAGATTGAGTAAATATATAGGTCAATTATCCAGTGAACTTAAAATTGATCTAGGAAATCCTGATGAAGATTTTAAGAATGAAAAAGGAAATCAAGTTCTTGTTTATAAAACAAAAAAATATGGTATTTCTTGTGAAAGAAAATTTGAGGTAGACACTAACTCAGTGGTGATTGGATTTTCATCAAAAGGATGTTTTTAGTTTACTTGCGGAGTTAGTTACTCCGCAAGTAAGGCTTTAACTTATTTAATTTCGATTAGTTTTTTCTTCTTATGCTCTGGAACAATTCTCTCGCAAGATATTGTTAAAAGTCCGTCTTTAAGCTCAGCACCATTCACTTTAACGTCATCAGCAATTGTAAATGATCTAGCAAATTGTCTTTGAGATATTCCTTTATGAATGATCTCTCCATCAGCATTTTTATCTTCAGATTTATCAACTTGTTTTGTTCTTACAGTCAATAAATTATCTTCAAACTCAACCTCAACATCTTTTTTGTTGAATCCTGCTAAAGCAACTTCAATAGCGTAATTATCTTTACCAGTCTTTCTGATGTTGTATGGTGGGTAGTTGGATTGCATTGTCATTGCACCATTCCCCAACATATTCTCAAATTGGTCAAACATATCGTCGAACCCAATCGAGAATGGTCTTAATGAGTTAAATATAGATAGATCCTTACTTGTCATATATCCTCCTTTGTTAAGCAAGTTTATTCAATAAGCCCCATTAGGCGACCTACCTTACTTATTTAGTAACGATTTAAGTTTTTTCAAGATTGAGGAATTAAATTTTTTTTGAAATTTTTAATGCAAAAGCATAGTCTAAAGCTATTTCTTCTATAGCACCATCTCTACCTGATTTTCCTCCATGACCTGCATCCATTTCTGTTTTTAAAAGTAATAAATTATTATCTGTTTTTAAATCTCTTAGCTTGGCAGTAAATTTAGCAGGCTCATCAAATAATACTCTATTATCACTCAAACTAGTGGTAATTAACATATGAGGGTAATCCATTTTTTTTATATTATTATAAGGAGCATAAGAAAATATATAATCAAAGTGATCTTTATTGTCTTTGGCATTACCAAACTCATCAAATTCACCGACTGTTAATGGTAGAGAGTGATCAAGGTTAGTAGTTAAAGAGTCAACAAATGGAACCGCCATTATAATTCCTAAAAATAATTTTGGAGATTGATTTACTACTGCTCCCATTAATAATCCACCTGCAGATCCACCCATACCAATGATGTTACCAGCAGAAGAGTATTTTTTTTCAATTAAGTATTTAGCTGCATAAATGTAGTCCTCAAAAGTATTTTTTTTATTTGTTAATTTTCCTTCTTTCCACCATTTCATACCTTTTTCCATTCCACCTCTAATATGAGCTGTAGCCCAGATGATATCTCTGTTGATCAAACTTAAACGTGTAGATGAAAAACTAGGGCTCATTGAATTTCCGTATGAACCATAACCGTACAATAAGAGATTTGCAGTTCCATCAATCTTGGTTTTCTTATGTCTTGTGATTGTTAAAGGAACCATTCTTCCATCATGAGATTTATATTCAATTCTCTCTACGATATAATCTTCTGAATTATGCCCTGATGGAATTTCTTGTTCTTTAACTAATTTTTTTGATTTATTTGACAGATTATATGAATAAACTCTCGAAGGAGTTTTTGGTGATGAATATCCAAGGTAAATTTCATCTGTGTTTCGATCTTTTTGTTTAAGAGAAATATTTGGTACATATACTTTTTCATCTGAAAAAATTAATTCTTCCTCAAAATTTGTTGATATATTTCTAATGAATAACTTATCTAATGCATCAGAAGTTTCTGATCGAATTATCCAATTTTTTAAAAATACACAACCACCAATTAAAACTTCATTTTTAGAAGAGACATAAGGTTTCCAATTTTGATTCTCTAAGCTTGAAGAGATATCAATCTTAAAATCTTCAGCATCATTATTTGTATGATTGTAAAAATTGTTAGCCCAAGAATTTATAGAGTATAAAATCCCTTTTTGTCTTTTAATAATTAATTTTGGTTTTGGAGTTATTTCATCAACATCAAAGTAGTATTGCTCTGATGTGTTGTGATCAGAAGTTGTTATTAGATAATATTTTTCATCAGAAGTTAAGCTTATTCCAACTGTAAAAGCTTCACTTTTTTCCTCAAACACCAAATAATCCTCACTTAAATGGTCTCCAATTTTATGTCTATATATTTTTCGGGCACGATGATTTTCATCTAATTTTGAGTAAAAAATATATCTATCATCAAGACTAAAAGTAATACTACCAGATGTGTCCGTTATTTCTTTTGTGACCAACTTATTTGTTGAAATATCTCTTATAAAGATTTTGTAATACTCTGATCCTTTGGTATCCAGAGAATATGCAAGTAACTTATCGTTATGGCTTACTTCTAAATCTCCCAATCCAAAATATTCAACGCCTAATTTTTCTTTTTCTTTATCTCCATTCCAAATTTCTTCAACATTATCTGTATTAATTTTTTTACGGAGTTTGATAGAATAATTTCCTTCTGTTGTGGTTTTTGTCCAATAATCATAAGTATGGTCTCTAAAAGGAAGAGACTCATCATCTAATTTTATTCTCCCCTTTATTTCATCAAAAAGTTTTTTCTGTAAGTCTTTAGTATCTTTAAGATGATAGTCAGTATGATTGTTTTCTTCAATTAAGTATTTTTTTACTTCTGGATTTAATTTATTTTTGTCTTTTAAGACTTCAAGAATATCTTTTTGATGTATCCAGCTGTAGTTATCTTCCCAACTTGTGTTGTGACAAGATTTTATTTCCAGTTTTTTTCTAAGTTGTGGTACCTTCATAAAAAAGAAGAACTATATGAATATCATAATTTATACATTAGTCATTTTGACTATTTTATACTTTCTATTGAAATTTATAACTAAGATTTCCTCAAAAAAAATATCAAAAGGTCTAAGAATTTTATTAATACTTGGATTCATTGTATTAGCAATTTTATTTGCCATCGGTGGGCGTTTTTTATTAACTTTGCCTTTTACATTAGCTAGTCTTGCATTATTAAAATTAAAAGGTCTATCTATTTTTCAATTAATATCGCTTTATAGATTAATTCAAACATTGAGAAGATCAGGAAGATTTTCTTTTAATCAATCGAACCTAAATAACTCATCTTCAATTTCAGTAACTGAAGCATATAAAATATTAAATTTAGATGTGAATAAAAAAATTACAAAAGAAGATGTAAATAAAGCTTATGTTAAAATACAAAAAAAAATCCATCCAGATATTTCACCGGAGACAGCTAGATTGTCCTCAATAGTAAATGAAGCAAAAGATATAGTTTTGAACGATATTTCTTAATTTAGAATCGCTAAAGCTTTATCAAATATTTTCTGCGGATTTATTCTATCTTTTCCAGAGGTATGATGCCTAACAGTTTCCTCACCATCTGGAATTACCGGGAACATTTTAGAGTTATAATTTCCGTAAATAATTGGCGTATCAACCATCAGAGTAATAGTTTTAGTCCCCAATGCTGCAGATAAGTGACTAAAACTTGAATCATTACAAATGGACAGATTACAGTTTTTTATGATCGGCAAAATTTCTTTAATTGATAAATCATCTAAAGGTAAACATGTGTCTTTAAATTTAGACTGAAGTATTTCATTAAGAATAATTTGCTCATCACTATTTTTTCCAGTTGCAAGATAAAATCTACATTTTTTAATTTTCGAAATTTTATCCATAAAACTGATAAATATTTTTGAAGGAACCCTTTTTGTTGGTCCTGAACCACCAATTCCTAAGAGTATATTAATTTTATTTCTATCAATGTTAAATTTTTTAACTGATTGTGAAATAGTTTCATCATCAATATGTATTTCAGGATCATCAATTTCTTTAATATTTAATTTATCTTCTAAAAATTTTTTTGGCGTATTAATAATGTGTTGGTCAGTTTTACTAAATAATGGATACTGATAAATTTCGGCTATTCCTGACAATTTTGCTATTAAGTTAAATCTAAGAGAAGAATTAAAAATGAAAATTTTATCAAAATTTTGTTTTTTTAATTCTTTCATTAAATTTAAAGTTCCAAAAAAACCACCATGTTTATTACTTAATTTTTTATCTCTTTCTAAGATAAGAATTTTATTAATGTAATTAGTTTGATGTAAAAACTCTTCTGCTTTAGAATTTTTTCTTACCAGTAGACTTACTGGTGAATTATATTTTTTTGATATTGCCTTAATAAAGGGTAAAAAGATTACTGTATCGCCAATACCCATTCTATTTTGGACAGCTAATATTTTCATATTTGATTTATAAACTTTACTAATTTTTATATTTTATATAAATTTTTATTATGACAAAAATAAGTGGGATATATGCAGCTTCAATGTCAGTTCTGAACTCTGATTTAAGCTTAAATATTGAAAAAACCATATCTCATGCTGAAAACTTAATTGATCAGGGTTGTCATGGTACAGCAATATTTGGAAGCACTGGACAAGCACAATTAATTCCTATTGTTGAAAAGATTAAATTACTAAATCATCTTTCAGAAAGTAAATACAAAGAAAAACACTTAATTGGGACAGGTTTAAATTCTTTAAATGAAACAATTAATTTAATGAAAATTTCAGTTTCTCTAAACTTTAAAAAATTTTTAATCATGCCACCAGCTTATTATAAATATCAAGATAAGGATGTAATAAACTTTTACACAAAAATTATTGATGCAGTACCAGAGTCTAAAATTATACTTTATAATTTTGAAAAATTGTGTGGATATAAATTTAGTATTGAATGTGTAGAAAAATTAGTTGAAAAATTTCCTGATCAAATTGTAGGTGTAAAGGATAGTTCTTACAATTTATTTGAAAAGTTAAAGTTGGAAAATTTTTCAGTTATGCCAGGTTCAGAGTCAAAATTACTTAAAGGATTAGAAAATGGTTGTTCGGGTATTATTACTGCAACTTGCAATGCTACATCTCAATTAGCTCGAAAATTTTACGATGATTTTCAAGAAAAAAAAGATCATTCTTTAAACCAAAAATTAGTTAATGTCAGAAATGCTTTTGAAAAATATAATTTAATTTCAGCTCTTCATACTTTATTTTCAAAAGAGAACAAAATTTATGGAAATCTTTTACCACCTTTAAGTTTACTCAACGAGGTTGATGAGAAAAATCTTTTGCAGAGTTTAAAAGATTTAAATTTTGAAACAAAATCACAATTGGCAGCTTGAGATGTATTTAGCGAGATTTCTTAATAAAATATTTAAAAAAGGAGGGTTTATTTTAACGGATGCTAACTCCAAGGATTATATTATTGGTCAGCCAACTGACGATCCTATTAAATTAAAAATTTTAAATAAGAAACTTCATTATAAATTACTATTCCATCCAGATCTTTACTTTGGGGAGGCATACACAAATGGAGATATAGTAATCGAAAATGGATCTCTAACAGATTTTTTAGATCTAGCATTGATGAATATTGGAAGAAAGGAGTTAAACATTTTTAGTTATCTTTTAAATAAATTTAGAGGATCATATAGATATCTTACAAATTTCAACTTTATCAAAAAATCGAAAATGAATGTTTCACATCACTATGATATCAAAGACGATCTCTATGATTTGTTTTTAGATCCGAAAAAACAATATTCGTGTGCTTATTTTAAAAATAAAAATGATAGCCTTGAAATCGCACAGAATAATAAGATTCAACATATAATTAAAAAATTAAATATTAAATCTGACCAGAAAGTTTTAGATATAGGATGTGGCTGGGGATCGTTAGCAATTGATATTGCTAAAAGTGCTAAGTGTGAAGTTACAGGAATAACCTTATCAGAAAATCAATTAAACTATTGCAATCAAAAAACAAAAGACATGAATTTACAGAACCAAGTAAAATTTAAACTGATGGATTATAGAGAGCTGGATGAGAAATTTGATAGAATAGTGAGCGTTGGAATGTTTGAACACGTTGGAAGGAAATTTTATAAAAAGTTTTTTAAACAAATTGAAAAATTGTTGAAAGACGATGGTGTTTCATTAATTCACACTATTGGGTCTGTAAACCCACCAAGAGATCCTCATCCTTGGATTACAAAGTATATTTTTCCTGGTGGTTATACACCAAGCTTAAGTGAAGTAACGAATCCTATTGAAAAAGCTGGCTTAATTGTAACCGACATTGAAGTTTTAAGACTTCATTATGCTCATACTTTAAGACACTGGAAAGAAAACTGTTTAAAAAATAAAGATAAAATAATCCAAATGTTTGATGAAAAATTTTTTAGAATGTGGGAGTTTTATCTCGCTGGTTGTGAAATGGCTTTTAAGTGGGGTGATCAAGTTGTTTATCAATTTCAACTCACTAAAAATTATAGATCAACCCCTGTGACTAGAGACTATATTTATCAATAAATTATTGATAGAATCATTTCTTCTCAGAAATGAAAAAAAAACAAAAAAAATCAAAAAAAAAAAGAAAAGTATCAAAAAAAGCCAAACCCTATAAGTTTCGAAGAAAAAGTAAAAAAACTAAAAGGGTTGTTAAAAGATTGAAAAAAAAAAGAGTTATCAAAAAAAAGAAAAATAAAGTTAAAAAATTAAAAAAAACTAATTATTTAAAACAAATTAAAAAAACCCAAAACGAAAGTATAGTTTTAAAATTAGTTAAATTACAGCTATCCCTGAAACCTCAATTCAATTTTAAATTTAATTTTAGTTTAGAAAAACATATTCAAGGTTTTTTTGATAAAATTTCAGAGACAATTTCAAGTTATAAAGTTTTAAAACGTGATGAAAAAAGAAGAATTAAAATAGAAAAAATTGAAAGAGAGAGGGCAGAAAAAATTGAGTTGGCTAAACAAAAAGAGGAAGAACAAGCTCTCAGAGTTAAACTAAAAGAACAAACACTTAAAGAAGAAGCTAGATTAGAAAAACAAAGAGTAAAAGATATAAAATTATTCCTAAGAAAAGAGCAAGCACTTTTAAGAATTGAGCAAGCTGAAAAACAAAAACAGTTTTTAAAACAATTAAGACTAGATAAACAAATTGAAAAATTCAGAATTAGAGAAGTCAAGGAATTAGAAAAACTTGAGAAAATTTCTTTAAAAGAAAAAAGAGAAGACTATGCGGGTTTACAAGAAAGAATTGATAAACTTAAGGAAAAATATCGATTACTTCGAGATCAAAAAATTAAAGAAAGGGTTGAAGCATTAGGGGTTAAACTTCAAGGTGATGAAGATAGAGAAACCTTATTAGAAAAAGAAAAAGAATATACTTTAGCGAGACAAAAAATTGAATTTGCATTAGAAAGTTTTTACAGAAGTGCAAGTAGCCTAGTATTTCAGTTAAATAAAAGACATATCACCCGCGACATGTCTATTTTTCGTTGTATAGACAGAAGATTTGAAACAGGTGAAGTTTTTATTAAATGGGATGAGTCTCAAGATGATGACTGGTTATTATTAATTTATATTAAGAATAATTCTCCAGATGAAGGAATTGTTATTGAAGATAAAACTAATCCTGAAAAAAATCTTTCTCATGAGTTTAGAAATGTAGATATCTTCAAAGCTTCAGATACAATGGTAGACTCTTTAACGCAACTCATTGCAAGGAAAAGAGCCAAAAATAATAATTAAACATTTATTTTAAATTAGGTATTATCTATAATGATTTTAGGATCTGCCTTTTTAATAATTTTATATTTAATTTTCAGATACATTATTGCGTGGATCACATATTTTAATAATTTAGACCCAAGACTTGGTGATAGTACATGGCGGTTTACCTATGATTATCCAGTAGTCGGTGAGAGAGATATCTCTGATTTGGATGATAAGGACTTTGTTAGATTAAGAAGAAAAAAGAATAAAATTATATTACTAATGTACTCAATAGTCTTAGTGATGTTTGTATCTTCCATGTCTTTATTAAGTAAATTTTTATTATTTTTTACAAGTTAGATTTTTTAAGTTGCTTTTTATTTTTTAAGTAAAGAAAAAAAGCTACTATTTCATATACAATTGTAAATATATTAAAGATGATTGGTAATTTAAAAAATTTATAAAGAAATTTATATTTTGGCATTTTTTTCCATAATAATAAAAAAGCCTCTGCACCTCCAAAAACTTTTTCACCATCTTTGACATGCAGTCTTCTCAAAAGTTGTTTACTATCTTTAGAGGTTTCTTGTTCAGCTAATTCATTGTCTGTGATATCAACCCAGTCAATTTCTTCTATTTTTTCCTTTTTATAGAGATCAATTTCTGCCTTACAAATTTTACAAGAATTATTAAAATAAACTTTCATAATTAGATGTTTTATTACTAATTTGTCCCATATATGTACATGCGTAAAATACTCTAGTTGAAAAATCTTTGAAACAATCTATTTAATATCTTCTATGAGTAATTTCTTTGAAAAATCTGACCTATCAAGAAGTGAAGCTGAAAATATTATTTCGGATACTCTTCAAAAATGTGATGATGGTGAGTTGTACTTAGAAAATTCTAAATCTGAGTCAATTTTACTAGATGATAATAAGATAAAAAATTCTAGTTATAATTCAGATTTAGGATTTGGGTTTAGAGCTATCTCTGATGAAGTAGTTGCTTATTCTCACTCTAATGAAATTTCAAAAAACTCATTAAAGCAATCCTCAGAAAATTTAAAATCGACACTTAAATCTGTCAAAGGTACCTATAATCATGAAATTCCTAAATCTAATAAGAGATATTATGAAAACATTAACCCTATTGAACAAAAATCTCTCAATGAAAAAATTAAAATACTTAATGAAGTAAATAAATATTTACGTTCAAAAGATGACAACATTAAACAAGTTACAGCTAATTTTTTGGGAGAACAAAAATCGGTTGAAATAATTAGATCTGGTGGAGAAACTTTAACTGATGTTCGTCCTTTAATAAGATTCAATGTATCCGTTATGCTTGAGAAAAATGGGAGAAAAGAGACGGGTGTGTATGGCGTTGGAGGAAGACAATCTTATGACTCTTATTTAAAAGATGATAACTGGAAAAATGTTTGTGATGAAGCTTTGAGAATAGCTTCGGTAAATTTAGAGAGTAAACCTGCACCAGCTGGTGAAATGAAAGTTGTGCTAGGACCTGGTTGGCCAGCAATATTAATTCATGAGGCTGTTGGTCATGGTTTAGAAGGAGATTTTAACAGAAAAAAAACCTCAGCTTTTCATAATTTAATGGGTCAAAAAGTTGCAAGTGAGGGAGTTACAATTGTTGATGATGGTACTATTGATAACAGAAGAGGTAGTCTTACGATTGATGATGAGGGAACCCCGACAGAAAAAACCGTTTTAATTGAGAATGGGATTTTAAAAAATTTTATGCAAGACCGTCTAAACGCTCGTTTAATGAAAACCAAATCTACTGGTAGTGGAAGAAGAGAAAACTATAGACATATCGTTCTTCCAAGAATGAGAAATACGATGATGCTGAGTGGTAATCAGACTCAGGATGAGATGATTAAAGCTGTCGATAAAGGTATTTTTGCTGTGAGTTTTGGTGGCGGACAGGTTGATATTACCTCTGGAAAATTTGTATTCAATTGTACTGAAGCTTATGAGATTGTTAATGGCAAAATTGGATCTCCAATTAAAGGTGCAACACTTATTGGGGATGGACCTTCAATTTTAAAAGAAGTTTCTATGGTTGGGAATGACATGATGATGGATCCTGGTATTGGAACATGTGGAAAAGCTGGCCAAGGTGTTCCCGTAGGCGTTGCTCAACCATCTATACTAATTAATAAGATGACTGTTGGTGGCACAAAACTTTAAATGGTCAAAGATCAAGAATTTTTAGAGAAAAAAGCATCGTATTGCTTAGGTTTAGCAAAGAAATTAGGCGCAACAGAGTCAAGTGTGATTGTAGATAACTCTGTTTCTGAAACTGTTAATTTTAGAAATAAAAAACTAGACGAGTCTAATAGATCGGATGATCTTGGAATAAGCATTACTACTTATGTTGGAAAAAAAAAATCATCAATATCTTCATCTAATTTACTTGACGAAAACCTAAAAATTTTGATTGAGAAATGTGTTGAGACAACAAAAAATACCCCTGAAGATGAATTTAATTCATTACCAGATAAAGATTTGTTAGCTAAAGAAATTAAAGATTTGAGTCTCTATGATGATACTCACATAGAGAATGATCAAAAAATAGATTATTTAAAAAGATTAGAGGTAGCCGCTTCTAATGATAAAAAAATTGTTAATACAGAGTCAAGTTTTACTCAAAGAAAAACGAATTTTATTTTAGCTAATAGTGAAGGTTTTTGTAATGGATACAAGACATCCTCATTTACTGCTTCAAGTGTCACGGTTGCAAAAGATGAAAAAAGTATGGAAAGAGATTATGAATATTCTAGCAAATGTTTTTTAAAAGACTTGGATGATGCAGGAGAATTAGGCAAACAAGCTGCTGATCAAACTATCAGAAAATTAAGTCCAAAAAAAATTGGTAGTGAAAAAATTCCTATAATTTTCGATAAAAGAATAGCTAAGGTAATATTAAGTACGTTTGCAAGTGCTATTTCTTCATCATCGATATCAAGAGGAACTTCTTTTTTAAAGGACAAAGTTAATCAAAAAATATTTTCTGATACGATTAATGTCTTAGATAAACCAGATAAACTCAAAGGTTTAGGATCAAGAAATTTTGATATTGAAGGAGTAAAGACAGAAACACTTAAACTAGTAGATCAAGGAATTTTGAAACATTATTTGATTGATACTTATAATGGAAAAAAATTGAACCTTAAATCAAATGGAAGATGTGGAGGGACAAGTAATCTTTATTTTGAAAATGGAAATATTAGTTTTAAAGATTTATTGAATTCAAAATCAAAAAGTCTCTATATTACAGAAACTATAGGACACGGAAGTAATATTGTAACTGGTGATTATTCTGTAGGTGCAACAGGGTTTTTAGTGGAAAACGGGGAGTTTAAGTATCCTATAAATGAAATTACCATTGCAGGTAATTTTAAAGACATGTTTCAGAATATTACACTCGCAAATGATTTAGAGTTTAAATATGCAACCAATTCACCAACTATGATGATTGAGGGAATGGTTGTTGCTGGTAAATGAGTGAATTCTGTGTAATTGGCTCAGGTATTTCCGGAGCTACAATTGCAAATCTTCTTAATAAAAAAAATTCAGTAATCCTATTTGACAAAGCAAGAGGTCCAGGAGGTCGTGCATCTTTTAAAAGAATGAAAGGCAATATAGGCTTTGATCATGGTACTCAATACTTTTCGCCAAAAACCCCAGAATTTAAAAAATTTACAAAGGATTTAATTAAAAAAAGAATTTTAAAGGTTTGGGGTGGTAAACACGTTTTTCTTAACTCCAAAAAAAAAGAGAATAAAAAACACCTAAAAATTATAGGTAAAAATGGAAACAATGATATTAGCAAGTATTTATTAAAAAAAATTAAGTGCAACTATCAAAGTGAATTAAAAAAAATCCATTATAAAAACAATCTTTGGCACTTATCATTTACTGATGGAAAATTGAGATCTTTTAAAAGTATTATTTTGACTTGTCCTTTTCCACAATTAAAAAAACTTTCTAAAAAATTCATAAATAATTCTTTTTTAAAAAAATCAATAAAAATGGATGCGAATATAACTACTATGATTGCTATAAAAAAAAATAAGAAATCAAATAGCAGCTATCTTTTCGAAGATCCAATTCTTGGCTGGGCTGGAAATGAAAATTCAAAAAAAAGATTTAAATCAAAATATGATTTATGGACACTACAAAGTACTTTTAAGTGGGCAAATAAAAAGATCAATCAAAATAAAAATAATAAGAAAAAGAATTCAAAAATTATGATTGATAAGTTCTTTCAACTTTCAAATATTAAAAAAACGAAAATTAACTTCTGTCTGAATCATGGTTGGAAATACTCTTCTAATTCAAAACCTTTCAAAATTAAAAGTTTTTGGGATCCAAAGAAAAAAATAGGTATTTGTGCTGATTGGTTTGTAGGACCAAGACTAGAGTCGGGATGGATAAGTGCCCAGGACTTATTTAAAAAAATTTCAAGATAAATTACTCAAAGCTTTTCAATCTGTATTCCCAATTGCCCATCCTCGAGTAAGTCACTTTTAAAATTCTTAAATTTTCTTGATCGTACCAAATATTAAAGTCTAATCGTTTATCTTTAGGAATATTCATATCTTTAGATTTAAGTGTAAAATGATCTGCATCAAAAATTTTTCCATAAAGATCAATTTTTTCTTTTCCTATAAAAGTAACAACCTGTTCTTTAATACTTCCTGATATTGGACTTATTTGAGATTCTGCTTGTAAAATTTTATGATTCCACCAATTTCCAATAACATTATTTATGGATGCCTTGCCATTGAATGAGGAGCCTTTAATATCAAATTTTTTACTATTTTTATTTAATTCTAAATTTACAAATTTTTCTTTATCATTTTGAAGAGTTTTAGAATTATAGGATATCAATTGATCTTTGATATATTTTTCTTCACCATATGACTCAACTTGAAAAATTGTAGTTCCTAATAGATCAACAGAAAATTTAAATTGATTTGTAATAATAGTTTCTTCACCATTTCTTTCAAAAAAATAATAATTGTATCCAATTAGTTCACCATTTCTATAAATCTCCATTTCAATTTTGTTATATTTATTGTAGTGACCTATATGCGCCATAGAAATAACTGGAAAAATAACAATAAACAAAATGGCTATAAATTTTCTCATTTAGTAATTACATTAGTGGACTTTATCTATAATAGAAATAACTTATTAAAATGTTTTTAAAAATAAAGAAAATACCAAAAGTAAATTGGAGTTCTGAAAAGCCATATAATTTCAAACCAAAATTTTCTACTTTCTTTTTTTTATGTTTTGGTCTGACGTTGTTTGGTCTTGGTGAAGGTTTACTAATTGTTTCCTTTACAGGCGCTTCTCCGTGGAGTGTTTTAGCTCAAGGTATTTCTTTAAATGTTAATTTAAGTATTGGCATAATTACTCTTTTAATAAGTATTGCTGTCTTAATTTTGTGGATACCTCTGGGCCAAAAACCAGGAATGGGCACAATATTTAATGCCTTAATAATAGCCTTCATGATTGATCTTTGTATAAAGTTTGTACCAACCCCTTCTAATTATCTTAATCAATTAATCCTAGCAGTAATTTCTGTAATGATGGTTGGAATAGGAGGGGGGATCTATCTAGTTTCAAACCTTGGTGCAGGACCAAGAGATGGATTAATGATTGGTTTGCAAAAAATAACTAACTTACCAGTAGCAGCTGTTAGAGCTTTTTTAGAAATTTCTGTTGTAAGTATTGGTTGGTATTTAGGTGGAACAGTAGGTGTTGGAACTCTTTTATTCGCTTTTGGTATTGGTCCGTGTGTTGCTCTAGGTTTATTTTTAGTTGATAAAATTTTTGATTAGGCAGCAGCGCCTGATTTTTCACTTCTTTTTCTTTCATGAGGATCAAGAATAGCTTTTCTTAATCTACAAGACTCTGGAGTAATTTCTAAAGCTTCATCTGTATTTAACATACTTAATTGTTCAGCAATCGACATTTTTCTTACAGGAGTTAAGACAACATTTTCGTCAGTACCTTGCGTCCTCATATTAGTTAATTTTTTTCCCTTCATGACATTAATAATCATATCTCCTGGCTTAGGTGATAGTCCAACAATCATTCCTGGATAAACAGGATCGTTATGAGTTACAAACATTTCTCCTCTTGCCTGTAAATTAAAGATTGCAAAAGCAACGGCCTTTCCTTGTTCCATAGAAATTAGAGCACCATTTCTTCTGCCTTCCATTTCACCTTCAAATGGACCATATTCATGAAAAATTCTATTGATGACACCATTTCCTTTTGTCAGCGTTAAAAATCTACTTGTATATCCCATTAAACCTCTTGTTGGTGCATGAAATATAAGTCTCTTTTTATTTTTACCAGTATCTTTTAATTCTATTAGTTTACCTTTTCTTCTATTCATTGAATCAATTATTTTTGATGAATGTTCTTCATCAAGATCCATAGTAATTTCCTCTATTGGCTCAAGCTTGTTTCCATTTTCATCTTTTTTATAGAGGACTTTTGGAGGGCTCACTGTCATTTCAAAACCTTCTCTTCTCATTTGAGTAAGTAAAATTTCCAACATTAATTCACCACGTCCACTAACCACAAAAGAGTCATTTCCCTCATTTTCAGTAAATGTAATTCCAACGTTATTTTGTGCCTCTTGAACTAATCGATCTCTAATCTGTGTACTTGTAAGTTTTTTACCTTCTGTGCCAGCTAAAGGTGATGTATTTACAGTAATTGTAATTGACATAGTTGGAGGGTCTATAGGAGTGGCTTCTATTGGCTCGTTAACCTCAAGATCACAAATAGTATCTGCAACGTTAGCTTTTTCTAAACCGGCAACAACTACAATATCTCCAGCTTCACCAACCTCAATTGGAACTTTTTTGGTACCTTCATATCTAAAAATTTTAGTTAATCTACCTTCATCAACTTTCTCTCCATTTAAGTTGATTGCCTTAATTGCTTGATTAGCTTTTGCGGTTCCTTGTGAAATTCTACCAACTAAACTTCTTCCTAAGAAACTGTCAGCATAAAGAAGTGTAGAGAGCATAGCAAAAGGTTTTGATTTGTCTAATTCAGCTGGTTTAACATGGTCTATAATTTTATCTAAAAGTGGATTAAGATTTTCTCTAGGGCCATCAACTTCTAAATCAGCCCATCCGGATCTTCCACTGGCATATAAAACCGGGAAATCTAGTTGTTCCTCATTAGCATCTAAACTTACAAATAAGTCAAATGTTTCATCTAAAACTTCATTAGCTCTTTGATCTGATTTATCTAATTTATTTATAACCACAATTGGCTTTAAACCTTGTTTTAACGCTTTTGCTAAAACGAATTTTGTTTGAGGCATCACACCCTCAGCAGAGTCTATTAGTAATAATGCTCCATCAGCCATACTAAGTACTCTTTCAACTTCAGCAGCAAAATCTCTGTGGCCGGGGGTATCAATTATATTTATTCTAGAATCTTTCCAATTAATCGATGCAGGTTTAGCTAATATTGTAATTCCTCTTTCTTTTTCTAATTCTCCAGAGTCCATCAGCCTTTCATCCACAACCTCATTTTCTCTAAATGAACCACTTTGCTTCATTAGATTATCAATTAGGGTTGTCTTGCCATGATCAACATGGGCAATTATGGTGATGTTTCTTATAGTATTATTCATAAATCTGGGTTCTTATACATATTTAAACACTTTTGAAAACTTAAAAAAACTCATGCTAGGCTTGAATAAATTAAGTATTTTTTTTTTAATTCGAATTTTTTCGCTTTTCGCGTTTAAGTTTTCTTTTTTCTTTTAAACTTAATTTAGGTTTTTTTTTGACACTAGAGTCTTTAAACGATTTTCCACTATATCTTTTTGACATTATCGCAAGTTTTTATAAACAATGATGTGTTATATTTATATATGCAGAATCAGCAACTAGAATTATTTAACAAAAATAAATCATTAAATTTAAAAGAAAAAAAAGAAATTTTTTTAAGGTCTATTGTAAGTAAAAATAGCAAAAGTCAGAATAAATACAAAAGAGTTGCTTTATCGACTATTAGATACGCCGGAGGAAAATCTTTGGCTGTCGGACATGTTTTTGAATTATTACCAAACAATGTTAAAAAAGTAGTTTCCCCATTTTTCGGTGGTGGTTCTATTGAAATAGCAATGAGTAAAGTTTTAGGACTTAATGTAGTTGGTTATGATATTTTTGATATTCTTTGCAATTATTGGAATTTTCAAATTAAAAAACCTGAAATACTTTTTAAAAGATTAAATAAACTTAAGCCTACTTTTTCAGAATTTGAGAGAATACGAAAAATCTTAAATAAAGTTTGGAAAAAAGAAGTTAAATTAGATCCACTTACTTTAGCAGTTTATTACGTGTATAATTTTAATTTATCTTACGGTCCAGGGTTTATGGGATGGACATCAGAAATTTATTTAAGCAAAAAAAAATACCAGGCAATGCTAGAAAAAATAAGAAACTTCAAACCTGGAAAATTGTCTGTGAAACAAGGAGATTTTGAAAAAGTTTTAAAAAAACATAAAAATGATTTTTTGTACTGCGATCCTCCTTATTATATTGGTTCAGACTCTAAAATGTTTAAAGGAGTTTACCCAATGAGAAATATTCCTGTTCATCACAGAGATTTTCCACATGAGAAATTAAGAGACTTGTTAAAAAAACATAAGGGCAAATTTATATTATCCTACAATGATTGCCCAACAATAAGAAAATATTATAAAGGATTTAAGCATTATTTCCCAAGTTGGCAGTATACTATGGGTCAAGGTGAGACGAGAATTGGAAAAAATAGAATTGAAAAAGGTGATGATCATATAAAAAAATCTCATGAAATTATTATAGTAAATTTTTGAAAATTTATTATTTAGCTCTTTGAGCCATATGTTCTCTGTGAAGTGCAGTCATAACTACAGGGTATTCTTCATTATTCTCTTGAAAATTCCAAGGAGGAAATTTTTTATTTATCTTTTTATATTCTTCTTTACAAAGATCCTCACTTTCTTTAAATGCAGCGACTTGAATAGCAACTTTTGTTTTTAATCCTGCGATTTTTGCCTCAACTTTTTCATTTTTAATCATCCAGCATTCAACTTTATTTTCATCTCTCAACTCTTTTTCTATTAATAAATGTGTGCACCAACGGCTCTGGCTTGGACCTCCTTGCATAGCGGTAACATAAAAATGCATTGTAGATTTAATTCCGCCCTTAGACATTGATCCACCTATTTTCATTATTTTATCATTAGAAACGAGAAGGTAAACTCTACCTGATGAGTCATGTAATATATCTTGATCAATCTCATCTTCGGTAAGGTATTTAATCTTTATTTTGTTTGGATTATCGTCATTTCTTAGAAGAAATTCGCCAATTTTAAATGCATTAGTTACTTCAGATATATTCATATACATTAATTATTTACTTATAAATTTTTTGAGTAAACAAAAAAAAAGGGCAGTAAAAACTGCCCTTTTTGAATTTTTAAATGAGCGAGAACGATTACATTCCCATGCCGCCCATTCCTCCCATGCCACCCATGCCGCCCATTCCACCAGGCATTCCAGCAGGAGCCGCATCTTTTTCTTCTGGCTTATCAGCTATCATTGCTTCCGTTGTTACTAGTAATCCAGAAATTGAAGCTGCATCTTGAAGTGCAGTTCTAACAACTTTAACTGGATCAATAATACCTTTAGCAAACATGTCACAATATTCCTCATTTTGTGCATCATAGCCTTGAGTTTTTTTATTCTGTTCTAACAATTTACCAACTACAACTGAACCATCTACTCCAGCATTTCTAGTAATTTGTCTAATAGGAGCCTCTAATGCTCTTTTCACTAAATCAACACCAGCTTTTTGATCTTCACCTTTAGCTTTGACTTTTTCAAGATCTTGAGCAGCATATAACAAAGCACATCCACCACCTGTTACAATACCTTCTTCAACAGCAGCTCTTGTTGCATTAAGTGCATCTTCAACTCTGTCTTTTCTTTCTTTAACTTCAACTTCTGTAGCACCACCAACTTTAATTACAGCAACACCACCAGCTAGTTTCGCTAATCTTTCTTGAAGTTTTTCTTTATCGTAATCAGATGTTGTTTCATCAATTTGTTGTTTTATTGAAGAACATCTTGCTTCGATATCAGATTTTTTACCACTGCCATTTACGATAGTACTATTATCTTTATCAACTTTAACTTTTTTACATGATCCAAGATCATCTAATTTTACGTTTTCAAGTTTAATTCCTAAATCTTCAGAAATTACACTTCCACCAGTTAAAATTGCAATATCCTCAAGCATAGCTTTTCTTCTGTCACCGAAACCTGGAGCTTTTACAGCTACTACTTTTAAACCACCTCTTAATTTGTTTACAACTAAAGTTGCTAAAGCTTCACCCTCAACATCTTCAGATATAATCATTAATGGTCTACCAGCTTGTACCACTGCTTCTAAAAGTGGAACCATTGGTTGTAGATTTGTTAATTTCTTTTCATGTAAAAGAATAAAAGGATTGTCTAACTCTGTTGTCATTTTGTCACTATTTGTAATAAAGTATGGTGATAAATATCCTCTATCAAACTGCATACCTTCAACGACATCAAGTTCTGTTTCAATTCCTTTATTTTCTTCAACTGTAATGACACCTTCATTACCAACTTTTTGCATTGCTTTTGAAATCATACTTCCGATTTCTTTATCACCATTTGCAGAAATAGTTCCTACTTGAGCAATTTCATCACTATCTTTTACTTTTTTGGCTGAAGAAACTAAGTTTTGTTTTACAACATCTACTGCTGCATCAATACCTCTTTTTACATCCATTGGGTTCATTCCAGCTGTAACATATTTTACACCTTCTTTAACAATTGCTTGAGCTAAAATAGTTGCGGTCGTTGTTCCGTCACCAGCTTCATCATTTGTTTTACTAGCAACTTCCTTAACCATTTGAGCACCCATATTTTCAAATTTATCTTCAAGGTCAATTTCTTTTGCTACTGAAACACCATCTTTTGTAATTCTAGGAGCACCATAAGATTTATCCATTACAACGTTTCTACCCTTAGGTCCTAATGTTACTTTAACAGTATCAGCCAAGATATTTACTCCTCTTATCATTGCTGATCTTGCTTCAGCGTCAAATTTAACAACTTTTGCCATTATACTTTCTCCTTTAACTTATATTATTTACTTGAAATACCCATAATGTCTGACTCTTTCATTATGCTGTACTCTTTACCATCAATTTTGACTTCAGTTCCTGACCATTTGCCAAATAAAACTTTGTCTCCAACTTTAACATCCATTGGAATTTTTTTTCCATCTTCAGTTTTTGCACCACCACCAACAGCAACAACTTTTCCTTCTTGAGGTTTTTCTTGAGCTGTATCTGGTATAATTATCCCCCCAGCAGTTTTTTCGCTGCTGTCTAAAACTTCTATTAAAACTCTGTCATGTAACGGTCTAAATTTCATATATTCTCCTATATAAATATGAAGTTCATATAGAGATTGGTAATACTATTTCAAGATATACTTGATATTTAGTTTATTAAAAAAGGTAGGAAATTGTGGATTTTTTGGGTTATAGATTATTTTGATGACTAAAAATTTAGACAAAGATGGTTTCTGCTCCATTGTTGATAATTATCAGCTTTTTTATATCGATTTATGGGGTGTCATTCATAATGGTATAAACCTTCACAAAGAAGCAATTAACGTTCTAAAAGAAATCACAAAAAAAGGCAAAGAATACATCCTACTCACAAATGCTCCAAGACCCAATGATGTTGTTAAATCCTTTTTAGAAAAAATGGGTATGGAAAAAGAAATTAGAGACCATGTTTTTACATCTGGCCAGGCATCATTAAATTACCTCAAACAAAATTTACCTACTAAAAAATTTTTTCATGTTGGACCACCACGTGATTTTGATTTGTTTAATGACTTTGTTAAGATGAAGTCAAACAATATTGATGATGGAGAATACATTTTATGTACAGGGTTGTTTGACAAATTTGATAAAGATTTAAATTATTATAAAAATTTATTTGAAAAAAACTTAGATAAAGAGATGGTCTGTACTAATCCTGACTTAATTGTGGATAGAGGTGATAAAAGAGAACTTTGTGCAGGATCAGTTGCTATGGTTTTTGAAAAAATGGGTGGTAAAGTAGTTTATTTTGGTAAACCATACCCGGAGGTTTATAATTTATCCGTTAATAATAAAGGTAAAAAAATTCTCTCTGTTGGTGATAATTTAAATACTGATATTAAAGGAGCAAATCTTTTAAACTATGACTCGTTAATTATTTCAAATGGTATTCATAAAAATGAAATCAAAGAAAAAGGAATTGAAGCAACTGCGAAATCTTATGAAACAATCTGTAACTATATCCAATCAGATTTAAAATGGTGAAAATGAAATTATATAATACTTTTAATATTAAAAAAAATCATAAAAATTCAATTATTTT
>CACOKN010000008.1 GCA_902627805.1 uncultured Pelagibacteraceae bacterium
TTATCACCATAAACATTATCTACTCTCGCTACTGGTGGCCAAAATTTATTTGCCTTTAAAAATTTAGCTGGATAAGCTGCCTCTTCTCTTGAATATTTATGTTTCCAATCATCAGATGCAAGTTCTAAATCTGTATGAGGAGCATTTTTTATCGGATTGTCAAATTTATCAAATTCTCCACTTTTAATTTTATCTATCTCTAACTTTATTTTAATAAGAGTATCACAAAATCTATCTAGTTCAGATAAGCTCTCACTTTCTGTTGGTTCAATCATCATCGTACCAGCGACTGGCCAAGACATTGTTGGGGCATGAAAACCAAAGTCAATTAATCTTTTTGCGATATCTTCTTCTGTTACCCCTGTCTCTGATTTTATGTTTCTTATATCGATAATACATTCGTGTGCAACGTTACCCTTTGAACCTTTGTATAATATCGGAAAGTGATCCTTAAGCCTATGCGCAATGTAATTTGCGTTTAATATTGCAATTTGAGTAGCAAGTCTCAACCCTTGTGAGCCCATCATTTTAATATACATCCAAGAGATTGATAGAATGCTTGAACTGCCCCAAGGAGCTGCTGACACTGCTCCAATTCCAGATGTTGGCCCACAATCTTTTATCACTGGGTGATTAGGCAGATAAACTTGCAAATGTTTTTTACAAGCAATGGGTCCCATACCAGGACCTCCTCCACCATGAGGGATGCAAAATGTTTTATGCAAATTAATATGACAAACATCTGGACCAAAATTCCCTGGTTTTGCAACTCCGACTAAAGCATTTAAATTTGCTCCATCCATATATACTTGGCCACCATGTTTATGCACTAATTCACAAATGTCAGTTATTTTTTCCTCAAATACTCCATGCGTAGATGGGTAAGTTACCATTAATGCCCCAAGATTTTCCGAATGTTGTTCAGCTTTTTTCTTTAAATCATCAAAATCAACATTTCCCTCTTTATCACAATTAACAACAACCACCTTCATTCCAACCATTTGTGCACTAGCTGGATTAGTGCCGTGCGCTGAACTTGGAATTAAACATATATTACGATTAGCCTCACCTCTGTCTAAATGATACTTTCGAATAACCATTAAACCTGCGTACTCACCTTGAGCACCAGCATTAGGTTGTAGAGAAACACCTGAAAAACCTGTAATTGATCGAAGCCAATTTTTTAAATCAGTAAACAAATCTCTAAAACCCTCCATTTGTTCAACAGGAACAAAAGGATGAGGCTGTGCAAATTCTTTCCACGAAATTGGGATCATTTCAGCTGCAGCATTTAGCTTCATTGTACATGAGCCAAGTGCAATCATAGTTCTATTTAATGCTATATCCTTGTCCTCTAACCTTTTTAGATATCTAAGCATCTCAGTTTCTGAATGATACAAACTAAATACAGGATGTTCTAAATATTTTGAGGTTCTTAATAAGTTTTTTGGAAGATTAGGTAAACTTACTGATGGATCTTCTTTTTTGATTGATTCAGCTGCATTAAAAATTTTTAATAATTGATTTACTCTATATACATTTTTTCTTTCATCAAATGAAACAGCAAGCATTTTAGAATTTACTTTTCGTATATTAACTTTTTGGTTCAGAGCATTCTCGTAAATTTGATCGGTCTTTTCTTTTGTAATAATCGTGACTGTATCGAAAAAATTATTCGAATAAAGCTCGTATCCAGACTGTTTAATCTTATCAGCAAAACTTTTTGCTAATTGAGACACTCTCTCAGAAATATTTTTGATTCCTTCTGGACCATGATAAATAGCATATGCTGCAGACACAATTGCTAGTAAAGCTTGGGCAGTACAAATATTGCTCGTCGCTTTATCTCTTCTGATATGTTGCTCTCTAGTTTGTAAGGATAGTCTATATGCCTTATTACCATGTCTATCAACTGATACACCAACAATTCTTCCAGGCATTGATCTTTTGTATTCATCTTTTGTTGCAAAAAAAGCTGCGTGTGGACCGCCATATCCCATTGGAATACCAAATCGTTGAGAGCTTCCAACCGCAATATCAGCACCAAGTTCTCTTGGTGTTTTTAGTTTTGCTAATGACAACAGATCACAAGCTAATACAGCCTTCCCATTCTTTTTGTGAATCTTGCTAATTGCTTCACTTGGGTCCTTTATATCTCCTAAAGTTCCTGGATATTGTAAAATTCCGCAAACTAAATCTTCCTTTAACTGATCCAAAACCTCATCTTCTTTACCAACTAAAACTTTTAAACCCATTGGTTCAGCTCTTGTTTGAATCACATTTATTGTTTGCGGATGACAATCCTCAGAAACAAAAACTAAATTACTATCTTTTTTATTTAATCTGTGACTTAAACCCATAGCTTCTGCTGCTGCCGTACCTTCATCTAATAAAGAGGCATTAGCAATATCCATTCCTGTAAAGTCAACAATCATTTGTTGAAAGTTTAATAACATCTCGAGTCTTCCTTGTGCCACCTCAGGCTGATAAGGTGTATATGAAGTATACCAACCTGGATTCTCTAATATATTTCTTAAAATTACATATGGTGTATACGTTCCATAATAACCCATACCGATAAAATTTGAGTAAACTTGATTTTTTTTCGAAATTGCTCTTAATTTTCTCAACGCCTCGTACTCTGAGTTTGAGTCACCAATATTAAGTTCACCTTTAAATTTTATTTTTTCTGGAACAGTGCTGTCAATCAAATCATCTAGTGATTGATAGTTTAATTCTTTTAACATTTTTGATTGGTCTTCCTTAGAAGGACCAATATGTCTTTTTAAAAAATCTTTTTCTGAATTTGGTAACATTATGCTGAAGTCTCCTTTGCAAATTTATCGTAATCATCTTTATTCATTAAAGTATCCATTTCTGTAGGATCTTTTATTTTCAATTTAAAAAACCATGCAGAGTCTTCTGGATCTTGATTAATCTTTGATGGATCGTCTACTATAGCTTGATTGGTATCAACTACTTCACCACTCACAGGGGTATATACATCACTAGCAGCTTTGGTTGACTCCACAACGCCAGCTGTACCATCTTTTTCTACGTTAGACCCTTTTTCTGGAAGTTCTGCAAAAACTATATCACCTAACATTTCTGTTGCATGTTTTGTAATACCGATTGTTGCTACATCTCCATCTAATTTAATCCACTCGTGTTCTTTTGAATATTTTACTTCACTCATTAGTTAACTCCTTTGACATAACTTTTTTTATAAAATGGTAAACTGCAAATACTTGCAGGATGTTTTTTGCCTCTTACTTCTAAGAATACTTTAGTATTTTTCTTTGAAAATTCATTTTCCACATAACCCATGGCAACAGGTCCATTAACACTTGGTCCAAATGTACCACTTGTTATTTCTCCAATATGAACATCTGATTGATTAAATATTTTTGTTTTTTCTCTAGCAATAATTCTTCCCTCAGGTTTAATTCCAACTCTTATTTTACTGACACCATCATTCAATTGTTTAATAATTATGTCAGAGCCAATAAAATCTCCCTTAGAGATTCTTTCTTTTGAAATAGCCCACTTTAAATTTGCCTCCACTGGAGTTTTGTTTTTATCAAGATCATGACCATAAAGACATAAACCAGCTTCCAATCTTAGTGTATCTCTTGCTCCAAGACCTATCAATTTAGATCCTTTGTTAATTAATTCTCTAGTTAATTTGTCTACAAAATCATTAGCGATTGATATCTCAAAACCATCTTCACCTGTATAACCAGATCGCGTAATATAAACTTTCTGATTTTCAAATGTAAACCAGTTTCCAGACATAAAATTAAGATCTTTCACACCATTGATAACATCATTAAGAATTTCTGATGATTTAGGACCCTGAATAGCAATCAAAGATCTATTTTCATCCAAAACCATTTTGTACTTTTCTTTGAGTAGTTCTCTCAAAATTTTGAGGTCATTATCTTTGCATGCTGCATTGAGAATTATTAAAAAACCTTCATTAGTTTTTGTTATAATTAAATCATCATGTATCCCAGCATCTTTATCCATTAAGAAGCTATATTTTGAATGATTTAACTTTAAATTTTTTAAATCTAAAGGAAAGATTCTTTCTAAGTCTTTTATTAAATCTTCACCGCCATAAATAAATAATTGGCCCATATGGGAAACGTCAAAAATACCTGAGTGGTTTCTAGTGAATCTGTGTTCTTCTACAATACCTTCCGAGTATTGTATTGGCATTTGATAGCCTGCAAACTCAACAAATTTTGCGTTACAATCTTGGTGTAATTGGTACAACGATGTTTTTTTTGTTTCCATATTAACTCTTTGTACCCATCTGTATATTTGCCTGAGAGTTTTGCTCCTTCGGCGAGAATTAAATCTCTTTCCAGAGTTAATATGTTACGGTCCTTTTTGCCTGAGAGATTCCTGGGTGGTTGCTCCTTCGGCGCTACAATATTTTGTAGTCTCTCCCGTGCCAGGATATTCTAACATGTATGGAAAAAAGTCAATCAGAAACAATTTTTTTTTGCTTACTTAAAAGCGAATAAAATTGTAATAAAACTGCAAAAAGTATAATCGCGCCACCTATTAATCCAAACATTGAAGGTCTTTCACTTACAAAAAGGAATGCCCATATCGGTCCTAAAACAGATTCGGATAACATTATTATTCCTACCATAGCAGAAGGAGTTGTTCTTGCGCCGATAGTTATGAATATAAAACCAAAACCTACTTGAAAAAAACCTGCAAGAAAACCTAAAAAAATATCGTGAGGAGAGATCATTATTTTTGTAGAAAGCAATAAACCAATTAAACATGAACTTACACCAGCAACAAACTGAGCTGGCACCATATCAACAGAAGGAAATTTTCTCACTATCATTATCAAAACCGCAAAAGTAATTGGCATTGTAAAAGCCGCTAAATTTCCAGATAATTCTCCAGGCGACAATGAGTTTCCAACCATTAATAAAACACCTGTCATCGCCAGACAAATAGAAATTAGAGTAATTAAATTAATTTTTTCTTTTAGAAAGAAATACCCAAATATTGCAAGAAACAATATTTGCAGTGAAATGATAAAATTAGTATTGGCAACAGTGGTATTGTACATAGCAAACACATATCCACAAAAACCAAGAGATAAAATAATTCCACCAATAAATCCTGGTAAGCCAGATTTATAAAATGACTCAATTGTTTTTGCCCTATAGCTAATAATTAAAAAAGCCAAGACTGTTAAAGTAAAAAATAATGATCGCCAAAATAAAATTTGCCATAATGTAGCGCCCTCAAAAGATTTTACAATCAATCCACCAAAACTTAAACTTAATGCCCCTAAAAAAATCAATAATGGACCGGGTAAGTTTCTTATAAAAATCATTAAATTTGTGAAATTAAATTTTGTGTCTCTAAGTCATATAGCTTAAATAACGTTTCTGCATCAGCTAATTCGACTTTTTTAAATTTAATCTTTGAACCAGGAGTTAGTTGAACTAACTTGTCATAATCAGCACTGATAACAACTCCTATTTTGGGGTAACCCCCAATAGTGCCATGGTCTGAAAGCATAATAATCGGATTTCCATCTGCTGGCACTTGAATAACACCTTTTAATAAACCTTCTGATTTTATGTTGGTATCAACAATATTTTCTATTTTATGTCCCTCTAATCTCATACCCATACGATCTGATAATTTTGATATTACAAATTCTTTTTCAAAAATAATCTTTTTTCCTTCATCAGAGAAATAATCAAAATTTGTCCCTTGGATAACTCTGATATTTTCAATTTTTGTATTAATGTAATTTAATTTTTTATCACTTAAATTTTTATTGATATTTGAAATATAAATCTTTTGTCCATCTTCTATTTTTTTTCCATTATTTGCACCTATGTTTGCTTTTGTGTTAACAGAGCAACTTGACCATTGATAATTTACCTCAAATTCACCACTTACTGCTAAATATCCATAAACAGATTTATTAGTGCTTATAATATCTAATTCATCACCATTTTCTAAAGTGAAAGATTGATAACAATTTCCTTCTATAGCATTACTTTTTTTTCGAATTATAAATTTTACATCTCCCGTAATTGCAAAATTTATATTTTCACCAAAATACTTTAATAAAGGACCTTGAAAGGCAAATTCAATTGTTGGAAAATTTACTTCATTACCAACAAGTTTGTTTGAAATTTGAAAATTTCTATTATCCATTGCTCCACTAAATGGAATACCAATATGATAAAGGTTACCTCTACCTTGATCTTGAAATGTTGTGTTTATTCCAGCTCTTTTTATTTCAAAATAATTTTTATTCATTAATATTATAATATTGATCTTTATTAATTTGCTCAAAAATAACTACATCACCTGGATTAATTAAATTTGGATTATTCTCTTTAGTGCTATCAAAAATAACTTTTGGTGTATTTCCAATGATATTCCACCCACCAGGACTTTCAAATGTATAAACATTTGCAAATTGTTCTGTTAATCCAACCGAACCCTTGGGTACTTTTACTCTTGGTGTTTCTAAACGTTTTGCCTGTAGCTCATTTTCTAAATCACCCAGAAAAGGCATACCCGCAATAAAACCAGTCATGTAACAAAAAAATTCTTTACCAAAAAATTTCTCATAAATTTTATCACGACTTATTTTTAATCTTTCCTCTAATCTTTTTATATCTAATGAAAAATTTTCATCACAACAAACAGGTATCTTAATTCTATTTGTCTTTAACTCATCATCATTAGTAACATTTAAATTTTCGATTAATTTTTTGATTGTTTGAAAATTTTTTTTTCGCAGATCAAATGAAATAATTAATTTATTATATGAAGGGGTCAGGTTATTTACCCCATCAATATTTTCTTTTTGAATACTTTTAAAATATCGTATTACTTTACTATTTATTTCTTTGTTTACCTCAGACCCAAAATCACAATACAAAGCTGCGTCACCAAGATTTGATATATTTTTAATCATGCCATGTTATACTTACAAATTATGAGTATGGAAATTAATATAAATTGTGATTTGGGTGAAAAATCAAAACATCACTCAAATAAGTATGATCCAGATTTATTAGAAATCGTAAATTCAGCAAATGTTGCTTGTGGCTATCACGCTGGAGATGAGCAAACCATGAATCAAGTAGTAAAAATTTCGAAAAAAAATGGAGTGAGTATTGGTGCCCATCCTTCTTTTAATGATCCAGAAAATTTTGGCAGAGAAAGAATGAATCTTTCTGAAAGTGAAATAAAAAAACTTGTAATTGATCAATATGAAATTCTTCAAAAAATAGCTTCTTCCCATGGAGAAAGTGTATCTCATGTAAAACCTCATGGAGCCTTGAATAATATGGCATGTGAGGATATTGAGTTGGCTACAATTTTAGCCAAAACTATTAAGGATATTAATAAAGACATAATATATCTAGTGCCTACTGGATCAAAAATGCAAGAAGCAGCAAAAAAATTAGACATGAAATTTGCTTGTGAAATATTTGCTGACAGAAATTACGAGGATGATGGCAATCTTGTATCTAGGAAGAAATCTCATGCATTAATAACTGACCCAGAACAAGCAAAAAAAACATGTGTTAAAAATGGTGCAAACTCAGTCGCTTAATTGTCACAGCGGGAAGCAAATACCTTGTGAAATCGATTCTGTTTGTATACATGGTGACAATCTAAGTTCATTAGCTACTGCTAAATCAATAAAAGAAAATTTAGTTGAGAATGGCTTAGAGTTAAAAACTCTAAATAAAATGAAAAAATTTTTATAATATGAAAAAAATTATCTTATCTTTATCTATTGCCTTATTTATCACATCAAATGTTCTCGCAGCTGGTTCATCTTCTAGCGGATCAAGTGAAAAAAAAACAAATTATGATAAAGCTGTATTACTTGTAAAAAGTGCAAAAAAATATGAAAAAAATGGAAAGACTGAAAAAGCAAAAAAAATTTATTCGAAAGCACAAAAGCTTTTAATAAAATCAAACGAAAAAAAACCTGGTAAAGCTGATACTCTTAACTACTTAGGTTTCACAACTAGAAAACTGGGTGATTTTGAAAATGGTGAGAAGTATTACCTTCAGGGTTTAGCTATTGATCCAAAACATAAAGGTATTAACGAATATCTTGGTGAATTGTACGTTGCAACTAACAGACATAATCTTGCAGTTGAAAGACTTGATGTTTTAAAAGGTTGTAATTGCGAAGAATATGATCAGTTAAAAGCTGTTATAGCTGGCGAGAAATCAAAATATTAATTTATATTTTTAATCATCTGTTCAGGCATCCATAAAGCTATTTCTGGAAAAATTACAACTAATATTACCGCTAAAACCATTAGTAAGAATAATGGAAATGCACTCCTCGCAATGTAACCCATATCTTTTTTTGCCATACCTTGAAGTACAAATAAATTAAAACCAACTGGTGGAGTAATTTGTGCCATCTCAACAACAATTACCAAAAAAATACCGAACCAAATCATATCAAATCCTGCTTGTCTTATCATTGGTTCAATAATTGCCATCGTTAAAACAACAGCCGAAATACCATCAAGAAACATTCCTAAAATAATATAAAAAATCATTAAAACAAATATCAAAACATATGGAGATAGATCCATATTTTGTATCCAAAGAGCTAGATTTCTTGGTAGCCCTGTAAATCCCATTGCCAAAGATAAAAACGTTGAGCCCGCTAAGATAAATGCAATCATACAAGATGTTTTAGTCGCTCCAAGTAAAGAGGATTTAAAAGTCTTTAATGTCAAACTTTTTTGAAAGTAAGACAATATTAATGCACCAACAACTCCTAACGAGGCTGCTTCTGTAGCTGTTGCAATTCCTGTATATATCGATCCAATAACGGCTAATATTAAAATAATTACCGGCAAAAGTTGTTTTGATCTTTTTATTTTTTCTAAAAATGAGTACTCCTCCAGAATTTTTGGCATAGTTTTTTTATTAATTAAAGACCAGATAATTACGTAAGACATAAATATTAAAGCGATCATTATCCCAGGAATAATCCCAGCAATAAATAATTTTGCTATAGATTCTTGAACAGCAACTCCATAAATTATCAATATAATTGATGGTGGTATAAGCAAACCCAATGTTCCTGAACCCGCTAAACTACCTAGTAGGATTTTTTCTGGATAATTTCTTTTTCTTAATTCGGGAATAGACATCTTTCCTACTGTTGCAACAGTTGCTGCTGAAGAGCCTGAAATTGCTGCAAATAATGCACACCCAACAACATTTACATGGATTAAACCTCCCGGTAATTTTTGCATCCAAGGAGATAATCCTTTAAATAAATTCTCAGAAAGCTTTGTCCTAAATAAAATCTCACCCATCCAGACAAATAGCGGTAGTGCGGTAAGTGTCCAAGATGAAGATGTGCCCCATATTGTTGTGGCCATTGCATCACCGACTGGTCTTGAAGTAAATAACATCATACCAATAGCCGATACACCAATCATACTTAAAGCAACCCAAATTCCAGATCCTAAAAAAAATAGTAAAACACTGATAAAGAAAATTGTTAAAAGTATTTCAGTCATTTAATTTTTTTGATTGTTAAAATAAATTGATGAAAAACGCTTATAAAAAAAATTGATGATCCGATAGCTACGCTTGTTTGTGGAATCCAAATCAAAATTTCATCTGCTCCCTCACTTCGTTCTTGAAATTTATAAGAAATTATTAACATTTTAATAAAATAGAAAGCTAGGTATCCTGAAAAAAAGCTTGCCATACTTAAACACCAGGTTTCAATAAATTTTTTCTTTGCACTTGATAATTTTTCCAAGAAAAGCGTAATCCTAATATGCCCCCCTTCTACAAATGTGTATGCTAATGCAAAAAAAGATGCAGCAGCCATGCAATAACCTGAGTATTCAGCAAGACCTCTTATATAAAAGCTAAATATTCTTGATGAGATACCGATAAGGATAAAAACTGCTACCAAAATTAAAAAAAAAGCAGCTATATAACCCGAAAATTTATAGAGTTTATTTAAATTTCTATCTAATGATTTTAACATAACAATTTAAGGCCACTCTAATTTTAAGTGGCCTTAATTTAAAAGACTTGAATTATTTATAACTTGATAAAACAGCAGCTCCTCTTGAACCAGCTTTTTGAGACCATTCCTTAGCCATAGTCTCTCCAACTTTTTCAAAATGAGCTTGTAGTGGTGCATTTACTTTACCGACTACCATACCAGCATCAGCTAAAGCTTTTTTATCACCAACGTTACCTTGTTTTGATAAGTGCCAACCTTTTCTTTCTGCTAAAGCTGCTTGTTTCATGACAAGATCTTTAGTTGCTTGATCTAATTTATTCCAAGCATCTTTGTTCACAATTATCATGTTTTTTGGAAACCAAGCTGCGATATCATAAAAATATTTCACACCATTCTCCCAAATTTTAGAGTTTTTACCTGTAGTTGGTGATGTGATCATACTTTCTACTGCACCTGTAGAAAACGCCTGACTAATTTCAGCAGCCTCTATTTTTGTAGGAGCCATTCCTGTAAGCTCGGCAATTCTTATCGTAGCAGAATTATAAGCTCTAAATTTAAGACCTTTTAAATCTTCGACAGAGTTAATTTCCTTTTTACTATACAAGCCTTGCGCTGGCCACGGCACAGCATAAAGGAATACTAAGCCTTTCTCATCTAACCCTTTAACAATTTCATCTTTTGACGCTTTATATAACTTCATTGCATCAGAGTATGACGTTGCTAAGAATGGTTGAGAGTCTACTTCTAAAAGTGGATCCTCTTTTCCTAAAGCTGACATAAATCTCTCACCAATTTGAGCTTGACCTGTTCTTACGGCTCTAAAAATTTCTCCACCTTTAAACAACGAACCACCTGGGTGTGTTACAATTGTTAACTTGCCACCACTTTTTTCAGTAACATTTTTTGCGAATTCAGCTGCGTTTGCAGAATGAAAGTTCCCCGCTCCATAAGCTAGAGCCATGTCCCATTTCTCTGCAATCGCAAGATTAATTGACAAAATTAATGAAACTAAAATAGTTGATAAATATTTTAAGAATTTCATTTGTCCTCCATTTTTATTAAGACTATTTCATTATGTATTAAAATAATTATCAATAAAAAAATAATACTACTTTTAATTGAATTATTTAAAATATTTTATACTATACACTTACTTTGTTAGAAGAAGCACTCATATTAGTTCAGATTATTTTTATCGATATAATCTTAGCAGCAGATAATGCAATCATCATTGGTTTGATTGCTGCAAACTTTGCACCAAAACATAGAAGACAAATTATTTTATGGGGAGTAGCTGGTGCTTTAATATTTAAAGTTGTTTTTGCATTATTTGCCACATACTTATTTGAATTTTATTTTATCAAAATTATAGGTGGCTTACTTTTAATTTGGATAGTTAACGATTTAAGAAAAGATCTTTTTGAAATAAAAAAAGTAAGATCACCAACAAAAAAATCAAAAGAACCATCCTATATTCAAAGTGTTTATAAAGTTTTATTTGCTGATATTACAATTAGTTTTGACAATGTAATTGGTGTTGTGGGAGCTGCTAAGGGTAATTTTGGCTTTATGATCTTTGGATTAGTCTTATCAGTAATTCTAACTGGAGCAATGGCGACATATCTTGCAAATTATATTCAAAAACATTTATGGATTGCCTATGTTGGTTTAGGTTTTATTCTTTTAGTAGCACTTCAATTAGTAATTGGGGGTTTAGTAGACTTAGAAATTTTATCGATCAACGAACAATTTAAGAAATATTTTTAATACGAGTGTTTTTTAGTTGGATACTTCTTAGATCTTACCTCTGAAGCATATTTTCTTAATCCGGCATTTATGTATTTTTTTACGTTTAGAAATTGTTTAACAAATTTTATTTTTGTTTGATTTAATCCAATTAAGTCATCTGTAACAAGAACCTGACCATCACAATGAACAGATGAACCAATTCCAATTGTTGGGATATTCAAATTATTTGTAATTTTTTTAGCTATCGGAGTTTTTATACATTCAAGGACAATTGCAAAAACTCCATTATTTTGAAGTAATAAGGCATCATTAATTAATTGATTGATCTCTTTTGTAGTCTTTCCTTTAGATTTAAATTTGCCTTTGGTTGATTGAGGTAATAATCCAAGATGGCCCATCACAGGAATCTTGTTTTTGGTTAATAGTTTAATTTGATGGATTATTTTTTTTCCACCCTCTAACTTCACTGCATCACACTTGGTTTCCTTAATTATTTTTTTAGCATTTTTTAAAGCAGAGTTTTTTGTTGAATAGGTGTTGAATGGCATATCAACAACCATCAAACTCTTTTTTACCCCAAGTCTTACACTCTTTGAATGATTTATCATTTCTGTTAAAGTAACCTTTCTAGTAGTTGAATAATTATACAATACTGAACCTAACGAGTCTCCCACTAGTACAATATCAACATATTTATCAACCTCTTCTGCAATATTTTTTGAATACGCAGTAAGACAAACAATTTTAGATTTATTTTTTTTATTTATAATTTTTTTTATTTTTTTCATTCAAGCTCAATGGTGCTCGGCGGTTTAGATGTAATATCATAAACTACTCTATTTACTCCTCTTATGCTATTTACAATTTTATTTGAAATCATTTGAATAAATGATTTTTTGAAGTCATAAAAATCAGCTGTCATTCCATCCTCAGATGTAATTGCTCTTAATAAGCACAAATATTCATAAGTTCGATTATCACCCATGACACCAACTGTTTTGACCGGAAGCAATGCAGCATAGGCTTGCCAAATCTTATTATATAAATTGTGATCTTTTAAAGCTTGAATAAAATAATTGTCAGCTTCTTTTAAAATTTTAATTTTTTCTTTAGTAATAATACCAGGCATTCTGATCGCTAATCCAGGTCCTGGAAAGGGGTGTCTTAAGATAATTTCTTTACTCAGTTTTAGTTCTAATCCTAATTTTCTTACTTCATCTTTAAATAAAAATTTCAGTGGTTCTATCAACTTGAGTTTCATTTTCCTTGGTAATCCACCTACATTATGATGAGACTTAATTTTTGAGGTTTGGCTCCCGGTCACTGACTTACTTTCAATAAGATCTGGATAAAGCGTTCCTTGTGCTAAAAATTTAACATTTTTTATTCTTTTAGCGTATCTTTCAAAAATTTTGATAAATAAATTTCCAATTATTTTTCTTTTTTTCTCTGGATCAGAAACATTGTTGAGCTTTCTCAAAAATTCATTCTCTGCATTCACATAAATCAGATTAATTTTTAATTTTTTTTTAAAAGTTTTAACTACTTGTATTTCCTCATTTTTTCTAAGAAGACCCGTGTTAACGAAGATACAAAATAATTTTTTACCAATTGCTTTATTCAATAGTTGAGCAACAACACTGCTATCAACTCCACCTGATAATGCACATATTACTTTATTTTCACCGACTAAATTTTGAACATCTTTTATCAATTTAATCTTTTGATCTTTTGATGACCAATTTCTTTTAATTTTACATATCAAGAATATAAAATTATTTATTAATTTTTTTCCATTTTCTGTATGGGTAACTTCAGGATGAAACTGTACACCATAAAAATTTTTTTTCTTATTTTCGATAATAGCAAATTTCGAGTTTTGACTTGAGGCAATAACATTAAAATTTTTGGGAAGTTTCGAAACTTGATCAGCGTGACTCATCCAAACTTTATTAATATTTTTTTTATTAAAGAAGTTTTTTGTCAAAATACTTTCACTCTTTTTACGAATATTTGCTAATCCAAACTCTCTATATTTTGATTGTTTAACTCTTCCGCCATTAAGTTTTGACAAAATTTGATGACCAAAACAAATGCCTAAGACTGGTATTGGATTTTCGATAATCCTTTTATCAAACGAATATTTATTAATTTGATAAACATTTAATGGCCCGCCTGATAGAATTATTCCTTTAATTGAATTATCAATATTTTTATTTTTAACCTTTTTATGACTTATAATTTCGGAATAAACTCCTGACTCTCTTATTCGCCTTGCTATTAACTGAGTAAACTGTGAGCCAAAATCTATTATTAAGATTTTGTTCAAATTCTTATCAAGACTCATTTTTTTTGGGCTCTATATTTGCAAGGGTGTCTAAAATTTCTTTATTTTCATTACAGAGTTTTTTGCAAACCTTAGAAAAAGTATTAGATAAGTCTTTTACTTTTGAATAATTAGATCTCTCTAAAGCTATTTTCATAGACATTAATATTGCTTCCTCGTTATTGGGTTCAATTAATAATGTTGCTTCCAAATTTTTTTCTTCTTTATTTTGATCTTCTTGAATGTTGTAAATTTTTGCTAAGTAAAGATAGGAGTTTGGGTCTTTGGGATTAAATACTATTCCTCTTTCAAACATAAACCTTGCATCCTCATATTTTTTATCTTTAAATAGTTTTAAACCTTTATTAAAAAAATTTTCATCTGCTATAGCAATACTCATGCTATTGATTATTAAATATAATAATGAAATTAATTTAAATATTTTTGTCATCAGTACTTACTATCATTTTTAACAATATCGACATTATGAACCATACTTTCATAAAATCCAGCTTTTGTAATTTTAACAAATTGCGGTTTATATCTTAAATATTTTATCTGTTTGGAACCAAGATAACCCATAGATGATCTCAATCCACCAACTAATTTAAAAATAACTTTATCAACTTTACCTTTATATTTTGCTAATCCCTCTACCCCCTCGGGCACATACTTTGAGCTGTCTTTTTGTTTTTTTTGAAAATATCGATCAGCTGAGCCTTTATTCATCGCTCCTACAGAGCCCATGCCTCTAAAACTTTTAAATAGTTTACCATTTTTTTTAATAAGTTTGCCTGGCGTCTCATCAGTTCCTGCAAACAATGAACCGATCATGACTGCATCAGCGCCAGCAGCAAAAGCTTTAGCAAGGTCTCCTGAATATTTTATCCCTCCATCAGAAATAATTTTTACATTTCTATTCTTTATGCCATTTCTCACATTTAATATTGCGCTTAGCTGAGGAACTCCAATACCCGCGACCAACCTAGTTGTGCAGATAGAACCAGGACCAATCCCAACCTTAATTATATCAACACCTAATTTTAGTAAAAATTTAGCTGCATCTGGTGTTGCTATATTTCCAGCACATAGAGCTGTTCTTTTATTTTTAATTTTTTTGATAAATCTAATTATTTCAGAAACTTTTTTGGTATGTCCGTGTGCAGTATCCACAACAATTATATCTAATTTTTCTTTTAAAAGTGCCTCAGCTCTTTTGAACTCGTTAGGCCCAGCCCCGACAGCTGCACCAACTAGTAATTTTTTTTTTTTTACTTTCTTAACTTCAAGAACTTGTTTTTTGATATCTAAATTTCTGTGGATTATTCCTAGTCCACCACATTTTGCAATAGCGATAGCCATTTTGCTTTCAGTTACTGTGTCCATCGCCGATGATAAGAGTGGAATTTTAAGTTTTAATGAATCTGTTAATTTTATACTCGTATCAACTTCTGAGGGTAGTATTTCAGAGTACTTTGGAGCTAAAGTAACATCATCAAAGGTAAGTGCTTCTTTTATAGGAACCATGATCTTTTATATATGATTCCTTTTAAATTAAAAGTGTCTACTTAAGATTTTTACAAATAATAAAGCTCTCTTTAGAGTCTTTGCGACTCGACTTAGGTTTAAAAACCCTAACTTCTTTAAAAATTTTTTTTCCTAGTGCGACAATTTCATTAAAAGATCTACCCATAAATATTTTAGCAATAAAAATACCCTTTTCAGATATTACACCTTTTGAAAATACCATTGCCTCTTTACATAACTCTCCAGTTTGAATTGCATCAACATCTTTAATTCCAGTCGTATTTACTGCCATATCAGACATAACCACATCAATTGGATTGTTAATATTTTTCTTTATTTTCTCTTGAATATTGGGTTCTGTGAAATCACCCTCAATTTGAATAGTGTTTTTAATTTTTTCCATTTTTTTTAAATCTATTGAGATAATAGTTCCATTTTTTACAACCTTGGAAGCATATTGAGACCAACTTCCTGGTGCAGCGCCAATATCTATTACAGAAATTCCACCTTTAAAAACTCTAAACTTTTCATCAATTTCAATTAATTTATATGCGGATCTAGCTCTATAACCATCAACTTTAGATTGACGAACATAAGTATCTCTTCTTTGTTTATTAATCCAATTTTTTGAAATTTTATTTTTTTTCAACTAAGTATCAAATCTTAAACTTTTATTAATCTTTTTATTGTCTAAAGTTTCTAATTCTATTTTTATACTTTTATCTACCCGCATATCTTTGCCATCTTTCCAAATTCCGGCTGCAAGATGCATTATGCCTATTTTGTAATTGGGGAGATAAGGTTCTACAAATGTTTTTTGATTTTCATCATACTTCGGTAAAAGATTGCTAGTGATCCAATTACAATTTAAGGGTAAAAATTCTGTTTCAAGATCATCAATATAAACTGACATATTAATTGCTAATCCTTCAGAACCAAAAATATTCCCAGCCTTTAGTGTTTCTGACAAATTGTTTTGCCACAAACTCCATCCTTTTGAGTTTTTTTCCAAAGAAAACACGCCAATATTAATATGTGGAGCGAAAGCAAGTTTTCTAGCTTTGTCAGTACCGATTTTTGATTTTATTGCATGTTTAAAATTCTGTGATTTGATTATTGCTAATTTTCCAAATAACCAATTTACTTTTGACGTAATTTTGTAACCAGGTCCTATTGTTTGTGTAATACCCAACTTACCATTGTCACAAGCTTGAAAATAAAGCTCTACAGAACTCCAATCATTTACCCAAGCATCACAATCAATCCACAAATATTTTTCATAGTTTGGAAAATATTTAGGCAAAAATGCTCTTGAAACTTGGCTTTTAAGCCATTCCTTTTCTTTAACTTTAGATTGAGGGACCTCAATATCCCACTCTGCAGATTTAATTTCATCCACTTTAGTAGATAATTTTTCTTTTTGATCTTTGTTTAAGCCTGCATCTAAAATGCAGATAGCAATATTCTCACTCTCTTTAAATCTTTTTATAGAATTAATTAATTCCTCTAATAAAGGAAAATAGTTAGCATCAGCAAGAGAAACTATTGTGTTTTTTTTCATTAAAGTATGTCTTCAAGATCATCATCCTCTTGAATTTTGTCATTTTCATGTTGTTTTTTTAATTTTTGAAAATGAAAAAAACTAATTGGTAATAAAAGTAAATAAATTAGTGCACTGATAGCAATCATATTAAATGTATAAACAAGTAGAAGTCCAAAAAACAAAACTAGACCAAATAATAAAAATATTGTTGTTCTTCTTGGAATGACAATCTTTTTAAATGAATAACTCGGAAATTTGCTTATCAAAAGCAATGATGTTGCCACAAAAAATATTGGAACAATTACATTATAATTTAATTGAATATAATCAAAACCACTCAAACTTACTATTAATGGTGTTAATAATAATATAGCACCAGCTGGAGATGGTACTCCTTCAAAAAAGTTATCTTTCCAGGAAGGTTCTTGATTAGAATTAACATTAAATCTTGCTAATCTTAAAGCCACACAAATTACATAAACTAAACATAATAACCATCCAAATCGTCCAAGTGTATTCAATTTCCAAAAATACATAATAAAGGCAGGGGCAACTCCAAAACTAATCATATCAGTTAGTGAGTCTAATTCTTTTCCAACTTTTGAGGTTGCTTTTATTAATCTTGCAATCCTACCATCCAAACCATCAATCAAAGCAGCAAAAATTATTGCAATAATTGCTAATTCAAATTTTCCATCTAAAGAAAATCGAATTGAACTCAAACCAATACAAACACCCATCAGTGTCAACATATTTGGTAAAATCATTCTTGCGCTTTTTTTATCTGCTACAATTTTAAAATTTGTTTTTTTTTGTTCCATATTATTTTTTCGCTAATAATGTTTCACCTGAGATAGCTTTTTGACCGACTTTTACCAGCGGCTCATAATTTTCGTAATATACATCAGCCCTACTACCAAACCGTATCATGCCAATACGATCTCCTTGTTTCAATTCTTGATCTTTATTAGACTCACAAACTATTCTTCGCGCGACCAGTCCAGCTATTTGTACAACAATGATATCATTATTGTGAGGGTCTTTAATTTTAAAGTAATTTCTTTCATTATCTTCACTTGCTTTATCCAATGATGCATTTACAAACTTACCAGGCTTATATAATATTTCCTCAATCTTACCTGCACATGGAATTCTGTTTACATGACAATCAAAAACATTCATGAAAACACTAATCTTTTTAAATTTTTTGTTTTCTAGACCAAGTTCTTTAGGCCCATCAACTTCTTCAACTTTTATCACCTCACCATCTGCTGGACTGACAAGATAATTATCATCATCTATAATCACTCTCTCTGGATCTCTAAAAAAATAATAAACCCAAATAGTTAAGACCAAACCAATAAGGCCTAAGAAATTACTAAAAATATAAAATACTATTGTGATTATTCCGGCTATAACTAAAAATTTATAACCTTCAGCGTGAATTTTTGGAAATATCTTACTAAACATATTCTTCTATTTGATAATTTGTCATTAATATGTATATAAAATCGCGAAATTCAATTATTAAGATAAAAATATAAGTGAGCAAAATTAGCGTTAAAAACCCAATAGTAGAGTTAGATGGCGATGAAATGACCAGAATAATCTGGGAATTTATCAAGAAAAAATTGATACTTCCGTATTTAGATCTTGGCATCGAATATTACGATTTAGGAATGAAAAGTAGAGATGACTCTGATGATCAAATCACTATTGACTCTGCTAATGCAATTAAAAAAATTGGTGTCGGTATCAAATGTGCAACCATAACTCCAGATGAAGCACGTGTTGAAGAGTTTAAATTGAAAAAAATGTGGAGATCGCCAAACGGAACTATCCGGAATATTATTGGAGGAACTGTATTTAGAGAACCCATAATTTGTTCCAACATTCCTAAACTCGTACCATCATGGTCCGACCCAGTCGTGATCGGGAGACATGCATTTGGAGATCAATATAGAGCAACAGATTTCAAAGTGCCTGGTAAAGGCAAGATGGAAGTAAAATGGACCTCTGAGGATGGTAGAGATGAAATTAAATATGAAGTATTTAATTTTACAGGACCAGGAGTTGCGCTCTCAATGTATAATTTAGATAAATCAATCGAGGATTTCGCAAGATCCTGTTTTAGTTATGGATTAATTAAAAATTGGCCAGTTTATTTATCAACTAAAAACACAATTCTAAAAAAATACGATGGAAGATTTAAAGATATATTTGAAGAGGTCTATAGTAAAGAATTCAAAAAAAAATTTGAGGATGCAAAAATTACTTATGAACACAGATTAATTGATGACATGGTTGCGTGTGCGATGAAATGGAGTGGTAAGTATATATGGGCATGTAAAAATTATGATGGTGATGTTCAATCAGATACCATGGCTCAAGGATATGGATCACTTGGTTTAATGACAAGTACGCTGCTTACACCTGATGGAAAAATTATGGAGGCAGAAGCAGCTCACGGAACAGTAACCAGACATTATAGAATGCATCAACAAGGAAAAGAAACTTCCACAAATCCAATTGCCTCAATTTTTGCATGGACAAGAGGATTAGCGCATAGAGGAAAGCTTGATGGTAATGACGAACTTATCAAATTTGCAAATACAATTGAAAAAGTTTGTATTGAAAGTGTTGAAAATGGCTCCATGACAAAAGATCTTGCAATATTGGTTGGACCTTCAAGCAAATATTTAACAACTAATCAATTTCTGGATGTAATTGATAACAATCTTAAACAAAAGCTAAATTAAAGCCTTTAGTTTTTCAAAAGCTTCATCAATTTTGTTTTTATCCTGTCCACCAGCTTGGGCAAAATCTTTTCGACCACCACCACCTTTACCACCAATAATTTCTGAACCTAATTTTGCGAATTTTACAGCATCATATTTATTAACCAGTTTTTCAGTGACACCAACTCCCAAACCAACTTTATCTTCACTACTTGCAAAAACAATTACAATTCCATCACCAAGTTCTTTTTTTCCACTATCAACTAATTTTCTCAAATCTTTAGGAGGTAAATCTTGAACTTTTTGGAATCGAACTTTTATATCCTTTATTTTTTGGTCATTAATAATATTTTTTGTTTTATCTTGAAGAACCGAATTTACATTTAGTTGTTCAAGTTGTTTTGAAAGATTTTTTATTATTTCTTTTAAATCTTTATCATCAACTTTCGGTTTACCTCCAAGTTTGATTATTTGTGATGACAAATCTTTGATGGTCTCCTCATCTTTTTGTACAGATAAAGTTGATAGCTTTTTTTTATTTTTAATAAAATCTTCAAGCTGTTTATCTCTTAAAGCTTCAACTCTTCTTACTCCAGCAGCAATAGATGATTGACTAACAGTTTTAAATTTTCCAATATCTCCAGTATTTTTTACATGTGTTCCACCACATAATTCTGTTGAAAAATAAGCATCTTTTTCCTTGCCCATTGAAACAACACGAACTTCTTCACCATATTTTTCACCAAAAAAAGCTAGCGCTCCCTTTTCTATTGCAGCTTTAGGTGTCATAATTCTTGTGGTCACTTCAGAACCATTTTTAACGTGTTCGTTAACTAATTTATCTATTGTCTCTAATTCCTCATTAGTAATCGGCTTCATATGACTAAAGTCAAACCTCAAACGATCTGGTGCAACTAATGATCCTTTTTGCATCACGTGCTTGCCTAAAGTTCTTCTTAAAGACTCATGAAGTAAATGAGTTGCTGAATGATAAGCTTTTAAATTGTTTCTTCTCTCAACATCAATTTTCATTTCAACTACATCATTAATTTTAATTTCTCCGGTTTTAACTGATCCATAATGAACAAATAAATCTCCAAGTTTTTTTTGTGTATCCTCAACTTCAAAAACTGAATTTCCAGAAACTATTGTGCCTTTATCTCCAAGTTGTCCTCCTGACTCACCATAAAAAGGAGTTTGATTAGTTATAATCATTCCTTCTTCTCCAGTCGCTAATGATTTTGACTCTTGATTGTTTTTAATTAAATTTAACACTACACCCTCGGATCGATTAGACTCGTAACCCAAAAATTCTGTAGGACCAGTTTTATCTTTAATTGAAAACCAAATTGCTTCCTCTGAGCTGTCCCCAGATCCTTTCCAATTCTTTTTTGCAAGTTCTTTGCTTTTTTTCATCAACTCATCAAATTTTTGATGCTCAACTTTTAATGATTTATTTTTTAAAATATCTTCTGTGAGATCTAATGGAAAACCATAAGTGTCATATAATTTAAAAGCTACTTCACCTGATAACACTTTATCAATTTTTGAAATTTCATCATTTAGAATTTTAATTCCTCGATCAAGTAAAATTAAAAATTTTTCTTCTTCCATTTTTAATGTTTCTGTTATCAAAGACTCAGATCGTTCTAGCTCTGGATAATTTCCAGACATTTCATTTTTTAAAGTTTCAAAAATTTTGTAAAAAATAGGTTCTTTTGATCCTAATAAATGAGAATGCCTCATACCTCTTCTCATAATTCTCCTTAAGACATATCCGCGACCCTCATTGGATGGTAGAACACCTTCAGCTAAAAGAAATGAACTTGCCCTTAAGTGATCAGCAATTACCCTAAAACTTGATATGTTATTATCAGCTTGTTTAACTTTAGTTACATCTGATATCGAACTTATTAATTTCTTAAAATGATCAGTTTGATAATTGTCGTGTGTGCCTTGTAAAAGAGCAGCTATTCTCTCCAATCCCATTCCAGTATCTACGGATGGTTTGGGTAAATCTATTCTTTTATCTTTTGAAACTTGTTCATATTGCATGAATACCAAGTTCCAAATTTCAATAAAACGATCTCCATCTTGATCCTTTGTTCCTGGTAATCCACCCTTTAAATGATCACCATGATCGTAGAATATTTCTGAGCAAGGTCCACAAGGACCTGTTTCACCCATTGACCAGAAATTATCTGATGTCGAAATTCTGATAATTCTATCATCGCTAAAACCCGCTATTTTCTTCCAAAAATTGAAAGCCTCATCATCTTCATGAAAAACTGTTACGTAAAGTCTATTTTTATCTAAACCAAAATCTTTAGTGATTAAATTCCATGCAAGTTCAATTCCTCTCTCTTTGAAATAATCCCCGAAAGAAAAATTTCCCAACATTTCAAAAAAAGTATGATGTCTTGGAGTGTAACCAACATTTTCTAAATCATTATGCTTACCTCCTGCTCTGACACATTTTTGAGAAGTGGTTGCTCTTTGATAATCTCTTTTTTCTAAACCAGTAAATACATTCTTAAATTGAACCATTCCAGAATTAGCAAACATTAATGTCGGATCATTATTTGGAACTAAATTACTAGACTCAACAATCTTATGACCATTCTTTTCAAAATATTTTAAGAACGTACTTCTTATTTCATTTAATGATTTATCCGCCATACTTTAAAATACAGCTTTTTTATTCTATGTCTAGTTAGGGATAAAGGGGGAAAGGCGCTTATAACAAGCGCCTTTTATAATTTAAAGATGACCTTTAATTTTAGTTCTTTTTGGAAGGAGTAGCTTCTTTTGCAGCCTCTTCTTTTTCAGCTACTTTCTTCTCTTTTTCAATTTTTTCAGGACTTAATGGATTTCCCTCAATTTTCTTTGAAATCACACCTGCTTTTTCTCTAATTGCCATTTCTATTTCTGCAGCAACTTTAGGATTTTGAGCAAGGTAAGTTTTTGCATTTTCTCTACCTTGACCTATTTTTTCACCCTTATAAGCATACCATGCTCCTGATTTTTCAATAATGTCAGCTTTAGCACCTAGGTCAACTAACTCACCCATTTTACTAATTCCTCTGCCATACATTAAGTCAAACTCAACAACTTTAAATGGTGGTGCAACTTTATTCTTAACTACTTTTACTCTTGTAGTATTGCCAATAATTTCATCTTTGTCTTTGATAGCACCAATTCTTCTAATATCCATTCTTACAGATGAATAAAACTTCAACGCATTTCCACCTGATGTTGTTTCTGGACTTCCAAACATAACTCCAATTTTCATTCTAATTTGGTTAATGAAAATCATCATTGTGTTTGTATTTGAAATTGAACCAGTTAATTTTCTTAAAGCCTGACTCATTAATCTTGATTGAAGACCAACATGATGATCACCCATCTCACCTTCAATTTCAGCTTTTGGAGTTAAAGCTGCAACAGAGTCAATTACGATAACTGAAATAGAGCCTGATTTTACTAGCGTATCAGCGATTTCTAAAGCTTGCTCACCTGCATCTGGTTGAGAGATTAAAAGCTCTTCAGTATTCACTCCTAATTTTTTCGCATAGACTGGATCTAAAGCATGCTCTGCATCAACGAATGCACAAATTCCACCCGCCTTTTGAGCTTCAGCAACTACTTGTAATGCTAATGTTGTTTTTCCAGAACTCTCTGGTCCGTAAACTTCAATAATTCTTCCTTTAGGTAAACCACCTATTCCTAAAGCTAAATCTAAACTTAAAGAACCTGTAGATATCGACTCGATATCCATCGCTCTTTTTTCGCCTAGTTTCATAACTGAACCTTTTCCAAAATTGTCAGTTATCTGGCTAATCGCAGCATCTAATGCTTTGTTTTTTTCTTTAATATCCAATTCTTGATCTTTCGAAGATTTAACTACTTTTAAGTTATTTTTTGTCATTTTTTGCCTCTTTTCTTGCTTTTTTTAACACTCGAATCATAAAATAAATGTACACATTTTGTTCTCATTAGCAAGATATTTTATTTTTCTTCAAAAAACCAATAATTATCTTATTTTTAGATAATCGCTGTTGAGCAATCCTAAGGACTTTAGCAAATTAAACTGAGATAAAATGTAATTTCTCTCAGAATCTGCCAAAGAAATTTGAGCATTCAAAAGTAATGAGTTGGATTGAATGACTTCTAAAGTTGTTCTTCCTGCCCCACTATTATATTCGGCCGCAATTCCTTCATTAGCAATTTCAGCTGCTTTAACTTGGGATTGAACAGAATTAAGTAAACTTCTATTAGATTGATAATTAGACCATGCGCTGGCTACATCAGTTTGATTTTGTTTTACAGCACTATCTAAAATCAATCTTTTTCTATTTTCTAAACTTTGATTTTTTTTATATTTAGCAATGTTTTTACCACCTGAAAAAAAAGGCCACGAAACGATTGCTTTAACAGTATCTTTTTCTCTCTCATCATATGTTGTATTTAAATCTTCAGTATATGATCTTTCAAAAGATAATTTCGCAGTAGGTGCTAAATCTGATTTTGCAATAGATTTATCTTTAATAGATTGTTCGTACTCTAACTTTGCAATTATCAAATCTGGGTTATTTTTCTTTGAAAGTTCAATTGCTGAGTTTAGATTACCAGGAAGTTCATAATTAATAATTGAGCTTTTATCCAATGATTGCACATCATTAATGCTACCTATAATATTTTCATAATTTAATTTGCTGGTTAATAAATCATTTTGTGCTTTAATAAATTGTGCCTCAGCGCCTGCTAAAGAAGATTCTGACTGAGAAACATCTGATAAAGAAATTTGACCTCTGCTAAGTCTAATTCTATCAGTTTCAACTTGTCTGTTTAAAAGATCAACGTTTGCTCTATTAATTTCCAACTTTTCATTTGCTGAAATAAGCCCCGTATAAGCTTCTGTAGTTTTATATAAGATGTCTTGTTCTTTTTTTAATAATTTCGCTTTTGCAAGATCAATACCTATCTTATTTTTTGCAAGATCTGCACCTCTACCAAAATCAATCAAAGTTTGAGTGATTGAAACTGATCTTGTTGAAGGATCCACATCACTAATTGAAGCATCTCCCCCACCTTGATTAGTAAGTTTATTAGTATCTTCCTGGCTTTTAGTACCCTCAAGAGTAATGGTTGGTAAATAAGATCCTCTTGCAATATTTAGATCTTGTTCAGAAACATTAATATTTTCTCTTTCCGCGTTAAGCTCTGAATTATTTTTATATGCTTTTGATAAAGCACTAGAAAAGGTCTCTGCATTTACTTGAGAAGATAAAAAGAATGTTCCAAAAAAAATTAAAATTATTTTTTTCATTTACTTTTATATACTGCAGATTTGATCTGATGGTTACTATTTAGATTAAAAATTATAGATGCATATTTAGGCATATTTTTAAACATATTCTGGGTTATTCTTTGATATGTCTGCATAAAATTGATGACATCTCCTCTACTCATTATTTTTGAATTCGATTTTACTTTACTTTTCACCCAAAGTTTTCTTTCTTGTTTCAATCTCCATTTCTGAAGCAAACTAAAATTTTTCGCTTTTAAATAAATTAAACAATTAAGTTGGGAATATAAGTTTTTGTATTTTGATTTCAATTGCTGGTTAACGTATTTCCTCCAAATTTGTCTTTGATCTTCTGCTTTTTCAAGAGAATTGATATTTTTCTTTAAAGTACTAATTTTTTCTGATTTTGCACCAACACACCAACCTTCAAAAATAATTACATCAGGTCTTGCTTTTAAATCATACCAATTCTTTTTGTTAAATCGGTCATCTATTGCTTTGTTAAATGTTGGCAATTTAAGCCTTTTAAATTTTCTACTTTTTGCCTTTCTAAAAAAACTTAACATCATATTAATATCATGTGTACCTGGTACTCCTCTAGTTAAAAGCATTGGGTGAATTTTATTAGATAAATTTATTCTCTCTTTTCTAGTTTTATAAAAATCATCTATAGAAATTCTGAAAACTTTTAATTTAAAGTACTTTGTTAAAATTATCTTAATGAGTGAACTAATAGTGGTTTTTCCTGTACCTTGGCCTCCTGCTAAACCCACAAAATAAGGTCTTTTTTTATCAGCTTTTTTACTAATCCAAAAACATAATGGAATTAAGAAAGATTTTATCATTCTTTCCTTATTTTTAAATTTATCTGTTTTTGTTTCTTGAGATTTAATAAACTTTAAACAATCTTTTTTTACCTTACCAAAGCATAAGCTGAATTGTTGCATGAAAATTATTTTTTATCCAATGGATGATTTTTACCATCAAAGAAAGTTATTTCTTTTAAATCCTCCACATTTACTTCATCGACACAGCCTAAATTAAATCCTGTCATTGCAGGTGCACTTCTTGGATTATGGTGTGTATAGATTCCACATTCAATACAAAAATAATGATTGGCTACTTTTGTATGATATTGATAAAGTTTTAATTTATCTTCTCCTTTAGTAATTTTAAAATCCTCATTTTTAACCATGCCCATGGTTGCATTCTTTCTTTTGCAAATAGAACAATTACATCTTACAATTTTTGCTAATTCATTTATTGAGGTATTCATTTCAGCTTCAACAGATCCACAATGACAATTTAATTTCATTCTTTTCCTTTCATTTAATTTTAATTACTCGTTGTTTTATAAGTCTATCCTATACATTACTTCATTTCTTTTTAACATCGGTAAAGTAAATGGTGAATTGTAGGATGCTCTTATTGGGGGACTCAAAATTGTAATATTATCTTGTTTAAGCTGTTTTTCTAAAATGTCTTTGTTTTTTAAAAAGTTTTGATCTGAAGATCTTCCAGAATATTTGATAACAGCATAGTAACCACCTTCTATTGTCAAAACCTTTATTTCTGGATTGGATGGCTTTGGCGCATTATCTTTGCTAAATTTTGAAGGTAGATAAAATTGCATTGTCATATTTCCATTCTTGACTTCTTGAGTAACTGGAACTGTCATCTTAATTTCTTTTTTTTCCTCATTGTTTCCCGAAATATAATTAAATAATTTTCTAAAACCATTACCTCGTGTAGAATTCGTTTCAATGACTAAACGATCAGTGTATTTTCTGATTTCATATTCTTTATTTTCTTTTACTATTTCGTAATTTGCTTCTTCGTATGCCATAGCTTGAGAACTTAAAGTTAATATTGAAATTAAAATTACTAAAATTCTTTTCATTTGATATCTAATTAAACTATCTCTGGTTGAAGTTATCCACAAGCATACAAAATATAGTTTTGATGTTCACGTTTTGATTCACTTTTGATTCAGTTACAGACTCAAAATACAACCTATTGACTGCATTGTATAACTGCGCTACAAATAAGAACAAAACAAGAACATGAAGCTGACTATTCCCTATTATCTGCATAAAGCTGGCGCTGGTTTTCCATCGCCTGCAACTGATTATATCGAAGAAGATATCGATCTAAATATGCATTTAATCAAAAATGTTCCTGCCACTTTCATCATCCGAGTGCAGGGAAAATCTATGGTCGATGTTGGGATTAATGATGGGGATTTATTAGTTGTCGACAAAAGTTTAAAACCAAAAAACTTTTCAACTGTTATTGCAAATGTTCATGACGAGCTTGTAGTTAAAACTCTAGTTCAAGAAAGAGATAAAAAATTTCTATCCTCGGGCTCTAAAGATTTTTCTAATAGAATTTTGATAAATGAAGAAGAAGACGTCTTTATTTGGGGAGTTGTGACTTATGTCATCCATTCAACGTACTAAAAAAATAGGCTTAGTTGATTGTAATTCTTTCTATGTTTCATGTGAAAGATTATTCAATCCAAGAATAAGAAAAAAACCTGTAGTTGTACTATCAAATAATGATGGTTGTATTATTTCTAGATCCAATGAAGCAAAAGCTTTGGGGATCAAAATGGGTGAACCTTATTTTAAAGCAAAAGATATTATTGTTAAAAACAAAGTTGAGGTTTTTTCGTCAAATTATTCTTTATATGGCGATTTGTCTAGAAGAGTAATGAGAACACTTAAAAGATTTAATACTGAAATAGAAGTGTATTCTATCGATGAAGCATTTATAGATTTATCCAATTTTCCAGACTCTGAAGTTGAAAAAGTTGGTAGAGAAATTAGAGAAACAGTTTTGCAATGGACTGGTATTCCAACCAGTATCGGTATTGCCAAAACTAAAACTTTGAGTAAAGTTGCAAATCATATTGCAAAGAAAAAACAATCAGGTGTTACTAGTTTAATTGGAATAGAAAATTTAGACCCTATTTTAGAAAAAGTTGAAATCAATGATGTATGGGGTGTTGGTAGGCAGCTAACAAAATTCTATCAAAAAAATGGCATCTATAATGCTAAGCAACTTAAGAATAAATCTAATACATGGATTAAAAAATGCTCTAATGTTTTAAGCTCTAGAACTGCAATGGAACTTAGGGGAATACCTTGTATAAATTTAGAAACTACCCAAACTAAAAGAAAGAGCTGTGTAGTTTCAAGATCATTTGGTAAAAGAATTGAAAAATTTCAAGAACTAAAAGAAGCAGTTGCCAACTATTGTTTAAATGCATCAGAAAAAATAAGATCAGAATCTTTAGTTGCAAAAGCAATTACAGTTTTTGTTCGAACCAGTCCTTTTCAAAGGGACTATGGTTATTATTCAAATGCTAAAACCATTGATTTTCCTATTGCAACAAACAATAGTATTGAAACTGTTAAGACTGCAATTGTGATACTAGAAAGTATATTCAAAAATGGTTATCGTTATCAAAAAGCAGGTGTGATGCTGACAGGATTACGTAATGATGATGGCAGAAAAAATCTATTTTCATCTGAAAAAGATGAAAAAATAAAAAGTTTAATGCAATCAATTGATAATACTAATTATAGATATGGAAGATCAACTTTAAGTCTTGCAAGTGCTGGGGTTCACAAAAAATGGAATATGCGAAGACAATATTCTTCTAAAATAGATACAGCTGATTTTTATTGTCTACCAAAGATAAGAGCTTAACAATTAATTTTGAATTAATTTTAAAAGTTTTTCTTTACTGCTAGTCCTAAAAAGATTGTCATAGTAAACAACTTGTGTTGGATATTCGCCATGAACTTCATTTTTCCATCTACTAATCCAACTATGATAAATCCCAAATTTGTTAAAAAATTTTCCACCATAACCGGTTCTTCCTTTGTAGTCGTTATAAAGAACATCATTGACATACATCTTAATAAACCCTTTGCTCGGATCTTTGGACATTTTGGTATGAAATATAATCGTAGTCCACTTATCTCTCATGTCATCGATTTTAAGATGTTTATATATCAGTCCTTGAGAGTCCATTCCATTTACGGCAAAATATCTAGGTTCTAAATTACCTCTTTTAACTCTAAGCATCATCCTTGGATGTCTTTGTTGATTAGTGTTTCCCCATTCATATATTTGAAAAAGAGAAGTGCTGACTGGCTCAACAGATTTAAAGTCATTAGGTATATAAATACTTACTGATATCCACTTCTCTCCTGTATATCTTGGTTTTGCAGAATACTCACTCCTAGCTCGATCTCCTCCTCCATGTCCAACTACAGCATCTTTGCCATTATTCGTACAATCAGAATAGTCACCATCCTGATCCCTACCACAATCTCTCGGTAATAAAGTTATCTTCCAGGCTTTTTCACCTAAAGCTGGAGAGGTAACAGTTTCTCTAAATTTAGATAGCTTCTTACCTGTAGCAACACTTTTTTTCCATTGAAGGTTGGTAATTTCTTTTGCATTAACTTCTTTTGATAAATCAAAACTTCCAAGAATAAAAATTATCAAAAATAAACTTACTAAAATTTCTCTCATAATTTATAATTACCCTGTATTTTTCATTGCTGCAGAAATTCCAGCTATAGAAGTCAATAAAGCATCATTTAAATATTCTGCATCTCTTTTGTTTCTATTTTTTTTGAGTTTGTAGATTACTATTGGCTGTGTGATATTTAAAACTTCTGAATAAATATTTCTTACTAAAACTGACGACCTAAATTCTTTTCTTACTTTGAGAATTTCTTTGGGTGTTATCTTTTTATTTAATTTTTGAATTGTTTCAAATTGAAATCTTAATTTTTTTCCCACTCTTTGAAGTTTTTGATCAGCAAGAAATTCTTCGTAAATTATTGATATCTTGGGATCAGCTTTTGAAATCACCATATCGAGCATATCAAGCATAGAATTAAAAAAAGGCCAATTTTTTTCCATGTCGTATAGAGTTTTTCTAAATTTCTTAATGTAAGAGTATCTTAAAGCTTCTGCACTTCCTAACCAGGCAGGAAGCATTAGTCTTATTTGTGTCCATGCAAAAACCCAAGGGATTGCTCTTAAACTTTTAATGTTATCAACATTTTTTCTTTTTGAGGGTCTTGAACCAATTGATAGTTTACCAAGTGCCTTATGAGGCGTAACAGTTTTAAAATACTTTATAAAATCTGAACTTTGATTAATATTTTTTCGATAAGAATTTTTTGAAATATCTGACATTTTTTCAATTAAACTTCTCCAATTATTTTTTGGAATAGGTGGAGGATTTAATGTTGCTTCAGTGACTGCACCAATATAACTACATAAGTTATAATTAGCTAAAGGTTCATAACCATACTTTTGTTGAATTACCTCTCCTTGATCAGTAATTCTAATTTTGCCATTTACTGAATTTGGAGGCTGAGATCTTAATGTAGCTTGTATTGGTCCCCCACCTCTTCCGGCTGATCCACCTCTGCCATGAAAAAAAGTTATTTTAATTTTATATTTTTTTGCTAATTTTACAATTTCCTCTTGAGCTTTATACTGATGCCAACTAGCACAAATTTTTCCAGCATCTTTACTTGAGTCTGAGTATCCAATCATAACTTCTTGCTCAAAATCTATTAATTTTCTATACCAACTTTGTGAAAATAAAGTTTCCATAATAGATTTTGCATTAATAAGATCATCTAATGTCTCAAACAATGGAACTACTCTAAGCTTGTTTTTTATATTGGCCTCTTTTTGCAAAAATGAGATGGATAAAATATCTGAAGCAAATGTTGTCATAGAAATTACATAAGCACCTAAACATTCTGATGGCTCTTGAGACAAAGCTTTAAAAGTTGACCAGACTTCTTTATTTTCTTTATTTTTAAATTGAAAATTCTTTATTCTATTTGTCTTAGATTTAATTTGTAATTTCAAAAAATTTAATTTTTGCTTTTCGCTAAATTTTACATAATCTTTATTAAACTTACCCCTAACAAATTCAGCTATTAATTGGCTATGTCTTGAAGACTCTTGTCTAATGTCTAATCTTGCAAGGTTAATTCCAAAACATTTAGCCCTTCTCATTAAATCTAATAAATCTCCACTTGCTATATTTTCATTTTGATTTTGTTCTAAGGATTCTCTAACAACTCTAAGGGGTTTTAATATTTCTTCTCTGGAGCTTAATAATTGATTTTGGTCTAATGGCTTTTTATGAACCAAATGTTGTTCTATTAATCGATGAGTAATCCTCATTTTGTCTCTTAAGGGTCTCAAAAAAACTCTATAAGGTTCAAAAGATTTACCAACTTTTTTCAAAATTTTTTTTGAACACTTTTTCATAGAATAGGATCTTATTATTTTAGTAAGCGCCTTTTCATATAATTTTGCCGCTTCCCATCTAGATAATAAAATTACTTCTCTAGTAACTTTTGCTGTAACATTAGGGTTTCCATCACGATCACCTCCCATCCATGACCCAAACACAATTGGGTTAAAATTTTTTGGCAAACGCTTACCCATATTTTTTACAAATATCGAGTTTAACTTTCTATAAACTTTTGGAATAGTATCCCACAAACTATCTTCAATTATCGCAAGTCCCCATCGCGCTTCATCATAAGGTGAAGGTTTAAATCTTTTTAAATCATCAGTGTTCCAAATAATTGTCAATTCATTATAAAGTTTTTTATCAAGATTTTTTAATTGCAAAGAATTATTTTTAAATAACTCTCTCTCCTCAAGAATCTCAATAATGCTGTGATATTTCTGTATCAGGGTTCTTCTTTTTACTTCTGTGGGATGAGCTGTTAAAACTATACCAATATCTAAATTTTTTGCTAAATTGTATATTTTGTTGTTTGGGATATTCTTTTTTTTGAACAAATTTTCAAAAATTTCCTCTATAAAAATATTTGTTTTATGTATTTTTTGTTTTTTATTTTCATATTCATTCAAGCTTCTTGAAGTATCTACTAACTCAGCTAAATTAATAAAATTCATAAAATGTGAAAATGCTCTAGTTAGTTTAAATGTATTATTTGGACTAAGATTTTTAATAGCATTTATAACTTTCTTGTTAGATTTTTTGTGATTTTGACCTGATGTGTTAGATTTTGATAATTTTCTAATTTTTTCTACTAAATCAAAAAACTTTTGACCTTCTTGTATTTTAATGACTTTACCTAGAACATTGCCCAGATATCTTACATCTTCTCTAAAAAGTTTTGTCGGTATTCTCTCATAATAAAGATCTTTTTTTTTCATTTGATCTTAACAATATCCTTTATTTGAATTAAAGAGTCTTTAAATTCATCTAAATTTTCTCTCAATGATAAATTAGAAATTGAGTAAACAGTTATCAATAAAAATACCAAAGGCAATGCTGTTACCACTGATGCATTACTTTTGATAAGTAAAATATATAAGATAATAAATAAAGCTGAACGAATTAAAAATATTTTTCTAAAGACACTCATTATTGATAGTGAGTGTTTAATCAAATTTAAAAAACTCATTTTTGATGGTCCAAAATATCTACTGCCTCTAGTAGATGGCATTGGAAATAAATTCTTTTCAATTTTTTTTAATGATCCTGAAAAACTATTCCATGTAGCTTTTTCTTTAACCATTTTTTCAACTGTGCTTTTTGGCAAGCATGTATAGTTTCCAAATTTAATTGATTTACCAGTAAAAGTTAGTGTGATTAATTTGTGCAATTGATAACAAATTTTAAAAAATAATTTTTCTGATCTTTTCACTCTTTCACCAACTATTGGATTATTATTTGAATTGTCAATTTGGTTGATAAATTCTTTAATTTCTTCTGGCCTGTCCTCTCCATCTCCATCCATTGGAATTACATAATCAAAGTCTTCTTTTTCAAAGATATATTTCAATCCAGTTGCAATACATCTAGCGTGACCTTGATTAATTTTCATATTTAGAATTTTAATTGAATGAAGATTTTTAAAATCTTTTTGCTCTTCCAGACGATCATGTGTTGAAGCATCATTAACAATAATCACAGAGATTTCGTGGTCCAAATCTGAAATATTATTTTCAATTTCATCCAACAATTTAGAAGCTGATTGCCAGTCATTATAAATAGGTACTAAAATTTTAATTTTCATTCAAAAATTAATATCTTCCCAAACAAATATCACCTACACAAATAAATTGTGATGAATTATTGAGTATCTCTTTATTATTAAATCCCTCCCACTTTGGTCTAGATTTTAAGTGATATGAGAGGTTCCCGGCTTTCCACTCATCTCCAGTTACAAATTGAATTTCTTTATCAAAATCTTGATCCCAAACATATTGAATTTTCATTGCAATTTCTTTTCCAGGATAATCCGTTCTTTTATCTGACTGCGATATTGAAACATAAGAGTAAAGAATGGGAGATAGAAAAAATAGAAAAAGAAATCCATAAAGAAATAAATTTATTTTTTTTGAATCAATTTGTGATTTTAGAAGATATAAAAATAACACTCCAAAAAATAAATAAAAAGGCGTCATCCACATTGTTCTAATTTTTGAACCTGTAATCAATGATGTCAGAAACATTAAGACGATCGGCATAAAGTTAATAAATATTAGAAACATCAATTTTTTATCTTTTATATTTAGCTTAAATTTTATCTTTTTAGTGAGTAACCAAATCAAAAAGAAAAAAGGAACCAGTATTCCAATTTGTTTTAATAAAAATAATATAGGATTACTAATGTGATCTAAAATACCAGAATCCTCTAATCCTGTTCGATTTAATCCATACGTTACAGTTATAAAATCATTGTTAAAGAGCCAAATTAAATGAGGAACTAATAAAACTATGAAGACCTCAATTGTTATCAAATATTTAAAATCAAATTTTTTAGTTTTTTTAAAAAAAATTAAATAAATAAACAATAAATCTATTGATACCAAAAGGTAGATAAACAAATATTTAGATAAAAAACCAACCGCACCAAATAATCCAACTAGAAAACAATCTAAAAATTTTATTTCCTGTGACGAATAAATTTTCCATGAATAATAAACGACTAATGACCAAAACGGTAACTGGCAAATATTTACATTAAATTCAGGAGTGGTGAAATTATAGTAATAGATAGAAACTAATAATAAAACAGAAATTAAACTTAATTTTAAATCTCTGAAAATTTCAAAAGCAAATTTAAATACGTAATAAAAAGCTATTATCACAAATATTTGACTTAATAAATAATAAACCCAATCTTGAGAACCAAAGATTTGAAAAAATACTTCAGGAAAAAAAGCACTCATGGGTGGATGTTTGTTAAAACCCCAATCTAAATTACTTCCCCACGCTAAAGCTTCAATTGTGTCTAGTGGTAAATTTTTATTTGTTAATGAGGGAATCAGTGTCCAAATTATCAAATGCGATAATGCAAAAATAAAAAATATATTATTAATATTTCTATTTAAGACATTCATAAGTAAATATTTACAATAATTAACGTTGCTTGACACCCCTATTTTGCTGAATATACTCCGTCGAATTCAAATTGAAAGATGCCTAAAACTAGTAAAGTTAAAAAAAAGGTTACTAAAGCTAAAGCTAAAACTGTAACTAAAGCAAAACCTAAGACAGTTAGCAAACCAAAAGAAATTAGCAAAGGACCTATTAAAATTTCTAAAACATATACCCCAAAAGAAACTGAAAAATATATGTGCGAAAAACATAAGGTTTTCTTTAGGATGAAACTACAAGAATGGAAAAAAGAGCTGGTTAGAGCAAATAATGAAGCTCTGTATAACGGCAGTATGGATGATAACAGTATTTCAGCTGACATTGTCGATCAAGCAAGTTCATATACGGATAAAAATGTTGAAATGAAAGCAATCAATAGACAAATCAAACTGATTTCAGAAATTGATAAAGCTTTAGCTAGAATAAGAGAGGATACTTATGGATTTTGTCTAGACACGGCAGAGCCAATTGGGTTAAAAAGGCTTATGGCAAGACCTGTTGCAAAATATACAATAGCAGCTCAAGAAAAACATGAAAAGGATGAAAAGGTTCATGCCGACGACTAAAAAAAAGAAAAGCAAAAAAGTTCATAACCCAATTACTTATAATTTTACTAAAAAATATATTTACTATTATTATGGTTTTTTTTGGGTTCTGTTATTATTATTCGTATTCATTAATTAAATGAACCAAAAATTAATTTTAATAATCATTGCAATCTTAGCTATAGAACTATCTGGTCATGGAATTTTTATGTCACTATTTAGATTAATTGGCTCAATGAACTAGGGTTTCGGTGGAACTTCATCTTTATTCATAAATTTAAAGCCCTTCTTCACTGCTTCTCTTTCAGATATCTCATTATACCATCTGGTAAGATTTTTATAATTTTTTAGACCAATGTCATGCCACTCATGTCGTGCTATCCAAGGAAAAGTTCCAATGTCGGCAATAGTATAGTTTTCTCCAGCAAGAAATCTTACTTTAGATAATCTTTCATCTAATTCTTCATATATTCTTTTGGATATTTTAAAATATCTCTCTTCACCATACTGACTTTTACCTGGATTGTAATGATGAAATTGGTGATGTTGTCCAAACATAGGTCCGACATAACCTATCTGCGCCATCAGCCATTGGTTTATCTCTAATCGATCTTTTACATCATAAAACTTTCCACTTTGCTCTGCCAGGTAGATTAATATTGCCCCTGACTCAAAAATATTCTTATTATTATCCTGATCAACCATAACTGGTATTTTACTAAATGGACTTATTTTTTTAAATTCAGGTTTAAATTGATCACTTTTGTTGAGATCAATATAAACAACTTTATATTCATATCTAATCTCTTCAAGCATGATGCTTATTTTTTTTCCGTTAGGAGTATTAGCAGAGTAAAGTTTAATCACTTTTTACACCAAGACGCCCTTTAATGGTTTTTGATGAAGTAGTAAATTCAAATCGATATTTTTCATTGGGTCTTGCTAATTTAAAACATGCTCTTGCAGCTAAAGCACCTTCATGAAAACCTGATAAGATTAATTTTAATTTTCCAGGGTAATTACAAATATCTCCTACTGCATAAATTCCTTTTTGATTGGTCTCGAATTTTTCTGTATCAACTTCAATAGTTTTTTTATCAATATTAAGACCCCAATTAGCAATTGGTCCTAGTTGCATAATTAATCCAAAGAAACCTAAAACATAATCTGTTTTAAGATTTTTAATTTCATTATTGTCATTTTTAATATCAATACTCTTTACCTGATCGTCTCCCTCAATCGAGCTCATTTGATATTTTGTATAAAGATTTATTTTTCCCTCTTTAGCGAGTTCATTTACTTTATCTACAGTCGCTTGCGCACCTCTAAAATCGTCTCTTCTATGAACTAAATTTACTTTTGAATTTTTTGATAATTCAACAGCCCAATCTAAAGCACTATCCCCTCCTCCAAAAATAGATATAGTTTTACCTTCAAATATTTTTTTGTCTCTAATTGAATAAAACAATGACTTATTTTCAAATTTTTCACATTCCTTCACTGGAAATTTTCTAGGTTCAAATGAACCAACACCTCCAGCAATTATTACATTTGGGGTTGAAAATTCTTTATCATTATTTGTTTTAACAATCCAATTATCACCTTCTTTTTTTACTTCATCTACTCTTTCGCTTAAATGTATTTTAATATCGAAGGGTTTTATTTGATTAATTAAATTATTAGTTAATTCTTCTCCTGTACATTCTGGAACAGCTGGTATGTCATAGATTGGTTTGTCAGGATAAAGTTCTATACATTGACCACCTATTTTATCTAAGTTGTCGACAATCTCGCAATTTAGTCCGATTAATTTTAATTGATGAGCTGTGAATAGTCCAGTTGGTCCTGCTCCAATTATTAATGCATCAGTTTTATTCATTTATGATTGTTTGGAAGGTATGTTAACTTCAAGTCCATCTAAATCATCAGACACAATTATTTGACAACTTAATCTGCTATTTTTTTTTGGTTCAAATGCCATATCCAACATATCTTCTTCTCCATCCTCTTTAGCTGGAAGTTTATCAAACCAATCATCTTTTACATACACATGACATGTCGCACAGGCCATACCACCTCCACAATCTGCATCTATTCCAGGAATGTCATTCTGCACTGCGCCCTCCATCACAGTTAATCCATTTTGAATATCAACAGTATGATTTTTATTATCGTTTGTTATGAAGGTTATTTTTGCCATGAGTGTTGTATAGTTATTCAAAAAAAATAGGGCAAGTATGTGAGAACATACTCGCCCTATAAATTTAATTTAAGCAGTAATAATTATCTGCTTCTTGCACCAGCTGAACTTACTGCAGCAGCCCAAATTACTAGACCGAATGCAATTTTGTTAATAAAGTCAGCTAAGTTGTAAATCACGTTAAGTGAAGCAGGGTCTACACTTTGCATTAGGTAACCAAATATGTAACCTAACGGATAAATAGCCCATCCTACTGTTACGATCATTCTCATTGCACCAAAAGCAGTTACAAGTGCCTTGTTTCCACTTTTAGCAGCAGCTTTTCCAGCTTCTCCTGAGAATATTTCATATAGAATGTAGATCCAACCTGCCATACCAATTACAAAACCAAGTGTTTCATCGATATAATCAGCTTCTCCTAAATATCCACCGATTAACATTACTAATGAACCGATTAACAATCTCCAGAACATTCCAGAGTTTGCTTTTCTTACAGCTGCTAGAATTAAGTAGAACTCTATCATCTGTAATGGCACAGTAATTAACCAATCAATATATCTATACACTGTAGGTGAATCACCAGTGGTCACCCATACATCCCTCATGTACATGTAATGGATGAATGCAATACCAGTTACAAGACCAGCAACAGTTACTGACGTTTTCCAGCCAGGAGCCACTGTATTTCTCTCCATGAAGAAGAAAGCAGTAGCAGCCAACATACCCATTGAGATTACCCAAAAAGATATCCCAACAAAGTCGTTTTGATCTAACGGTTGGGTCGCTGCGTTTGCTGCACCTGTAATACCGATAAGGGCAACAGCTGCTAATGCAAACATTTTAAGTTTTTTCATAAAAAACTCCCTCTTTAGTTAGTTTTTATTAGTTTATATAAACTAAGCTTAGGTCACCCTAAGCAAAAGTTGAGGTTAAATACCAAATTAAAAGACTTTATTGAAGACTTAATTGTCATTAATTTACATTGATTTTACTTGGTTTTTAAAATTAAATACAATTTGTGATTTAAAAACCACAACAAATTATAACAACGAATCAAAATAACTATGTCAGAGAAATTCAGCAAAATTTACGATCTTTCTATCAAAGATCCTGAAAAATTTTGGCAAGAAGCTGCTAATGATATCTTTTGGTTTAAAAAACCAACAAAAATTTTAAATAAATCAAATCCTCCTTTTTACAAATGGTATGAAGATGGGGTTACCAATACATGTTACAACGCCCTAGATTTTCATATTGATCAAGGCAAAGGAAGTAAAACTGCTTTAATCTACGATAGTCCCATTACAGGAAACAAAAGTAAGTTTACTTATGAGGAATTAAGATCAAAAGTTTCAAAATTTGCAGGTGCACTTAAAGATCAAGGCGTCAATAAAGGGGATCGAGTTATAATTTATATGCCAATGATACCTGAGGCAGTTGTTGCAATGCTTGCTTGTGCAAGAATTGGAGCAATACACTCTGTGGTATTCGGTGGATTTGCTTCAAATGAACTTGCAAGCAGAATTGATGATAGTAAAGCCAAACTCTTAGTGACTGCTTCATGTGGTTTTGAACCTGGACGGACTGTTAAATACAAACCTTTGGTAGATGAAGCAATCAAACAAGCTCAACATAAAATTAGTAAGACGATTTTATTTCAAAGAAAGGGTCAAGAAGTTAAATTAAGTGCTCCAATGGAGATAAGTTGGGATGAAGCACACGCTAATGCAAAAGATACTGATTGTGTTGAAATGAATTCAAATGAATTTGCTTATATACTTTATACATCAGGTACCACTGGAACTCCAAAAGGGATCGTTAGAGACATTGGAGGTCACATTGTTGCATTAAAATGGACAATGAAAAATATTTATAACATTGATGAAGATGATATATGGTGGTCAGCGAGTGATATTGGCTGGATTGTCGGTCACTCCTATATAGTTTATGCTCCATTGTTCAAAGGATGCACGACTGTATTGTTTGAAGGTAAACCAGTGGGTACACCTGATGCTGGAGCGTTCTGGAAAATTATTTCTGATTATAAAGTAAAATCTCTATTCACCGCACCAACAGCTTTTAGAGCTATTAAAAAAGAAGATCCTGAAGGAAAATTCTTTTCAAAATATGATTTAAGTAAATTTCAAAGTCTATTTCTTGCAGGGGAACGTGCTGACCCAGATACAATTAAATGGGCAGAAAATTTATTGAAAGTTCCAGTAATTGATCACTGGTGGCAAACTGAAACAAGTTGGGCAATAAGTTCAAATTGTACTGGTATAGAAATGATGAAAACAAAATATGGCTCAGCTTGTAAAGCAGTGCCAGGTTATGATGTTAAAATTATAAAATCAAATCAAACATTGGCTAAACCAAATGAGATGGGAGATATTGTAGTGAAATTACCTTTGCCGCCAGGAACATTTCCAACTCTATGGAATGCTGATCAAAGATATAAAGAAAATTATATGTCAAATTATGAGGGGTATTATCAAACTTACGATGCAGGTCACATTGATGAAGATGGTTACATCTGGATTATGTCTAGAACTGATGACATTATAAATGTTGCCGGTCACAGATTGTCGACAGGTGCAATAGAAGAAGTATTGTCTGAACATCAGTCCGTTGCTGAGTGTGCGGTGCTTGGGATAGCTGATAAATTAAAAGGTCAATTACCTATTGGATTAATTGTTTTAAAAGCAGGAGTAGAGAAAGATAATGAGACAATTTCTAAAGAATGCGTCCAAATGGTACGAAATAAAATAGGACCTGTGGCTGCTTTTAAAGTTGCAATAGTTATTAAAAGACTTCCAAAAACAAGATCAGGTAAAATTTTAAGAGGAACAATAAGAAAAATCGCTGATAGTGTTGAATATAAAATGCCTCCAACCATTGATGATCCAGCAATTTTAGATGAGATCAAAGAGGATTTAATCAAAAATAATATTCTAAAAAGTGCTTAAAACTTATTTATTTCTAATAGGGGCAATTTTTTGTGAGGTAGCTGGCACAATGTTGCTTCCTGTTTCTCAAAATTTTACCAAGTTAATTCCAACAACTCTTCTTGCGATTTTTTATATTAGTGCATTGTATTTACTTACTTTTGTCGTAAATAAGCTGCCAATAGCCATAGTTTATGCAACATGGAGTGGACTTGGAATATTTACTATAGCAATACTAGGATATATCTTTTTTAAACAGAGCTTAGCTTGGCAGGCAATTTTAGGATTATTTTTAATTGTAATTGGAGTAGTGTTAGTAAATAGTTTTACAATTAAGCTTAATTAAACTCTAATGGAGTTCCTTCTGGATCTCCTAAAATTTTTCCATCTTTCATTTTTGTTTTACCAGCAACAATAGTGGCGACTGGAGTGCCTTTAAACTCAACTTCATTAAAAGGTGACCAACCACATTTACTTTCAATATTTTCATTTTTAATCACAATTTTTTTATTCATATCGACAATCGTGAAATCTGCATCATAACCCTCTTTAATAAATCCTTTATTCTTGATGCCAAAAATTTTAATTGGATTTTCACACACTAAATTCATTAATTGATTAAGTGATAACTTTCCATCATTAACATGGTTCAACATAACTGGCATAAGCGTTTGAACACCTGGCATTCCTGAAGGTGAATTTGGATATTTTTTATCTTTATTTGCTTTTAAATGTGGAGCATGATCTGAACCAATGGTGTCATTGATATTATTTTTTACGGCATACCATAATCGATCATAATGAGATTTATCTCTGATTGGTGGATTCATTTGTGCATAGTTTCCAAGTTTGTCATAACAATCTGGAGCATAGATCGTTAAATGCTGCGGGGTAATTTCGAAAGTTATATTTCCTTTGTGCTGAGATAAAAAATCTATTTCTTGCTTAGTGGTAATATGAAGTACATGAGCTTTTTTATTATATTTTTTAGCAATTCTTACAATCCTTCTAGTTGAGGAAATTGCACACTCCTCACTTCTCCACACAGGATGAGAGTGAACATCTCCATTTTTAATTAATTTTTTATTCCTATTTAAAATTTCCTCATCCTCTGAATGAACCGCAACGATTTTTGAGCAATGTTGAAAGACTTTATCGATATCCTCTTCAAGAGCTACTAAAAGATTACCTGTTGATGAACCTACAAATAATTTAATACCACAGCATCCTTCTAAATCTTTAAGCTCTGCTAATTGATTAACATTTTCTGCTGTAGCACCAAAATAGAAGGCGTAATTGCAGTACATTCTATTCTTTGCAAGATCTAATTTTCTGTGAAATTCTTTTATGTTTGATGTGGGTGGATTAGTATTTGGCATTTCAAATACCGCAGTGATACCTCCAGCAACTGCAGCTCTGCTACCCGAATGAAGATCCTCTGTGTCTGTTGAACCTGGTTCTCTAAAATGAGTTTGGGTATCAATACATCCAGGCAAGACTATTAAGTTTTTTGCATCATACACTTCTTTTGCTTCTTCTGATACTTCACCAATTTTTGATATCTTGCCGTCTTTAACAGCAACATCTTTATTTTCTACCTTCCCATTTATATAACACTGCCCATTTTTGATTATTAGATCTAACATTTTTGAGAAAAGTTATTATATTAAAATTAGATATCAATCAAATATGAATAATAGTGTTTATATATTAGAAGATAGAGCTATACTTTACGTCAATGGTTCAGATGCAAAAAATTTTCTGCAAAATCTGATTAGTAATGACATTAATAAAGTTTCAGATAACTCCAGTTGTTTTGCATCATTGTTTACTCCACAAGGTAAATTTCTATATGAATTCATGGTTTTGAAACACAAATTGGGTTACTTCATTGATTGTGAAAAATCTCAGTCTGAAGAAATATTTAAGCAATTAAATTTATATAAAATAAGATCAAAAGTAGAAATTCTTAATTTAAGTAACGAATTTGTGGTAGCTAGTTTTGGATACGAAAAATATTTATCTATTGAAGGTGCAAAGGATGTCTTGGGTTTTACATTTAAGTATAGAGAAGATCCTATTTTTTTAGATCCAAGAAATAAACACTTGGGTGCAAGACTTATAATTAATCTTGAGAAACTTTATTTATCTTTGAAAAAACTTGATCTTAAAAACGATAAAATTGAAAACTATCATATTCATAGTCATAAACTTGGTATAGTTCCAAAAGACTTAAATAAATTGAAGAATAAATTATTTGGTATCGAGTGTAACTTTGAAGAGTTAAATGGTATTGATTTTAAAAAAGGCTGTTATGTTGGACAAGAAAACACAGCCAGAATAAAATTAAAAAATAAGCTTTCAAAAAGATTACTACCAATCGAGATTATTGATGGAGAATTAATTGAGAATGAAAGTGTTTTAAACAATAATGTTGAGATTGGGAAAGTCTTAATTAATAAAACGTATCCTTTTGCCATCATTAAATATTTAGATACAAATTTTGAAAAGGACAAAATATTTCAAGGTAAAAATGGTTCTTTTAAAGTTTTCGTGCCTGAATGGCTAAAAATTTAAATATTGGTGCGGCTAGAGAGACTCGAACTCTCATGGACTAGGTCCACACGGCCCTCAACCGTGCCTGTCTACCAATTTCAGCATAGCCGCACATTTGACCCACATTAAATCAATGACAAGAAGGTTTCAAATTGATAAATTTTATTATGGAATTTAATCAAGAAGTAAAACAGGCAACAGATCCTATATATAAAAAAATTTCAAAAGTTATGCCAGAAATTGAATGGTCAGTGCATGCTCCCTATATTCATAAAATAAATAAACTTAAAAAAGAAAAGAACGCAGTAATTTTAGCTCACAATTATCAAACCCCAGAAATTTATCATGGTATTGCAGATTTCTCAGCAGACTCTTTAGCTCTTGCTGTGGAAGCTTCAAAAACTTCAGCTGATATAATTGTTATGGCCGGCGTACATTTTATGGCTGAAACTGCAAAATTAATGAGTCCAAATAAAAAAGTCTTACTACCAGATATGAAAGCAGGTTGTTCTCTTTCATCTTCAATTACCGGAAAAGATGTAAGATTATTAAAAAAAAAATATCCTGATGTTCCAGTGGTCTCTTATGTCAATACTTCTGCAGATGTAAAAGCAGAAACAGATGTGTGTTGTACATCTGCAAATGCCGTAAAGATTGTAAAATCCTTAGGAGTTAAAAAAGTAATTTTTCTACCAGATGATTATCTTGCAAAATATGTTGCTTCTCAAACGGATGTTGAAATAATTTCATGGAAAGGGATTTGTATTGTTCATGATCAATTTAACGAAAAAGAAATTCAAAATATTAGAAAGAGCAACCCAGGGATAAAAATCATAGCTCATCCTGAGTGTCCGCCAGATGTAATCAAAGCAAGTGATTTTGCTGGATCAACTTCAGGAATGATAAATTATGTAAGAGATAATCAACCTAAAAAAGTTATGATGGTTACTGAATGTTCAATGAGTGATAATATTCAAGTCGAAAATCCAAATGTAGAATTTATCAGGCCATGCAATATGTGCCCTCACATGAAAAAAATAACCTTACCAAAAATATTAGATTGTTTAGAGAATGAAACTGGTGAAATTGTTATGGATCAAGAGACAATCAATAAAGCAAGAATGTCAGTTGAAAAAATGGTTGCTATTGGCAGATAACTTTTGTGTCTCAAATAAAACTTAGCGAAAATTTTATAAAAAGTAATGTTAAACTTGCACTTAATGAAGATTTATATCCTTCAGGTGATATTACTTCTGGTTTAATCAGAAATAATGAGATTATAGAAGCAAAATTAATATCTAATCAGGATGCTGTGATTGGTGGGCTACTATTTGTAAAATATTCTTTTTTACTTATCGATAAAAAAATTAAATTCATTGCAAAAACAAAGGATGGATCTTTTGTTAGAAGAAATTCAACAATCGCAATCATTAAAGGATATAAAAAAAATATTTTGATTGCAGAAAGAGTTGCACTAAATTTTTTATCTCATATTTCCGGCATAGCTACAAAAACAAATCAATTTGTGAAATTGGCAGGTAATAAATGTAAAATTTGTTGCACTAGAAAGACTATACCAAATTTAAGAGTTATACAAAAATATGCTGTAAAATTAGGTGGAGGAACTAACCATAGATTTAACTTAAGTGATGAATTTTTGATAAAAGACAATCATATTGCAAATTCAAATATAAGAGAATTAGTAAGTTTAGCAATAAAAAATAAAAAACGAAAAAAAATAACTGTGGAAGTAGACACAATTAAACAGCTTAAGAAAATAATTGGATTAAAACTTGATTGTGTTCTATTTGATAATATGAGTGTAAAAAATTTAAAATTAGGAGTTAAGCTTGCAAAAAAATATTATCAAACTGAAGCCTCTGGAAATATCAATCTCAAAAAGGTTAAATCAATTGCAAAAACTGGTGTAGATAGAATTTCTGTTGGTGGCATAACTCATAGCGCACCAGCGATTGATTTTAAATTAGAAATTTAAATAACAAATTTTGAGAGATCTGGTTTGAAGTAATTTGGACCTTTCATTACTTTGCCGTTTTCATTATAAATTGGTTTTCCATTCTCGTCTAACTTGCTCATGTTAGAATTTTGAACTTCATCAAAACACTTATCTAAATCAATTCCAAAAGCATGTCCTGCCCCATAAGTAACATATAAAATATCAGTTAAAGCATCAGCAACCTCTAATAAATCCTTATTATTCATTGCATCTGTAAGCTCACTTAATTCCTCTTTTATTAGATCTATTCGCAGTTTATTGATTTTATCTGTGCTAAATGAAGGTTTATTTTTAACTTCTTGACCGAAGGTTTTCATAAAAATACCAACCTTGCTAAAATTTGACATAATGCTCCTGTAAGTTTTATAAAATTAATGTATATTTATAGTAATTTAATATTTGTCTATTAATCAATGAAATTAAGAAAAGAATTTGATAGTATTGGAACAATTAATGTTCCTAATGATAAATATTGGGGAGCTTCTACTCAAAGATCAAAAAAATATTTTGATATTGGTGAGTTCTTAGTCAGGCCGGTTTTAATAAAATCTATTGCAATCATCAAAAAAGCGGCTGCTATAGTACATAGAAAAGAAAAACAGATTGTACCAAAAATTTCTAATGCGATTGTAAAAGCATCCAATGAAGTAATCAGTGGTAAATTAGACGAACATTTTCCATTAAAAGTTTGGCAAACTGGCTCTGGTACCCAAACTAATATGAATGTAAATGAGGTAATAGCGAATAGAGCAATCGAAATTTTGGGTGGAAGAAAAGGTACAAAAAAACCGGTTCATCCAAATGATCATGTAAATAAATCTCAATCTACTAATGATGTATTTCCTACAGCAATGCATATAGCTATAGCTATAGAAACTAGAAATAAGTTGCTACCATCTCTTGAGCTTCTAAATAAGGAATTGAAAAAAAAGGTTTCTCAATTCAAAAATATCGTAAAAGTTGGAAGAACTCATCTTCAGGACGCAACTCCTTTGTCATTAGGACAAGAGTTTTCCGGTTATCAATCTCAATTAGAGGATTGTATTGTAAGAATTAAAAATGCTTTAAACGAAATTTACTATTTGGCACAAGGTGGTACTGCAGTTGGCACAGGAATTAATAGTAAAAAAGGTTTTGATAAAAAAGTCATAAATGAAATAAAAAAAATAACCAAACTACCCTT
>CACOKN010000009.1 GCA_902627805.1 uncultured Pelagibacteraceae bacterium
AATTTTTGTTTTTCCAAAAGGAACCTCAACAAAATCGCCAATGCTTAATTTTAGATCACTTTTATAAGTAAAAGGATGGTTAAATATGTTAGGTAAAAGAATCGGAAAATTCATATTTAGATAATATGAAAAATTATTAAGAGTGTATTGCTCTTTTATCTACAGATAAAGCCGCCTCTTTCACTGCTTCTGAAAAAGTAGGATGGGCATGACAAGTTCTTGCAATATCCTCGGAGCTAGCACCAAATTCCATAGCAATACCAATTTCTCCAATTAATTCACCAGCATGAGGTCCAATTAAGTGTGCGCCTAATACTTTATCAGTTTTTTCATCAGCAAGAATTTTTACAAAACCCTCTGTATCATCAATGGCTTTTGCTCTTGAGTTTGCCATAAAAGAAAATTTTCCAATTTTATAATTAATTTTAAGATCTTTTAATTGTTCTTCTGTTTTTCCAATAGAGGCAACCTCGGGACTTGTATAAATCACACCAGGAATAGTATCATAGTTAACATGACCTGATTGACCTGCTATATTTTCTGCAACTGCAATTCCCTCATCTTCAGCTTTATGAGCTAACATAGGACCACTTATTACATCTCCTATCGCATAAATATTATTTTGATTAGTTTTAAAATTTTTGTCTGTTTTTACTCTCTTTTTTTCATCTAATTCTACACCAATTTTTTGAAGATTTAGTCCCTCTGTATTTGGCTTTCGACCAACAGATATTAATACTACATCACATTCAAAATCTTTTTTGGTACCATTTTCGTTTAAAGTTGAAACAATTGCATTATTGTTATTCTTTTTAATTTGCTCTACTTTATGCTGCATATGAAAATTGATACCTTGTTTTTTTAGAATTTTCATAAACTCACTTGAGATCTCTTTATCCATACCTGGCGTGATATGATCTAGAAATTCAACTACATGGACTTCTGAACCAAATCTAGACCATACAGATCCCATCTCTAAACCTATGTATCCTCCACCAACTACGACCATTTTTTTGGGGACTTGTTCTAATTTAAGTGCTCCAGTGGATGAAACAATTACTTTTTCATCAATTTCAACTCCTGGCAATGATACTGGAACTGAACCAGTTGCAATTATAGTATTTTCAGTTTGTATAATTGTCTCTTTATTATCGTTATCTTTGATTACAATATCATTTTTAGATTTGAAACTTCCGGTGCCTTTAAAATAGGTGACTTTGTTTTTTTTAAGAAGAAACTCCACTCCTTTAGTCAAAATTGTAACCGCTTTGTCCTTATTCTTCATCATTTTTGACAAGTTTAATTTTACCTCACCAATTTCAATTCCCTTATTTGATAGACTTTGTGCGTTATGAAACTCCTCAGATAAATTTAATAAACTTTTAGAGGGAATACATCCAACATTCAAACAAGTGCCACCTAATGAACCTCTAGACTCTATACATGCAGTTTTAAGGCCTAATTGTGCCAATCTTATTGCACAAACATAACCTCCAGGTCCTCCACCAATTACTACTGCTTGAAATTTATCTGTCATTTAAATGTCTAAAAAAAGTCTTCTTGGTTCCTCTAAATTTTCTTTTATCATTTTTAAAAAAGATACAGACTCTTTACCATCAACAATTCTATGATCGTATGATAATGCCAAGTACATTATAGGTCTGATTTTAATTTCTCCATCCACTACGATTGGTCTATCAACTATATTATGCATACCTAAGACACCTGATTGTGGAAGATTAAGAATTGGGGTTGAAAGCATTGAACCATAAACACCACCATTACTGATGGTGAAAGTTCCCCCTTGAAGATCTTCAATAGTGAGTTTTCCATTTTTTGCTTTTTCAGAAATATCTTTGATATTTTTCTCAATATCAGCAAAAGATAATTCATCTGCATTTTTTAAGACTGGAACTACCAATCCCTTTTCAGTGCCGACTGCAAAACTTATATTATAATAGTTTTTATAAACAATTGTATCACCCTCAATTTCAGCATTTATCGCAGGGAAATTTTTTAATGCTACTATACTTGCTTTAACAAAAAAGGACATGAACCCCAATTTTACACCATAGCGATTTTGAAAATCATCTTGATTTTCTTTCCTCATTGCTATTACATTTGACATATCAACTTCATTAAATGTTGTCAGTAAGGCTGCATTATCCTGTGCTTGTTTTAATCTCTTAGCAATAGTTTGTCTTAATCTGGTCATTTTAATTCTCTCTTCTTGACCATATTTTATTTTTCTTTCAGATGGAGGAGGATTGACACCCATTAAACTAATTAGATCGCCTTTTAAAACTCTACCATCTTTTCCTGAACCTTTGACAGAACTAATATCTATATTGTTTTCAGTTACAATTTTTCTTACTGCTGGGGACAAAGTTTCATCGTTTTTTGTTTCAATTTTTTCTTTTAAAGGTTCTACCTCCTTAGTAAGAACTAATGGCTTCTCCTCTTCAACATTGTCTTGAAAAACTTCCATTACCTCATCTTTATCATCTTCATCAATTAAATTGTCTTTATTAACTTTGACAGTGGGTTGAATCTTTTTAATTTCCTGATTTTCATTTGATTGTGACTCACTCTCTGAGACAGAACCCAAATCAGCACCAACTTCAACAACTGATCCATTTTTTGAATTTATTTTTGTAAGAATTCCTGATACGGGAGAAGGAACTTCTAAATTTACTTTATCAGTTTCTAGTTCAACAAGTGGCTCATCAGCTTCAACAGGGTCACCTTCATTTTTTAACCACTTTGAGACAGTTGCCTCTGTGATACTTTCCCCAAGAACTGGAACTAATATCTTTTCACTCATCAATATTTATTCAAAAACTTTCTTTATAATTTCTTGTTGTTGTGAAACATGTCTTTTGGCATATCCTGTTGCAGGTGATGCATCTGGACTTCTTCCAATATAAGAAATTATTCTATTCTTAGCCTTTATATTATCTAATGTCCATTGGATATAATCTCTAACTGAAAACCAAGCACCCATATTTTTTGGCTCTTCTTGGCACCAATAAAATTTAGCACTTTTTGCATATGGTTTTAACTCTTTAGCCAATGCTTTTACTGGAAATGGATAAAGCTGTTCAATTCTGTAAAGTATAACATCATCTCTTTTAATCTTTTCTCTAGCTTCAAGTAAATCAAAGTAAACTTTACCAGAGCAAAGTATCACTTTTTTAATACCTTTTGATTTTTTTAATTTGATAAATCCAGTAATTTTTGGGTCTAAAGCGTGATCCCACATAACTCTATGAAATGAGTTTTTTTTACTAAAATCTTCTAAATTTGATATACAATTTTTGTTTCTCAGTAAAGATTTAGGTGTCATGATAACTAAAGGTTTTCTAAAATCTCTATGCATTTGTCTCCTTAAAGCATGAAAATAATTTGCAGGTGTTGTACAATTCATTACTTGCATATTATCATTAGAACATAATTGTAAAAATCTCTCTAATCTTGCTGATGAATGTTCTGGTCCTTGGCCTTCATATCCGTGTGGTAATAGCATGACTAGCCCAGATGCTCTAGACCATTTTCTCTCACCAGAAGCTATGAATTGATCAATTACCACTTGAGCACCATTCGCGAAGTCTCCAAATTGTGCTTCCCAAATAGTTAAGGTATTAGGCTCAACTAAACTATATCCGTATTCAAACCCTAAAACAGCTAATTCTGATAAAAAACTATCTACTATTTCAAAATTTTTTTGTTTATTTGAAATATTATTCAAAGGAATGTATCTTGAATTATCAATTTGATTTCTCAGAACAGAGTGTCTTTGACTAAAAGTTCCTCTTCCAGAGTCTTGGCCAACAAGTCTTACGGGATACCCCTCTTCTAATAATGAGCCAAAAGCAAGTGCTTCTGCAGTAGACCAATCTATTCCTCTACCTTTAGAGACCATAAGTTTTCTGTTTTCTAAAATTTTGGAAATAGTTTTATGAATATTCAAATCTGAAGATATGGAATTTATCTTATCAGAAATACCTTTTAACTTTTTTGTGTCAAATCCTGTGACGCCTCTTTTGTCTTTTCCTGGCTCTGGTCTATATCTAGACCAAGTCCCCTCAAACCACTCAATCTTTGGTTTATAATTTTTTGCATTTTTAAATTGATCATCCAGCAAATCTTTAAATTTCTTTATAGAACTATTCAGATATTCTTTAGAAATTGAACCCTCATCCACTAATTTTTCTCCATATACTTTAATAGTTGAAGGATGAGATCTTATCTTTTTATACATTAAAGGCTGAGTAAATGAAGGTTCATCTCCTTCATTATGTCCAAACCTTCTGTAACAAATTAGATCAATAACTACATCTCTATTAAATTTTAATCTAAAGTCCGTGGCAATTCTTGCTGCGTAAACTACAGCTTCTGGATCATCACCATTTACATGAATAATCGGAGCCTCAACCATTTTAGCTACATCCGAGGGATAAGGGGAAGATCTTGCAAATCTTGGGCTTGTTGTAAAACCTATTTGATTATTAATTATAATATGAATTGTACCACCAGTATTGTGACCTGGAAGACCAGACATTGCAAAACATTCAGCCACAACACCCTGTCCAGCAAAAGCTGCATCTCCATGTATTAAAATTGGAATTACTTTTTTTCTTTCTTTATCTTTGTGAAAAAATTGTTTTGCTCTGGTTTGCCCTAAAACAACTGGATTAACTGCCTCTAAATGTGAAGGGTTATCTGTTAAACTAACATGAACTGAGTTTCCATCAAACTCTCTATTAGATGAAGCTCCTAAATGATATTTTACATCTCCAGTATCATCTTTAGAATTTGAGCTTATTTCTCCAGCAAATTCATTAAATATTCTTTTATAAGATTTTTGTAAAACATTTGCTAACACATTTAATCGACCTCTGTGAGACATACCAATCTTGACTTCTTTAACTTGCGATTGGCCACCAATCTTAATAATTTGTTCAAGTGCAGGAATTAAACTCTCACCTCCATCAAGCCCAAATCGTTTAGTTCCAACATATTTAGTATGAAGGAATTTTTCAAAACCTTCTGCTTGAATTAACTTATTAAGGATAGCTTCTTTTCCATTTTGAGTAAAATTAAAATCATCAGTTTTTTCAACACGTTCTCTAAACCATTTTCTCTCAGTAGGATTTGAAATATGCATATATTCATATCCTAAGGAACCACAATACTTTTCTTTTAAAAATGTAAGAATCTCACTAATATTTGAGTATTCTTTATTTGTTACATCATCTAAAAAGATTTTTTTTTGATAATCTTCTTTTTTAAAACCATAAAACTCTGGATGAAGTTCATCTAAATAATCAGTTTTAAGTAATCCTAATGGATCTAATTTTGCAATTAAATGACCTCTTTGTCTATATGACCTAATCATTGCAACAGCTTTAATAGAATTAGCGTTTGATTTAACTATGTCAGTATCATTTTTCTCTATATCTTGTTTTTCTGAAATTTCATTTCTATTGATTGAGACTTTTTTTGAAGGACTCCAAGATGGACCGTTAATTTCATTGATAACTATATCCTCTGAGTCTCCAATCTCTTTAAAATATTTTTTCCAACTATCTGGTAAATTAGGATCATTATTTAAAAATTTTAAATACATTTGCTCAATAAAAGAGCTATTTGATTTATTAAGGAATGCTGTTTTTTTATATTCTAAATTTTTAGCAGATGACATTATGTATTAATCAATATAAACCTAGGAAGAAATTTTTCAATCAGACAATTTTTCAAATAATGTTTTTCCAATTTTAGATGGAGAATTTGCTATAGTTATTCCACAATCTTGCATCTTTTTAATCTTATCTTTAGCTCCGCCTTTGCCGCCAGAAATTATTGCACCTGCATGGCCCATTCTACGACCTGGTGGAGCTGTCAAACCCGCTATAAAACCGACAGTTGGTTTTTTAATTTTATGATTTTTAATGAAATCTGATGCCTCCTCCTCGGCAGTTCCTCCAATTTCTCCAATCATCAAAATAGATTCTGTTTGATCGTCATTTAAAAATAGGTCTAAACAATCAATAAAACTTGTACCATTTATTGGATCTCCACCAATACCTATACAAGTAGATTGACCTAATCCATTTTCTGTGGTTTGAGCAACTGCCTCATAGGTCAAAGTCCCAGATCTAGAGACAATACCAACTGAACCTTTTTTGTGGATATTGCCTGGCATAATACCAATTTTACATTCATCAGGAGTTATTATTCCTGGACAATTAGGTCCAATTAATCTGGAATTTGATTTTAATAATTTCTGTTTAACTCTCAACATATCTTGAATTGGGATTCCTTCAGTAATGCAAACAATTAACTCGATTGATGCCTCTATTGCCTCAACGATTGCTGCAGCAGCAAACTTCGCTGGCACATATATCATCGTGGCGTTGGCACCCTCAGAGTTTTTAGCCTCTTTAACTGTATTAAAAACTGGTAATCCTAAATGTTTTTGTCCTCCTTTTTTAGGAGTAACTCCACCAACTAATTTTGTTCCATATTTAATTGCTTGCTCAGAGTGAAATGTTCCATGTGACCCCGTAAAACCCTGACAAATTAATCTAGTTTCTTTATTTACAAGAACTGACATTATTTTATAGCCTTAACAATTTTACTTGCTGCATCATCTAGATTTTCAGCAGAGATAAGTTTTAATCCAGAATTGTCTAATATAGTTTTTCCCTCTTTAAAATTTGTACCAGCTAATCTCACTACTAAAGGAACATTAATATCGATTTCTTTTGCCGCATTAACTACACCTTGAGCAAGAACATCACATCTCATGATGCCACCAAAAATATTGATTAAAATACCTTTAACATTTTTATCTGACAAAATAATTTTAAAGGCTGCTGAAACTTTCTCTTTTGATGCGCCTCCACCTACATCAAGAAAATTTGCTGGCTCTTCTCCGTATAACTTTATTATATCCATTGTAGCCATTGCTAAACCAGCTCCATTTACCATACACCCAATGCTTCCATCTAATTTTATATAAGATAAATCATGTTTGCTAGCTTCGATCTCTATAGGGTCTTCCTCATTTAGATCTCTAAGATTTAAAATCTCTGGATGTCTGAATAAAGCATTGCTATCAAAATTTATTTTTGCGTCTAGACAAACAATCTTTTTTTCTTTTGTTAAAATTAATGGATTAACTTCAACCATATTTGCGTCTGTTTTAACAAACATTTTATAAATTGATTTAATTAGAGATATAGCTTCTATTTTCGAACTATCCTCTAAATCAAAAATTTTGATTATCTTTTCACACTCAGTATCAGAAATTTCTTCTGTAATATCAACTTTGTTTGTCAAAATTTTATCTGGGGATTTTACTGCTACTTCTTCAATATCCATCCCTCCCTCATTGCTAGAAATAAATGCAATTTTAGATGTGGCTCTATCAATTAAACATGATAAATAAAACTCCTTCTCTATTTTTGAAGAAGTTTCAACATAAAGTCTTTTTACCTCTCGACCTTCTGGCCCAGTTTGATGCGTAATTAATTTTTTCCCAAGAAGTTTACTGGCAGATTTTTCTAATTCATCTAAATTATTTAAGATTTTTACTCCACCCGCTTTCCCCCTCCCACCTGCATGGATTTGGGCTTTTAAGACGTATTTATCAGTTTTTAGTTTTTTACATTTTGCAATTAAATCTTTAACAGTAAATGCAAAAACTCCCTCTGGGACAACTGCACCAAACTCTTTTAAAATTTGTTTAGCTTGGTGTTCGTGAATATTCATTTTTTAGCTAAATCAGGATCGATTTTAGAAGCTGCTTCCCATAGTTTTTTTACTGCTTCAATTGAATGTAAAAATTCAGACTTTTCTTTTTCATCCAAGTTAATTTCTTCTATTTTTTCAACTCCGCTTTTTCCAATGATAATTGGCACACCAGCATAAATATCTTTTATTCCATACTCACCATTTAATTGAGCTGCACACGGAAGCATTTTTTTTTCATCGTTGAGATAAGCTTTAGCCATTTCAATTCCTGATGCTGCAGGCGCATAAAATGCAGAACCTTTTTCTAAAAATTTTACTATTTCAGCTCCACCATCTCGAGTTCGTTGATTTATTTCTTCTAATCTTTCTTTTGAAATTTTTCCGTTATCAACTAAATCTAATAAAGGTTTTCCAGATACTTTGGTAAATCTTGGAAGAGGAACCATTGTATCTCCATGTCCTCCCATAACCATCGCGTCTATCTCTTTTACTGGTACATTAAATTCTAAAGATAAAAATAATTTGAATCTAGAGCTATCTAAAATACCTGCCATTCCAACAACTTTGTTCGATAGTAAACCTGAAAATTTTTGGAATGCCATCACCATTACATCAAGTGGATTAGTTATACATATTACAAAAGCATCAGGAGCATTTTGTTTCACTCCATTTGCAACTTCTTTTATAATTTTTAAATTAATACCTAATAAATCATCTCTACTCATTCCAGGTTTTCTTGGAACTCCAGCAGTAATTATTACTACATCTGATCCTTTAATATCTTTGTAGTCATCCGTTCCAGAAAATTTTACATTAAATCCATCTACAGATGAGGACTGGGCGATATCTAAAGCTTTTCCTTTGGCAATTCCACTTGCTACATCAAATAAAACAACTTCCTCAACCAACTCTTTTGTTCCTATTAAGTGAGCTAAAGTTCCTCCAATTTGGCCTGCACCAATTAATGAGATTTTGCTATTTTTTTTTGTCATTTTTTCTATTTCATCGTAGGCATCACAAATTCTGCATTTGACCTGATGCCTGAAGGCCATCTTGAAGTAATTGTTTTTAATTTTGTATAAAATTTTATACCCTCCATACCATGCATTGCACTATCTCCAAATAAAGATCTTTTCCATCCACCAAAACTGTGAAAGGCCATTGGTACAGGAATTGGTACATTAATACCTACCATTCCGACTTGAATTTTGCTTGCAAAAGTTCTTCCGGCATCTCCATCTCTTGTATAAATGCTCACACCATTTCCATATTCATGATTATTTATTAAATTTGCTGCATCCTCAAAAGTTTTTACTCGAACTACTGATAATACTGGTCCAAATATTTCCTCTTTATAAATTCTCATTTCTTTTTTAACGTGGTCGAATAAACAGCCACCAATATAAAAACCATTTTCATATCCTTGTAATTTTAAGCTTCTTCCGTCTACAACAAGCTTAGCTCCCTCTTTTACTCCTAAGTCTACATATCCTCTTACTTTTTCTAAATGCTCTTTTGTTACTAAAGGTCCCATTTCAGAATTTTTATCCATACCTGGTCCTACTTTTAAGGCTTCTGCTTTTTTTGAAAGTCTTGAAACAAGCTCATCGCCTATATCACCAACTGCTACCGCAACTGATTGTGCCATACATCTTTCTCCTGCAGACCCATATGCAGCTCCCATTAAGCCATTTACCGCACCATCTAAATCACAATCAGGCATCACTACTAAATGATTTTTAGCACCTCCTAAGGCTTGAACTCTTTTTTCATTCTTAGCTGAATTCTCATAAATATATTTTGCAATTGGAGTAGAACCAACAAAACTTACTGCTTTTATATCTGGGTTTGTTAAAATAGCATCAACAGCTTCCTTGTCTCCATTAACCACATTGAAAACACCATCGGGCAAACCTGCTTCTTTTAAAAGTTCAGCTAATTTAATGGAGCAAGAAGGATCTTTTTCAGACGGCTTCAATATAAAAGTATTTCCACAAGCAACTGCAATTGGAAACATCCACATAGGCACCATTGCTGGAAAATTAAAAGGCGTAATTCCTGCCACTACACCTAATGGCTGTCGTAAAGACCAACTATCAACATTTGTACCAACATTTTCTGAAAATTCACCTTTTAGCAAATGAGGAATACCGCAAGCAAATTCAACAACTTCTAAGCCTCTAGTTAATGAACCTTTTGCATCCTCATAAACTTTTCCATGTTCGTTCACAATTAGTTGCGTTAGTTCATCTGAATTTTTTTCTATAAGTTCCTTGAATTTAAACATGACTCTAGCTCTTACTAAAGAAGGTTTTATTGACCATTCTTGAAAAGCTTTTTTTGCTACCTCTACCGCACTATCCAAATCTTTTTTAGAGGCGATTCTGACCTCTTTTTCTTGATCACCAGTTGCTGGATTAAAAACTTTACCCTTTTTATTTGATGTTCCGGGAATTATTTTTCCACCTACAAAATGTTCAATTAATTTCATGAATAGGATCTTTTAGATTAAAAATTCTTATTAGTCTATTGTTTAAATATTAGCTGTTGCTAACATTTTTTTTATTTCAGCAATTGCTTTAGCGGGATTTAAACCTTTTGGACAAGCGCTAGTACAGTTTAAAATTGTGTGACATCTATAAAGTTTTAGTTCATCTGCCACTTTTTTTAATCTTGAATTTCTCTCTTCATCTCTACTATCTATGATCCATCGATAAGCTTGTAAAAGCACTGCTGGTCCCAAATATTTATCACCATTCCACCAATAACTTGGGCAAGAAGTTGAACAACACGCACACATTATACATTCGTATGCGCCATCTAGTTTAGCTCTGTCTTCTTTAGATTGAAAAATTTCTTTAGTTTCTGTCTTTGAATTTGATTTTAACCATGGCTCAATTGATTGATATTGTTTATATAAACCATCCAAGTCACCTATTAGATCTTTTTTGACCTTAAGGTGTGGTAGTGGATAAATATTGATATCACCATCTATTTCTTTGTGAGGAGTTGTACAGGCAAGGCCATTTTTTCCATCCATATTCATTGCACACGAACCACAAACTCCATGAGCACAAGATCTTCTATAAGCCAAAGTCGGATCTATTTCATTTTTAATTTTATTTAAAATATCTAAAACTTTTGAGGGACAATTATCCATATCAACTTCATAGGTATCAATTCTAGGATTTTCCTCTGTAGACGGGTTCCACCTATAAACATTTACTTTTCTAAGATTTTTTGACCCAGTTTTATCCTTAAAATATTTACCTTTTTTTACTTTGGAGTTGTCAGGTAAACCTATTTGAGCCATCAATAAACTCTTTCCTGAGGTGGAAAATATTGCACATCATTAGTTAATGTTGATTTGTGAACTTCTCTATAACTAATTTTTGTATCTTTTCCGTCACACCAGGCAAGAGTGTGTTGCATAAATTTATTATCATCTCTTTTTGGAAAGTCTTCTCTTGCATGTGCTCCTCGACTTTCTTTTCGATTATAGGCTGAGTCAACTGTAACTACAGCTTGTCTTATTAAATTATCAAACTCTAAAGTTTCAACTAAATCAGTGTTAAAAATTAAAGATTTATCTTTAACTGATAAAGAGTCTAACCCGTCATAAGTTTTTCTTATTTCATTAACACCTTCTTTAAGAGTTTTTTCAGTTCTAAAAACAGCACACTTAGACTGCATTGTTTTCTGCATTGACAATCTTAATTCAGCTGTCCCAATAACACCTTGTGAATTTCTTATTTTATCAAAACGATCTAAGCATTTTTGGGTTTCTGCTTCACTGATTTCCTCGTGTGGAGTTCGTGGTTTTATTAGCTCTGCTGCTCGTTTAGCAGCTGCTCTACCAAAAACAACTAAATCAATTAATGAGTTTGAACCAAGTCTGTTTGCGCCATGAACAGAAACACACGCTGCTTCACCAATTGCCATTAAACCTGGAACAGTTTTTTCTGAACCATTTACAGTTAATACCTCTGCTTTATAATTTGTTGGGATACCACCCATATTATAATGAACTGTAGGAACAACCGGAATTGGTTCTTTAGTAACATCTACATTAGCAAATAATCTCGCAGCATCAGTTATACCAGGCAACCTACTTTCGATAATATCTTTATTTAAGTGACTTAAATTAAGATGAACATGATCTTGATCTTTTCCAACTCCCCTTCCTTCATTAATCTCAATTGACATCGATCTACTCACAACATCTCTTGATGCTAAATCTTTTGCATTAGGGGCATATCTTTCCATAAATCTTTCACCTTTTGAATTTGTAAGATATCCTCCCTCACCTCTTGCACCTTCTGTGATCAATGTGCCATGACCATAAATTCCTGTTGGATGAAACTGCACAAATTCCATATCTTGTAATGGTAAACCTGCTCTTAATACCATCGCATTACCATCACCTGTACATGTGTGTGCTGATGTTGCAGAATAATACACTTTTCCATAACCACCAGTTGCGATTATGACAGTGTGTGCTCTAAATCTATGAATAGTTCCATCATTCAAATTCCAAGCAATCAAACCTTTACACGCTCCATCTTTCATTAATAAATCTAAGGCAAAATATTCGATAAAAAATTCTGTGTTATGTTTTAAAGCTTGTCCATACAAAGTATGTAAAATTGCATGACCTGTTCTATCAGCGGCTGCACAAGTTCTTTGTACAATTCCGTTGCCGTAATTTTTAGTCATACCACCAAATGGTCTTTGATAAATTTTTCCATCTTCAGTTCTGCTAAATGGAACACCATATTTTTCTAGTTCAATTACAGCCTTTGGTGCCTCTTTACAGAGATATTCAATACTATCCTGATCACCTAACCAATCAGCTCCTTTAACTGTGTCGTACATATGCCAACGCCAATCATCCTCACCCATATTTCCTAAAGCAGCAGAAATACCACCTTGTGCTGCAGAGGTGTGACTTCTAGTTGGAAAAACTTTTGAAATACAAGCTGTTTTTAATCCAGCTTCACTTAAACCAACCGCGGCCCTTAGACCAGAACCGCCTGCTCCCAAGACTACTACATCGTATTCATGATCAATTATTTTGTAAGAACTCATAAGTTAATTAATAATATAATTGTAATTAATGGAATTACCACAGCTGATACGTACAAAAAACCATTTGCGACATTTTTGATTTTATAATCTTTTATATAATCCTCAAAAACCTCACTAATACTTAATGCTGAAAAGAAATATGCAGTAATAATAAATAAACTAAAAAAAAACTTAGATAATGGATTCGTAAAAAATTCCAATACTTCTGAATAGCTCTGATCATAAATACTTATAAAACTTAGAATAAACCAGGCCATTAATGGAACTAATATTGCTCCACTTATTTTTAAAAAAATCCATTTTTTTGTTGCAGCAATCATTTTAAAATAAATTTTTTCCAATCAAATATAAAATTATAGTTAAAAAGATTGACCCTATAATTACTAAAAGACCAGTTATTTTAGTTGTCTTAAGTTCAAATCCATAACCTAAATCCATTATTAAATGTCTTATCTCACTTAAAATTTGAAAACAAAAAGACCAGGTCAAACCTAAAGTAATAAATTTTCCAATTTGAGAATTTAATAGTAAATTAACAGCCTCATAACTATTTTCACCTAATAATAATAAAGATGCCCACAAACAAATTAATGTAATCCCAATTATATTTATTATGCCCGTAATTCTGTGTGAAATGGATACTAAAGACGAAATATGCCATTTATAAACTTGTATGTGAGGGGATAATGGTTTTTTATTTTCCATGGTAATTGTTTTTAATTACTGTTTCTGCAATTTCTACTGCATTCAAAGCGGCTCCCCTTAAAAGATTATCTGAAACGATCCATAAATTTAATCCATTTTTAATTGTTTTATCTTCTCTTATCCTTGAAATAAAAGTTTCATCCATTCCCTCTGCTTCAATTGGAGTTGAATAACCGCCATCATTTCTTTCATCAATAACTTTACAACCTTCAAAATTATTCAAAGCATCCCTTACTTTTTCAAGAGTAAAAGGTTTTTCAAATTGTAAGTTGACTGACTCAGAATGAGAAACAGAGATTGGTAATCTCACACATGTTGCTGTTAAATCAATTTTGGTATCTAAAATTTTTTTAGTTTCGTTCATCATTTTTAACTCTTCCTTAGTATAACCATCATCTGCAAATTGATCGATATGAGGAATAGCATTAAAAGCGATTTGTTTTGTAAAATTTTTAGAGGATACTTTTTTACCATCTAAAACTAGTTTAGTTTGCTCAATAAGTTCATCCATGGGAGCTTTTCCACCTCCAGAAACTGATTGATAAGTAGACACGACAATTCTTTTGATAATAAATAGATCATGTAAAGGTTTAAGGGCAATTACTAATTGAGCTGTTGAACAATTCGGATTTGCAATAATATTTTTTTTAATTTTTTTTAGATCATCTGAATTTACTTGTGGAACTATCAAAGGCACTTCTGGATCCATTCTAAAAAAACTAGAGTTATCAATTACCAAGCAATTTTTGGCTGCTCTTTTGGCAAATTTTTCAGAAATTTTTCCACCAGCTGCAAAAAAAGCAATGTTAACTTTTGAGAAATCAAAATTTTCTAAATCAAGAACATCGATTTCCTTACCTCTAAAACCAATTTTTTTTCCAACACTTTTTGAGGATGCAACTAAATATAAATTATCTATTGAAAATTCTTTTCTCTCCAAAATTTCCAATGTTTTCCTGCCAACATTCCCTGTTGCTCCTACAATTGCAATATTCATGATCTAAGTTTTATACTAGATGAAAGGTAAATCGCAAACTTTAAGAGCTAAAGAATTTCCATCAATTTCTATTATTCCGGACGAAGATGCTTTGCAATATGGTTCTTTTATCATTGCAATACCAATAACTTTTTTAAAATGAGGCGAGTAACAAGCAGATCTTAGTTCTCCAATTATATTTCCATCATTATTCCTGATGTTTAAAGAACTAGTTAAAAGAATCTTGGTTAGATCTATCTGAACACCCATTAGCTTTCTATCAATTCCTTTTTCTTTAATTTTTTTAAGTTTATCTTTACCTAAAAAGTTTATATTGGTCTCTAAATCGATATATTTATCAAAACCACATTGAAATGGATTATCATTGTTATCAAAATCATTCCCATAAGAAAGTAAACCACTCTCAATTCTTTCGATTAAATTTGGGCATCCAGGTCTAACATTGAATTCTTTACCAATTTCAAAAAGATGATCGTATAACTCTAAACCTGAGTCGGTGTTTTCAACATAAATTTCAAAACCACCTTGTTTTGACCAACCAGATCTAGCTATTAAATGTTTTGCCCCATTAAAAGTGAAATAATCAAATCCAAAAAATTTTAACTCTTTTATTTTTTCACCAAAAACTTTTTCCATTAAATCAAAAGATTTAGGACCTTGAACTGCTAAGATATCTACAATTGGTTCAAAAATTCTAACATCAAATTTATTTCCTGAAGCAAGACCTTTTGCAAAAAAAATTACATCAGAGTCAGCAATTGAAATCCACCATCTATCTTCAGCTAATTTTAAAATAACAGGATCATTTACCAAATTTCCATTTTCATCGATTAAAGGGCAATAATAACATCTTCCTACTTTGGATTTCGATAAATCTCTACAAGTCATGAGTTGTACAAGTTTTGCAGCATCTTTGCCTGAAATTTCAACTTGTCTTTCTGCAGCTACATCCCATATCTGAACATTCTTTTTTAAATGATTACAAGACTCTTCCAAGGAACCGAAAGCTGCTGGCAAAAGCATATGATTATAAACAGTATAAGCGGTAACACCTTGATTCTCTATTCTAGAAGTATAGGGTGTACTTCTAACTCTTCTTGATTTTGCTATCAAATAACTTTTCATTTAATTAAAAATTCTAAAATCTTTTCTCTCATTTCAAATGCTTTTTCAATCATTATCATGTGACCACAACCTTTAATTACATGAGTAGATGAGTTTTTTACTAAATTTGAAAATTTTTTCCCCGCATCTAAATTGATCATTTTATCTAACTCTCCAAAAATAAGTAATGTGGGAAGATCTAAAACTTTTGTTGCCTCTAACCCATTTGAGTAATTATTACACGCATTTAAGTCGACTGCTAAAATTTCGCTAATATCTCTTGGAGACTGAATTATTTTTTCTACTGGATTCCCACCAATAAATTTTTTTGAGCCTTCATAACCCCATTTCATCATTAATTTTACAGCATCAGAGTCGCCATTTTTTGCAAGTTCTATTAAATCAGGATGAACTGGCATTCTATTTGAGCCTCCAACAAAAACTAGTTTATTTAACCTGCTTTTATATTTGAAAGCATATTCAAGTATTTCTAAACATCCTTGAGAATGACCAACTAAAATCAAATTTTTTAATTGCAATTTTTTAAATACGCTTTCTAACCAATCAGCAATTTTTTCTATGGTATCTAAACATGGTCCATCTGAATTTCCATGACCAGGAAGATCGATAGACAATACATTAAAATTCTTATTCGAAAAAAATTGTTCAGTTAATGACCAAACTATGTGTGAAAGGCCACTACCATGAAGAAACACTATTGTTTGTTTTTTTGGATCTATGCCTTGACCTGCATCAGATGCATGAATAGTTTTATTTTCTATTTCAAATATCAATCAATTACCTAAAATTTTTTTCTCAATTCAAATTTTTGAATTTTTCCTGTCGATGTTTTAGGTAGTTCACAAAAAACAACTTGTTTTGGCACCTTGAAACCTGCGAGTGTTTCTTTACAAAAACCAATTAATTCTTTCTCGGTTGTTGGTTTATCCTTTACCATCTCAATAAATGCACAAGGTACCTCTCCCCATTTTTCATCTGGTTTAGCTACAACGGCTGCAATAGATACTGAAGGATGTTTTGCAAGAGTATTTTCTATTTCTATAGAGGATATGTTTTCACCTCCAGAAATTATTATATCTTTAGACCTATCCTGGATTTTTACATATCCATCTGGGTGCATGACAGCTAAGTCACCAGAATGAAACCAACCACCAGCCATCGCTTTATTTGTAGCATCCTTATCCTTAAAATAACCCTTCATGACTACATTTCCTTTAATCATTATTTCACCGATCGTCTTTCCATCTTTTGGAACTTCAGTCATTGTTTCTGGATCCATCACAGCAATCCCTTCTGTATTAGGATATCTAACTCCTTGTCTTGCTTTAATTTCGTTCTGCTTTTCCTCATCGAAGTCATTCCAAGCATCATTCCACGCACATTGAGTTACATGTCCATAAGTTTCAGTTAATCCATAAACATGCATAACTTCAAAACCAAGTTCTTTCATTTTTTTAAAAATTATACTTGGCGGTGGTGCTCCTGCAGTAAGGACGTATACTTTTTGCTTTAATTTTTTTCTATCAGACTCTGGTGCACTAGTTATCATATTTAGTACAATAGGCGCTCCACCAAAGTGAGTAACATTATATTTATCTATTAATTCAAATATTTTTTTTACATCTATATTTCTCAGACAAATTGTTCTTCCATTTAACATAGGTATAGTCCAAGGATAACCCCATCCATTGCAATGAAACATTGGGACGATAGTTAAAAAATTAAGTCTGTTTGGCATGTTCCAGGCAACTGCACTACCCGTGGACATTAAATATGATCCTCGGTGATGGTAAACAACGCCTTTAGGGTTTCCAGTAGTTCCAGATGTATAACTCAAAGATATTGCTTGCCACTCATCCTCTGGCATTTTCCAATCAAAATTTTCATCACCGGTGTTTAAAAAACCTTCATATTCTAGATCACCAATTTTTTCACACTTTGATTGGTCTGCAAATTTATCAACTATATCAATAATTGTAATTTTCTTTTTTAAAGTGCCTAACGCTTTTTTAACTTCTATGTGTAATTGTCTATCAACAACAAGAGCTTTAGCATCACTATGTTCTAAAATATAAGCAATAGTTTTAGCATCTAATCTTATGTTAATTGTATTTAACACTGCACCAGACATAGGAACAGAATAATGTCCCTCAAAAATCTCAGGTGTGTTGAAAGCTAAAAATGAGACAGTATCTCCTTTTTTAATTCCAATTTTATTAAGGGCGCTTGCAAATTTAATAGTACGTTTGTAAACATCAGCCCAGGTGTATTTACGATCTTCATAGATAATTGCTTCATAATCAGGATAAATCTCTTTTGCTCTCTTTAAAAAAGTCAAAGGAGTTAAAGGAACATAATTTGCACTATTCTTATCTAAATTAGTATCGTAATGACTCATTTAATTGAATTTAAAATTCATAATATTAGAGCTTCCAGAAATTGCTGATTTGTAGTGTTGTTCAGCTCTTGGTAGAACTTTATCAAAATAAAACCTAGCAGTATCGATTTTGTCATCATAAAAGTTTTTATTTTCATTATAATCTTTAAAACTTACCTCTAGTACTTTTATCCATGCATAAGCAATCGAAACAAATCCGAGAGTTTTAAGATAATCATTAGCAGCAGCACTTACATCATCTTTATCTGTTTTAGATTTCTCAATCATCCAATCACTAAATTTTTTTAATATATCTAAATAATTATTAAAATCTGAGATGAATGGTCTTATTTTTTCGTTGTTAGAATTACATTCATTTTTAACCTGATCTAAAAATTTATTAATTACATTCCCGTTCTTATTTGATAATTTTCTAAAAACTAAATCAGCAGCTTGCACGGAATTCGTACCCTCGTAAATTGGTGTGATTCTATTATCTCGATACAACTGCTCTATTCCTTGATCTTTAGTATAACCATACCCACCATAAATTTGCATTGCATCGCTAGTGATTTCCATTGCTAAATCTGTAAACAAGGATTTAACTACTGGAGTCATTAATGAGACATAATCAGATGCCTCTTGCCTGGCTTTTTCATCTGGATGATGTAGGCTTACCTCAGTTTGTTGGGATAACCAAAAACATAAGGCTCTCTCACCCTCAATAATCGATTTCATATTTAACAAAGATCTTCTAATATCTGCATGCTCAATTATAAAATCAGCACCATTTTTAGATTTTGAATTATTCGACTTACCTTGCTTTCTCTCTTTCGCATATGAAAGTGAATTTTGATAAGCAATCTCTGATATACCCAAACCTTGTATCCCAACAACGATTCTCTCAAGATTCATCATCGTAAACATTGCACTCAAACCCTTTTCCTTATCACCAATCATATAACCAGTTGCTTCATCAAAATTGAGAACACAAGTTGCCGATCCTTTAATTCCCATTTTTGTTTCGATAGAACCAGTTGATATTCCATTTCTTGGACCGACATTCCCATCTTCTTTTACAATAAACTTTGGAACTAAAAACAGGCTGATACCTTTAGTGCCAGCCGGAGAGTCATCTGCTCTTGCTAAAACCAAATGAATAATATTTTCAGTTAAATCGTGATCACCAGAAGTAATAAAAATTTTCTGTCCAGTTAATTTGAATGTACCATCAGATTGTTTTTTAGCTTTTGTTTTTAGTAGCCCTAAATCAGTGCCACATACTGGCTCAGTTAAGCACATTGTTCCGCTCCACTTACCTTCTACAATTTTTGGTAAATATTTATTTTTTATTTCATCACTAGCATGATGATTAATACAATTATAAGCACCAATACTAAGTTCACTATAGAGTTTAAAAGAAAGGCTAGCAGAGGAAAGCATTTCATCAAAAAATGCGCTCACAGTTTTTGGCATACCTTGCCCTCCATATTTTGGATCACATGTTAAAGAAGTCCAACCATCTTCAATATATTTTTTGTAAGCCTCTTTGTAACCTGGAGGAGTTCTAACAACCCCATTTTCTAAAATTGCAGGATTTTCATCACCAACCTTAGCCAATGGTAAAATTAAATTTTGATTTATTTTTGCTGCTTCTTGTAAAATATCTTTTACTAAATCTGGGGTAACTTCTTTATATTTTTCTAATTCATTATACTCTTTGTTGTTTCTTAATTTTTCAAAAAGAAACATCATATCTTCAACAGGTGCGGTATAAGTTGGCATAGTTTGATTTTAAAATAATAAATTAATTATTGCAATTTTGAAATGATCGCATCACCCATTTGTGATGTAGTCACCTCTTTTGTACCTTTTGATAAAATGTCCTTAGTTCTTAAACCATCATTTAATACATCTTGAACAGCTTTTTCCAGAGCTTCTGCCTCTTTATCTAAATCTAATGAATACCTTAAAGCCATTGCAAAACTAAGAATTGTAGCTATCGGATTAGCAATACTTTTACCAGCTATATCTGGAGCTGAGCCATGAATAGGTTCATACATTGCCCTCATCTCTCCATCTTTATTTTTTGCACCTAAAGATGCAGAAGGTAAGAGACCTAATGATCCTGTTAACATTGAAGCTTGGTCAGATAACATATCTCCAAATAAATTATCTGTTACAATTACATCAAATTGCTTTGGATTTCTCAGCAACTGCATAGCACAATTGTCTGCGAGCATATGACTTAATTCGACGTCTTTAAATTCTTTATCGTGTAATGCTTGAACCTCTTCTTTCCAAAGTTGACCTGCTTCCATTACATTTGATTTTTCACAAGAAGTTACTTTATTTGATCTTTTTTTTGCTAAATCAAAGGCAACCCTGGCTACTCTTATAATTTCATTGCTTGTATAAGTATGAGTATTAATTCCTTTTCTTTCCCCATTTTCTATTGGTTTAATTCCTCTAGGTTCACCAAAATATATTCCTCCTGTTAGCTCTCTAACAATCATAATATCTAAACCTGAGACAATTTCAGGTTTTAATGTTGAGGCATCAACTAATTGTTTAAAACATATTGCTGGTCTCAAATTAGCAAACAATTTTAACTCTTTTCTTAGTTTTAAAAGTGCTCTTTCAGGTTTTTTTGAAAACTCAACATTATCCCATTTTGGTCCTCCAACAGCACCCAACATAACCACAGCACTTTCTAGTGCCTTGTAAAAAACCTCATCTGTAATCGGTGTACCATGCTTATCGTAAGAGCATCCTCCCGCTAAATCTTCATCAATTTCAAAATCTAGAGACTTTTTATCATTGAACCAACTGATAATTTTTTTTACTTCACCAATAACTTCAGGACCAATACCATCTCCAGGAAGTAATAGTATCTTTCTCTTTTTTACCTTAATCACTTATAATCCATGGCTTAGAGCTTTTTAATTTTTGCTCAAAACTTTTAATCTTATCAGACTTGTTTAAAGATAGTGCAATATCATCTAATCCTTCTAGAAGACATTTCTTTTTAAAGGAGTCTATTTTAAATTTAATTTCATTATTACCATAAACTATTTTTTCTTCGTTAAGGTCTACTGAAATTTCCTCTTTTCTATTAGCATATTCTGACAACTCTTTTATTTTTTCCTCATCAACAATAATTGGTAAAATTCCATTTTTAAAACAATTGCTATAAAAAATATCAGCAAAACTTGAGCTAATTACACATGTAATACCAAAATCTAGTAATGCCCAAGGGGCGTGTTCTCTTGAGGATCCACAACCAAAGTTTTTTCCTGCTATAAGTATTTTTGAATTTGTAAATGGATCTTGATTTAATATAAAATCACTTATTTTATTTCCGTTATCGTCATACCTCATTTCAAAAAATAAATTTTTTCCAAGTCCAGTTCTTTTAATTGTTTTTAAAAACTGTTTTGGAATAATCATATCAGTATCGATATTTACTATTGGTAAATATGCTGGAATACTTTTTAATGTGGAAAATTTTTGCATTAATTTTGATACTTTCTTACATCATCCAAATTTCCAGAAATTGCTGCTGCAGCTGCCATTCCTGGGCTCACAAGGTGTGTTCTTCCCCCTCTACCTTGTCGTCCCTCAAAATTTCTGTTTGATGTTGATGCACATCTTTGCTCTGGTTTTAATTTATCAGCATTCATTGCTAAACACATAGAACATCCTGGTTCTCTCCATTCAAAACCTGACTCTTCAAATATTTTATGTAAACCCTCTTGCTCTGCTTGTTCTTTCACTAAACCAGACCCTGGAACAACCATTGCATGAACATGAGAGGCAATTTTTTTATCTTTTAAAATCTTTGCTGCTTCTCTTAAGTCTTCAATTCTCCCATTTGTGCAACTCCCTATAAAAACCTTATCTATCTTAATATCTTTTGCAGCCATATCAGGTTTTAAACCCATATATTTCAGAGCTCTTTCAATAGAGTTTTTTCTATCCTCATCCTTCTCATTGTTCGGGTTTGGGACTTTCTCCTCAATAGTAATGACATCTTGAGGTGAAGTTCCCCAAGTAATCATTGGTGAAATTTCATTAGCTTGAAGACTTATTTCTTTATCAAAATTTGCGCTGTCATCAGATTTCAAACTTCTCCAATATGCTAAAGCTTTATCCCATTTTTCACCTTTGGGTGACATAGGTTTTCCTTCCAAATACTTAAAAATTTTTTCGTCTGGTGCAATCAAGCCTGCTCTTGCTCCACCCTCTATAGTCATGTTGCATATAGTCATTCTTTGCTCAACACTCAATGATCTGATTAAATCGCCAGCATACTCAATAACACATCCTGTTCCACCTGCTGTGCCTATTTTTCCAATTATTTGTAAAATTACATCTTTTGAAGTAACACCTAACGGAAGTTTTCCATTAACATTAATTCTGAAGTTTTTTGCTTTTTTTTGCACTAAAGTTTGCGTCGCTAACACATGTTCAACCTCTGAGGTGCCTATTCCAAATGCCAAAGCACCAAACGCTCCATGTGTAGCCGTATGACTATCTCCGCAAACTATAACTGTTCCAGGTTGAGTAAATCCTTGTTCGGGCCCAATTATATGAACTATACCTTGACGCTTATCCTCCATTCCAAAAAGTTGGATGTCAAATTCCTTGCAATTCTTTTCTAATGTATCAACTTGAATTTTAGATTCATTATCTGAAATACCGTTAGTTCTATCAGTAGTTGGAACGTTGTGATCTGCAACGGCCAATGTTAGCTTTGGATGTCTTACTTTTCTTTTAGAATTTCGTAAACCTTCAAATGCTTGTGGACTAGTCACTTCATGAACGAGATGCCTATCAACAAATAATAAAGCCGTACCATCATCTTGCTGATCAACTAAGTGTTCTTTCCAAATTTTGTCGTAAAGAGTATTAGGCATTGAAAAAAAAATTATTTTTTTTCTGGAGAAGTTTCAAGTTTTTCTTCAGTTTTGGGTTTTGGTTCAACTTTAGCTGTTTCTTCTTTCTTAGCCTCTGCCTTACTTGCATCTTCTTTATTATTAGATGCCTCTGTTGAAACAGGAGCTAAATTTTCCTCAGTTACTGTTTCTGGTTTTACATCTATATCAATACCAATCTTTTTTCTTATTTTTTCTGCAATTCTAGCTGATTTACCAGTTCTATCTCTTAAGTAATATAGTTTAGCTCTTCTAACTTTTCCTGAACGAATGACTTTAATTGTATCAATTACTGTACCAAATAATGGGAATGTTCTCTCAACACCTTCACCAAAAGAAATCTTTCTAACTGTAAAAGAAGAATTTAAATCTCTGCTTTTTTTCGCAATACATACTCCTTCAAAATACTGAATTCTCTCTTTTTTTCCCTCTGTAATTCTTACACCAACTTTAACAACATCACCCGGAAAGAATTCTGGAATCTTTTTTTCCGATAGAATTTTTTTTACATTGTGTTGATTTATTTCTTCAATTGTTTTCATTTCAATATTTATCAAGTTAATTCTTCTTATATTTTTGCCACAAATCTGGTCTTCGGACGCGTGTTATAGCCTCAGATTGAGATAAACGCCAGTCTTTAATTTTGCTATGATCCCCTGATAATAAGACATCTGGTACTGATTTTTCCTCCCAAATTTGAGGTTTTGTATATTGGGGATACTCTAAAAGACCATTTTCAAAAGTTTCCTCAGAAGAGGATTTATCATTACCTAAAACTCCAGGCAAAAGTCTTAACACACTATCAAGAACTACAAGAGCAGCTGTTTCCCCTCCAGAAAGTACATAATCTCCTATACTTATTTCCTCAATATTTCTTGTAGATAATACTCTTTCATCAACACCTTCGAAATGTCCACAAATTAAAGTGAATGATTTTACTTTAGATAAATCTTGAGCAAGTCTTTGATCAAATTTTTTACCTTTTGGCGAAAGATAAAAAATTCTTTCCCCCTTTTGGATATTTTTATCAATTGATTTTGCTAGTATGTCTGGTTTTAACAGCATACCTGATCCACCACCATATGGAGTATCGTCAACAGTTTTGTGTTTATCTGTTGCTACATCTCTTATGTTTACTACATTAAGACTCCATATCTTTTTAGCCATTGCTTTTCCATATAATCCTTTGTTTAACGGACCAGGAAAAATTTCTGGATAAAGTGTTAACACTTGTGTCTTTAACATAAGTAAACCTTAAATTACTTTTTCTCCTCTTTTGGAGCTTCTTCCTTTTTAGCTTCTGCTTTTGGAGCTTCTTCCTTTTTAGCTTCTGCTTTTGGAGCTTCTTCCTTTTTAGCTTCTACTTTTGGAGCTTCTTCTTTTTTTGCTCCATCTGCCGGTGCCGCGTCTGCTTTTGCAACATCTTCCTTTTTAGCATCATCTGACCCTTCTTTTTTTCTATCTTTTTTTGGAATAGCCTTTTGAGGATTATTACCATTAGCGGGCATTGGCATTAACTCATTTTCACCCAAGATTCTTGCAACTCTTGTTGTCGGTTGTGCACCTTGGCCTAACCAATATTTAATTCTTTCAGCCTCTAATCCTATTCTTTCTTTTTTTTCTTTAGGTAGTAGGGGATTAAAAAAACCAACTTTTTCTATGAAACGTCCATCTCTTGCAAAACGACTATCAGCTACAACAACTTTGTAGACTGGTCTCTTCTTCGTTCCACCTCTTGATAATCTAAGTTTTAACATTTACTCTCCTTTTTTATTTTAATTGATTAAATAGTTCTGGAGGTATTCCTTTATCAGACATACCTTTCAGATTTCCTTTAGACATCTTTTTCATCATTTCAGACATCATTTTAAATTGTTTTAACAATTTATTGATAGTGGCTGGATCAGTTCCAGAACCATTAGCAATTCTTTTTTTTCTAGAACCATCAATTATTTTTGGGTTCTCTCTTTCTTTTTTTGTCATCGATAAAATTATAGCCTCGTTCTTTGTGATAACACTCTCGTCAATACCCGCAGCATCCATTTGTGATTTCACTTTAGAAATCCCAGGCATAAAAGACATAATGCCTTCTATTCCACCCATTTTTTTCATCTGTCTTAATTGTGTTAAATAATCTTGCATTGAGAATTGTCCCTTTTTTAAATTCTCTTCTGTTTTTTTTATATTTTCTTCACCTAGATCCTGTGCTGCTTTTTCAACTAGAGATACAATATCTCCCATTCCAAGAATTCGATTTGCAATCCTATCAGGATGAAACACCTCAAAATTTTCAATCTTTTCTCCTACCCCTAAAAACTTTATTGGAACCTCTGATACAAATTTCATACTTACCGCGGCCCCACCTCTGGCATCACCATCAGCTCTTGTTAAAATAATTCCTGATAAACCTACAGTATTTCTAAATTCTTTTGCAACCGATGCTGCTACTTGACCGGTTAAGGAGTCTGCAACTAAAAAAGTTTCAGCAGGATTGATTATATTTTCAATCTGCTTTATTTCACTCATCATTTGAAGATCTATTTGTGTTCTGCCAGCTGTATCAAATAAGATAATGTCGGCACCATTTAAATTTGCAGCACTAATTGCTCTCTGACAAATATCTGCTGGTTGTTGACCCTCTATAATTGGTAAAGTTAAGATATTATTTTGATCACCTAAAGATTTCAACTGTTCTTGTGCAGCTGGTCTATAAATATCTAAGCTGACCATCATTACCTTCTTTTTCTTTGCATTTTCTAAATATCTTGCAAGCTTAGCAGTAGTGGTAGTTTTACCTGAACCTTGCAGACCAACTAACATCATTGGCACGGGAGGAACGGCATTTAAATTTACATCAATGTTTTTTTCACCTAATAAATTAACTAATTCGTCATAAACGATTTTCACAACCATATCACCAGGAGATGTAGACCTGATAATTTCTTGCCCTAAAGCTTTAGGTTTAACTTTTTCAATAAATTCTTTTGCGACCTCAAGTGATACATCAGCCTCTAGTAAGGCTTGTCTAATAGCTCTAAGGCCTTCATCAACTTGGCTCTCATCAAGCGAAGGGGCTTTTTTCAGAGAGGAAAAAACTTCCTCAAATTTATTTGTCAAATTTTCAAACATATTTATTTCACACAGCAGTAACCGCACTAGTGGGCGAACCCTCGCTGACTAGTGTCGATCTCTTTGTTTCCAAAGACACCACAAATTTAACGTTTTTGCGGAAACTGCCACAAACTATAATAGAGGTTCAAAAAGTCAATAAATAAGTTAAATAACTATATATGGATATACAGGCTTTTAAAATGGATGGATTAGGTAATGATTTTGTAATAATTGATAATAGACAAAAGATTACCAATTTAACTAAAGATCAAATCATAAAAATTTGTGATAGAAATTTTATTGGCTGTGATCAATTAATATTTATTGAGTCTAGCAAATCAAGTCATGCAAATTTAAAATTTTTTAATTCTGATGGAGGAGAGTCTGGTGCATGCGGAAATGGTACTAGATGTGTTGCAAAATTAATCTCTGAGGAGACAAAATCTGAAAACATCATTTTATCAACTTCAAATGGAAATTTAGAGTCAAAAATATTAGATAAAAATATTGTTACAACTGAAATTGGTAAAGCTAAATTACAATGGAACGAAATTCCTTTATCTGAAAAACTAGATACAAAAAATTTAGATATTAAGATTATTGATTTAAATAACAAAGAGCATTCAGGCGGCACAGCTGTTAATGTTGGAAATCCACATATTGTTTTTTTTGTAAATGAAATTGAAAATTTTAATATTGAAAAAATTGGACCCGAAATTGAAAATCATAAAATTTTTCCAGAAAAATGTAATGTTACAATTGCTACAATAATGAATAAAGATTTAATTAGAGTGAAGGTATGGGAGAGAGGAGCGGGGCTGACTAAAGCATGTGGAACAGCTGCATGTGCAACAGCAGTTGCTGGTAAATTAAATGATCTTACTGAAAATAAAACAGACATAGAATTTCAAACAGGTAAATTATCAATCCTTATAGATGATAAAAATTCAATCCACATGAAAGGACCCGTTTCAGAAATAAAAGAAATTGAGTTTAAACTATAATGGGAATTTTTGATAAATTTAAGATAGGCTTTAAAAAAAGTGCATCCGCACTGACATCTGGACTAAAAGAAATAATAATAAAAAAAGAGATTGACGATAAAAATTTAAATAAAATTGAAGAGTTTTTAATTGAGTCAGATGTAGGTGTTGAGGCTGCGTCTGAGATCAAGGAAATCATTTCAAGTAAAAAAATCAATCCAAATAAAGATTTATCAACCGAAATAAATCTTATTTTAAAAGAATACATTATTAATCTAATGAAGCCTTTGGAGAATACTTCTTTTTTTGAAAAAAAAGATAAACTCAATGCAACTTTAATCTCAGGAGTAAATGGTGTTGGTAAAACAACAACTATTGGTAAAATAGGTAAAATTTTAAAAACTAACGGAAACAAAGTTATGTTTGCCGCTTCTGATACTTTTAGAGCAGCGGCTATTGAACAATTAGAAAATTGGGCAAATAAAATTGATGTTAAAATAACTAAATCATCTCAAGGTTCTGATCCAGCATCAGTCGCGTATAAAGCAGTTGAGGAAGCAATCAAAAATAATTTTCACCAAGTATTAATCGATACCGCTGGAAGACTACAAAATAAAAAAAATTTAATGGAGGAATATAAAAAGATTGCCAATGTAACAAAAAAAATTGATCAGGATGCTCCTCACAATATTATTTTAGTTTTAGATGCAACATCGGGACAAAATGTAATTAATCAAGTGGAAGAATTTAACAAAATTATCCCATTAACGGGTTTAATCATGACCAAATTAGATGGAACTGCCAAAGGTGGTATTCTATTGGCAATAGCAAAAAAATATCAACTACCTATTATTGCTTTAGGCTTGGGTGAAAAAGAGGACGACTTACAATTATTCAATGCAGAAAAATTTGCTGAGGCTTTTACACAAGTTAATTGATCAAATTACTCGAGATTAAAGGTTTATAAATACTACACTTATAATTATCTTTAAATTTATAATGCCCACAATCCTTAGAGAAAGATGAAATAATAAAATCAAATTTTCCTGTGGTAGGATAAAGTTCAAGCTTCTTATTAAAAATATCATATTTAAAGTTTGCGTTTAAACTTTTAACTGCACTAATCATCACCAGTGTTTTATCATCTTTTAAAAGATAATAAGCAAAGTCGTCTGGAAATACAGGAAAGTCATATTCCTCTAAATGAAACTTTGCTTGAGAAGGAAACCAATCATAAGAGATCAATGGTGAAGAGGACTTTGTTGAATAATTGTAGATATAAAGATCTTTTGGATAATCATTTATATAATTACTTTCTTCACCTCTGGCTAAAATCGATTTCTCTCGCCCCTTAAAATACAGCGCAAATTTTTTATTGTGTGAGTCCATATGATCTATGTGAAATAAATCGTCAGGATAAAATGAATTATCTTTAGAAAAAGCAAAGCTTTTTAAAGTTATAAATAAAATTATGATTAAAAAAAAATTTTTCACTTTTTAAGCATAATCTTAAATCTTGAAAAATATTTGTTTAGAATATGGCTTAATTTAAATTAATCAAAAAAGAGTTTAATGCTTTTACAAGACTCTCATCATACTCCATCATATGATTGTCATATTTGGTAAAATATGAATATTTAGGTTCATTAGCTATTTCGAACATCTTTTTACCCATCTCAAAAGGTACTATTTGATCTTTTTCACCATGCATTATCAAAATTGGAGATTTAATATTTTTAATTTTGTTTTTATTTTCAAATTTATCTTTAAGTAAAAGTCCAACGGGTATATATGGATAAAATTTTTTAGCCGCATCAATCATTGATGTGAATGGAGTTTCTAAAATAACACCCGCAAACTTTTTATTCTGGGACAAATGTGTTGCAACTCCAGTTCCAAGAGACTCTCCATAAATAACTATATTTTGTTCGTCCACACCTTTTTTAAGAAGCCATTTTATTGCACTCTCACCATCTTTATACAATCCAGTTTCCGATGGTTTTCCTTGATTGCCGCTAAAACCTCTCCATGCAATAATTAAAAAGTTTACATTCATATCACGAAAATGATTTAACTTATGAATTCTATTTTCTAAAGATCCAGCATTTCCATGAAAATATAAAATAGTTTTATATTTTTTTATATCTTTTTCATGAAACCAACCCAGTAAATCTAATCCATCTTGTGTTGGAACTTTTATCTTTTCAATATTAACTGAGAGTTTATCGTTAAAATAATTATTTTCATCTGGATGGTACATTAAATTTCTTTGATAAAAATATAGAAACACTAAAAGAAAAAAATAACCTATAATTATTAGTTGAATAAAAAATAACAAATTGTTCCTAAACTTTTTTATCATTATTTTTCTTTGCTAAATATATGCCAAAAAATACCAAAATAGTTCCCACAATATGATAATTTTCAAATTTTTCATCGAATAAAAAATATCCATAAATTGCACCATAAATTGTAAAGATATAAAGTGTAAAACCAGTTAAAGAAGCGCCTAATTTTTTTTGTGCAATTGTATATAACGTAAAAGCAATTATACCTGGTGATATAGCAGCAAAAATTACCCATAAATAAAATTCTGTTACAAAAAAAGTTTGTTTATAAAATATTTCCTCACTTATATAAAAAGGTAGTAGACTAAGTGCACCAAAAAATGAGATCAAAGTAAATCTTTCAAAAATTTTTAATTTTGATTGCCAATAAAATAAGTAAATTGAATACAATGCCCATCCTATTGCAGCAGCTAACATCCACAAATCTCCAATAGTAAATTTTAAATTAATAAGTAAATCAAGATTTCCCTTAATTATAATAACAAAAACACCAATTAAACATGCAATTAATCCAATAACTTTCGTTAAATTAATTTTCTCATGGAAAACAAAATACGAAATCAGAATAATAAAAACAGGGGAAGATGTATAAATTATTCCCATATTAGTGACAGTGGTTGTCTCACCAGCTAAAAAAGGGAAAGCTCCACAAACTCCACATCCCATTGAACCTAAGAAAAATAATCTCCTATATTCTTTTTTAATAATCTTAAAATTTTTTTTTAAAGTAAGATAAGTAAAGGGTAACAAGATAAGAAAAACCAATGTCCATCTCCAAAAAGCTAGTGAGATAGGTGGCACAAATTCTACACCTCCTCTGGCCACAATGAGATTACTTGCCATGAAAATTGGTTGAATAAATAAAAGTGAAAGTGGAAAAATATTGAGATTTTTCAATTTTTGAAAAAATTAACTTTTATCAAAAAAGGCTTCATATATCATCATAAAGATAGCTGCGCCCATTAATAGATAAACTGGAATAACGTCTATAAATCCAATCATCATTGATCTAGTCAAAGTAGTTGCTAATCCAATTAAAAAGAAAACTGCAAATGATAAACCAATTATAGTCGTAATTTTATTCATCTAATTATTCCTCACATTCTTTTTCTAACCATTTGGCAACACCTAAAAATCTATGATCATCGTATTTGTTACCAATTAATTGAACTCCTAATGGTAGATTATTTTCTCCCTCAAGTAAAGGCAGTGAAATACAAGGTGTACCAAGATAAGACCAAACTTTATTAAATTCAGCAGTCCCTGTGCTCTTCAAGCCTTTTGGTGCAACACCTGGACTGGATGGCGATAAAACTCCATGGTAATCCTCAAATACTTCCTCATATGACTCGTAACTTCTTTTCATAAAATCAATTGCTTCAGCATATTCTTTAGCGGAATACTTGTTTCCATTAGAAATAGCATCCTGCATATATTTAGAAAGTTTTTTTTTAAATTTTTTATAATATACAGAAAAATTATTAGCTAAATCTGTCTCATGGATAATCTGATGGTATTTATGAATATCTTTGAAATATGAGGGGGTATCAAAAACTTCAATGTTTTTTTTAAAAGATTTTATAAAATATTCAAAAGCCTCTCTGGATTTTTTATCAATTATTTTCCAATGATCAGTTTTGTAAAAAATAAATTTAGGTTCAAAAAGAGGTCCTTTTTTCATTTCCGATAATATATTTTCGGTAGAATAATGAATAGTTGCAGTGTCATATTTATCTTTTTTTATCAAAACTTTTGCCAACATGGCTACATCCTCTACTTTACGACCAAACATACCAATTTGATCTAAGCTATATGATGTTCTCAAAACTCCATTTCTTGAAATAAGACCATAGCTCGGTTTGTAACCAACAACACCACAATATGATGCAGGTCTTATTATAGATCCTCCTGTTTGAGAACCAATAGAGGCCGGAGCCATAAAAGAAGCCACAGACGCTGCAGATCCACTAGATGAACCACCGGGAGTTCTAGTTTTGTCATGTGGATTGGTAGTTGCTGGAGGCCCTAAGTAGGCAAGTTCTGAGGTTGCTGTTTTTCCCATTACAATTGCTCCTGAAGCATGAAGCAGGTCAACAATTTCGGCATTTTGGGAATACGATTTACCTTTTCTAATAACTGTTCCACACTCAGTTGGCATATCAACAGTCCCAATTATATCTTTAATGGCTATAGGCACACCATGTAGAAGCCCAACCGACTTTCCGGATCTTCTATGATCATCAGCCTCAGCAGCTTTTTCTAATAAAATTTTTTTATCAAAATGAGCCCAGGCTTTTACATCTTTTTCAAACTTATTTATTCTCTCAAGATATTTTTCACAAACTTCGACAGAAGTAAGTTGAGCATCTTTAATTTTATTTGCTAATTCCTCAAGACTTAAAGAAAATATATCTGTCATTTAAAATTAATTTGCAAACAATGTCTCTGGTAACCAAAGTGCTATCCCTGGAAATAGGTACATTAAAACCATCGCTAATATTACGATTCCCAAAAATGGCATTATTCCACTAAAGATTTGCATTAGTTCAACATTTTTTGATTGGACCCCTTTCAAATAATATGCTGACATTGCCATAGGTGGCGTCAAAAATGAAGTTTGTAAATTTAAAGCAATTAACATTGCAAAGAAATAAGGGTTAACTCCAAAAAACTCAACTAGAGGTAAAAAAATTGGAACAAAGATGATCAAAATCTCCGTCCATTCTAAAGGCCACCCTAGTAAAAAAATTATTAATTGAGTAATAACTAAAAATTGCCATGGTTGTAGATTTAAAGATTTAAAGAAATGTTCAAAAACTTCATGACCTCCAAGATAAGAAAAAACCGATGCGAAGGTCCAAGAACCAATAAATAACCACATTATCATCGCAGTAGTCTTTGCAGTAAGAAACACAGATTCTTTAAAGTTTTTCCATTTTAAAGTTTTATAAAAATATGAAAGTACTAATGATCCAAATGCGCCAACGGCAGCAGCTTCAGCAGGCGTTGCGATACCAGCTAAAATTGTACCTAAAACTAAGATTATAAGAGAAAACAAAGGTAAAAAAGAAATAAGAACTTCTTTTAGAATTACTGCAGTAGGTGGTATCTCTTCAGCTGCGGGTTTAGGAGCAATAGACGGATTGAGCCATGCTCTGAACACTGCGTATGCTATGTAAAGTCCTGCTAACATTAATCCAGGAAAAATTGCAGCTGCAAATAATCTTAATGGTGACAATTGTGCGATGACTGAATAGACAATTAACATTATACTTGGTGGAATTAGAATTCCTAAACAACCACCTGAGCAAATAATTCCTGATGCAAATTTTTTATCATAACCTGCCTTAATCATAGCTGGCCAAGCAAGAAGACCCATTAATG
>CACOKN010000010.1 GCA_902627805.1 uncultured Pelagibacteraceae bacterium
TTAAATGTTAATCAGAAGTTTAGTTTTACAATAGATCAAACTAATTCTGTAGTAAAAGAGTTTGTTTTTCAGGTATCAAATACACAGAAGATTTATCTCTCTAGAAAAGAAAAGACTGATAAATTTAATCAAAGGATTTTAGTTACCAAACTAGACAAAAATATAGTCTATGATGAGAGTATTATTTTAGAAAGTCTTTATAAATCAGCTATAAATCAGAAAATCCCACCTGGAATTATAATTGAGTTTGCTAGAATTTATGGCTTTCAAGTCGATTTTCAAAGAGATGTAAGAAAGCAAGATAGTTTTCAAATAATGTATGAAGTTTTTTTAGACGATAAAAAAAATATTATTCAAACGGGCAATATACTTTATGCTAATTTGAAACTAAGTGGTGAAGATAATTCTCTATATTATTTTGACTCCAAAAAAAATGAGGGACATTATGATAAAAGTGGTAAAAGTGTTCAAAAAGCCTTAATGAAAACACCAATTAATGGTGCAAGATTGTCTTCCTCTTTTGGTATGCGAAAACATCCAATTGATGGATTTAATAAAATGCACAGAGGAACAGACTTTGCTGCTCCAATGGGAACTCCAATCATGGCATCTGGTAATGGCGTAATTAAAAAAGCAGGATGGTGTGGAGGAGGTGGTAATTGTGTAGTAATAAAACATAATTCTACTTATCAGACTGTTTATGCACATATGTCAAAATTTGCTAAAGGTATAAGAAAAGGAACAAGGGTAAAACAAGGTCAGACTATAGGTTATGTTGGGTCTACTGGAAAATCAACTGGTCCACACCTACATTACGAAGTAATTGTTAATGGTAAAAGAATAAATTCTCAAACATTAAAACTACCATCCGGAAAGATTTTAAAAGGGAATGAAAGAAAGATTTTTGAAACAAAAAGAATTAAATTGGATGTGCTTAAGTCTGAAAAAATAATAGGTCTTAATTAGTTTGCCTCTGAGTGTTTATCTTCTGTACTATCTTGTTTCTCAGATAAGTTTTCAATATTTTTTTCCCTGGTACCACTCAATTTATCATTATCTCCAGAAACCTGGTTTTTGAAAATTATTTTTTTTTGAATTTCTTTTTCATTAAGTATTCTTGTAAAATGGTCTGCATGTTGGAAATAATTTTCTGATAAAATTTTATCACCTCCTGATAAAGCCTCCCTGGCTAGGTTGTTATATTTTTCTATTAATTTTGAAGCATTGTGATTATTTCTACCTGGTGCTTTTCTTTGAAAATTTTCAGAATTCGAAAAATTATTATTAAACTTGCTTCTTTCTCCATTAGATTTGAAACTTCTTTCATTTCTTCTAAAAGTGTTTCTTCTGCCAGTATTGTTTCTAAATGTAACCATCTTTTTTTTTAAATTTTCATACTAACTATACAGCGATCATGATTTGACAAGTCCTTTACAATTTTTTTTATATAAAATCCCTTGCTTAGTAATATTTCTTTAACCTTATTTTTTTGATCAAAACCTATTTCTAATATTAAATATCCTTTTCTTTTTATCAGCTTAGAAGATTTACTTATTACTTTTCTCATTTCTGATAAACCATCAAATCCACCATCTAATGCTTGTTTCGGTTCAAAATTAATGTCCTTGTCCAAACATTTTAAATCATTTTTTTTAATGTATGGAGGATTAGATATTATCAAATCATATTTGCCTGTAGAGAAATTGTCAATATTTGATTTTAATAATCTTAACCTATTATTTACTCCTAATTTATCACCATTAACCTTGCTTATTTTGAGTGATTTATTGCTAATATCAATACCTGTGCCAATAAAATTTTTTTTTTCTTTTAAAATTGAAATTAATATACAACCCGAACCAGTTCCTATATCTAATATTTTTAGCTTATTTTTATTTTTTGTTAATTCTAAGATTTGTTCAACTAAGACTTCTGTATCAGGTCTAGGTATTAAAACATCTCCATTTACAACGAATTCATAATTCCAAAAATCTTTTTTTTTTATAATATGGGCTACAGGTTTACTTTTTGCTCTTTCGCTAATTAAAAATTCAAAATACCTTTGATCTTTTTTTTTGATTTCTTTATTTAGGTTTAAAATTATAAATTTTTTATCTTTGCTGATTGCTTTTGACAATAAAATTTCACTATCTAATTGTGCTGAAAGAATATTATTGTCTCTTAATTTTAATTTTCCTTTTTTTAATGCAGTCTGAATATTCATAGATTATAGTTTACTCAAACTTTCCTCTTGTGCCTTCAAAGATAAGGGTTCTATTATCTCATCAAATGCTTGTCCCTCTAAGAATTCCTCTAATTTATGTAATGTCAAATTAATTCTATGATCTGTAACTCTTCCTTGGGGAAAATTATAAGTTCTAATTCTTTCAGATCTATCTCCAGTACCAATTTTGCTTTTTCTATCTGCTGATCTCTCTTCATCAATTCTTGTTCTTTCTAACTCATATAATCTTGCTCTTAGTATTTTCATTCCTTTTGCTTTGTTTTTATGTTGAGATTTTTCATCTTGTTGTGAAACACTTAAACCAGATGGAATGTGTGTTATTCTTACCGCACTATCAGTGGTATTTACAGATTGGCCACCTGGACCACCGGCCCTAAAAACATCAATTCTAAGATCAGTCTCGTTGATTTTTAAGTCAACTTCTTCAGCCTCGGGTAACACTGCAACTGTTGCAGCTGAAGTATGTACTCTACCTTGAGTTTCAGTATCTGGAACTCTTTGGACTCTGTGAACACCACTTTCATATTTTAGAGTAGAATAAATATTATTACCTTTTATGGAAGCAATTACCTCTTTTAATCCACCAGCATCACTTCTCGAAATAGATATTAACTCTAATGACCATTTTTTTTTGTGACAAATTTTTTCGTACATTTTGAATAGATCACCTGCAAATAAACTTGCCTCTAAACCACCAGTGCCAGCTCTTATCTCAATTATTGCATTCTTTTTATCTGCCTCATCTTTTGGTAGTAAAAATAATTTTAATTTCTTTTCATCTTTATTAAATTGTGAGTTTAGATCACTTAATTCTACTTGAGCCATCTTGATTAATTCTTCGTCAGAGTTCTTATCATTAAGAATTTTTTCTAATTCAATTTTATTTTTTTCATATAATGAATATTTTTTTGCATTTTCAATGATTTCATTTAAATCAGAATATTCTTTGGATTTTTCTGCAAAGAGTTTTTTATCTATTTGTCCCGATGATAAATCTTTTTCTAATGAAGAATGTCGAGAAATTAATTCTTCAATAGTTTTTTCTGGTATCATTTTTGATTATTCTCTAATTCGGAAGCTTTCTTTTCAACCTCGTAAATCACTTTCGTTATCATCTCATCTGTCATAACTTTTTCACTTTGAACTCCTGAAAGGTAAAGCATATTACTTCCTTTTTGACCCCCTGTAATTCCAACGTCTGTCATCGCAGCCTCACCAGGACCATTAACAACACACCCAATTATTGAGAGAGTTATTGGAGTTTTTATATGTGATAATTTTTCCTCCAAAACCCTCACTGTATCAATTACTTGAAAACCTTGTCTTGCACAGGACGGACAAGAAATAATCTTTACTCCTCTATTTCTAAGATTTAGAGATTTCAATATCTCATTCCCAATTTTAACCTCTTTAACTGGATCATCAGAGAGAGATACCCTAATTGTATCCCCAATTCCCTCTTTTAGGAGAATTCCTAAACCAATTGAGGATTTAATACTCCCTGATATAAAACTACCAGCTTCTGTAATTCCTAAGTGAAGCGGATAATCTATTTTTTTTGAAAGTTGACGATACGCCTCTACAGATAAAAAGACATCTGATGATTTTACGCTTACTTTTAAATTTGAAAAATTCGTATCCTCTAAAATTTCGATATTTCTTATTGCGCTTTCTACTAATGCCTCAGGGCAAGGTTCTTTAAATTTTTCTAGTATATCTTTTTCTAATGAACCCGCATTAACACCTACTCTAATCGAACAATTATTATCTTTAGCAGATTTTATTACTTCAATAATTTTTTTTTTATCTCCAATATTTCCAGGATTTATCCTTAAACAACTCGCTCCATTTTCTGCAGCTTCAATTGCTCTTTTATAATGGAAATGTATGTCTGCAACTATTGGAATATCAACATGTTTTGTAATTTCTTTAAGTGCTTTCGAAGATGACTCATCAGGACAAGAAACTCTAACTATGTCAGCTCCCTCAGATTGTATTTCTTGTATTTGTTTAATTGTGCTTTTAACGTCTGATGTTAAAGTATTAGTCATAGATTGTACTGATATAGGATTTTCACCTCCAACTTTAATACTACCAACATTAATAGTTTTGGTCTTTCTTCTTTTAATATCTCTAAAAGGTCTAATGCTCATTTTTTTATTTTTGTAATTTAAATTCTTTATGTAATGTAACTAATGCTTTTTTAGCATCTTTTTTATTAATCAAAACAGATATTTTAATTTCAGATGTGGATATAACTTGAATATTAATTTTTTTATTTGCTAAAGCTTGAAACATTCTAAAAGTAACACCGGGAGTTGTTATCATACCAACACCAATTATTGATATCTTAGAGACGCCTTTTTGGAACAACACTTTTTTAAAGTTAATTCTTTTGTTTTCTTGAATTATCTTTTTTGTTTTGTTGAGGTCTTCGGCTTTAATCGTAAAAGTTAAATCAGTTTCTTTTCCATTCGGTGAAATATTTTGTACTACCATATCAACGTTAATAGAATTAATTGATAAAGGTTTAAAAATTGATGCTGCTACGCCTGGTCTATCTTTTACACCAACTAAAGTAACTTTTGCATCATTATGTGTTGAAGAAATTCCTGTAATAATTCTATTATCATTTAAATTTGTTCTTTTTGTAATTAATGTTCCTGGTTTTTTTATAAACGAAGATTTTACCTCAATATTAATTCTGTTTAATCTTGCATCTTGAATTGAAACAGGCTGCATAACTTTAGCACCTAAAGATGCCATTTCTAACATTTCCTCATAAGAAATTACTTTAATTTTTTTTGCTTTTTTTAATTTATTTGGATCTGTGGTGTATACACCTTCTACATCTGTATAAATAATACATCTTTGTGCTTTAAAAAATTTTGCAATCATAATTGCACTTGCATCCGAACCTCCTCTACCTATCGTTGTTACTCTCTCATCCATATTTACCCCTTGAAAGCCAGTAATAATAGGGATCCCCCCTTCTTTAAGAAATTTTAATAATTTATTTTTATTCACTTGTTGAATTCTTGCGTTTGTGTAAGGACCGTTAGTAAAAATCGGTATTTGCCAACCTAGCCAAGATCTTGATTTAAAACCTTTATGGTTTAATCTTCCAGCTATCAAGGAGCATGCGACCTGCTCTCCTGATGATACTAAAACATCATATTCGGAGTCTATGAAATTTTTACTAATCTGTTTTGATTTTTTGATCAAATCATTTGTCACACCACTCATAGCTGAGGAAACAACTATTACTTTGTTTTTTTTCTTTTTATGTTCAATGATAATATCAGTAACTTTTTTAATTTTTTCAATTGTACCAACTGATGTTCCACCAAATTTTAATACCACAATTTTCATGATAAATATTTTTAATTAAAATTTATTGATTAAATACATCTTCAATATATTGTTAATCTTGTAATGAAAACTAGCACAATAAATAAAAAAGAAATAGAGAAATTTTCTAGAATTGCAGAAGAATGGTGGGATCCCACTGGTAAATTTAAACCATTACATAAATTTAATCCTATAAGAATTTCATATATAAAGGAAAAAATAATTAATAGTTTTAAACTTGAAAATTCAGATAAGCCGTTACAAAAAATTAAATTATTAGATATTGGGTGTGGTGGTGGTTTACTATCAGAACCTATGAGCAGATTAGGAGCAGAAGTTACTGGCATAGATGCATCAGAAAAAAATATACAAGTTGCAAGACTTCATGCAAAAAAAAATAATTTAAAAATTGATTATCTAACTGCTTCACCAGAAAATTTAAAAATAGATAGAAAATTTGATGTAATTTTGAATATGGAAATTATTGAACATGTTGAAGATGTTGATATTTTTTTAAAATCATGTTCATCGCTATTAAAAAAAGAGGGTATAATGTTTGTTGCAACAATAAATAAAACTCTAAAATCTTATCTATTTGCAATAATAGGTGCTGAATATATTTTAAGATGGCTACCGATTGGTACTCATGAATGGGATAAATTTATAGATCCAAATGACTTAATTAAAATTTCTAAAAAATATAATCTTCAATTACAAAATCTAGATGGAATGAAGTTTAATATTATTACCGATAAATGGTCAATAAGCTCAGATAAATCCATTAATTATATTGGAAAATTTAATAAAGTTTAATTACTCTTATCTTCAATCCAAGGTATCATTTCAGCTTCAACTCCTTCTTCCTTAAGTTCTTGAATTTCATTTTTTGTAGCTGTGCCATAAATACCTTTTTTCTTATTTTTTTTTTTATAGTGTAATGATCTTGCTTCGTAAGCAAAATTTTCACCAACATAATCAAAATTACTTTTGATAAATTTTTGATACTCTTTAATCTTGTTTTTTATCTCATTTAATTTTGCATTCTTTTTTTCAAGATTATCGATGCTATTTCTATTTATTAATTTAGGAGCCATTAAAGTTTTTTCAACTTTTTGAGAATTACATTTATGGCAATTTATAAAGTTTTTACTTTTGAGTTTTTCATACTCTTTAGATGAAGCAAACCAGCTATCAAATGAAAAATTACAATTTTTGCAAATCAACTTATATTTGATCATGGTAATTATTTAGTAATAGTTCTGTAAAATTCAATAAGATAAATCTAACTTCGATAATCTCCATTAATCTCGATGTATTTTTTTGTCAAATCCATAGTGTAAACTTTGAAACTCTTAGAACCACAGGAGATATCAACATTAATTTCAATGCTATCACTTTTCATATATTCGGATACTTCATCCTCATTATAATTAGAATTTAGCTTGCCATTAGAAACAACACTTATCTCACCAAATTTAATAGATAATTTTTCATGTTTAATTTGAACACCTGCTTTTCCTATTGCCATGACCACTCTTCCCCAATTAGCATCTTCGCCTGATATAGCTGTTTTTACTAAAGGTGAATTTGCAATTGAGAAAGCTATTTTTTTTGCATCATCTTCATTTTTGCACCCCTGAATATTAATAGTTATAAATTTTGAAGCACCTTCACCATCAGCTACAACTCTTTTAGCTAAATTTAATAAAACCTTATTTAATGCAATATCAAAATTTTTAATTTTTTCATCATTAGCATTTTTTATTTTAGGATGTTTTGATTTACCTGTTGAAAAAATTGAAACCATATCATTAGTGCTAGTATCACTATCACAGCTGATAGCGTTAAAAGTATTAGAAATATTTTTCTTTAAAAGTTTTTTAAGTACATCATTTGGTAAATCTGCATCAGTAAAAATATATGCTAAGGTTGTAGCCATATCAGGTTGTATCATGCCTGAGCCTTTAGCAACCCCAAATATCTTTATATCACTTCCACCAATTGAACATTCTTCCATTGCCATTTTAGGCTGAGTGTCGGTAGTCATTATCCCTAATGCGGACTTCATCCAGATATACTTATTTTGTGTGTATTTTATTTTCTCAATTAGTTCAGGAATTTTATTGATTATTTTTTCCTCGGGAAAAATCTCACCAATAGTTCCGGTACATCCAAAAATTATTTCCTTTGAATTAATTTTTTTTGGTTGATCTTCATCCTCTTTCTGTTTTTGTGTTAATTTTTGAGAGATAATTTCTGCAATTTTTTCGAGACTTTTATAACCTTGTTTTCCAGTGAAACAATTGGCATTTCTTGTGTTCACAATTAATGAAAAAATTTTTTTAGCTTTTTGATTTAAATTCCATTTTATATTTTCAGAAATTATTTTAGACTGGGTATAAACAGACGCATAGTTAACTCCATCTCTAAAATAAAACATGACTAAATCATCTCGAGAACTTTTATATAAGTCAGCACTAATCGTGGAAATCGCTATACCATCAATATGATCAAGATCTTGAAATTCGTTTAATCTCTTGCTTTTTGATTTAGATGATAGAAAATTTGTTAAATTTATACCCATTCTATTTAAAATAATTATTTAATGATTATATAAATGGTTATAAGTAAATAATAAATCAAAAATTGATGCTAAATCCACTTAACTTTTTCTCAAAACTAATTAAATCCAATAATCAAAGAGAACTTGATAGAATTGCTAAAATTGTAAAAAAAATTAATTCATTAGAAGAGGAAATAAAAAATTTAAAAGATGAGGACTTTCCAAAAAAAACTATCGAATTTAAAGAAAAAATTAAAAAAGGAGAAAAAATTGAGCAGATATTACCTGAGGCTTTTGCATTAGTCAGGGAGGCCTCAAGAAGAAAAAGAGGAGAAAGACATTTCGATGTACAGTTAGTAGGCGGAATAGTTCTACAAGAATCTAAAATTGCTGAAATGAAAACTGGTGAAGGAAAAACGCTTACTATTACTCTTGCGGCATATCTTAATGCTCTTCATGAAAAAGGGGTTCATATCGTAACTGTAAATGATTACCTCGCTAAAAGAGATTCTCAAGAAATGGGTGAGATTTATAATTTTTTAGGATTAACATCTGGTTACATAAACAATGATCAAGACGACTCTCAAAGAAAGCAAAATTATAATTGTGACATTACTTATGCAACTAATAGTGAATTAGGCTTCGATTATTTACGAGATAATATGAAATTTTCAAAAGATGAAATGGTACAAAGGGAACACTTTTTTGCTATAGTTGATGAAATAGACTCTTGTCTAATTGATGAGGCTAGAACACCACTGATTATTTCTGGAGCAGCAGAGGATAGAACAACCCAATATTTGGCTATAGATAAATTAATCAGATTTTTAAAAGAAAAAGACTACGAGGTTGATGAAAAGGACAAAAATGTACTTTTAACCAATGATGGAATAAACAATATTGAAAAAATTTTTTCAAACGCAGGAATTTTAAAAAATAATAATTTTTATGATCCTGAAAACTTGAGTTTGGTTCACCATGTAAATCAAGCTTTACGAGCAAATCATTTATTTCAAAAAGGTAAAGATTACATCATTCAAGAAGATGAGTTGAAAATTATAGATGAATTAACCGGTAGAATTCTTGAAGGAAGAAGATTTGGAGATGGACTTCATCAAGCTTTAGAAGCAAAAGAAAGGATTCCTATAAAAGTTGAAAATCAGACCTTAGCTTCAATTACCTATCAAAATTATTTTAAATTGTACGATAAAATTTCTGGTTGTACTGGAACAGCTGTAACCGAATCTCAGGAATTTTACGAAATTTATAATCTTCCAGTGGTTGTAATACCGACTAATAAAAAGATGATAAGAAATGATTTTAATGATCAAATATTTAGAACAGAGACTGAAAAAAACGACGCTATCATTAGAAAGATAAAAGAGTGCCACCAAAAAGGTCAACCTTTATTGGTATTTACCTCTAGCATTAACAAATCTGAAATATATTCAAATCTTCTAAAAAAAAAGAATATTAAACATGAGGTGCTAAATGCTAAAAACCATGAAAATGAGGCTGAGATAATTGCAAATGCTGGCAAAGAGAATTCCGTAATTATTACCACCAGTATTTCTGGTAGAGGGGTAGACATTCAGCTTGGCGGAAAGAAAGGCTCAATACCAGAGGAAAAATTAAAACTTAATAAAGAAAAAATTAAATCACTCGGCGGACTATTTGTTATTGGAACTGAAAGGATGGAGTCACGAAGAGTTGACAATCAAGCTAGAGGTAGATCTGGACGTCAAGGTGACGAAGGTAATTCTATCTTTTACGTTAGTCTTGAAGATGATTTAATGAGAATTTTTGGATCAGAGTCGATGAATAATGTATTACAAAAACTTGGCCTTAAAAATGGCGAAAGTATTGATCATCCATGGATAAATAAAGCTTTAGAGAGAGCTCAGCAAAAAGTAGAAGCTCGGAATTTTGACATAAGAAAAACATTAATTAAATTCGATAACGTTTTAAATGATCAAAGAAATGTAATCTTTAGTCAAAGAGAAGATGCCATGAATAGTGACACAATTTTTGATTATTCTAATAGTTTTTTAAACGAAATAATTGATGATCTCATTAGGCTTAAAACAAAGAGAAAGTCCAATCCTAAAAACACTGATTTTGAAAATAAACTTAAATCAATTTTAGGAAAAAATTTTATATATTCATATTTAGAGGAGCTTTTAAATTGTAGTGATAAAGACTTAAGAGACTCGCTAAATAAGAAATTTCAAGACTCAAGAGAGGAAAGAATAAAATTATTAGGCAAAGACCAATCACAAGATATAGAAAAAAGAATTTTTTTACAAACTATTGATATTAATTGGAAATCTCACATTCAATATTTAGAACAACTTAGACAAGTTATTGGGCTAAGATCTTATGGTCAAAGAGATCCTTTAGTGGAATATAAAAAAGAAGCATTTCACTTATTTGAAACTTTGTTAAACAAATTAAAACTAGATTTAACAACAATATTAATGAATCTAACCTTGGTTCAATCACAAACTAAAAATGTGAATAATAATGAAAAGAAAGAGAATTACAAAAAAGCATTTGATAAAAAAATAAGTAGAAACGAACCTTGCCCTTGTGGGTCTGGTAATAAATATAAGCGATGCTGTGGAGCTTTATAAAAAGTAAAGAATTAATCCTATAACTAAAATTGTTAGTCCAACACCTGCAACAAATATTTTTTTGGATTTTAAAATGTGACTAAAATTACTTTTATCTGAATTTAGCGAACTTAATTCATTTAAATTACTCATAAACCCTTTACTTCTACCTATTCTTAAAAATTTATTTTTTCTACCATCAAATATTTCCTCTGGGGACATTTGTTTAAAATTTTCTAAGTTTTTATTTAAAGCGTTTCTAACATTTTCAAGTATCAAATCTTTATCCCTGTGAGCACCACCAGATGGCTCTGGTATAATTTCATCTATTATCTCAAGCTCTAGTAAATCGTTAGCTGAAAGCTTCATCGCTTTAGCTGCATCAAGCATTTTTTTTGGATCTCGCCATAAAATTGTTGCACATCCCTCAGGAGAAATAACCGAATAAATCGCATTTTCTAACATTAAAACTTTATTAGATGATGCTAGAGCGATTGCACCTCCCGAGCCTCCTTCACCAATAACAATTGCAATTGTTGGAACTTTTAATTTCATAGAACATTCTATTGATTTTGCGATTGCCTCTGCCTGACCTCTTTCTTCTGCACCAACACCGGGATAAGCACCAGGAGTATCAATAAACGATATGATTGGTATGTTAAATTTATCAGCTAGCTGCATTAGCCGAATAGTCTTTCTGTAACCTTCTGGCCTCATCATGCCAAAATTTCTTTTGATTCTTGAATCTAAATCCTCTCCTTTTTCCTGTCCGATAACTAAAACTGATAAACCATTAAACTTTGCAAACCCACTTAGCACTGAAAAATCCTCGCCATAAAAACGATCCCCTGATAAAGAAATGAAGTCTTCAAACAAATTATCTATAAAAAATTTTGACTTCGGCCTATCCTCATGTCTAGCTACCATTGTAGTTTGCCAAGGGTCTAGGTTCGCATAAACTTCTTTTAATTTTTCGTCCAATTCACTTTGAGTTTGAGAAATCTTTTTTGTATCCACTTCTGATAATCCACTTTGATTATAAGGATCTTTTAATTTATCTAGCTCAGTCTCTAGATCCTTTATTTCAGTTTCAAAGTTAAGATAATTTTTCATATTAAATTTTTGATTAACTATGGAAAATGACAATAAAATGTCAATGCTACTATTAATTAATTGACTTAGTTTTGCAGTGGTTTTAGTAATTATTGATGTCTAAAAACTATCAAAACGTGAATAATTTGAAAATTTCTGAAGAATTACTCTCTTTTGTAAATAATGAATTATTGAAAGGTTTAGAAATTTCTCCTGAAAAATTCTGGTCAGGTTTTGACAATGCAGTACAGGAACTAGTGCCAAAAAATAAAGAATTAATCCAAATAAGAGAAGATCTACAAAAAAAAATTGATGACTGGCATATCAAAAATAAAGGAAATGAAATCAATATTGAAGAATATAAAAAATTTTTAAAAGAGATAGGTTATTTAAAAGATGAAGGGCCTGATTTTAAAATTGAAACTGAAAATGTTGATGAGGAAATTGCAAGTATCGCTGGACCTCAGCTAGTAGTGCCTATCATGAATGCGAGATATGCTCTAAATGCTGCAAACGCAAGATGGATGAGTTTGTATGATAGTCTCTATGGTACTGATGTGATTGAACAATCTGAAGATAGTGTATCTGAAAGATATGATCCATTAAGAGGTGAGATGGTAATTAAATATGGAAGGGATTTTTTAGACAAATACTTCTCACTAGCAGGTTTAAGCTGGAATCAAATTACAAGCTTTGCTGTTAAATATGGAAAATTAAAGGTTTTAAAAGGGGCAGATATTTTTGACTTAGTGGATGAAAGTAAATTTATTGGACACAGAGGGGAAAGTGACAATCCATCAGCAATTATTTTGAAAAATAATAACTTGCATATTGAAATTTTAAAAAACTCGAGAGCATTTGCTGCTCAACAAGATCATGCTGGTATAAGCGATATAATATTGGAGTCCGCAGTAACGACAATTTGTGATAATGAAGATAGTGTCACTGCAGTAGACTCGGAAGATAAAATTATTTGTTATCGAAATTGGCTAGGTCTTATGAAAGGAGACCTTAAGTCAAAATTTGAAAAAGAAGGTAAATTATTTGAGAGAAAATTAAATCCAAATAGAAGTTATATCTCAAAGGATGGTAAAGGTTTAAAGTTACATGGCAGAAGTCTTTTACTTATTAGAAATGTTGGGCATCTAATGACCAACCCTTCAATTCTATTAAGTGATGGAAGTGAAATACCTGAGGGTATTATGGATGCATTTATAACTACAGCAGCTGCGCTACATGATATTAAAAACAAAAATAATTCAAGAACTCGATCAGTTTATATTGTAAAGCCTAAAATGCATGGTCCAGACGAAACGGCTTTTACAGATTTAATTTTTTCTAGAGTTGAAGAAGTTCTAAATTTACCTAAGCACACTTGTAAAATTGGTATTATGGATGAAGAAAGAAGAACATCTGCTAACTTAAAAGAGTGTATTAGAAGTCTTAAAAATAGAGTTTTTTTCGTCAATACCGGGTTCCTCGATCGCACGGGTGATGAAATGCATACATCAATGGAAGCCGGTCCCATGATTAAAAAAGGTGACATGAAATCTTCTAAATGGATTACTGCTTACGAAAACAACAATGTTGATATTGGTTTAAGTTGTGGGTTTTCTGGTAAAGCTCAAATTGGAAAAGGAATGTGGGCAATGCCAGATAAAATGAAAGATATGATGGAGCAAAAAACAGGGCACTTAAAAGCAGGGGCAAACTGTGCATGGGTTCCATCTCCAACAGCAGCTGCGTTACATGCTTTACATTATCATGAAATAGATATTTTTGATGAACAAAAAAAATTAATAGATAGAGAACCAGCTAAGCTTGATGATTTATTAACAATTCCTATTGCCGATAGACCAAATTGGTCTGTAGAAGAAATTAATAAAGAAATTTGTAACTCAGCTCAAACACTATTGGGTTATGTAGTGAGATGGGTTGATCAAGGTGTGGGTTGTTCAAAAGTTCCAGATATAAACAATATTGGCTTGATGGAAGATAGAGCAACTCTGAGAATTTCCTCTCAACATATTGCAAATTGGATACTTCATGGAATTACAACAAAAATTCAAGTTACTAATATAATGAAAGATATGGCCAAAATAGTAGATGAACAAAATAAAAATGATCCACAATATGTAAAGATGAGTGATGACTACGAAAATTCTATAGCATTTCAAACTGCATGTGATTTGATATTTAAAGGTAAAGAGCAACCTTCAGGTTATACCGAGCCATTGCTTCATTTAAATAGGTTGAAAAAAAAATCTAATCTGAGTTCGAAACCAAATTAGATCGATTTTTAAAAGCAGAAAATAAAGTTCCATCATCTAAACTTTCAATTTCTCCACCTACAGGTAATCCTTGTGCTAATTTAGTAATTTTAACATCTAAATTTTTTAAACTATCTTGAATATAGTACGCGGTTGTTTGTCCTTCAACAGTTGCGCTCGTTGCAAGGATCACCTCTACAATTTTATCTCTTTTAACTCTTTCAACTAATGAGTTAATTAATAAATCTTCTTTTCTTTGGCCAACTGAAGAAATTGTTCCACCTAAAATATGAAAATAACCCTGAAAAATATTTGAATTTTCAATCGACCACTGGTCTGCAATATCCTCTACTACACAAATTTTATTGTACTTTTCTTTTGTATTCTCACAATTTAGGCAACCATTTGAATTTGACTTTAATGTACCACATGAGGTGCATCTAACTACTTTTTTATAAACTTGCGCCAAGGTATTTGCCATAGGTTTTATAAGTTCATCTTTACTATTGATTAATTTCAGAACAATTCTCTTAGCGGATTTAGGTCCAAGACCAGGAAGTTTCGATATTATCTTGATTAATTCGTCTATCTCATTAACATTTTGCATATTTAAAGTGGCCACTTAAAGCCGCCAGGAATTCCAAATCCACCAGCTGTTTTAGAAATTTCTTCTGTTGTTTTATCCTTCAATTTAGTTTTTGCATTATTAAATGCAGCAATAATTAAATCTTCTAAAACAGATTTATTTTCTTTTAAAATTTCATCTGAAATATCTATTTTTTGCACAATACCCTCACCATCTAAAATAACTTTCACTGAATTTGCTCCTGATACACCTTCCACTCTTAATTTTTTTATATTCTCTTGGCTCTCCTTCATTTTTGCTTCGAGCTCTTTAGCCTTATTTAGTATTTTTGTAAAATCAGTCATTTAATCATCCTGTTTTTTTTGAGTTACATCAATTAAATCTGCATCTGGAAATTTTTCTATTAAAGATTTATATAATTTTGATTGTTTAGCATTATTAATATTTTCAATTTTTCTATTTTTTTCTTTGTCTTTCACAGATAATCCTCCTTTAGTTTTACTTAATGTAATAATCCATCTTTCGCCAGTCCACTCAAAAAGTTTTAAAGATAAATCTTTAACAAAATTTTTATCAAGATTTTCATTAAAGGATATTTCTATCTGTTTTTTGTCAAAACGTACTAAGTTTACGTTTTTTTCTAATTCATATTTAAGTTTAATTTCTTTTTTTTGATTACAAATTATTAATAAATCATCAAAAGAGTTAACACTGAATTTTCCTCTTGCTTTAATTCCTTCATCTTTTTCGATTCTTAATTTTTGTTCTTGTGAAATATTTTTGATTTGACTTATTGTTTCATTTTTTATTTTATCCTTTGCAACCAGCTCATCATCCTGTCTTTTTTTTAATTGGTCGATTTTATCCTCCTCTAAATGTGACTGCTCATTTTTTTTCAAAGACTTTAAATACATCAATCTTATTAAAAACATTTCAATTGATAAATTTTGATTGTTAACAATTTCTAACTCTCCAAGAGTTCGTAAAGTAAATTGCCAAAATAATATTAATGTTTCATTGCTAACTTCATTTGCAATTTTTTTTATTTTAGAAAATTCATCATCATTAAGAGCAAAATTTGTACTCTCGATATTTAAAGAATTAATATTTTTAAAGTAATAAATTAACTCTAAAAAATCATTTATAAATACTTTCGGCTCAACTCCTTGGTCATAAATTTTTCTATAAATTTCTATAGCTTTAGTTTCATTGCCTTCGAAAATTAATTCGAATAAGTCTATTAATTGAGATTTATCAAAATAACCAAAAATTTTTTGAGCTGAGTTTAAATCTAACTCTTTATCTTTATCTAAACTTAATAAAGCTCTATCTAGTAAAGATAAGGCATCTCGAACTGAACCCTCAGAAATTTTTACTATTAGCCTTAAAGCATCATCAGTTACTTTTCCCTTTTCTTGATCTTTAATTTTTTTAATAAATTCAAATAGCTCAGTCGATTTAACTCTCGATAAATCAAATCTTTGACATCTGGAAACCACTGTAATTGGAATTTTTTTAATTTCTGTAGTAGCAAAAATAAATTTTAAACCACCTCCATTCTCATATTGAGGAGGTTCTTCTAAAGTTTTTAATAAAGCGTTAAATGCCTGCTTACTAAGCATGTGCACTTCATCAATTATAAATATTTTATACTTTGATGTGCTTGGACCATATCTTGAGAATTCAATGAGGTCTCTTACATCATCGACACCTGTTTTACTGGCGGCATCCATCTCTAGGACATCAATGTGACTGGAATTAGTAATTGCCTCGCAGTTATCACATAAATCATCTTTACATATTTTATCTATACCATTTATACAATTAAGAGATTTAGCTACAATTCTAGCTATCGTAGTTTTACCAACACCGCGAATACCAGTGAAAAGATATGCATTAGGCACTTTGTTTGCTTTAATTGAATTTATGATTGTTTCAGAAATAACTTCTTGTCCTATCAATTCAAAAAAATTTTGCGGTCTGTACTTAAGAGCTAATACTTTAGAATTTTTATTCATAATAAAATGAGGAGACTAGACCCGTTCCACTTTTAGTTCGGCTGCTGAATTTCTTCCCTGACCGGTTTCATGAAGCAAACGCCCTAGCCCCCAAAACTATTATAGCAGGTATATTTTCCAGTCTACAAGAAAAGAATAGATTTTATTTTTCTCTTATTTTGTCTGCTTCAAAAACACCTAGGACGTGAAAATCTTGGCAATGTAATCCTAATTCCTCTAAAGACTTCTGAACTTTTTGATCCTCTATATGACCATCGAGATCACATAAAAAAAAGAAAGAATCGAATGTATTTTTTTCAGGATAACTTTGTAATTTTGTTAAATTCACTCCGTTGATGGCAAAACCACCTAATGCTTGATAAAGAGCTGCTGGTTTACTTTTGAGTTTAAACAAGAAGGATGTGATATACTTTTTATTTCCAAATTCTGGTTGTGATATATTTTTTCCCATTATTAAAAATCTAGTAAGATTACCTTTTTCATTCTCAATATTTTTTTTAATTATTTCTAAATTATAAGTCTTGGCGCTTAATAATGATGCTATTGCAGCTTTTGATTTATCTTTTTCTTTTGAAACCATTTCTGCTGAACCAGCTGTATCAGCCCTCACGTGCTCAATTAAGTTATTTGATTTAATAAATTTAGAGCATTGAGAGAGCGCTTGTCCATGAGAGTAAACATTTTTAATATCTGAAATTTTCGTTCCTGGTAAGCCTAATAAGTTATGTTCAATTTTCTGAAAATATTCAGAATAAATATTAAGTCTATATTTAAAGATTAAATATTCAATTCCAATATTACCAGTAATTCTATTTGACTCCGGAATAATAATTTTTGAATTGTCATCTTTTGAAGCCTTTAAAAAACATTCATCAAAAGTTTTACACGGAATAATTTCAGCATTTTTAAAAATTGATAATGCTGCCAAATGTGAATAGGCTCCAAATGTACCTTGAAAATAAATTTTACTCATTAAGATTTGTTTTCCATGATTTTTTTGACAGCTTCTAAATCCTCCACTGTATCTACACCTATAGGGGCAAACTTTGCAATTGCAACATTAATTTTTATATTGTTGTCTAGCGCTCTAAGTTGCTCAAGTTTATTTTTGATCTCATTGGTAGATTGGTTCAAAGAAACAAATTTTTCAAGAGTATCTTTGCTATAAGAATATATACCTAGATGATGATAAATATTTTCTTTTTCTTGAGATATATATCTCATAAAATTTTCTGCCTCTGGAAAATTTGTTGGATTTAAGTTTTCTTTAGTCAAAACCTTGACTACATTAGGATTTTCTAACATAGCTTTGTCCTGAATTTTGGAAGCTAAAGTGCCCAATTTCGAAGAGCTTTCAATCATCTTTCTATTCAAGTTTCTAATATCATCTATATTCATTAAAGGTTCATCACCTTGAAGATTCATTACTAAGTCAATATCTGCCGAATTAATTTTTTGAAACACCTCATAAATCCTATCTGTACCTGTTTTATGCTCATTTTTTGTTAAAATTGCCTGTCCACCATTTTGTTTAACATCGTCAACTATCTCTTGGTCTTCTGCTGCAACTATTACCTCTCCAATATTTGCTTCCTCTGCTTTTTTAAAAACATACGAAATAATTGACAATCCTTTGATTTTCATCAAGGGTTTACCCGGCAATCTCTGGGCAGACAATCTAGAGGGAATTATTACCAAAGTTTTCATTATTTTTTTTAACTATGAGCACAATATAAACAGAGGCAAAATTGTACATCAAAATATATGAGCAATTTTAAATTTATAGTGTTATATGTTCAAAATATTTTAATTAAATGGATTCATTTGAACTAAATAAGATAATCGCTGCCGTTTTATTAGTTGCTCTAATCATTATTGGTATTGGAAAACTTTCCGATGCTATTTTTTATGTAGAAAAACCTAAAACCCCAGGTTATGTCGTGGAGGTGGAACAGTCAGCAACAGTCAGCACAGAAACTAAATCAGATACATCAATAGAAAAAGTTGATATTGCAGCCTTGATGGCGATGGCAGATCTTACTCATGGAGAGAAAGTTTTTAAAAAATGTGCTGCATGTCACTCGATTGTCAAAGGGGGAAAAAATAATATTGGACCTGCACTTTATAATGTAGTTAATAGACAAGTTGGTGTTGTTTCCGATTATAAATATTCTAAAGCACTTACTGAATATGGAAAGAATTGGACCTTTGAAGAATTAAATGGTTACCTAATAAGACCAGCAAAATGGATTAAGGGAACTAAAATGGCTTTTGCTGGATTGAAAAAAGAGAAAGATAGAGCCTCGGTTATTTTATATTTGAATCAAAATTCTGATAACCCACTTCCTTTACCTTAATTTTCCAAGACAATAAAGTAGTATCGATTTTTGAACGTGAACTCTATTTAAAGCCTGTAGCCAAACTTTTGATTGTTTGCTTTTAAAAACATTTTCATCAACTTCACTTCCTCTTGGAAGACAGTGCAAGAATATAGCTTTTGGACATTTATTTAGAAGATTTTTATTAATCTTAAAATTTTTAAAATCCCTTAATTTTTTTTTTTTATCAACTTTATCATTCATTGATATTACTTTGTCTGAAAAAATTACATCAGCTCCTTCAACTGCTTTTTTTGGATCGTTATAAATCGTAATTTTATTTTTATTTTTTTTGATATAATCCATTATGTTCTTACTAGGTTGATATTTTTTTGGACATCCAACTTTTAATTTAAAAGAAAATTTAATTGAAGCAGCAATCAAAGAATTCAGAACATTATTTGAGTCTCCAATCCAAGTAATATTTAATTTTGATATTGGTCTTTTTTTAATTTCCTCAACTGTGAATACATCTGACAAGATTTGTGTTGGGTGAGAGAATGGGCTTAATCCATTAATAATTGGAATTGTTAAATACTTTTTGAATTCCTCCAACTTTTCATCATTATCGGTTCTTAACATGAAAGCATCACCAAAACTTGACAATATTTTAGCAGTATCTTCAATACTTTCACCTCCTTTAGATAAATGCAGTTCATCTGATCTAAGTGTTAAAGTTCGACCAGAAAGTTGAGAGATAGCTAAGAAAAAGGACAAGCGAGTTCTTAAACTCGATTTTTCAAACATTTGTATTAATAATTTTCCTTTTAAAGGCGTTCCTTTATCGTGGTCAAGATTGCTAAGTTTCTTTCTTGCTTTTTTTCTTTTTTTTGCATCAATCAAAATTCTTCTAAGATCTTTCGCTGGAATATCTTTTAGATTAATAAAGTGTTTCATTTTATTTTAGTTCTGTGCAAACTTTATTGATAATCTTGAGAGCTTGATCTAACTCATTTTTTTTGACATTTAACGGAGGTAAAATACGTATAACATTTTCTGCTGCTCTAATAGTTAATAACTTTTTATCCATAAGTTTTTGAATAAATTTTGTTTGATCTTTATAAAGCTGAATTCCAATTAAGTAACCTCTTCCTCTAATATCTTTGATAACTTTGGGATATTTTTTCTTAAGTAAGTTCAAATTTGAAAAAAAGTATTTAGATAATTTTTTAATGTTATTCAAAAATTTTTTGCTTGAAACTATATCCATCACAGTATTTCCAACTGCCATTGCTAATGGATTTCCCCCAAAAGTAGAGCCATGAGTCCCTGGGGTCATCCCGGCAGCAACTTTTCTATTCATTAAAACTGCTCCAATTGGAAATCCACCTCCAATACCTTTTGCTATTGGGACTATGTCTGGAATACATTTTGATTTTTCAAAAGCAAAAAAATTACCTGATCTTGAAATACCACATTGTACCTCATCTAAAATAAGTAATATTTTCTTCTTATTGCATAATTTTCTCAATTCTTTTAAACACCAATCCGGTACAACTTTAATACCACCCTCACCCATTATAGGTTCAATCATGATTGCAGCCGTATTTTTGGTTATCTTTTTTTTTAAAGATTTGTGGTCTCCAAAAATGAAATGGTCAAAACCACCCACATGTCCAAATCCTTCTGTCATTTTCTTAGATCCACTTGCAAAAATTGTAGCTAAAGTCCTTCCATGAAATGAGTTTTTTACACATAAAATTCTTGTTTTATTTGGTTTGCCTATTGAATAAAAATATCTTCTAGCAGCTTTAATAGCAGCCTCAGTAGCTTCCGCGCCGCTATTTTGAAACATTACGTAATCTGCAAAAGTCTTTTGACATAATTTTTTTGCTAACTTCTCTCCCTCAGGAATTTGAAAAGCATTGGATACATGCCAAAGCTTTTTTGACTGTTTATTTATAGTTTTAATTAATTTTGGATTAGCATGCCCTAAACAATTGACTGCTATTCCTTGTACAAAATCTAAATATTTAGCTCCGGTCATAGTGTAGAGATAAGATCCTTTACCTTTAACAAATGAAATTTTTTTTCTGTTATAATTTTTTGCCAAATAACTCATATATTTTTATTATTTCAAAACTTTGTATAAACAATAAAATTATATACAAGTCAGGATTGAATATTTCTATTTTACTCTTTTTAATAATTTGTGTTGATAACTCAGATTAATTACTTGTTTAATTAAATTTTATATCAGTATATTGTGTAGAAGTAATATTAAAACACTAAATATAGATATATTATGGGTTGGACAGAAGAAAAAGTAAACAAACTAAAAGAATTATGGGGCAAAGGTAATACTGCCAGTCAAATTGCAGAGATAATAGGTGGTATTAGCCGAAATGCGGTAATTGGTAAAGCACATAGGCTTAATCTTTCGGCAAAAATAAAAACTAGGTCCGCAACTTCCAATGAAAATTTTGAAAACTCAAATGATAATAAAAATATCAAATTAAAAAGAGGAAGAAAAAGTAAATTTAAATCTCTTATAATTGAAAAAGATTTTGAACCAGAAAACCCTAAAACACTTGAAGAGTTAGACGAAAGTTCATGTAAGTGGCCAATTGGTCATCCAAACGAAAAGAATTTTTATTTTTGTGGAAGGACGTCATTGAAAGATTTTTCTTATTGTAAACTTCATTTACTTTACGCTTATCAACCAAAAGGCAAAAAAGATGATGTAACAGATAAAGATGAAGTACCAGAATTTATAGAGAAAAAAATTAAATCAGCTTAAAATTTTAAATTACTTTTTCTTAGAAACATTATTTCTTGAGAATTGTCCACCTTGTCTCCACATGTAACAATACTTCTCTACCTCTTTTTCAAATAAACATTTTGCTGGAAAACCAATATCTGCGTTTGTTTTATACTTACCGGATATGATATTATTGTATTTTAAAAGTATAAGTTGATCTTCAGTGAGCAATGGTTTTGGAAATAATTGAAAAAATTTTGCAGATAATTTTCCAAAAAACAAAGGCACAGGTAATAAAATTCTTCTTTTATCTATTAAACCTAATAATTTTTCGATTATTTCTTTTAATGTTAATGTTTCAGTCCCTACACACTCTATTATCTGAGAATAGATTTTTCCAGAAATCACATTATAAATGACATCAACTAAATCAGAAGAATGAATGGGCATAAATTTTGTTTGCCCATTATAATAAAGTGGAAATATCGGAAGTATATTTAACAAGGTCATAAAGTTGGTCGTAAAATTATCGTCAACAGAATAAACTACAGAGGGTCTTAAAATTGTAGATAAAGGAAAATTTTTTAATATTTCTTTTTCACCGTCCAATTTAGTCTTAGCATATGCAGACTCGGTTGCCTCGTTAATACCTAATGCTGATAAATGAATAAGATGTTTAAAATTATTTTGCTTACAAAGTTTTGCCAATAACGATGGAAATAAAGTATGTATATTGTTAAAAGAACTTCTTTTTTTTTCATACAAAATACCGACTAAATTTATACAGATATCTGCCCTTTCAAATAAACCTTTTATTTTTGCTTCATCAAAGATATTTGCTTCAACAATATCAATGTAGCCTGCGTTTCCCTGTGTTTTTATTATATGTCCTTTTTGATGAATATTTCTAGTAACAACTATGACCCTGTAGTCATTTTTTGTTAACTTTCTAATAAGATGACGACCAATTTGACCACTTCCACCAAAAATTAGACAATTTTTTCCTTTCATATATATAAGGCTTTATAATGAATATTGATATCAAACTTCATAAAAATGATTTACCAGATGATTTAAACTTAGGCAACGTAATAGCTGTTGATGGAGAGTTCATGGGTCTAAATGTCAGACGTGATCCTTTGTGCTTAATCCAAATTTCATCAGGTAATTCAGATGCACATATAATCCAGCTTGATAGATCAAATTATAAAGCTCCAAATTTAGTGAAAATATTAGGAGACCAAAAAATTACAAAAATTTTTCATTATGGAAGAGCGGACATTGCTCACATAAAATATTATTTAAAAACAGAAACTAATAATATACTAGATACAAAAATTGCAAGTCGGCTTGCAAGGAGTTATGCTGACAATCACTCTCTTAAGACACTAATAAAAGAATTTGTTAATGTGGATATAAGCAAACA
>CACOKN010000011.1 GCA_902627805.1 uncultured Pelagibacteraceae bacterium
CTCAAAAATAACTTTGTTAATGAAGTTTCACTTTTTTTATTATAAAAAACTGTTGATCTGTAAAAATTAATCAAATCAGTCAAATCTTTAAATTTAAGAATATTTTGAAAGTTATAAATTTTTTTTGAATACCTTTTCTTCTTCAAAAAAACTCCAAGTTTTTTTGAGGAAAAATCTATTTGTTTTTTTACCTCTTTGGGTAAAGTTTTTTGCTTTTTTGCAAATTCAATTAATGTATGTGGATAATCAGGCGCTGTAATTAAGAACTTTCCTCGAATATTCAGAAAATTAGAACACTCTTTAATTACCTTAATAGGATTTTTTGCATAATATAATGCATAAGATGAAATTATTTTATCAAATTTAATTTTTTTCGAGCGTAAATATTTTGAAACATCATCCATAGAAATATATTTAATTTCAATATTATTTTTTTTTCCTTTTTTTTTCTGTAAAATTTTTAAAGATTTTTTAGAATAATCAGTTGCTAATATATAGCCTCTATGTCCTACAATTTTAGACTCATTAATAACATGATTCCCAACACCACATCCTAACTCTAAAACTTTTTCCTTTTTTTTTATTTTATATTTAGAAAACAACCATTTAGTCAAATCTTTAGAACCCAATTTTTTATTAATACTCAGTCGATTTTGAAGATTTTGTGATGATATTGCTCTTTTTTCAATAATTGACAACTGGCTTTTCATAAAGAAAATTGATACTACAAATTATTTATTATTTCTAACAATAAATTATGAAAAAAATATTTGTAGTTGCAGCTCACCCTGATGATGAGGTTTTAGGATGTGGTGGAACATTATTAAAACATGTTAATAATAATGACAAGGTTTACATTCTCTTTGTATCAGAGGGTGTATCAGGTAGGCATAAAAACAAAAATTCAAAAGAATGTTTGAAAGAAATTTCTAAAAGAAAACAGATGGCAAAACAAGCCTGCAAATACGGCAAATTTGAAATAGTGGATTTTTTAGATTTAAACAATTTAGAATTAGATAAATATCCACATAATTATTTAACAAATATTATATATAATTATTTCAAAAAATATAAACCTGATGTAGTTTATACTCATTACGAAAGTGATCTAAATATTGACCACAATCAAACTTTTATTTCAACATTCATAGCCTCAAGACCAAATAATGATTTCAAAATAAAAAAATTATTAAGTTTTGAAATACCTTCATCAACAGATTGGGCAATCAATAAAAAAATTTTTGTTCCAAATTATTTTGTTGATATTGAAAAATTTAAAAAAATAAAAGAAAAACTTTTAAAATTTTATAAATATGAGTTAAGAAAACCCCCTCATCCAAGATCAATTAAAAATATTAATGCATTATCAAATTACAGAGGCGGGACTGTTGGCCTTAATAATGCTGAGGCATTTTTAATTCATAAAATTTTAAATTAAGATTTTTTTTTAAAATAAAAATAAAAAGCAATAGGGTAGAAATATATCATTGAAAGCCAATTATTGAAAAAATTACCACTAGGTATTAAGGGCCATAAATTAACGAAAATTGTTGACAACATTATACAAGCAGCAACTTGATCTAAATCTGAATGACTAGTTAATAACAATTTTTTTCTATTTTTAAAAATTTCTCTAACTACAAAGACGAAAGCTATAATTAGTAAGGTGAAACCAATTAATCCAGTAGAAACCAATATTTGAACATATGTATTATGGGGGTGAGTTGAACATCCACCATTTTTTTCTAATATATATATTTTATTTCTACACAAATATCTGAAACCTTTTACCCCGGTGCCTATTATAAGGTGATCTCTAAATATTTTATATGATAACAAATAGTGTTCGTGATGTTCACGTGAAAAAATGTAAACTTTATTTAATATCTTCTTTTTATTTTCCTCATATTGTTCTTCACCTTTTCCAATTGCTTGATCATATGATTTTTTAAACATTCTAATTGCAGGATTAAAATCTTCAGAAACCCTAAAATGAGGAATTACCAAAGCAAATATAACAAACGAAAATATTGTATAAATTATAAATTTTCTAAGAAATTTATTGATAAAGTAAAGTGTAAAGAAAAAAAGAATTAATAAAAAAAAAGCTGTTCGTTCTCCTGATAAATAAACTATCAAGCAAGATAAAGATATTAGTATTACATATTTAAAATTTACTTTATCACCACCAATTTTGTTATTTAAAACTAAATAAAGGATAAAAAAGGGAATTATCCTTAATATAAAACCACCTAAAATTAATTCTTCTCCAAAAAAACTTGAGACTCGGCTTCTAAAAACTTCATTACCAAAGATATTTTTTCCAGTATAATATTGAAAAAGAGAATCTAATATTAATAATATAAAAAAAGTAATATAAAAAATTAATATCTTATTATTAAATAATTTAAACCTATCTAGTATATACCAGGCTGAAAAAGCAAAAAGTGGGATACGAAAATAAAATATTGAGGATTTTGAATTATCAAAATCTCGAAAATTTACAAAAGTAGACAAAAGAATTGCTAAATAAAATAAAATAAAAAATATTAAAAATTTATTATTGAAATATTTATAATTTTTTTCTTTAATCATCGAGATAACTGCAAAAATTATACAAGATAATAAAAAAATTTCTGCAATCATTGGTCCAATAATTAATAAAATTGGAAAAACAGCTAAACCGTAACCGAAAAAATATTTTGGGGTGTGATTGATAAAATTCATATTTTAATTGCCTCTAAAAGTTCTTTTCTAAAATTCTCTTTTGTAAAAAAATAATTTTTTTTTATTTTTTCTTGAATCTCAATATAGTTTTTTAGTATGTAATTTATAGTTTCCCTTAAACTTTCTTCATTTCTTTCACTAACAAAGATTCCGTCTCTTTCATGAATAACATGCTTAATTTCTTCAAAAATTATTACTGGTCTTAATCTAGCTAAAGATTCTGATATAACTTTAGGGAACCCTTCAATATATGAGGGTAATATGAATATTTTTGTTGAGTCATAAATCTTTATTAGTTCTGCTAAATCAGATGTAGACGCTCTGTAACAAATATTATTTGCATGAAATTTTTTTGGGATAAACTTTTTATCGTTTCCTAACACAATTAATTTGTACTCCTTTAGAAAATCTTTAAATATTTTAGCTAGGTAATAAGCACCTTTATCTTTTTTAAATCTTCCAATATAGAGGAAGTCTGCTTTACTTTTAGTTTCAATTTCTTGATAGTTTTTCCACTTTTGATCCAGCTCTGATGGATGAAGTATATTGCTAACTTTAACATTAGTAAAATATTTTGAGCAGGACAATATTTTAAGTTTTTTTTTGATCAAAGAGAACATTATAAAGTATATAAAATATCCAATAAAACCATAACGATATCTATATTCTAAAAAACCATCACTTCTCAGATAAACAAATCCTTTAACAGAAATACCTTTAATAAAAAGAAGGTAAAATAAAACAAAAAAATTATAAGGTGTTATTGAAATAAGTATTACATCTAAACTGTTATCATTTATTTTTGCTAAATCTAAATATTTACAATTTTCTGTTAATTCAAAATTTAGTTTTTTTGAACTTTTTCTGCATATTAAGTTAATGTTAAAATCTTTATTTAGACAAGTAATAATATTATTTAAATCATTATTAGAAGTATATTTTTTACCTGAAAACCAAATCTTATCATTAGTAACTAGATAAATTTTTTTCATTGTTCAATTTTTTTTATAGATGATATTGTTTTCTTTAAACCTTCTGTAATTGTAATTTCATTTCTCAATTTAATGTACTTACTAATTTTTTTTAAATCTGGATATAAGTTTAATGGCTCATCTTTTCTTAATTTTATAAATCCAAATTTAGGTAATCCTTTTTTAATTTGTTTATGAATATAATCAATTACGAATTTAATCTTATAATTTTTGCAAGATCCTACATTAAATATTTCTCCTTCAGCTCTTATAAAAAGACATTTGTAAAGAATATCAATAAAGTCATTTACATGTGTGAGGTTTCTTAATTGGTTACCTGATGTTAAATTAAATGATTTATTATTCAAACAACTTTTAATAGTGAAAGGTATTAATCTGTCAAATGATTGCCCTGGTCCATAAATTAAATAAGGCCTTAATACTAGGCATGGGAAACCTACCTTATTGTTTAATTTCATTAGATAGTTTGTTGATCTTAATTTTGATATCCCATAAGTTGACTTAATTTTATTAACTTTAATAATTTTTTTTTCATTTTGTGGAGACTTTGTAAATCCATATTCTGAACAACTTCCAATTTGTATAAATTTTTTTATTTTTTTTGAAGAAAAAATATTGGCTAAATATTTTAAACCTAAATAATGTGTTTGGTAAGTTTTCTGATGCTCTTTATGATTTTTATGACCCGCTAAATTTACAACAAAATCAAAGTTATATTTTAATTTTTTTTTTAATTGATTTTTATTTTGTATCTTACAAAAAATATATTTGATGTTTTTATCCTTTAATTTTTTTTTTATTCTTTTTTGTGATAAAGAATATATATTAAATATTTTCTTTTTTTTTAATAACGAAATAAAATTTTTACCGATGAAACCTGTTCCACCAACTACCAAAATATTATATTTCAATTTAAAATCTTAACCTTTTTTTTAATATATTATTATATCTAACAATATTATTTTCAGATATTGACCTGGTAAATTTTTTTCCTCTCTCAAAATAATTTATATACCAATTTGTGGTGAAATTAACCGATTCTTTAAAATCTAGAATTGGAGACCAATTCAAATATTTTTTTGCTTTATTTGAATTTAGTCTTAATAAATTTGACTCTTTGTTTTTAAGCCTTGATTTTTTATTTATTATCCACTTTGCTTTTTTCCAATTAAGTTTTATTTCTTTAACCAATTCTAAAACATTTTTGTTTTGATTATTTTTTGGTCCAAAATTAAAGGCTTCATTATTTAACTTTAAGTCTTTTAATTTAATAGCTAATACTAAATATCCTCTTACTACATCAAGAACATGCTGCCATGGTCGAGTTGACTTGGGACTTCTAATATTTATTTTTCTCTTTTTACTCCAAGATCTAAAACAATCTGGAATTATTCGATCTTGAGACCAATCACCACCTCCAATGACATTTCCTGCTCTTGCAATAGCTAAAGTAATTTTTTTATTTTTAAAGAATGATTTGGTATAACTATTTATTATTAATTCAGCTGCACCTTTTGATCCACTATACGGATCATTTCCTCCAAGTTGATCATTTTCAAAATATCCACGATCTATCTCTAAATTTTTATAACTTTTATCGCTTGTTATAATAACTGCTCTACATTTTTTTGTACTTCTTAATGACTCCAGTACATTAAGCGTTCCAATTGTGTTAGAATTGAATGTAGTTATTGGATCATCATAAGATTTGCTTACTATCGCCTGGGCTGCTAAATGAAATACATAATCTGGTTGATATATTTTAAAAATTTTTTTTAATTTTTTTAAATTAGTAATATCTAATTTTTTATGTTTTATTTTTTTTCCAAATTTTAAATCTTCAAAATGACATGGCGTAGTTGGATAATTTTTTGAAATTCCTAAAATTTTTGCTCCTAGAAGACTTAAACATAAAGTAAGCCAAGAACCTTTGAAGCCTGTGTGACCTGTTATTATTATTTTCTTATTTTTAAAGTATTTCCTATAAATTAACATACCTTTAAAATCTATTTTTATTAATAATTATATTTAATAGAAAGAAATCTCATTATCAATTAACTCTTTATTGTTGGGCATATCCAAATCTGGATCAGGATATGATTTATCATTTTTTTTACTCTTTTCAAAAAAATTTGATGAAGCGAAACTCAATTCTACAACAGATGGAATACCATCCTTGTTAATAGTTCCATGATTATTTACATGAATATGAATGAGTTCTAATTCAAACTTATTAATAAAATTTTGAATAGAGTTATAATGTAAATCAAAGTCGTGAAATTCTATAACAAGACCATTAATTTTACTTGAATTTTCAAGTATTTCATTCAATATTCTATATTCAGAACCCTCTATATCTATTTTTAAGAAAAAATTTTTTTCAATTTTTTTAGCAATATCATTAAGACTTATATGAACATTGTTATTAAACAAATTTTTCTTCATAGAGTTAGGAGAAATGAACTTCTTATAATGAAAATTTTTTTTTGAATTAAAAAAAGACTTATATTTAATATAGTTGAATAACTTTTGAAAATTTATTAATGGATTTTTCAATAACAAAATGTTTAGAAAAGATTTTATAAAACTTACAAACCAAAATCTTGCGTTCACACTAAAATCATAACAATAAATTTTGTTTTTACCTAAATTTGAATAAGCCTCTTCAAATGTCCAGTCATCACTTAAACCAAAACTTAATAGTATTTCTGAATTATTAATACTATTTTTTTCCACAATGTACCCACCATCAAAGTTTTTTCCTAATCTTATCAAATCACATTTAAATTTTGGATAAAATAAATTTGAAATTTTAATCATAAATTGTTTAATTTAAGTAATTTAGATATTTTTCGCCCATAACATCATTAGTAAATTTGTTTTTAATTAATCTTATACCATTTGATTTCTTTTTTAATAAATCTTTTCGATTTTGACATACAATGATAAGTGCATCACAGATTTTTTTAATATCAAAAGGTTTTACCAATATTGAGTTTTTTTTATTTAAATAATCTGTCACTCCGCCAACTTTTGTGGATATTACTGGAGTACCAACTGATAATGCCTCAGCAATGGATAAACCAAATCCTTCAAAATATCTACTTGGTGAAACTAAAAAATCAAAATGGTTTATAATTTCTCTGCTAGATCCTTTTACATAACCAGAAAAATAAAAAATTTCATTTGTATCATTTTTTTTTATTATACTTTTTAAATATGAAACATATTTTTTATTTCCTTCTCCTACAAAATATATTCTAATTTTTTTTTTTAGTTTACTAGGTAATAAGCTACATGCTTTAATCAAATCTTCGTGTCCCTTATCTTCTGATATTCTGGCAAGGACTATTCCATTTATAAACTTTTTATTGATAAGTTTTTTAATTTTTGCATTAATATTTATTTTGTCAATCTCAATGCCATTACTTAAAATTTTAAAATCTTTATTTTTGAAATTAAAAAAAGTTTTAGTTGAAAGATTCCTGTATGTAGCTTTTGAGACAAATATAAACTTATCAGAAAAATTCAAAAAAATTGAATTTATTAAGTTAGATGAAAAACTCCACAATCTAGGTTTAGAATAACTATGATGAAAAACAATAACTTTCAAACGAAAATTCAATATTTTTGCAATTAATATACTTCCTAAGTCTGATCTAAAATCTCCGTATCCGCCACATTGAGAAACAAAAATATCAATTTCAAACTTTTTTAATAGCTTAAAAAGTTTTATTAAGGTAAAAAAAAACACAAAAGGTCTAAACAATAACAAAAAAATTTTATTTATTGTTTTTTTAAATTTTAAGTCTAAATAATTATCAAAGGTAATTATTCTTACTCTACTGTTTTTTATTAATTTTCTAAATTTTTTTAAAGCTTGATTTGTGCTATTGGTGAAAATTATAATTTTTTTTTTTCTAAATTTCTTGGAATTTATTAAAGAAGCAAGGTTTGTTGTAGTACCTCCAAATTCATAATTTTCCCAAATAAAAGCTATAGTTTGATTCATAATTTATGAGACTAATCTTTTTAAAATTTCAGAGTTCTTTAAATTCTGAATTTTTTTTGATGTAAGATAGTTATATTTATATTCTAAATATTTTTTCTTATTTATTTTCAAACAAAATTTTTTTTTATCTAATCTATTGTTAATGTTTATAGTCTTTGATGATAATATTTTACATAAACTAGTAGTTTCAAATAACATTGTTGGGTTATTTTTTATTACCTGATTGTTATACATAAATGTAACCGGTTTCTCATGAATTACACAATAACTTACGGCGGTCGTAGCACCGTTTGCAATAACAAACTTACAATTTTGTATTAACAAATTTGATGCATCAGGATTTTTTGAAACCACAAATTTTTTGTCATAGTATATGTTTTTAAATTTTCTGACACTCGGATGGGGAATTATTATAACTTTTTTACAAAACAATTTTTGAACTTTATCCAAAAAATTATTTAAATCATTATACCATTTTTTTACATCATAAATAATTTTATCATTTAGTGAAACATCATCCCCTGGGAATGCCGGAGCTTTTATATCTAAAAAAACAATAAAATCTTTTTTATTCTTAAATTCATGTTTTTTTTTTCCTGATAAGAAATTTGCAAAATCTGAAGAGTGGTAATCGATATAAAATTTTTTTTTTGAATTAATATTTAATGTTAAAAGAAATTTTTTTGAGCCACTAAACAATATGAATACTTCATCAAATTTTAAAAAATATAATAATTTGCTATAAAAGAAATTTCTAAATAGAAACAAAAATCTTGGAAAATTAAAAAATAAAATTTTGAAAAAAGATAAAATCTTCAGATACAAGGTATTACTTTGAGAAGGTGCATGAACTTCTGGTGAATTTAATTTAATTATTTTTGCATTGTACTTATATAATAAATAATGGATATAGAGACTTTTAATAGAATTTGAAGAAATTGTATTAATAACAAAAACTTTATTATTTTTTTTAATTATTTCTTTAATATGATTCTCCCATTGAAAAATACTATTAAATATTATTGCGAACTTGCTTCTTTTGGTTTTATGGCCTTTGTACCAATTTTTTGAAATTATATTAAAAATATCATGAACTTCTATTTTATTTTTAAATTTTTTTTTTAATTCTTTAATTTGATATTTTTTAAAATAATAATTATTAAATCTATAAGGAAATAAAATAATTATCATTTTTTAATTTTAAATCTATTTTCCAAAAGATTTACAATTTTCAATTGTTGATTATTATTTAAGCCGTAACTACTTGGTAAACATATACAACATTCGAACATAGTTTTTGAATTTTTAATTTGGTAACTTTGAAACTTATTAAAAGGCTTTTGTAAATGATTTGGGTACCATAATGACCTTGTCTCAATCCCTTGATTTAAAAACTTTTTGATAATTTCTTTTTTTGATAATCCATATTTTTTGGAATCTATAACTAATATATTTAACCAATAATTTGATGAACACTTTTCTGGTGAATCTAAAATTTTCAATCCATTAATTTTATTAATCCTTTTTTTGTAAGCAAAATTGATATTTTTTTTCTTTTTTAGAACTTTTTTAATATTTAATAACTGAGCTAATCCTATCGATGCATGTAAATTTGAAAGCATAAAATTATAACCAACATCATTATGAATAAAATTTATGGCATCATTTTTTGCCTGAGATGCAAGGTAACTAGCTTTGATATGTTGTTTTTTGTTTTTTAAAGATAAAATACCACCACCACCTGATGTAATTAGCTTATTACCATTAAATGAATAACAGCTAAAATCGATTTTATTACGTCTTTGCTTATCATAATTAATCGATCCTAAGCTCTCAGCAGCATCCTCAATTATTTTGATATTTTTTTTTTTACAAAATGCAGAAAAATTTTTATCTATGTCAAACAAATTGCCAAAAGTGTTAACTACGATTATTGCTAGAATTTTTTTTTTTGTTTTTTTATTGTAAGAATAACCATTTTTAAAGTATGTGTTTTTTTCAAAGAAAGAGTAAATTTTTTTTTTATCCAATAAAAGAAAGTTGTCACAATCAAAAAAAACTGGTTTGCAATTATTATATAAGATTGAATTAATAGTAGCCGCAAATGTAATTGAGGGAACTAAAATTTCCTCATCTTTTTTTGGATTTAAAAGTCTTACTGCTAATTGTAAAGCCGCAGTGCAGTTTATGACTCCAAGGTTATAATCACCTGTTGTATATCTTTGTAATTTTTTTTCAAAACTTTTAACTATATTACCATTTGATGATATCCATTTATCTTCTAAGCTTTTTTTTAAAAAAGATAATTCATTTCCAAAAAAAAATGGTTCAGATAATTTAATCATTTAATTCTTTACCTTTATTAAATTTAGTCATAATAATCATAAATATTGAGCGAACCCTCAAAGAAAAACTTCCATTTCTCAAAGTAAAAAATAAATCTTTCATTGAATTCTTATAATCAAAATTTAAATAATTAAAACGTCCAGACATATATTTTAAAAAAGCTTCTTGTTTAATTTTTTGATTTTCTGTCAATATTTTTGAAAATTCATTAACTGCATGACGAGTTGGTACTGACATATCTTTCTTTGAAACACTTTGATCGTGAATTAAATAGTAGCCCAATCTTTTTGGCAAATAAAGAAATTGATCAGTTAATTGTGCAATTCTTAACCAGGCATTATAGTCCTCTGCTGCAACTAGTTCTTTATTTTCGTTAATTCCTTTAATCTCATCTAAAAATTTTTTACGAACAATTGCGGATGAATTACTAATTGCATTACCATCAACTAATAGATCAATTAAAACTGGTTTTTTTAATTTACGACTTTTGATATTTTTTCTACTAAAAATTTTTGGATTATTAGATCTAATTTCTAAATCATGATAAATGAAATCAATATTATCATCAATATTTTTAATACAAATTTCAAGTTTATCTTTTGTCCACCAATCATCAGAATCTAGAAAGGCTACCCACTCCCCTTTTGCAACTTTTAGCCCTGTGTTTCTTGATATTGCAATAACTCCGTTATTTTTAACTTTTAAATATTTAATTTTATTATTTTTAAAATTAGCAACTACTTCAGAGGTGTTATCTGAGGAATAATTATCAATTACAATAGCTTCCCAATTTTCATAAGTTTGATTTATAACAGAATTTAGCGCACGTTTTAAATACTCACTATGATTATATGTGGGTATAATTATTGACACTAAAATATTATTTTTATCCACCAAAACTAATTCCGTTTTATATTAATCAAAACTTTTTCTATTTCAAAATTGAATTTTAATCTATCAAACTTAAATTTATAATTTTTATTTAAAATAATTAAGTTTTTTCTTTTTTGTTTAAAATTATTTATTTTCAAGTCAATACTCTTGTTATATATCTTCTTATACTTTTCTCGAATTATCGAAGAAATTTCTTTTAAATTGAAAACTTTATAACCAACATTTGATACTGAATTATCAAAAATTTTTTTATTTATTGTTGTGTTAATTATTTTAACAAAAATTTGAGAAGGAATAAATTGTCTTTGAATTATTCCATTTTTAACAATTAATCTTTGTTTATCTAAAGCAGACTTGCAAAAGTCATGAATTATATTTTTACTAAACTTCTTTAAATCAAATTTTTCTAAATAACCGAAAACATTGCCCAATCTTAAAATTGTAAAGGTACGATTATATTTTTTAAGTTTTTTTAAAATTATCTTTTCAGACTCATAATGAGACCTTGAGTATAAATTTTTATGATCAATAATTGAGTTTTGATTTATATCTTTGTTCCCATAATTTTTGTAAACTTGCATTGAGGAAATATAAATTAATTTTATATTATGATTTATACATATATCACAAATCTTGGTGGTTATATTATTTTTTATTTTAATTAATCCTTTTTTTTTTTCAATTTGACTTTTATTTGGTCCAGCTAAATGAACTATTAAATGAAATCTTTTTAAAAGCTGTTGATAATTTCCATTATTTGAAAAATTGATAAAATTTTTAGAATTTTTTTTTCGCGAAAAGAAAAAATACTTATTTTTTTTTGAATTATTCTGATTTTTAATTATTGAGGCTAGATAACCAGTACCACCTATAACTGCAATCTTGGGCATTATTTAATCCAAGGTGACTTTTTATCTTTAATCATTTTATCTAAAACTTTCTTGTCTCTTAAAGTATCCATGCAAAACCAAAAGCCGTTATGTTTGAACGCCGATAAATTTTTTGTTTTAACGGCTTTAAGCAAAGGGGACCTTTCAAGCATTACATTTTTTTTTCCAACAAAATTGAGAAATTCGGGTTCAATTACAAAAAAACCACCATTTATCCAACCTTTTTGTAATTGAGGTTTTTCCTCAAATTTTGTGACAAGCTTATTTTTAATTTCTAATTCTCCAAATCTTGCGGGTGGATGAACAGCTGTAATAGTAATTTTTTTTTTATTTGACCTATGAAATTTTAAAAGCTTTTTAAGATTTACGTTTGATAATCCATCGCCGTAAGTCAACATAAATGTATCATCTAGTATATTTTTTAGTTTTAATAATCTTGACCCAGTTAATGTTTCAAGACCTGTATCGATTACTCTTATGTTTGCCGAAATTTTTTTTTTTTTAAAATAAGATTTTATTATTGAATATTTATATCCGCCTGCAATTAAAAAATCTTTAAATCCATATTTCATATAATAATTAATTATATGCTCTAAAATGGGTTTAGAACCAATTTTAACCATTGGCTTTGGAATTGACTTAGTATACTCTAAAATTCTTGTACCTTTTCCACCAGCTAAAATAACTACCTTCATTGTTTTCTATTCTGTCTTACTTTCTCTACTAATTTCATAATTTGCAAAGCTTGTTTTAAAGTACATATTTTTGAGATCTTTTTACTGAAGATTTCTTGTAATTGACTTTTATATGTATCATTAATACTAGTTTTTGAAAATTTCTTAATTGTTAATCCCTTATTTTTTACTATTACAATTTTATTTTTTAGTAGATTGGCTTTGAGACTAAAATTATTACCATCAACCTTAATTTCCCTGCATTGTATTTTTGAAAAAAAATTAATATTTAAAGAAAAGAAAGTTTTTTTTTCAATTCTACCAACTAAAGTTAATATATCATCAGTATTAATGCCAAGTTTCGAAACTTTTTTGTTAAAGGAATAAAAAATCTTTATTTCCCCAAAAATCCACCGCAAGTAGTCGATCTCATGACTTAATTCTAATAAAGCTCCGCCACCTAATTTTTTTTTTGCAGAAACCGATTTTCGATAATCAATTTTTCTCCAATTTGGGAGATAAGAATGAGAAATGAGATTAATTGAAAATATTTTTTTATTTTTTAAAAAATTTTTCAGAAAAATTATTACTGGGTGAAACCTTAAATTATAACCAACATAATATCTATTTTTTAACATTTTTGGTAATTCATAAAATTTTTCAAAGACTGGTTTTTCAATTAAGACTGTTATATTTTTAAAATTTTTTTCAATTCTCATGAATTGTATGTGATGTCTAGAGGAGGGAGAACAGACAATAATCATTGATAGTCCTAACAATTTTAATTTATCAAAGTCTTTTTTTCTAAAATTATCAAATACTCTTGATGAGATTTTTCTTACTTTTATTTTTAACCCTAACTCTTTAATAGCAGAATGATGTTTTTTAGAAATAGACCCAGAGCCAATTATTAAAATTTTTTTCATACTTTTAGTTCCATCTTGCTAATTTAATTTTGTTTCTAATTATTTGTTTTCTTGCCTCTTGAAGACCATCTCCTACAAAATTTAATAAATTTGCAGTAGAAATTGAGTCAATTTCTTTTTTTCTAAAAGCTTCAACTAAGTGTTTATAATTTCCTGCTCCACCTGCATAAATTACAGGTTTTTGAAATGATCTTGGAATTTTTTTAAGAATTGAAAAATCAAAGCCATTACTCGTGCCATCCATATCAATAGAATTTAAAATAATTTCACCAATTGGTAAATTAGATAAAATTTCAAATATTTCTTTTACGTTAAGATTTATTTTTTTGCTCCCATTATTTCTGTAGAATAAAAAATTATCCTCTAAATTATGATAATCTAATGATGCAATTATACATTGTTCTCCAAACGTATTAGCTATTTTTTTTAGCAAAACTTTATTGAACAAATTACTATTGATTACTAATTTATCCGCACCTGATCGAATGTATTTTTTTGCTACATTGATACTGGATATTTTTCCGCCAGCTGAAATAGGTATAAAGCATTCTTTGGTAAAAGTTTTTATTATTTTACAAAAATTATCAATTTCCGCTCCCTCTCTTGAAACGTTGAGTAAAATAATTTCATCAACCGAGTCTGTTATCATCGAAAAATCATAATTTTTCTTAAGCCACTCATAATTTCCAATCTTTTGAAGTCTAAAATTTCTGCTTAAAAAAAAACAATCATTTTGAAATAATAATGTAAAAATTAATCTTTTTCTTATCATCAAGTAATATTTAAAAAATTATCTAATAATTTGATTCCATTAGATTGGCTCTTCTCAGGATGGAATTGCGTTGCATAAATGTTATCTTTTACAAAAGATGATAAAAATTTAATACCATAATCTGTTTTTGAGATATTTTTAGACATATTTTCGGGCAACATTCTGTAGGAATGAACAAAATAAAAATCAGTTCCTGATTGCAGACCTTTAAATAATTTATTCCCTTTATCAAAAAAAACTTGATTAAATCCAACATGTGGAATCTTATTTTTAGTTTCTTTTAAAGTAAATTTTTTGACCTTGTTAGATATAATACCTAGACCTTTGGTAGGTTTTTCCTCAAAACTCTTTGATGCCAAAAGCTGCATCCCAAGACATATGCAAAACAAATAATCTCCTTTTTGAATAATATTTTTAATTGCGTTATCAATAGAATTTTTTTTTATTATTTTCATCGCTTTATGAAATGAACCCACACCCGGTAGAATTGCAATATGAGACTTTTCAATCACATTAGGTTTACTAGATATACGAACTTTAACACCTAAATAATTAAAAGCATTGAACAAAGATCCAATATTTCCCATACCATAGTCAATAATAGTTACAGTCCTATTTTTCATTTAATTGAAAACTTTGGTTGCCAGATCCCTTTTATTTTTTTGAAAAGTTTTTTATTTACCCATTTATCAATGATTGAATTAAACTCTTTTAATGAAATTTTATAATAATCGAGGTATAAATTGATGAATTGTTTAGGGTAATAATTATCATACATTTTAACAAGATTTAAACCTTGAGATCTTGTCATAGCTCCTCTTCTTATTTCAATACCCGCATCTTGAGTGGCTCTACCAAATCCAAATTTAAGGTACATCATATAAGTGTGTAATACATATAAAGCTTGATCATTTTGAGCAAAGTTTGTGAAGGTGCTAGCATTAGACTCTGAATGCTCATTTAATCCACAATTTTTTTTTGCCACTAAATAATTTCTATAAGGGTCCCAATTCTCAAAATATGACCAATGTGTAAGTTTTATATTTTTCAATTTTTCATTTTCAGGAAATTTAAAAAAATCTTTTTCTGAATTTTTTGCCTTAATTTTTTTTAATACTTTTTCATATCCACCTTCAAAATAAATTTTTTTAGTATATGTAGCATCAAAAAAAGGTTTGTTTTTTGTATGGTTAGATCCTCCATATTCTACCTCTCCATCCTCAGCGTAAACTATCAAACTAATATTCATAGAAACTGCGATTTTTAATACTGAGGTAAATATAGAAATTAACCATCCATAATACGGGAAACCTTTATCCTTCAAACCAATCTTGTTTAAATCCCTCATTACTTTCTGATTTGGACTTATGTGTATATGGTCAAAACCTGAGTTTATAAAATTTCTAAGGTTTCTATTTCCAAGATCTAGTTCTAAAGGTGGCCGAACAGTAACACACAGAGGATTAATATTGAATTTTTTTTTCAATGTATAGGCGACGTAAGAACCATCTTTACCCCCACTAACTGGAACAATACAATCAAATTGGTTATTATTTTTTTTATTAAATATTTTTTTTAATAAAGATTGTCGGCTCTTCCAATTAATTTTTTTTTTTTCTCTAGCCCACTGGCACGCATTACAGAAGCCTTTTTTGTCGAAGGTAATCCTTGGTCTAGTAGAGGTATTTAAACAATTTTTACACCAAAACATCAAATTGCAGACCACCCCCCGTCAACAATTAATGAAGTTCCTGTTATATAAGAGGATGCTTCAGATGCTAAAAATAGAACTGAATATGCTATCTCGCTAGGTTTTGCTAACCTTCCTATTGGGCAATTTTGTGAATAATTTTTAACAAACTTTTTATCTTGCACTTTATTAAATCCTTTCACATGCCCCATTACGCCTCCAGAACATATTGAATTAATTCTAATCCCACTTGGACTATAAAATGATGCTAATTGTCTTGAAAAATTTAAAATTCCACCTTTAATGATTGAATAATTCATGTTTTCTTCAATAGTTGTATTTTTATATATCGACATATTTTGTCCTAAAAAACCATAAATTGAGTTTAATAAAATTACTGAACCTAATATTCTTTTTTCTTTCATTTTCTGACAGATCATATGTGCTGACCAACAATAGGAATTTTGATGAATATCTACATTTTTTCTTAAATTCAAAATTTTATTTTTTTTGAAAGAACTTAATTTCCAGTTGGAATTTGTAGGATAAGAAGTATTGATGAAAATATTTGGACAACCAAATTTCTTAATAATTGACTCTAAATTTTTATCTAAATTTTCTATATCAGCAACATTTAATTTCTGAAAAAAATAATTTTTTAAATTTTTTTTTTTAATTAGACTCTTTTTATCAATAAGATCTAAATTAATTACCATTGCAGAGTTTTCTAATAATAACTTTACTATCTCCTTTCCTAGAAGACCCGAGCCACCTATAACAAAAGCTTTTTTTTTTTGAAGTCCAAATTTAATAAAATTTTTTCTCATTTTTTTAGTAAGTATTTAACAAGACTTAAATCAAAACTATCATCAATATCAATAGATCTTTCTCGAGGCATTAAAAAAATCGAAGTTTTTTTACTAAATAGCCTGTGCTCATTGATTAAAAAACCTCTTTTAAAAATATATATTGAAGCGTTCATATCATAAACTTTTGGGGTTTTTTGTCTCGAAAAATAAATTTTATTGGTTTTTTTGGATAAAACGTAAAAGCTCCCTTTTTTTTCAACCATATTGAAATAAGGATTCTTCTTAGCTTCATTAACTGAAAAAAGGTTTGTATAATTTCCATTCTTGAATTTTTTATAAGAACTTTGAATATCACTTATATTTCTTAATGGTGAGGTTATATCAAGATCAAAACATATATTAAATTTTTTTTTGAAATATTTTTCAGACTCAATCAAAGCATGTCTTATAGCTAATAATTTTGATGAGTTGCTAGTAGAAATACTTTTTGGTCTTAAAAACCAACATTTGGCACCATATTGTCTAGCAACTTTTTGAATTTTCTTAGAATCTGTAGAAACAATTATTTCACTAAAAATTTTAGATTTTATTGCTTGTTGAATTGTAAAAGAAATTAAAGGTTTACCATTAATCTTTATTAATGCCTTATTCTTGATGCCTACAGAACCACCTCTCGCACAAATAATACATAATACAGACATTATTTAATTAAAATCTTTAAAGGCTTTATTGAAATCTGATAATTTTCCTAAATCAGTCCAAGAATTGCTTGAAATTTCATAAACCCCAATTTTTTTTTTTAATTTAAGGCATTTATTGACTAAGTCGGTTAAGTCAAATTTTTTATTCTTAGGAACTAATTTTATTATTTCTTTCTTCATTACGTATAAACCAGCATTTGCAATAAAATCTAATTTTGGCTTCTCTTTAATTGAGATCAATCTTTTTTTTGTAACTTTGCAAGAACCATAAGAGAACTCATGTTGAACTTTTGAAACTACTAAGGTAATAAAATTTTTGTTAATTTCGTGGTAATTAAAAAGTTCTAGATAATCTATCTTAAATAATGTGTCACAATTCGATAATAAAAAATTATTTGATTTAATTTTTTTAAGATATTTGATACCCCCTACAGTTCCCAAGGGCTTTGGTTCTGTCACGTAGTTGATCTTTAAATTTTGATCAATATTGTTAAAATACGATTTTATCAAATTCGCTTGATGATTAAGTATTAAATGGAAATTCTCTAAGTTAAAAATTCTAAAGTTAGACAAAATATGCTCAAGCATTGGTTTATTATTTATTGGAATTAGAGGTTTAGGTAAAACAGTTGTATATGGTTTTAGTCTTTCTCCCCTTCCACCAGCCATTATTACAACTTCAACTTTTTTCAACTCTGAATAATCTTTTTTTGAACCAAAAATATCTTCCCATGATATTATTTTTTTTACAAAATTTCTTGTGTCTACAACAGGTAAAATACCTATCTGTTTATCTAAAAATGTCTTTTTAATTTTATTAGAATTAAAATTTTCTGAAACTATTTTCTTTGGATTTTTATTGAAAATAGATTTAATACTTGAATTTAAACTATAATTTTTAATTAGAGCTGAATGAATATCTCCTTCTGATAATGTCCCAAGTAAATATTTATTTTTTTTGACGACTAAAAGAGTTCTAGTTCCGTTTTTTTTGATTTTAATCATAGACTCCTTGATAGAATTATTAATACTTATGAAAAATGGGTCTAATTTTTTATTCATATTATCTTGTAATCAAAAAAATTTTTAGATTGTAATTTCCTAAAATTTGTCCTTCTTAAAATTGTGATTATTTTATCTGAGCTATTTTTCTTTTCGTAAGGGTTGACAACTTTCAATAACGATTTTTTAAATTTTTTCGACAAAACTTTATTGATAGCACTTGTTATTTTTTTTTCATTAAAATCCACATTTATTGTTGACTTAGCTTTAATTCTCCCTAGTTGTCTTATACCTAGATCAATTGTTGGTTTTTTAAAAGACGGCATTTCTATTATACCACTAGAGGAATTTCCGATCATAAAATCAACGACTCTGCATATTGAAAAATAATTATCATGGCCAAGTGATTTAAACAAAAATACGTTTTTATTTTTTTGGGTAAACTTTTTAAGAAGTTTATAAATCATTTTATAATGTTGATCTGCACCTGGCATGGTAATAATAATTGATGTATTTTCCAATTTTTTTAAACAATTTAAACATTTTTTCAAATTTAAGATGTTTTCCTTTTGATCTTTTGTAGTTTCTGGGTGAAAAGTCATCAAAATATTTTTTTCATTAAACTTAATATTCAATAGTTTTTCTAGATCTTTTTTTTTAATAACTCTATGATTTTTAATAGACTCAACACCCATAGATCCAACATTAAAAATTTTTTTTTTGTCTTCACCTAATTGCTTAACTCTATCATAGTATTTTTTTGTAGATACAAAATGCAAATTTGAAAATTTAGTAATTGAATGTCTTATATTTTCATCCAAGGATCCCTGAGTAATTTCGCCTCCATAAATGTGTCCAATTGGTATATTATTTAGATAAGCAGAAATTACTGCGGAAAAAATTTCATACCTATCACCTAAAACTAAAAGAAAATCAGGTCTAATTTTTGCAAATTTTTGAGAAAATTTTTGAATTCCAATTGATAAATATTTTGCAATATCGAGTGAATTGTCACCGTTTATATTTAAATTAATTATACCATGGATTGTAACTCCATTTTTTTTTATGTCTTTAATTGTGCTCCCAAAGAATTTTGAGTTGTGTGTCCCTGTGACAAGTAAATTTTGCTTAAAATTTTTATTCTTTTGAATTTTTGTAATTAAATTTTTAAGTATAAAAAATTCAGCTCTTGATCCGGTTACAATACAGAGTTTCATTAATTTATGACACCCTCATTTAATCTAAACCTTTTTTTTGCCCTTTTACCTAAAATTTTTTTCCACGATGATGCTGGTAAGCCATTCTTAGATCGTTTAGTTGTTAAATTTTTGGATGTAAATTTATCGCCTATAAAAATTTCTTTTTTTGCAACAATTTTTTTTCTTATAAATTCTAAGTTTATTAATTCATCTTTATGTGGTTTTTTTATGTAATTTCCCAGGGATTTCTCTGCTTTTCTAATTTTTTTAATAAATTGAAATAACTCGTCAGGATTAAGACTTATTTTATGATCAGGTCCTACTAGATTTTTATTAAGGGTAAAATGTTTTTCAACAACCCTAGCTCCTAGACCTATTGCAATAAGTGATGCGTCATAACCTAAAGAATGATCTGAAAAACCAACTGGTAAATTTAATTTATCTTTAATAAATCTAATTGATTTTAAATTTAAATTTTCTTCCTCTGCTGGATATTGAGAAAGACAATGTAAGATCTCAATATTTTTTTTAGGCGTACCTTTTTTAACCAAAATATCTAATGCATCTTTTATATCTGACAATTTACACATACCTGTTGATAAAAAAATTTTTTTTTTTAAAGACCCAATGTATTCTAGATACGGAATATCATCTATTTGACCAGATGGAATTTTAAAGGCATTAATTTTTAAACTTTTTAAAATATCAATACTTTTCATATCAAATGGACTCGATAAAAATTTAATCCTTTTTTTTTTACATCTCATAGAAATTTTTTTAAAACTTTTCGCCGTAAGTGCTAATTTTTCTAACATTTTGAGATGGTTTTTTTGTTTAGTATGTTCTTCTTGATATTTTGCTAATCCTAAATCAACACTTGATAGTGATTTAGGGTCAAATGTTTGAAATTTGATAAAGTCTGCTCCAGCCTTTGCGGCTAAATCAACCATCTTTAAAGCGTTATTTAAAGATCCATTGTGATTAACCCCAGCTTCTGCAATAACTAAAATCTTATTTTTCATATTATCTTAAAACACTATTGTCCCTCACGTCTTTACTTATAATCTTACCCATTCCAATAATACAATTTTTTCCAATTTTTACTCCTTGTTTGATGATTGCTCCACTCCCTATAAAAGTATTATCTTTTACAATCACCTGTCCATTGAGAATTACTCTAGTAGATATATGACAATTATTTCCAATCCTCACTCCATGCTCTACAACTGCCGACGTATTAATTATGGTATTTTGACCAATTTGAGCACCAAAATTAACTATTGCGTTGTGATGTATTATTGTTCCATCAAGTATAATTGCATTTTTAGATACGTATGCAACTGGAGATATAATTGTAGGAAATTTAAATTTTTTTTTAAAATCTTGAAATATTTCGATTCTTTTTTTTGGTGACTTAATAAAACCTAAACTTATATGTAAATTAATTTTTTTTTTTTTTACCTTTTCTAAGTATCTCTCATCTCCAAGAACTTTATAATTTAGTAGATTGGTACTTTTTGTTTTATCAATAAAACCTAGAACTTTAAATTTTTTGGTTAATAATATTACATCTAAGCATGATTCTGCATGCCCGCCGGCACCTATTAAAATAATTTGTTTCATAAATATAAGTTAATCGTTAAAAATATTTATTTTATACTGATTTATATTTTCCTCATTTGTGAACCATTCAATCGTTTTCTTTAAGCTATTTTCAAAATCGCTTTTATTACTCAATTTAGGTGACCAGTTCAAAATTTTTTTTGCTTTTTTATTGTTGGCAAACAGTCTGTCTACCTCACTTTTTTTTGGCCTTACTCTTTTAAAATCTTTTTCAATATCAATTCTATATCCTATAATCTCTGATATTTTTCTAACTAGTTCCTTAATAGATATCTCAAAACCACTACCAATATTTATTATCTCACCAATATCTTTTTTTTTATTAAGAGCACACAAAAAAGCATCTGTTGTATCATCAATATAAGTTAAATCTCTCGTAGGATAAAGCGAACCAAGTTTTAAAACCTTTTTATTTAAAATTTGAGTGATTATTGTTGGAATAATTGCTCTTAATGATTGTCTGGGCCCAAATGTATTAAAGGGTCTTAAAATTGTAACAGGTGAATTAAAAGATTTATTATAAGACAAAGCTATTTGGTCTGCAGCAACTTTACTTGCTGCATAAGGAGATTGAGCTGAAACTAAATGTTTTTCATCAATTGGAATATACTTTGGAGATCCGTAAACTTCACTAGTTGAAGTGTGAATAATCTTTTTTATATTAGAATTTAATGCTGAATTTAAGATATTTAATAATCCCATTGCATTAGTATCAAAATAAGATTTTGGTGCCCTATAAGAGTATGGTATTCCAATTAATGCTGCCAGATTAATAACAACATCCACGTTTTTTTTTAATTGATTTTTTATTAAGAATTCATCTCTAATGTCTCCGGTAATGACTCTGATCTCTTTTTTTATTTTATTATCAGCATGCTCTAACCAGCCCCATGAATTAAATGAATTATATAAAATTAGACAGGTTAAATCATGCCCTTTTTTTATAAGTTTTTCTGCAAGATGTGAACCAATAAAACCTTCAGCACCAG
>CACOKN010000012.1 GCA_902627805.1 uncultured Pelagibacteraceae bacterium
TTTTGTTGATAAATCTATATTTTTTTGGGAACTTGCTACAAATTTTATTAAAAAATAATTCTTTTTTTTTTATTTTTTTTGACCAAGAATTTTCCTCTGAAAGCACATTAACTTTGATCATTATTGTTGTACGCTTTCACAATTTTTGAAACTAAAGGATGTCTCACAACGTCTGAGTGATCAAAGTCTATAACTGCAATCTCACTTAAATGCGATAATATCTTTTTTGATCTTTCTAAACCTGACATTTTTTTATTAGGTAAATCTATTTGAGTAGGGTCACCATTGACAACTATTTTTGAATTTTCGCCTATCCTGGTAAGAAACATTTTGATCTGTGTATCAGTGGCATTTTGAGCTTCATCTAAAATTGCAAAAGAATTTTTTAGAGTTCTTCCTCTCATAAAAGCTAAAGGGGCAATTTCAATGTCGCCAATTTCTATCATTCTCTGAATTTTTTCAAAATGAAACAGATCATACAATGAATCATACAAAGGACGTAAATATGGATCAACTTTCTCTTTCATATCTCCTGGCAGGAAACCTAGTCTCTCACCTGCCTCAACCGCAGGTCTAGAAAGTATTATCCTCTCTATTTTTTTTTCTAACAACATTGTTAAACCTACAGCAACAGCAAGAAAGGTTTTTCCTGTACCAGCAGGTCCGGCAGATATTATTATTTCATTTTGTCTCAACGCTCTAACATACTCTTTTTGTTTTTCTGACCTTGGAATTATAGATTTTTTTGGAGTTTTGATTATATCAGTAACGTTGGTATTTTTTACTTTTTCATTTATCATAAATTGATCAATTGAGGATAAAATATCTTTTTGTTCTATACTACCATTATTTTTAAATTGATTTGCAAGAAATTGGATTGCATTCTTCAAAATTTCATTTTTTTCTGAAGTTGATTTAATTAAGATTGAGTTTCCTCTGGAATAAATACTTGAATTGGTTATTTTTTCTAACTCTTTCAAGTTTTGGTTAAATTCACCAACTACTCCCATCAGGAGATCATTCTCGTGAAAAATTACGCTAATTGAATTATTTTCTGAATAAACAAATTTAAGTGATGAATTAATATCTTTTTTAATAGTATTACTCAAACTTAAGCCACTCTTTGTTCTGAATTATCTAAACTTTTACCAAACAATGTATTTTGATTACTACGATTTATTTTTACTTTGATAACTTTTCCCATGTCTAATTCATTACCATCAAAAATAACCGAAGTCATGTACTCAGATCGACCAAAAAACTTTGTGCCACCATCTATTTTATTTTCAACTAAAACATCAATTTCTTTACCCTCAAGTGATTTATTCATATTAATTTGATTGGTAAATAATTGTTTTTGAACTTTTTCTAATCTTATAAGTGAAATTTTTTTATCAATTAACTCAAAATTTGCTGCGGTTGTTCCTGGCCTTGGACTAAATATGAAAGAAAAAGAATTTATAAATTTAATTTTTTTAATTAAATCACAAGTTTTATTAAAGTCCTTCTCATCCTCACCCGGATAGGCAATTATAAAATCACTCGAAAACTTTATTTTTGGGTTAATTTTTTGAAGTTTTTCGTAAGTATTAACATAATCACTTATCTGATGTTTTCTATTCATTGAATTTAGGATCTTGTCAGATCCACTCTGAACGGGTAGGTGAACTAAAGGCATTAATTTCTTTGAAATACCATATACATTGATAAGATCTTCTGTCATATCCCTTGGGTGAGAGGTTGTATATCTAATTCTTTTTATTCCATCTAACTTTTCTATTTCTAAAATTAAATCTGACAATTTATAATTCTCATAATTATATGCATTAACATTTTGACCTAGTAGTGTTATTTCACGAACTCCATTTTCTGATAAATTCTCTGCTTCCTCTAATATTTTTTTGAATGGCCTTGAATACTCTGGACCTCTTGTAAATGGTACTACGCAGAAATGACAAAATTTATCACAGCCTTCTTGAATAGTTAAAAATGATGAAATTTTTTTTGATGAATTCTTAATATTATCTAAATAGTCAAATTTTGTGTTGGCATCAAATTCAGTTTCATCTATTTTTTTTTGTCTAGATAAAAATTCTCCAATTTTGTCATTTATTTTATGATAGGCTTGCGGTCCAATAACAATATCAATATAAGGCTCCCTTTTAATCATTTCCTCATTCTCAGCCTGAGCAACACATCCAGCGACTATGACGATTGGTTTTTTTCGTGATCTAAAATTTTTTTTAACCCGTCCAATCTCATGATAAACTTTTTCTTTAGCTTTATCTCGAATATGGCAAGTATTAAGTAAATAACAATTAGACTCCTCTAGATTTTCAGTTTTTACAAAACCTATTTCTCTCACAGTATCAAATATTCTGTTAGTATCATATTCATTCATTTGACAACCGAAAGTTTTGATAAATATCTTTTTATTCATCTTTTGAGTTTACTTTAACACCATATAACTCAAGTTTATGATCTACTAACTTATAACCATATTTTTTAGCTACTTTTTTTTGCAGCTCTTCAATTTCTTCATCTACAAATTCAATTATTTCACCTGATTTTATATCAATCAAATGGTCATGATGACTTTCTATCATTGCTTCATATCTAGCCTTACCACCTTTGAAGTCATGTTTAGTTAAAATTCCTGCTTCTTCAAAAAGCTTAACTGTCCTATAAATTGTGGCTATGCTTATTTTTGGATCAACTTTTGATACACGACTATATAATTCATCAACATCTGGATGATCAGACTCGCCATAAGCCGCTTTTGACTCTGAAATAACCCTGGCAATTATTCGCCTCTGCTCAGTTAACTTTACCCCTTTAGATAAACATTGTTGTTCAATTGTTTCTGACATAATTGATTTTAACTCAAATAAATAGGATTAATCAAATTTTTTTCAACTTTCAATTTATCGCAAAGATTTGGGATATTTTTGTATTTAACCTCATTTTTTTCACTAAAATCCTCAAAACTAAAACAATAATAATCAATTTTATGGGTTAAATGAAAAGCTTTAACAACTGATAAAGAATTTCTTATCCCCGCAAAACTTCCAGGACCTCGATTAACATAAATTTGAGAGACTTTGTCTAAATTTAATTTTTTTTTATTTAGAAAATCATCAATTAAAATTGATAATTTTTCATAATTTATTTTGGAATTTTCATGTGTAATGCTGTAATTAATATCATTATTAATGATCATTAAAAAAATTTTATCTTTAGCAGCATCTATAATTAGCTTATTCATATTACAATTTATATTTCTAGTTAATTCTATTTCACAAGAGAATAATATCAAATCTTATTCTAGAGATAGTGGTGTTTTATCATTGATGTATCATCGCTTTAATGAAAATAAATATCCATCAACAAATATAAGAATGGATATGTTTGATGAGCAAATGAAAACTATTAAAAATCAAGAGTATGAATTTTATGACCCTAAAAATTTTTTAAATGAATTTAGTAAAGTAAAAAAGAGTAAGAAAATTTTAATTACAATAGATGATGGATTTAAATCATTTTATAGTGAGGCCTGGCCATATCTTAAAAAAAATAAAATTCCATTCATTTTATTTGTATCTACTGAACCTGTAGGTAAAAGGGGGTATATGACTTGGGATGAAATCAAAGAAATCAATGACTCAGATATAGGCTATATTGGGCACCACTCACATACGCATGAATATTTGATCGATAAGACAGAAAAAGAATTTATCAAAGATATAGAAACAGCAACCGAAATTTTTAAAGATAAATTAGGGTATGTCCCGCCAATATTTTCATATCCTTTTGGTGAATATTCTCTTTTTATGAAAAATTATATATCAAAAAATTTTGAAATTGCTTTTGGACAACACTCTGGAATAATTGATAACAATAAGGATAAATTTGAACTACCAAGATTTCCAATAAATGAAAAGTATGGAGATTTAAAACGATTTAACTCACTAATAAATTATAATCCTCTAGAATACAAATCTCTTAAACCAGTAGAAAAAAAATTAGAAAATAAAGATAATCCACCCAAATTAATTGTGGAATTTTTTGATGAGCAAAAAAATATTGAAAATATTAATTGTTATTCAAATGATGGTGGTTCATGGGGCCAACCAAATTTAGTATTCAAAAAAAATATTCTTTATATCAATTTCAAGTCTAAATTTTTACCAAGACGTGGAAGAATAAATTGTTCCTTAAATGATAATGGCAAGTGGCGTTGGTTTGGAACCCAATTTGTTATAATGGAAAATTAAATTAAACTTTCAAGCTCCTTGCTGGAAGGAAGTAACTTAGCATTATCAAAATCTTTTAAATTGTTTTGATTAATAATTTTTTGCAAAACTTCAACATACTGATTTCCAGTTTCAGCATAATTTTTTAAAAATTGAGAAAGAATTAAACTATCTAAAGGTTGATTATTATCTCTTAAATGTGCTCTTGCTAATCTAAAATTTTTATATGATCGATGGGTATTTAAATTTCTTTGATAAGCTCTAACTGAGGCTTGTAATACATTAAATTTCATAACTTTATGACCTTTATTCTCATCAGCCTCTTTAGGTTTTAAGCCATCACCAGACCAAGTCCATTGCCCAAAAAGTGCATTGCCCTCTTGTGCAAATCTTGATGTTCCCCATCCTGTTTCTTTTGCAGCTTGAGCAAGTGCTAAAGAAACTGGTATTTCATCCATTCTGATTTTAAGAGTTGTTAAATCTTTGGATGTTACTCCATATTGTTTGTACTTTTTTTCAAGCCATTTTTTTTCTAATTTAGTATTATTACTTTTATTTATAATTTTAAACAAAGTCTTTCGATCTAATCTAATATTATTATTTTCTTTTAAAACTAAAGGTAAAACGATTTGAATAAAGAACTCTTTTCTTTTCTTAGTGCTTTCGATCATTTTGATTTCACCAGGAAGTAAAGTTAAGGCGACAGGCTTTACTAACTTTGTTTCCCTTACATCATCTAGTTTATAGTCGGTATCTTGAAATAATTGCTTAATTGTAGATGCATTTAATCTTACTGTGTCTGTTTCAAGATCGTTTAGACTAAAAATATCAATTAACAAATCTTTTTCATTTAAATCTCCTCCATCAGCTTCAACACTCTCTTTTTTATTAAGTGTATAAGCTAGTATAGCTTTTGAATTATTTTGAAATTCTTTATCTTCTAGAAGTTGCTTATTAGCAAAATTAATTATTGACGGAATATGATAAAATGAAAATACAACAAAAATACTTGTTAAAAATATTCTTGGGATTGCACCAATTCTTCTATCATCAAAAAACTTAAATATTTTTAAGTTCTTTCTTCTCATTCTAACAAAATAAAATTTTGACTTAAAAAAAATCAGTTGATTTAATAATCTAAGATTTTTTAATTTAAAACTAAACATTTAAAGAGCCTCAACCTTCTTTACTTCTGGTAAATAGTGACAAAGAAGATTTTGAACACCTTGTTTTAATGTCATAGTTGAACTTGGACAACCTGAACAACTCCCTTGGAGCTTTACTTTAACTATACCATCTTTAAACTCCTTAAATTTAATATCTCCACCATCTTTTGCAACTGCAGGTCTGATTTTTTCATCTAATATTTGAACTATTTTTTTTTCTATATCTTTTAAATTTTCATTATTTTCAATCAAGCTATTATCAACAACACATTCTTTCCCGGTTGAGTAAAAATCGTTGATTAAAGAAATCACTATATGTTTTATTTCATCCCATGATATATCGTCATATTTATTTATTGAGATAAAATCTTTACCTAGAAAAATGCCCTCAACTCCGTTAACAGATAACAAATTTTTAACTAACTCATTATTAGTTTGATCTTTTTGTGTAATTTCAAATGACCCATTATTTGAAACAATCTTACCAGGTAAGAATTTTAAAGAGTTTGGGTTCGGTGTTATTTCAGTCTGAACAAACATGATTTATATATAGTCAATAATTATAAAAATGAAACTTGTTAATAAAAAAATCCTAAAAACCAACTAGTTCTTGGATTTTTTTTACCTTTTCCGAGGCCATTTTATCTGCTTTTTTAGTTCCCTCTAATAATATTTCATCTAAATATTTTTTTTCGCTTAATAACTTTTTTATTTCAGATGATATTGGACTAATTTTATCAACCATTACTTGTGATAAATTTTCTTTAAATTCCGAAAAATTTTTTCCAGAAAATTTATTTATTGTATCCTCTAAACTTACATCCATTAAACTAGAATAAATATTCATCAAATTCTTTGCTTCAGGTCTTTTTTCTAAATCTGCACTTGTAGACGGTAATGATAAAGTATCAGTTTTTGCTTTTTTGATTTTATTTATTATTTGGTCTTTATCATCAGTTAAGTTTATTCTACTTTGATCTGATAATTCAGATTTACTCATTTTTTTTGTACCATCCCTCAAGCTCATAATTCTTGAAAAATCTTTTTGAATTAATGGCTCAGGAATTTTAAAAAAATTGTCAGCATTAAAATCATTATTAAACTTTTGAGCTATATCTCGGCAAAGTTCCAAATGTTGCTTTTGATCATCTCCAACAGGTACGTGGGTTGTGTCATATAACAAAATATCTGCTGCCATTAAAATAGGATAAGAATAAAGACCAATACTTGCTTTTTCTTTATCTTTTCCGGCTTTCTCTTTAAATTGGGTCATTCTATTAAGCCATCCCATTCTAGCAACACAACTTAATATCCAGGCTGTTTCTGAATGAGCACTCACTCTTGATTGATTAAAGATGATACTTTTTTTAGGATCAATGCCACAAGCAATAAAAGTTGCTAAAGTTTCATAAATATTATCTTTTAATTTTTTTGGATTATGAGCAACTGTAATAGCATGAAGATCAACAACACAGAACACACACTCATTTTGTTCTTCATTATTAAGTTTTACAAAATTTTTAATTGCTCCCAAATAATTTCCAAGATGAAGATTTCCAGTAGGTTGAACACCTGAAAAAATTTTTTTTCCCATATTTAATACTTTAGTTTAATATCACCATATTTGAAAGCTTTGATAAATAATGAAAAACTCAAATAAAATATAAGACTTAAAAAAGCTGAAAGTATCAAATAAAAAGATTTAAAATTATATTCATAAATCAATCTATTTTCAAAAAACAAAATTAAATAATTAAAAAATATTCCCATTAATATTGATGCCAGAAGTATCTTAATTAATTTAGTGAAAAATAATTTACTTAAATTAAATAAATCTTTGTTTTTTAAGTAAACAAATAATATTATCGCATTGAACCATGATGAAATTGTCGTAGCTATAGGAATGATTATAAAACCAATTTCTCTAAAAAAATAGACACTTATTAATATATTTAAAATTACCGAAATTAATGAAATATAAAATGGTGTTTTAGTATCCTGATTTGCGAAGAAGAAAGTCGAAAATACTTTAATTAAAGCAAAAGCTGGCAATCCCAATCCAAAATAGTAGAGTGCGTTTGCTGAGTTAGATACTGACAACTCATCAAAAGAACCATAACCAAATAATGCTGAAATAATTTGTTCTGACCCTACAATTAAAGCCACTGAGGCCGGTAAACTTAAAAACATACTAAGTTCAAGTGCTTTATTTTGTAATAAGAGTATTTTATTTTTTTTTTTTAAAAAAACATGTTTAGAAAGTTGTGGCAAAACAACCACTCCTATTGCAATTCCTGCTATTGCAAGGTTAATTTGGTAAATCCTATCAGCATAATATAAGTAAGACACAGCGCTGGCTTGAAAAGATGCAATTATAGTACCGACAAGAATATTTATTTGAGTAACACCTGATGAAAAAATACTAGGTAAAAGTTTTTTGAAAAAAAATTTAACCTTATTATTAATTTTAAAATTAAAATTAATTTTTATGAAATAAAACTTTTTTGTAAATTGATACAAAAAAATAAGTTGTAATAGTCCTGCGATAGAAACTCCATATGATAAATAATAAACCAATTTATCATTGAGAAATTTGCTAAAAAATAAAATTGCTATCAAAACTATATTAAGGATTATTGGAGCTGCAGAGGCAGCAGCAAACTTATTGTGAGAATTAAGGATTGCTGCAAAAAAAGAGGATAAACTTACAAATAATAAAAATGGCAAAGTTATTCTTGTAAGATTGACAGCTAGCTGAATTTTTTCTGAATTGTCAACAAAACCTGGCGCTATTAGCTTCACAAATGCTGGCATGAAAATTTCTATAATTAAAACTAAAAACAATAGACCTAAAAATAATAAATTAAAAATTTCGTTAGCAAATTTTTGTGATCCAGATTTTTTTTTTACGAATTCTGATGTGTAACTTGGAATAAAAGCTGCATTAAAAGTTCCTTCTGCAAATAATCTTCTAAAAGTATTAGGTATTCTAAATGCTACAAAAAATACATCTGCTAAAAAACTTGTTCCCAGAAAAATTGCTATCAAAACATCTCTTAAATAACCAAGTAATCTACTGATAATAGTATAAAAACCAAAAGTCCCTGTTGACTTAACTAAATTCATAAATCATATTAGTCTTAATTTTACCCCATTTGTACACCTAATTAGCATAAATGAAAAAAACAAAAATTGATCATTACACAGATAAAGAAGCTTTAGATTTTCACAAAGATAAAAAGCCAGGCAAGATTGAAATATCTTCATCAAAAAATATGACCACAAAGAGAGATCTCGCTTTAGCATATTCTCCTGGCGTGGCAGCTCCTGTTAGAGCAATCAGTGATAATCCTGAAGCAGCCTTTGATTATACCAGTAAAGGAAACCTTGTTGCGGTGATTAGTAATGGCTCTGCAATTTTGGGAATGGGAAACTTGGGTGCGTTAGCATCTAAACCAGTGATGGAAGGTAAGGCTGTTTTATTTAAAAGGTTTGCCGATATAGATTCTATTGATTTAGAGATAGACTCTCAGGATCCGGATGAAATCATTAATAGTATAAAAAATTTTGCTCCAAGCTTTGGTGGTATAAATCTTGAAGATATTGCTGCTCCCGATTGTTTTATTATTGAAGAGAAGCTTAAAGAAATACTTAATATACCTGTGTTTCATGATGACCAACACGGAACTGCAATTATCACAACGGCAGCATTAATTAATGCTTTAGACATAAGTAAAAAAAAAATTGATAAAGTTAAAATAGTTGTAAACGGTGCTGGAGCGTCAGCTATGGCTTGTGCTAACTTATTTAAAAAAACAGGTGTGCCCCAAAAAAATATCACGATGGTAGACAGAAAAGGGGTCATTTACAGAGGTCGAGATAATTTGAACCAATGGAAATCAAGTCATGCAACTGAAACAAAAGAAAGAACTTTAAATGATGCTATTGTAAATGCTGATGTTTTTTTAGGCTTATCTGCAAAAGGAGCATTAACTAAAGACATGGTTAAAAAAATGGCAAAAAATCCAATTATATTTGCATGTGCTAACCCTGACCCAGAAATTACACCTGAAGAAATCGAGGAAGTTAGAGATGATGCAATTATAGCGACCGGAAGGTCAGATTATCCTAATCAAGTAAACAATTTAATAGGGTTTCCATATATTTTTAGAGGTGCATTAGATGTACGATCAAAAACAATTAATGAAGAGATGAAAATTGCTGCAGCACATGCGATTGCAAAATTAGCCAAAGAAGATGTGCCAGATGAAGTCATTGCAGCAATGGGAGGTGAAAGACCTCATTATGGTAAAGATTATATAATTCCATCAACATTCGATCCAAGATTGATAAGTGTTATACCGGCTGCTGTTGCTAAAGCAGCTATTGATACTGGTGTAGCAAGAAAAAAAATTAATAATTTTGAAATCTATAAAGACCAACTTAAACAAAGATTAGATCCAACTGTAACAATTATGCAGGGTGTAAATACTTTTATAAAAAAAAAACAAAAAAAAGTTGTTTTTGCTGATGGTGAGGATGAAAATACACTTAAAGCAGCAATAGCTTTCAAAAATTCAGGCTTAGGAATACCCATTTTAATCGGAAAAGAGGAACTCATTAAAAATCAAATTAAAAAAATTGGTTACAGCGAAAATTTTGATATTGAAATTGTGAATTCAAAAGACACCACTAAAAGAGAAAGATATGTCAAATATTTATTCAAAAAACTCCAAAGAGAAAAAGGAATGTTGGAGAGAGATTGTGATAGGCTCATAAGAAATGACAGGGTAATTTGGGCATCGTGTATGGTTGCGTGTCAGGATGCAGATGCGATGATAACTGGGAACACAAGAAGATATTCATCTTCACTAGAAAAAATTATTAAAGTCGTTGATCCTAGACGTGGGGAAATTATGTTTGGGTTAAACCTAGTTGTAAATAGAGGTAAAACAATCTTTATTTGTGACACATCAGTTATAGAGTACCCGGATGCCAATCAATTAGCTGAAATGGCAAAATCAGCAGCTAGAGTTGCAAAATTATTTGGTTTTGATCCGAAGGTTGCTTTTTTATCTCACTCTACTTTTGGAGAACCAGCTACAGATAGAACAAAAAGACTAAGCGATGCTGTTAAAATTTTAAAAAATGATAAAGTTGATTTTAAATTTGATGGTGAGATGCAGCCAGATGTTGCTTTAGAGGAAATGTATAAAGAGCTTTATCCATTTTCAGAAATAGTTGGTAACTCAAATGTTTTAATTATGCCAAGCCAACATAGTGCTGCTATTTCCTATAAAATGATTAAGTCAATGAGTAGAGCAAAAGTAATTGGACCTTTATTAATTGGGTTAGGTTTACCTATTGAAATAGCACCTTTAAGATCATCAACTTCTGATATTTTAAACTTAGCTTCCATTGCAGCTTACTCAGCTGATGTAATTGATTATAAAAAAACTAATTAGTTTTTATTCTCAAATTATCAACTAGTAAAATACTAGCAATCACATCCTCAACATCTAAAATTTCTTTTGCCTCTGTAATAACCAGGTCTTTTTCATCTTTAGTTTGCGAAATTCCATAAATATAGATTTTCTTTTTATAAGTATCTATTTGATAATTTGTTGCCTTAATTTCTTTGTTCAAAATTAATGCAGTTCTTAATTGAGAAGTGATTAATAGATCCTTGGCAGATTGTTTAAAGTTAAAAGCCTCTTTTATCTTGATATCATTTCTTACAGATCTCACACCGTTAGTCTCCCAAGCAATTTTTGTTAATTTTAATTTTTCCTCTGGTTCATCAACTTTTCCAGTTAGAAATATTCTGCCATCCAAAACTTTTGATTTTACTGATAAAAGATAATTTTTATTCAGGAGCAAAATTCTAGCGGTTAAGTTTTTTTGCATTAAAGAATCATCTATCTGTGTCCCTAAAGATCTTGGATCGATAGCAACACTTACGCCTGTACCAAAAATACCTGAGGATGATACGCCTGCACAACCACTTAAAATAAAATTAACAAAAAGTAGAATAAGTATTTTATTTTTCATTTTTAATTTTTAAACAATAATTATAGATAATTTTTTTTGAAATATCATTTTTACGAATTATTAAATCTGTTATTTCTTTTATGCTTAGTTTATTTATCATCGCTCTAACCAATCTTTTATCTGATTCATCTAAAGTTTGTGAAGCTTTTTTATCATGAATTCTTTCTGAAATAACAATAGTCAATTCACCTTTTAAATTACTCTTTAATAGTTCTAAATCTTCAACTTTAGATCTTTTATACTCCTCATAAAACTTCGTCATTTCTCTACAAATCAATATTTTTCTACCTATAAAATTTTCTTTAATTAAAGGAATTATCTTATTAATTTTCTTTGAAGAAACAAAAAAAACGATTGAATAATTTAACTTTGATAAAATTTCCAAATCTTCTTTTAAAATTTTATCCTTTTCAGGAAAAAATCCATAAAAGAAAAACTTTTCTGAAAACCCTGATATTGATACTGCTGATATAACTGCTGAAGCACCAGGTATAGGAATAATATTTATATTATTCTTAATACACTCATTAACTAATATAAAACCTGGATCGGAAATGCCTGGAGTTCCAGCATCTGAAATTAAAGAAATAAGTGATCCTTGATTAATTAACTTTAAAATTTTAACAACATTTCTTTTCTCATTAAATTTATGATTTGCAATTAAATTTGATTTAATTTGATATTTTTCTAATAAGTTTTTAGAAATTCTTGTATCTTCACACAAAATGTAATCTGAGCTTCTCAGAGTTTCTATAGCTCTAAGACTAATATCGTTTAAATTCCCAATTGGAGTTGAGACTAAATAAAGACTTTTTTTGAACACTCTATTAGCAGATTTTAAATTTTTAATCATATTTGGTATTTAAATATTATAGTATCATTAAAATGAAAAAATTTTTTAAAATTGTTTTAACAATAATAATTATTTACATAACAAATCATTCATTTGCATTCTCACAAAGTGAAAAAATTAAGATTGGTCTTCTTATACCTTTATCTGGTGAATATAAAAAATTAGGAGAATCAATAATTAAATCAACCAGAATGGCCTTAAATGATATTGGAACAGATAACATTGAAATTTATCCTATGGACACTGGTATAGATCCAAATCAAACTTTACAATCAGCGATAAAGTTAAAAAACAAGGGGATAAAGATCTTTATTGGTCCAATTTTTTTTAAAAGTTTAATATATTTAGATGAAGTTCAAGATGTGGTTTTTTTATCATTAACAAATAAAACTAATGATCTACCAAAAACCGTTATAAGCAGTGGAGTAAATTCTTTGTCCCAGATAAATGCAATTAAAAATTTTTTAGAATTAAATGAAGTAAAAAAAACAATTTTTTTAACACCTGACCTTGATTATAAAAATGAAATTAAAAAAGCCATCAAGCAATCGAAAATAAAAATTTCTAAACAATACACTTATGACACTGAACCAACTAAACTGACAAAGCAAATTGAAAAAATAACAAATTATGAGATAAGAAAACAAAACTTGGCAGATGAAATTTTAAGAGTTGAAAACTCAGATTTAATGGATAAGGAAGAACAAATTAAGAAATTAGAAAAAAAATATACAATCGGAAACGTAAATTTTGACTCCGTTGTTATTTCTGATTTTGATGAAAATCTTAAAAGCGTAATTACTTCTTTTATCTACACCGATGTATCACCAAAAAATAAATTATTTGTAACTCTTAATCAATGGTTTGATGAAAGTTTATTTTTAGAAGAGAATATCCAGCCTTTATATTATCCATCAATTAATAGACAAAATTTAGAAACATTTAACGAAAAATTTTTTAACGAGTACAATTCAAAACCAAATCATCTAAGTTTATTGAGTTACGATCTTTTAGGATTGGTTTATTATTTATCACTCAAATCGGATTTTTCAGACATAAACAATATATTTAGAAAAGAAAACTCATTCAAAGGTAAAATTGGAATTTTTGACGTAAAAAACAACAAAATTTATCATAGATTAAACTTTTACAAAATTGATGGAGGAAAAATTAAAGAAATTTTCTAATTTTTTTAAAAGCATCAGATCTATGATCTAATTTATACTTTTGTGATGCTTTCATCTCTCCAAATGTTTTAATTTCATTTTTAGGTATGAATATTGGATCGTATCCAAAACCGTTTTTACCCCTAGGTTTTTTAGAAATATACCCCTCAACTTTTCCAACAACACAAGCTATTTTTTTATTTAAATCACTTATGGATAAAGCGCATACAAACCTAGCATTAATTTTTTTATTTCTCCAATTTTTATCTTTTTTATCTAATGCCCTATAAACTTTTTTAATTGCCAAATCAAAATTTAAATTTTTTCCAGCCCATCTTGCTGAAAAAATTCCTGGTTTTTTATTTAAAATATCGATTTCTAAACCAGAGTCATCAGCTAAACAGATTAGATTTGTCTTTTTTGAAAAATATCGAGATTTTATAAGAGAATTTTCTTTAAAAGTCTTTCCTGTTTCTCTTGGGCTCTTTAAATTAAACTTTGATGTAGGAAATGTTTTAATATTAGCTGGTAATAAATCTCTTATTTCCTTTAATTTTCCTTTATTATTTGTACCTATAAGAATTTGTTTAATTTTTTTTTTTAGCATCTGGAAATTTAATTTTTTCTTACCATATATGTCCATATGGAAAAAGATCAAAACCAAGAAAATATAGACAAAGCTTCTGAGATAGATCAAAAAGATTTAAATCAAGATCAAAAAGCTGAAAATTTGGAAACAAATAACAAAGAACAAGATCAAGAACAAGAAAAAACGCCAGAAGAAAAAATTTTAGAGTTAGAGGATAAGCTTGCAAGATCATTTGCTGAAATGGAAAACCAAAGAAGAAGATTTGAAAAAGAAAAAGAAGATGCTTTTGAATATGGTGGTTTTTCTTTTGCAAGAGAAGCTTTAAATTTAATAGATAATCTTGAACGATCAAAACAAATTTTACTAAACGATGAAACTTTAAAGGATACTGAAGCTTTAAAAAAAACACTCGAACATTTTGAAATTATCAATAAGGATTTAATTTCAATTTTTTCAAAAAATAAAATTAAGCCTATTGAATGTCTTAACAAAAAATTAGATCCAAATTTTCACCAAGCAATGATTGAAATTGAAAACGATCAAAAAGAACCTGGAATAATTATCCAGGAAATACAAAAAGGATTTACAATTAAAGATAGGTTATTGAGACCGGCTTTAGTGGGAGTAGCAAAAAAAAGTGAAAAAAAAGTAGAAAAAAATGAGGAAAATAAAGAAAATTCAGGAGATAAATAATATTTTAATGAACTTGTAGAATTCAATTTTAACCCTATATGAGGAGAATAAATAACCGATATGAGCAAAATAATTGGAATTGATTTAGGAACAACAAACTCTTGTGTGGCTATTATGGAGGGAAGCCAGGCAAAGGTATTAGAAAATGCAGAAGGTGCAAGAACTACACCTTCAGTTGTTGCTTTTACTGAAGAAAAAGAGAAATTAATAGGCCAACCTGCTAAAAGACAAGCAGTAACAAATCCAGAAAATACAATTTTTGCAGTTAAGAGATTAATTGGTAGAAATTTTGAAGACCCAACTGTTAAAAAAGATATCGAAGCTGCACCTTTTAAAATTGTAAATTCTGAAAAAGGTGATGCATGGATTGAAGCTAAAGGAGAAAAATATTCACCCTCACAAATTTCTGCTTTTATTCTTCAAAAAATGAAAGAGACCGCTGAAAAATATTTAGGTCAAGCAGTTACAAAAGCAGTAATAACAGTTCCTGCATATTTTAATGATGCACAAAGACAAGCTACAAAGGATGCTGGAAAAATAGCTGGGTTAGAAGTTTTGAGAATTATAAACGAACCAACTGCAGCTTCATTAGCCTATGGTTTAGATAAAAAACAAAATAAAAAAATTGCAGTTTATGATTTAGGTGGTGGAACTTTTGATGTATCGATTCTTGAATTAGGTGATGGAGTTTTTGAAGTAAAGTCTACAAATGGTGATACTTTTTTAGGTGGAGAAGATTTTGATAACGCTGTTGTGGAATACTTAATTTCTGAATTCAAAAAAGATAGTGGTATTGATTTAAAAACTGATAAATTAGCACTACAAAGATTAAAAGAGGCAGCTGAAAAAGCAAAAATTGAACTTTCAGCAGCAGAGCAAACAGACATCAACTTACCATTTATAACAGCTGACAAAACTGGTCCTAAACACATTAATCTAAAAATGACTAGAGCTAAGTTAGAGGCTTTGGTTGAGGATTTAATTGCTAAAACTATTCCACCATGCAAAACTGCTTTGAAAGACGCTGGAATTTCAGCAAATGATGTTGATGAAGTAGTGATGGTTGGGGGCATGACTAGAATGCCAAAAGTTATTTCTGAGGTAAAAAATTTTTTTGGTAAAGAACCAAACAAAAGTGTTAATCCTGATGAAGTAGTTGCAATGGGTGCAGCGATTCAAGCTGGTGTTTTACAGGGTGACGTCAAAGATGTTCTTTTATTAGATGTAACACCATTATCATTAGGAATTGAAACACTAGGAGGCGTTTCTACGAAACTTATTGAAAAGAATACAACAATACCTACAAAGAAAAGCCAGGTATTTTCTACTGCAGAAGATAACCAGCCAGCTGTCTCAATACGTGTGCTTCAGGGAGAAAGAGAGATGGCAACGGATAATAAATTACTAGGTAACTTTGAACTAGTTGGTATTGCTCCAGCTCCAAGAGGAGTTCCTCAAATTGAGGTAACTTTTGATATAGACGCTAACGGAATAGTTAATGTATCAGCTAAAGACAAAGGCACCGGTAAAGAACAAAAGATTCAAATTCAAGCTTCTGGTGGATTAAGTGAGGAAGAAATTGAAAAAATGGTAAAAGATGCTGAAGCGAACAAAGATGCTGACAAGAAAAAAAGAGAGTCTGTTGATGTTAGAAATCAAGCAGATACTTTAATACATTCAACTGAAAAAAATCTTAAAGAGCATGGATCTAAGGTTTCAGACGCTGAAAAAAAAGCAATTGAAGATGGGTCTAACGCATTGAAGGAGTCTCTTAAAGGAGAGGATATTGATGATATTAAAAAGAAAACAGAAACATTAGTGCAAGCTTCAATGAAACTGGGAGAAGCTATTTACAAGTCACAACAAAGTACAAAACCAAATTCTGGTAAAGATGATGGAAAAGATGAAAAGGAAAAAAAAGACGATAATGTTGTTGATGCGGATTTTGAAGAAGTAAAAGACGAGAATAAAGAAAAAAGCGCTTAACTGACATCTATTTGTCCAGGTTATATACATGGCTAAAAGAGATTATTATGATGTCTTAGGAGTAAGTAAAAGCGCAAGCCCTGACGAACTTAAATCAGCCTACAGAAGATTAGCTGTTAAATATCACCCTGACAAAAATCCTGGTGATAAATCTGCAGAAGATAAGTTTAAAGAAGCTAGCGAAGCTTATGGTGTTCTATCTGATAAATCTAAAAAAGAAAATTATGATAACTTTGGCCATGCTGCTTTTGAGAATGGTGGCGGTGGTAGAGGCGGTTTTAGCGGTTTTGGAGGTTTTAGTGGAGCAGATTTCTCTGATATTTTTGAAGACTTTTTTGGAGACTTTGGTGGAGGCGGAAGAAGTTCAAAAAAAAGCTCAAATAATAGGGGCTCAGATTTAAGATATGATTTGTCTATAACTTTAGAAGAAGCGTACACAGGTAAAAAACAAAATATCCAATTCTCTACTTCTGAAAAATGTAATACTTGTAAGGGAAATGGTTCCAGACCAGGTTCTAGTCCAGATAGGTGTTCCTATTGTGGCGGAAACGGAAGAATTAGATCTAATCAAGGTTTTTTTACAGTTCAACAAACTTGTCCTCAATGTGCTGGAAGTGGTGAAGAAATAACTAATCCATGCGTAGATTGTAACGGACAAGGAAATAAACAAACAAATAAAAAAGTATCTGTAACAATCCCAAAAGGTGTTGATGATGGTACAAGAATAAGACTTGCCGGCAAAGGTGAGGCTGGAACAAGAGGGGGTGCTAGTGGAGATTTATATTTGTTCATAAATGTTAAATCACATGAATTGTTTAAAAGATCTGATGTAAATTTATTTTTTGAATTTCCAATTTCAATTGCTGATGCTGCTCTTGGTACAACAATAGAAATACCCACAATTGATGGAAAAAAAGCAAAAATTAAAATTCCAGACGGAACTCAAGATGGTAAACAATTTAGATTAAAAGGTAAAGGTATGCCATTTATGCGAAGAGGAGATTTTGGTGACTTGTATGTGCAAGTTAAAACGGAAGTTCCAGTCTTCTTAAATAAAGAGCAAAAAGATTTGTTAGAACGATTTAGAAAAATTGAGAATGAAAAGTCAAATCCAAGTATAAAAAGATTTTTTCAAAAAGCCAAAAGTTTCTGGAATAGTTAAAAATGGGATTAGAAGAAATAGTTCCAGCCATTTTTTTAATAGCTGTTTTAATTCTAGTACTTCCTGAATTTTTGAGATCAAACTCAAATTCAAAAAGATTTATTAAAAATTTATTTATTTGGTCTATAATTGTTGCTATCATTGTGATACTTACTATCTTTATCTTAAAATGAAAAAAATAAAATTATTAGTGACCGGCTGCATGGGTCGTATGGGTCAACAAATAATTATATCTGTTAAAAAGGATAAAAATTTTAATCTTACCGCTCTTACAGAAAGTAAAAAAATTAATAAAAAGATTTATGGAGTAAAAGTCGAATTAAATAATGAAAAATTATTTAAAAAAGTGGATTTGATAATTGATTTTACAATGCCGAAATGCACTTTTCAGGTTTTAAAAATAGCAACAAAGTTAAAAAAAAGAGTAGTTATTGGGACCACTGGTTTTACTAAAAAAGAGGAAAATTTAATTAAAAAATTTTCAAAGAGGATACCAATTTTAAAAGCAGGAAATATGAGTTTAGGTATTAATCTTTTAATGTATTTAACAGAAATTGCTTCAAGTTCATTGGGAAAAAATTTTTTAAGTAAAATTTTTGAAATTCATCACAAACATAAAAAAGATTATCCGTCAGGAACTGCATTGATGTTAGGTAAAGGAATAGCTGTGGGTAAAAACAAAAATTTTTACAATTTGTTAGGAAAAAAATATTTAAATAAAAAAAATTTTCCTTATGGAAAAAAGATAAATTTTAATTCTATTAGAAAAGGTGAAATAATCGGTGAACACGAGGTGAAATTTTCAAGTGGTAAAGAAATAATTACTTTAAATCATGAAGCCTTTGATAGAGCACTTTATTCTGAGGGTGCTTTGGCAGCAGCAAAATGGCTAATAAATAAAAAACCAGGTCTTTATTCAATGAGAAATTTGATGAATTTCAAGTAATGAATGAAATTCAAAGAGCTAAAATAGTTTTTAAAATTTTAAACAAAACCTATCCTAAAATATATGTTCCCCTTAAGAGTAGAAATGTATTTACACTTTTAATTTCTGTTCTCCTTTCAGCACAATGTACAGACGTAAATGTAAATAATGTGACTAAAGATATCTATCCAAAATTCTATAAACCTAAACACTTTGTTAAATTAGGAAGAAAAAAAATTGAGAGATTAATTAAAAAAATTGGTATTTTTAGGATTAAGGCAAAATGTATTTTTAATTTATCAAAAATATTAATCAAAAAACATAATGGTAGAGTACCAAAAACTTTTGAGGAATTAGAAAACCTCCCAGGTGTTGGTCATAAAACTGCTAGCGTTGTAATGTCTCAAGGTTTTGGATATCCCGCTTTTCCGATAGATACCCATATACATAGATTGGCTCAAAGATGGGGTTTAACAAATGGAAAAGATGTTATTCAAACTGAGAATGATTTAAAAAGACTTTTTCCAAAAAAAAGTTGGAATAAACTTCATCTTCAAATTATATATTATGGAAGAGAATATTGTAAGGCAAGAGAATGTTATGGTGTAACTTGTAAAATTTGTACCAGTTGTTATCCTAAAAGAAGAAAACCTATTAAAACTAAAAAAGCTTAATATGAAAATTCTTGGTATTGGAAATGCGATTATCGATGTCATTTGTAAAGTAGAGGAAAATTTTCTAAAAAAAAATAATCTTACAAAAGGTACCATGAAATTAATTTTTGATAATAAAGAATTCAAAAAAATTTTATCAAATCTTAAAATTGAAAAAACTGTCTCAGGAGGTTCGGTTGCTAACTCAATAGTAGGCTTATCTCAACTTAAAAATGATGTTGGATTTATAGGAAAAATATCTGATGATGATTTTGGCAAAAAATACGAAGAAGGATTAAAAAAAGAAAATGTAGAATACTTCTACGAAAAACAAAAAGAAAATCTTCCAACTGGAACATGTCTCATTTTAGTAACCCCAGACTCTGAGAGAACTATGTGCACCTTTTTAGGTATTGCAGGAAACATAAATGAGAATGATGTGGATGAACATATTGTTAAAAAAAGTGAGTTAATTTTTTTAGAAGGCTATTTGTGGGATGAGGGTGAGCCAAAAAAAGCATTTGAAAAAGCTATTAAAAATTCAAATAAAGTTGCAATGTCATTATCAGATCTATTTTGTGTAGAAAGACATAAACAAAACTTTTTAAAATTAGTAAAAGAAAAATTAGATTTAACTTTTGCGAACGAAAGTGAAATCATGGCATTAATCAACACTAAAAACTTTGATGAAGTAATCACTTTTGCAAAAGAAATTAAAAAACATATTGTGGTTACCCGAGGAAATAAAGGAGCGATATCAATTTTTGGAGATAAGATAGTTGAGGTAGATGCTAGTAAAAATCTCTTAATAAAAGATTTAACTGGTGCAGGTGATCTCTTTGCAGCTGGTTATTTACACGGTTTTATAAACAATCTTTCCACTGAACAATGTTTAGAAAAAGGAACTGAATTATCGACAAAAATAATTCAACAAATGGGAGCGAGATTTTAATGCTTTTTTCTCTTAAAACTACCCTTACCCTTTTTTGGCTTAATTACTCTGGGCTTAAATTTTGTTGAAAAAAGCTCTTGGGCAAATTTATTCTTTTTTTTTAATTTCGTAACCATTTTTTTTACTCAAAATAAATGTTTCATCTTTAAAGACTTTTAAAATTTTTTTTCTCAATCTATAAATATGAGTTTCAACTGTATGAGTTTCAAGTTGGGATTGGTATCCCCAAACTTTTGTTTGCAACTCTTGAACACTTATTGGCTCATCAGATTCATAAAGATATATTATTGAACTGATTTCTTTTTCTGTAAGCTTTAATTTATTTTCCTTTAAAAACATTTCACGTGAGTTTAAGTTAAACCTATAATTTCCCATGAAAATCTCTGATTGTTCGTGAAAATTTTTTTTAATAAATTCAATATTAATTTTTTCTAATAATTTAAAAATGGAAATAGGAAATTTATTTAAAATTATTTGATTTTTTAATCC
>CACOKN010000013.1 GCA_902627805.1 uncultured Pelagibacteraceae bacterium
TTTTAAAGTTGTATTAAAATTAACAACCTGAAGTGTTATTCAATTAGATTGATGCTATTTTTTTTGTAAACCTTGAAACGTTTCTAGAGGCGTTTTGTTTTTTGATGACTCCTGTTTTTGCTATTTTCATCAACTCAGAATTCAACTTGGGTAAGAATTTTAAAGCCTCAGACTTCTTTTTAGCTTCAATCAAAGAATTCATTTTCTTTAAAGCATTTTTATATCTACTTTTTCTAGCTTTATTAACAGCTGTTTGCTTTGTAATTCTTCTAATTCTTTTGATTGCTGATTTTGTGTTAGCCATATGCGCAGGGGTATAACTTGAGAATGAATTTTGGTCAATTAAATAATCATTACATTTGGCAGATATTACAAAAAAAAGAGGATCTATTAGAAATCATTTTTTTTTTTATAATTCCGTTGCAACCGAACCTCTTACAATTAAGTCCTTTTCTCTCATAAACATTAAAATTCTTTTGGAAATTTCCTGATTTACCCGCTGTATTTTTAAAATCTCTGATACTTGATCCTCCCTTTTTGATAGCATTAATCAAAACTCTTCTAGAATTTAATATTATTTTTTTACAATCTTCTTTATTTAATAAAGATACTTTTTTATCAGGTTTAATTTTACATAAAAATAAAATTTCACTTGCATAAATATTTCCTATTCCTGATACAAAATTTTGATCTAATAGGAAATTTTTTATATTTTTTGTTTTCCCTCTTAAAAAAGAGTAAATATAATTCAAGTTAAATTCTGATTGAAATGGTTCTGGTCCAAGTTTAGAGAATCTTTTATCTAAAAAATATTCATTAGCTACTATTTCAAAAAAACCAAATCTTCTTGGATCGTTATATACAATTTTAAGATTATCAAAAACTATTTCTACGTGATTATGTTTTTTAGGTAATGTAGGTGAGCTATAAAAACTAGTATTAGTTACCAAACTTTTTTTTTGATTATAAATTAGATGAATAGTTCCTGACATACCGAGATGTAAAAGGCAATAACTTTGATTTGACAGACAAATAATCAGATATTTTGAAAATCTTTTTACTTTGACTATTTTTTTGCCTTCAAGAAATCTTGAAAAATTAAGTGGGATTTTAATTCTTAAATTTCTATTTCTAACTAATACTTTTTTAACCTTTTTTTGTTTAATCTTGTTGTCTAAAGATTGACGTACAATTTCTACTTCTGGTAATTCTGGCATTTAATACTATATTGATTATATATTTTTGAATTATGCAACAATATCTACAAAATAAAAAAGGATTAGTCCAAAATGTATTTAATCAAGTATACGATCGTTATGATCTGATGAATGATTTCATGTCATTAGGGATACATCGATTGTGGAAAAAAAGTCTATTAAATATGATGAATCCATCCAGTAATCAAAATTTAATTGATGTTGCTTGTGGCACTGGAGACATAGCTAAACTATTTGTTAAACATGTAAATAAATTATCTCACATTACATGTATCGATCCAAATAAAGGGATGGTCAGTAAAGGAAAAGAAAAGTTATCTAATTTTAAAAATATAAATTGGATTATATCTCCAGCTGAAAAAATTCCTTTATCTGATAATTTATTCGACTTTTATACAATAAGTTTTGGTTTAAGAAATACTGCCAAAATAGATAAAGCTCTTTCTGAGGCTTATAGAGTTTTAAAACCCGGGGGTCGTTTTTTATGTTTAGAGTTTTCAAAAATTCAGAATACAAATTTAGAAACCCTATACAAAAATTACTCTAGGCTTATACCTTCTATTGGTAAGTTTGTTGTTGGGGAAAAACAGCCCTATGAGTATCTAGTTAAAAGTATTGAAAATTTTCTAAACCAAGAGGAATTAATTGACGCAATGGTTAAAAACAACTTTAAAAAATGCACTTATAGAAATTTATCAGGTGGAATAGTTTCTATTCATAGTGGATGGAAATTTTGATGATAAAAAAATTAATTATTCTCTTTAAACTTGGAAGGAAAGTAGCTAGTTCTGATATTTTAAATATTGTATCAAAATTCAAAGAACCGCCGTTAGCTATAAAAATTTTATTTAAGATGTTATCATTTTCCTTTTCACCAAAAAAACAAGTGGATGCAAACAAAGACGAGGGAGAGAGACTGTCTGACTCTTTAGAGTCAATGGGAACAACGTTTATTAAACTTGGTCAATTTTTAGCCACCAGACCTGATATAATTGGCGAGGAACTTTCCAAAAAACTTGAGAACCTTCAAGATAAATTACCACCCTTTTCTTTAATACAAGCAAAAGAAATAATTAAAAATGATCTAGGTAATGAAAGTTATAACTCTATAATCAACTTAAGTGAACCAGTTGCCGCAGCTTCAATTGCTCAAGTCCACAAAGCTCAAATTAATGACAATGGAGTTCTTAAGGACGTCGCAATTAAAATTCTAAGACCAAACATAAAGAAAATATTTAATGAGGAGATTGATGCAATAATGCTTTTTGCTTTCTTAATTGAGTCATTTATTAAAAAGACAAAAAGACTAAAGCTGGTAGAAGTGGTATTCTTGTTGAAAGAAATCACAAATCTAGAGATGGATTTAAGATTTGAAGCAGCTGCTGCAAATGAATATGCTGAAAACACAAAGAATGATGTTGGATTTAGAGTTCCTCAAATTTATTGGAATTATACTAGCGAAAATGTAATGACCCTAGATTGGGTGGATGGAATATCTATTAGAGAAACAGAGGAACTCAAAAATAAAGAATTCAATACTGAAAAAATTGCAGAAGATATTATTCAAAATTTTTTAAGACATGCTGTAAGAGATGGCTTTTTTCATGCAGATATGCACCAAGGTAATATATTCATAGATAATGATGGTCAAATTGTTCCAATAGATTTTGGAATTATGGGTAGATTAGATAAAATGAGTAAAAGATTTTTAGCTGAAATTTTGTTTGGTTTTATTCAAAGAGATTATCGTAAAGTTGCTGAAGTACATTTAATTGCTGGTCTTGTGCCAAAAGAGGTTCCATTAGACGATTTGGCTCAAGCTTTGAGATCCATTGGTGAGCCAATTTTTGGTCAAGCAGTTAAAGATATTTCTGGAGGAAAATTATTAAAGCAGCTATTTGATGTCACAGAAAAATTTAACATGCAAACACAACCTCAGCTTCTCATGCTACAAAAAACAATGGTTGTTGTGGAAGGGGTAGCTAGAAAATTAAACCCAAACACAAATATTTGGACCACTTCAAAACCAGTTCTTGAAAGTTGGCTGAAAGAAACAAAAGATCCGATGACAAAACTAAATGAGACACTTCAAAATACATCTGAAGTAATAAAAAGATTACCAGAATTTCCTGAGATTATGGATAAAGCTAATCAAGCTCTTACTTATCTTGCTAGTGGACAAATTCCGCAAAACTCAAATTCCTATACGGCCTTAAATACTCAAAAATCGGAAATGACTGCTTTTAGAAACCAATCTATTATTGGTTTATTAATCCTTGTAATTTTTGGCCTTTTAATATTTTAATTCTGTCGATGAAAGATTTATTAAACAAAAAAATTCTTTTTATAATATGTGGTGGGATTTCTGCTTACAAAAGTCTTGAAACGATAAGAATGTTTAGAAAGTGTAATGCCGAAATAAAAACAATACTAACTAAAAGTGCGAAGGAGTTTGTAACCCCATTATCTGTAGCATCTTTATCTCAAGGCAAAGTTTATGATGATCTATTTAGCCTAGAAAATGAGACTGAGATGGACCATATTTCTTTATCTAGATGGGCCGATGTAATCATAATCGCCCCAGCAACTGCCAACACTATTTCCAAGTTAAGCCAGGGTAACTCAGACGACTTAGCATCAACAGTTGTATTAGCTTCAAATAAGCAAGTTTTTTTAGCTCCAGCAATGAACGTTAGAATGTGGGAGCATCAATCTACACGAGATAATCTTAAAACATTGAAAGATTTTGGCTACAAAATTATTGGTCCGGAAATAGGTAATATGGCTTGTGGTGAATATGGTGAGGGTAAAATGTCTGAACCTTTATTTATCTATGAAGAAATTCAAAATTTTATTTTTAGCAAAATCAAAAATAATAAGCTCAAAGCTCTAGTAACCGCAGGTCCTACTAATGAATATATAGATCCTGTGAGATTTATTACAAATAAATCTAGCGGTAAACAGGGTTACGAAATAGCAAGATCTCTCTATAAAAGAGGTTTTGATACAACTTTAATATCAGGACCTACAAACCTAAAAATAGATGAAAATGTTAAATTAATCAAAGTTGAGACTGCTGAAGAAATGTTTAAGGCCACTCAAAAAAATCTTCCAGCTGATATAGCTGTATTTGCTGCTGCTGTTGCTGATTTCAAAGCTAGTCATGAACATAAAGAAAAGATTAAAAAAGTTGAAAATTTAACATTAAATCTAGAGAGGAATATCGATATTTTAAACTATGTTTCTAATCATAACTCCATGAGACCAAAGATGGTAATAGGTTTTGCTGCTGAAACAACAAGTTTAGAGAAAAATGCTATTCAAAAATTAAAAGATAAAAATTGCGACTGGATAATAGCTAACGATGTCTCAAAAGATGAAAGTGGTTTTGATAATGAAAATAATGAAGTAACAATTTTCTATAAAAACGAAGAAATAAAAAAAGAGAAACTTTCCTTAAGAAAGAAGTCAGAGATATCAGAGGAAATTGTAGATAGAATAGTTGCTCAAATAAATTAATGGTTAAAGTTATAATCAAAAAACTTGACCCAGCTGTAAAATTACCAGAATATAAAACCCGTGGTGCTTCAGGTGTAGACTTAATTGCATTTATAAAAAAACCCATTGATCTAGAACCTAAAACATCTGTTTTGATTCCCACAGGATTATCTGTTGCTTTCCCTGAAGATTACGAGATCCAAATAAGACCAAGATCAGGTTTAGCAGCCAAAAATAATATTAGTGTGTTAAACACTCCAGGAACAATCGATAGTGATTATAGAGGAGAAATAAAGGTTATTATCTATAATCATGGTAATGAAAATTTTTCAATTAATAATGGTGATAGAATTGCTCAAATGATATTAGCACCTGTGGTTAAGATGGAATTAGTGGAAAAAAATGATTTACCTAAGTCTATCAGAGGTAAAGGTGGATTTGGTTCAACAGGTAAATGAATATCAATTTAGATAAAAATCAAATAGAGAGATTTTCAAGACAAATAGTTTTAAAAAATATTGGAAGCTTAGGTCAAAAAAAAATTATTGGTGCAAAAGTTTTAATTATTGGAATGGGAGGTTTAGGTTGTCCTGCGGCTGAGTTTTTAGCAAGAGCAGGGGTAGGTCTTTTAGGCATTGTTGACCCTGATATAGTTAATTTATCAAATATTCATAGACAAAGTCTTTACAACATCGAAGACTTAAAAAAATCCAAAGTTAAGTCTGCTCAAAAAAAATTAAAAAAGATAAACTCAAAAATAAAAGTAAACTCTCATAAAATAAGATTAAATAATAAAAATTATCAAAAAATTATAAAAAATTATGACTATATAATTGATGGATCAGATAATTTTGAAACAAAGTTTTTAGTTAATGATGTTTCAAGAAAATATAAAAAATTTCTTGTAACTGGAGCAATAAGTAAATTTGATGGTCACATTTTTAGTTTTGATTTTAAAAATAAAAAAACACCTTGTATAAGATCTTTTTATCAAGAATTTGAGATTTCAGACAATATATTAAATTGTGAATATGAAGGTATCTTAGGTACAGTAGCTGGTATAATAGGAATTATGCAAGCGAATGAAATTTTAAAAAAAATTTTATCTATTGGTAAAAATTTAAATGGTCAAGTTTTGGTTTTAGATTTATTAAATCTAAATTTCAGAAAAATTAAATTTAAAAAGTTAAAAGATGTTAAAAAAAAAAGAATTTAATTTTTTTCTTATAACTTTATTTTTATTATCTTTTACCTCATTAAGTTGTGCTCAAGAAACTTTCTTATCTTTAAAGAAAAGTAAGGTGAATGTAAGGTATGGACCGAGTTTTGAGTCACCTATAAAGTTTATTTATAAAAAAGTGAATTTGCCTCTCAAGCAAATTGATAAAAAAGAGAACTGGCGAAGAGTAATTGATTTTAAGAACAACAGCGGATGGATACATTGGTCTCAATTAAAAAAAATAAATTCAATCATACCCACAAAAGATAAAATTTTATTCGAAAATCCAACAAATTTTTCTAAACCATTGGCTAAAATTAAAAGTGGAAGAGTTCTAATAGTTCAAAAATGCAATGGAATTTGGTGCAGAATAAATACGGGCGATTTTGAAGGTTGGGTTAAAATAGACAATATTTGGGGTGTATTAGATTAAGAATTTTTTGATTTACTCGCCCACCACTTATCTAAAATAAAATACCATATAGAATTAGCTATTGGTTCTACTATTGCATCTGTGAGCGCTATCATAAACGAAACATCAGCAACAAGCATTAAAACAGTTATAGCAATTACAAAGTGACCAATTGTATAAACAATGGTTCTTAAAATTGAACCTCTATTATTTGTGTAGATCTGTCCAGCAGCTTTAAATATGCCAGTTGTCAATTCCATTATTTTTCAAACGGGCTTTCTAGTACACATGCAACTAGGTGCACCCTAGCCTGTTCTCCACCATTAAAAAAGTTATGGTATTTTGTATTATTTGTTATCCAAACCTTACCATCGGCTGGAAGATGTTTTGCTACATTTTCAATTACCATAGAACAACCTTTATTAGTAATAATGGGTACATGAAGTCTGCATTCAGGATCTTTATGCCAGCTTAATGTCGATCTTGGTTCTTTTAATAACAGTCTTACTCTACCTAGTTTAAACCTTTTACTTAAAGTTTCGTAAACTTCTTTAAAATATGTTTTTTCAAATTCAGGAACTAATTGAGTATATTTAGACTCATCTATATCAATATCTCTAGAAACTTCTTTTCCAGTTTCATCTGCAATAGTCCAATATTTTCCTCTAATGTTATTTCCCTCGATAGAACTTTTATCATTTGGAACCTGGTTTAATGGTATTGCACCAAAGTGTGTAACTCCAGGAGAGTTAAATTTTTTAGCTTTTAAAATTTTATCTAAGTCCTCTCTTAACTTTGATATATCAAAATTAAGATTGGGAACTTCATAAAAATCTTCAAAATTTGCTTTTACCATTTTTTTTGTACTGCCTTATAGCTCAATTTAACTTCAAGTCAAATCGATCTGAATTCATAACTTTTACCCATGCGTCAATAAAATCATTTATAAATTTATTACCTGAGTCGTCGCACGCATAAACTTCTGCTAAAGCTCTTAATTGAGAATTTGAACCAAAAATTAAATCAACTCTTGTTGCCTTCCATTTAGTTTTTTGAGTTTTTCTATCTTTACCAACAAATGTATGCTCAGATTTATCCTCTTCTTTCCAAGTGGTATTCATGTCTAAAAGATTTATGAAATAATCGTTAGTAAGAGAACCAGGTCTTTTAGTAAAAACTCCATGTTTTGAGCCATCAAAATTTGTGTTTAATACTCTCATTCCACCCACAAGTGCAGTCATTTCTGGCGCCGTTAAGCCCATCAATTGAGCCTTATCAACTAGTTTTTCCTCTGCAGAAACATTTGATGCTCCTCCATTTAGGTAATTTCTAAAACCATCTGCTTGTGGTTCTAGAAGACCGAATGAGTGTATATCAGTCTGATCTTGCCTTGCGTCTCCTCTTCCTGCTGAAAATGGAACTTGAACTTTATGGCCAGCTTTTTTTGCAGCCATTTCGATACCAACACCACCAGCTAGCACAATTAAGTCTGCCATTGAAACATTTTTCTTTTTACTATCAAATTTACTTTTAATTTTTTCTAAAGCTTTAATTACAATCGATAATTTTTTTGGATTGTTCACTCTCCAATTTTTTTGTGGTTCCAACATTATTCTTGCACCATTAGCACCACCTCTTTTATCAGAGCCTCTAAAAGTAGATGCTGAAGCCCATGCTGTAGAAACTAAATCTGAAATTTGTATTTTTGATTTAGAGATTTTGTTTTTTAAATCTTTAATATCATTTGATTTAAGTTTATATTTAGGTTTATCAATTGGATCCTGCCAAATTAGCTGTTCTTTTGGAACCTCGCTGCCAAGATAGCAAACTCTTGGTCCCATATCCCTGTGAGTTAATTTAAACCATGCTCTCGCAAAAGCATCGTGAAATTCTTTTGGATTTTGGTGAAAATGTTTAGTAATAGGTCCATAGCTAGGGTCAACTTTCATTGATATGTCGGTTGTTTGCATCATTGGTGGATGAAGTACACCTTTTTGATGTGCATCGGGAACCATCTTAATCTCTTGCCCATTTTTTTTGGGAGTCCATTGATGAGCACCAGCTGGGCTTTTTGTAAGCTCCCACTCATGTCCATATAAACAATCCAAATAACCCATATCCCATTGAATTGGATTTTGAGTCCAAGCGCCCTCAATACCACTACTTATTGTATCAACACCTTTTCCAGATTTATATCCACTATTCCATCCAGTTGACTGGTCTTGAAGTCTTGAAGCCTCAGGGTCTGGTCCTTTATATGATTCAGATGCTGCACCATGCGATTTTCCAAACGTATGCCCTCCAGCAACTAATGCTGCTGTCTCATAGTCATTCATAGCCATTCTGCCAAATGTCTCTCTTATGTCATGTGCTGCTAGTTTTGGATCTGGATTAGCATCAGGACCTTGCGGATTTACATAGATTAATCCCATGTGAGAAGCTCCTAACGGCTGCTCTAAATCTCTTTTTCCACTGTATCTCTCCACACCTAGCATTTCTTTTTCTGAACCCCAATAAATATCGTCTTCTGGCTCCCATATATCAGTTCTACCTGCACCAAAACCGAAAGTTTTAAAACCCATCGAGTCTAAAGCAACATTTCCAACTAAAATAAATAAATCAGCCCATGAAATTTTTCTTCCATACTTTTTTTTAACTGGCCATAAAAGCAATCTTGCCTTATCTAAATTCACGTTATCTGGCCAAGAATTCAATGGAGCAAATCTTTGGTTACCGGTACCAGCACCGCCTCTACCATCACCTGTTCTGTAAGTACCCGCAGCATGCCAAGCTAATCGGATAAACAATGGACCATAATGACCATAGTCCGCAGGCCACCATTCTTGTGAGTCTGTCATTAATTTTTTCAAATCTTTTTTTAACGCCTTATAATTAAGTTTTTTAAATTCTTTAGCGTAATTGAATTTCTTATCCATTGGGTTAGACAAATTTGAGTGTTGACTAAGAATTTTAAGATTTAGACTATTTGGCCAGAAGTCTCTTACTGTTTGACCTCTCCCTGCAGAAAACTTTGCAGGTGTACCTGCTCCTGTGAAAGGACACTTGCTTAATTCATTAGATTTAAAAGATTTTTTTTTAAAATTTTCAGTACTCATTCATTCCCCATGATTAAATTGAATATTGCTAGTTTATAATGGTTCTAAATAAGTGTCAATTGGTTAATAATGTCACTTAATAAATTAATAACTTAATCTTCGAGTTTAACTAGAACCTCAATGGACTTAATTTTCTTTCCATTAATTTTTCTTTTAATATTTATGGGTCCTACATCAGAATTTTCTAGGTCAATCAATTTTTCATTTTTTAAGTCATAAAAATGATGATGGTCTGTAACGTTGGTGTCAAAATAAGTTTGGTTTGAATTTATAGGAATTTGTTTTAAATATCCTTTTTTTTCAAAAGCATGGACTGTATTATAAATTGTTGCTAGAGATATTTTATTATCTATCTTACTTTTAATTCTTTGCTCTAACTGATTTATTGTAAAATGGAACGTACTTTCTGTATCAAACAGCACCTCACATATTTGAAGTCGCTGTTTAGTAGGTCTTAATCCAGAATTTCTTAATTTTTCTATATATTTCACAATTTGAGCAAATTGTTAGTTAAAATTATTCTAAACTGATATTATAATTATATTATATAGTTTCAAAATCAAGTAAATAAGAGTACTCAATTTTATGAAAAAAAACTCTTACTCATACGATGAACTTATAAATTGTGGTGAGGGAAAACTATTTGGTCCTGGTAATGCTAAATTACCTCTTCCACCAATGCTGATGTTTGATAGAATTACAGAAATTTATGATGACAAGGGGGCTTTTAAAAAAGGTTTATTAAAAGCTGAACTAGATATTAAGAATGATCTTTGGTTTTTTGATTGTCATTTTAAAGAAGATCCTGTTATGCCAGGATGTTTAGGTTTAGATGCTATGTGGCAATTAGTTGGATTTTATTTAGGCTGGATAGGAAATCCTGGAAAAGGAAGGGCATTAGGAGTTGGAACGGTAAAGTTCACGGGTGAAGTATTACAAAATGTTAAATTGGTAACGTATAAAATTGATATGAAAAAAATTATGTCTCCAGGTGGAACAACAGTTGGTCTAGCTAATGGTGTAGTATTGGCTGATGGAAAAAAAATTTATTCAGCAGATAGCTTAAAAGTAGGACTATTTAAATAATGAGAAGAGTGGTAATTACAGGATTGGGTATCGTTTCTTGTTTAGGTAATAATCAAGAAGAGGTTCATCAATCTTTATTAAATTCAAAGTCAGGAATCTCATTTGCTGAGGAATATAAAGAGCATAATTTAAAAAGTCATGTGCATGGCAAGCCAAACATCAAACTTGAAGATCATATAGATAGAAAAACAATTAGATTTATGGGTTCAGGCTCTGCTTATAACTATATTGCGATGAAAGAGGCAATCAAAGATTCTGGTCTTGAGGAAAAAGAAGTAAGCAACTTTAGCACTGGTATAGTTATGGGATCGGGAGGACCCTCAATTGAGAACGTTATTTTAGCAGCTGACAAAACAAGAGCAAAAACCCCAAAATTAATGGGTCCTTTTATAGTTCCAAGAACCATGGCAAGCACTGCGTCTGCTACTTTGGCAGTTCCATTTAAAATCAAGGGAACTAATTATACAATGAGTTCCGCATGTGCAACAAGTGGTCACTGCATAGGAAATTCAATGGAATTAATTCAAATGGGTAAACAGGATATTGTTTTTGCTGGTGGAAGTGAAGAAATACATTGGGCAATGACAGCTATGTTCGATGCAATGACTGCTCTATCGTCAAAATATAATGATACACCTCAATCAGCATCAAGAGCATATGATAAAACTAGAGATGGGTTTGTGATCGCTGGTGGAGCGGGTGTGTTAGTTTTAGAAGAATATGAACATGCAAAAGCTAGGGGTGCCAGAATTTATGCGGAATTAACTGGTTATGGTGCCACTTCAGATGGATATGACATGGTAGCTCCGTCTGGGGAAGGGGCTGTAAGATGTATGAAAATGGCAATGGCTTCTACCAAAAACAAAATTGATTATATTAATACTCACGGAACCTCTACTCCAGTAGGTGACATAACTGAACTTAAAGCTATAAAAGAAACTTTTGGGGAAGAAATTCCAAAAATAAGTTCAACCAAGTCTTTGTCAGGTCACCCTCTAGGAGCAGCGTCAGTTCATGAAGCTATATATTGCTTGATTATGATGAAAAATAATTTCATTACCGGATCAGCTAACATTTCTGAAATGGATGAGGATGCAAAAAAATTTCCAATAGTTTCAAAAACTGAAACTAACTCTACTTTAAATACAGTTATGTCAAATAGTTTTGGTTTTGGTGGAACTAACGCTGCTTTAATTTTTGAGAAAATATAGTTATGAGTTTAATGAAAGGTAAAAAAGGATTGATAATGGGTGTTGCAAATGAGAGATCTATTGCATGGGGTATTTCTCAAAAACTTTCTGAAGCAGGTGCTGAACTAGCATTTACATATTTAGGAGATGCCTTAAAAAAAAGAGTAGTTCCCTTGGCAGAAAAATTAAATTCAAATATCACTTTTAGTTGTGATGTTGAAAACAAAGAAGACATAACAAAGTTATTTAAAGATATAAAATCAAAATGGGGCGAAATTGATTTTGTGGTTCATGCAGTTGCCTTTTCAGATAAATCAGAACTATCAGGCGAATATTTAAATACGACCAGAGAAAACTTTTTAAGAAGTATGCTAATATCATGTTTCTCCTTTACTGAAGTTGCAAAAGAAGCTTCAAAAGTTATGAAACAAGGTGGTAGCCTACTAACATTAACTTACGAGTCTACCAAAGCTATTCCAAATTATAATGTTATGGGCGTGTGCAAATCAGCTTTAGAGGCAAGTGTAAAATACCTTGCTAGGGATCTGGGTGCTAAAGGTGTGAGAGTAAATGCTATCAGTGCTGGACCTATTAAAACTTTGGCTGCTTCAGCTATTGGGGATGCAAAATTCTTATATAAATGGAATGAAGACCATTCTTTCCTAAAAAGAAATGTAGATATTCATGATGTAGGAAATTCAGCATTATACTTGTTAAGTGAACTAGCAAACGGTGTGACAGGTGAAATCCACTACGTAGATGCTGGATATAATAAGGTTGGGATGCCAGATCCCAAAAATATAAGTTAATTTTTTTAAAATTATGGAGATATTTATATTTTTAATTTGTTAAATATTTGTGATTTTTTATTTGTTTAGACCCACCTTTAAAAAAGAAAAAGACCAATTTGATGATAAAAATAATTGGCGAGGTGGATTTTAATTTTTATTCTGTATATTGTTAATCTTATTAATATTACTTACTAAATTCATTCTTTATTGGTGTAAAATATAAAAAAACTAATATTGCCCCACTACATGCCCATCCTAATCCATCAAGCAAATAAAATATTGGATCAAAAGCATTTATTCCCAGTAACAATGAAAATATTGATGCAAAAATAAATATAAATAAATACATTTGTTTACCAATATTCTTAAATTTATAGAGTAAATATAAATTTACTAAATAAAGTAAGATATAAATTATTGCAATCATCCCTATCGTATCTGTTAAATTATTTGATTGATTTACACTCGCATTAAAAGCAACAACTATTTCAGACTCAAAAATAGTGGAAATCAAAATTAATATTATTAATGACAGATCTAATAAAATAAGTCGTTTGAAAGCTATTTTTAAATTCATAAATAATTAACTATTCAGCAGCTTGTTTCATAGAAAGTTTAACTTTACCTCTATCAAAACCAATTACTTTAACTTTTACTTCGTCGCCTTCTTTGACAACGTCAGTCACTTTAGCTACTCTTTTATCTGCAAGTTCTGATATATGAACAAGTCCATCTTGTTTTCCCAAGAAATTCACAAATGCACCGAACTCCATTATTTTCATTACCTTACCTGAGTAAATTTTATTTAATTCAGCTTTTGCAGTAATATCTTTAATCATTTGCATAGCGATATTTCTAGAATCTTCATCAGGAGCAGCAACTGTTACAACTCCTTCATCATTTACATCTACTTTTGCGCCTGATTTTTCAACAATTTCTCTGATAGTTGCTCCACCTTTTCCAATCACAGCAGCAATGTCTTTTTTATCGACATTAATTTTTTCCATTTTTGGAGTGTGTTTTCCAACGTCTGCTCTTGAAGCCGATAGTGCTTTATTCATTTCACCTAAAATATGAACTCTTCCATCCTTAGCTTGGCTTAAAGCTTGCTCCATGATTTCAAATGTAATGCCAGTAATTTTAATATCCATTTGAAGTGAAGTAATTCCATCCTTAGTTCCGGCTACTTTAAAGTCCATATCACCTAAATGGTCCTCATCTCCTAAAATATCTGATAAGACACTAAAATCATCACCTTCTTTAATTAATCCCATTGCAATACCTGCAACTGGTTCTTTTATTGGGACTCCTGCATCCATTAACGCTAGAGAAGTTCCGCAAACAGTAGCCATTGATGAAGAACCATTTGACTCTGTTATTTCTGATACTACTCTAAAAGTATAAGGAAATGACTCTTTTGATGGTAATGAAGAATGAATAGCTCTCCATGCTAATTTGCCATGTCCTATTTCTCTTCTACCAGTTCCTATTCTTCCAGTTTCTCCAACTGAAAAAGGAGGAAAATTATAATGAAGCATGAATCTTTCTCTTTGCAAACCATCTAAACTTTCAATTCTTTGCTCATCATCAGATGTGCCTAAAGTAGCTGTTACAATTGCTTGTGTTTCTCCTCTAGTAAATAAAGCAGAACCATGAGTTCTAGGTAAAATACCAACCTCACAAGAGATAGGTCTTACATCAGATAGTCCTCTGCCATCAATTCTGTTTTTATTTTTTAAAATATCTGTTCTCACAATTGATTTTTCTATTTTTTTAAGCTCAGAATTTACATCTAGATCTGTGTAATTTTCATCTTCTTCATAAAGTTTTTTAGCTTTATCTGTAATCTCTGAAATTTGATTTGATCTGTCTTGTTTATCTCTTGTCGCAAATGCTTTTTTAAGATCTTCTGTAAATGTTTCCTCTAATTTTTTCTTAACATCAGATAAATCTTTCTTTTCAACAGTCCACTCAGGTTTCCTACATTCTTTAGCCAGTTCCTCTATCATTTTAATCACTGGAACAAATCCCTCATGACCAAATTTTACTGCATTTAACATCTCTTCCTCTGTTAACCCGCTCGCTTCAGACTCAACCATAAGCACAGCATCTTTTGTACCAGCAACAACTAAATCTAATTTAGATTTTTCAAGTTCAGTTTTTGATGGATTCAAAACATATTTGCCGTCGATATATCCAACTCTGGAAGCTCCGACAGGGCCCATGAATGGCATTCCTGATATAGCTAAAGCTGCAGATGATGCAATTATTGACAAAATATCTGCTTCATTTTCTTTATCATAAGAAATTACAGTTGGTAACAACTGAACTTCATTTTTAAATTCATCTGGAAACAATGGTCTGATCGGTCTATCAATTAATCTTGAGATTAATGTCTCACTCTCAGTTGGTCTTGCTTCTCTTTTAAAATATCCACCAGGAATTTTTCCAGCTGCGTAATATTTTTCTTGATAATTTACAGATAATGGAAAGTAATCCATGTCTGGATTGACTTTTTTTGCTCCAACGACACTTGCTAAAACGACTGTCTCTCCACATGTTGCGATGATTGCTCCGTCCGCCTGTCTTGCTACTTTACCTGTTTCTAAACTTATCTTCTTACCTGCTACTTCAACTTCCTTCTGATATACTTTAAACATTTCATTTCCATTTCGTTTCGTTTCGTTCGTTTCGTTCCATTCCGTTCTATCTGTCTTGACTCTTATTTTCTCAAATTCAATTTCGACAGGACATTCTTGTAAGAATCTACCTTATTTCTTTTAAGATAGTCTAACAATTTTTTTCTCCTATTGACCGCTCTCAATAATCCAACAGATGAATGTTTGTCTTTTTTGAATTGTTTAATATGTTTTGAAAGCGTTTCAATTTTTTCTGTTAACAAAGCAATTTGGATTTCCGACGATCCAGTATCTTTTTCATGCATTGCTAATTCTTGTGCCTTTTTATTCATGCCTCTTTCTTCCTATTTATTTGTTTGTTTTATTAAGTTTTCTATTTTTTCTGCATACTCAAAAGAATCATCTTTTCTAAAAAGTAATTTTGGTAAAAATTTCATAACCACTTTTTGTGATAAAATTTTTCTAATTAAAAATGAGTACTCTTTCAAAACGTTAATTGTTTCTTCTGCATCTTTTCCTCCTAATGGAAGAACATATGCTTTAGCTATTTTTAAATCTGGACTCATTCTCACTTCAGTAACAGTTATAGTGTTTGTTTCTAAATTCGGCACCTTAGCCTCATTTCTTATAAAAATCATGCTTAAAGATTGTTTAATCATTTCACCAACTCTTAATTGTCTCTGTGAAATTGGTTTACCTATTCTATCTGCCATTAAATTGTCCTCTCTTTAGATGTAACACTAAAAGCCTCTATTGTATCATTTTTTTTAAAATCCATGTAATCTTTGAGTGCAATTCCACATTCTTGACCATTGTTAACCTGTTTTACTTGGTTTTTTTCTCTAAACAAACTTCCAACTTTTCCTGTAAAAACTATTGAACCATCTCTAATTACTCTTACATCTGAATTACTATTGATTTCTCCCTCAGTTACTTTTGAGCCAGCGACTTTACCAGCTCCTGAAACTTTGAAAATTTCTAAAATTTGCGCAGTCCCAATTACTTTCTCTTCTACATCAGGAGTTAATAATCCAGACATTCTTTTTTTTACAAAATCTAAAACTTCATAAATGATATTGTATGATGAAATATCTATTTTTTCATTTTCAGCAAGTTTTTTAGCTTCCTTGCTTGGCTTTACGTTAAATGCTATCAAAACTGCATTTGAAGCCTTTGCCAAAGTCACATCTGTTTCAGTTACCATTCCAATATCTGCTAAAATTATCTTTGGTTTTACCTCGTCATGCTCAATTTGACTGATGGCATTTTTTATTGCCTCCGAAGATCCGTGAACATCAGACTTAATTATAAGATTTAATTCTTCAGTGGACTTATTAGAAAAAGCAGACTCTTGAGTGGCAAATGTTAAAGGATTTTTACCATCTTTACTCTCTTGTGCTCTATTTTCACTCAAAGTTTTAGCCTCTTTCTCATCATCTAAAACTATAAAATCATCTCCAGCTCGTGCAGCACCATTTATTCCAAGTATTTCTACTGGAGAAGATGGAAGAGCTTCATCAATATTTTTTCCCTTATCGTTAATAATAGCTCGAATTTTTCCCCATTTTAGACCACTTACAAAAAAATCTCCTTTTTTTAAAGTTCCCGTAGTCACAATTATTGTTGCAACTGGTCCTCTTCCAATGTCAATTTTCGATTCTAAAACAACCCCTGTGGCTTTTGACTCAAAATCAGTTTTAAGATCTAGAATTTCAGCTTGAAGAATAATTGCTTCAATAAGTTTATCTAGATTTAATTTAGTTTTTGCTGATATCTCTACCATCAATGTGTCCCCTGACAAATCTTCAGCTATTAACTCATGCTCAAGTAATTGATTTTTAATTTTTTTAGGATCAGCTTCAGGTAAATCACATTTATTAATTGCTACAACTATTGGTACATTTGCAGCCTTTGCATGTTTTATTGATTCAATTGTTTGAGGTTTTACACCATCATCAGCCGCAACAACTAAAACAACAATATCTGTGAGCTTTGATCCCCTTGCTCTCATTTCAGTAAAAGCTGCATGTCCTGGTGTATCAATAAATGTTAATTTTTTAGACTGATTGTCTATTTGATAAGCGCCAATGTGTTGAGTTATTCCACCAAACTCTCCTGATACTACATTTGCACTTCTTAAGACATCTAAAACCGATGTTTTGCCATGATCCACATGGCCCATGACAGTAATAATTGGTGGTCTATTTTTTAAGTTTTCAGTCCTTGAGGCTTTAATTTTTTGAATTATCTCCTCTGCCTTTTCCTCTCGAATAGGGTTGTGACCAAATTCTTTAACTAAATACTCCGCAGTATCAGCTGCTAGATTTTGATTAATTGTTACAGTAACTCCCATTCCAAACATATGTTTAATGATATTACTAGATTGTTCTGCCATTCTGTTTGCAAGTTCCCTTACTGTGATAACTTCTGGAATATTTATGTCTCTTTTGATGGGCTTTAAATTTTCTTGAACTTCCTCTTTAGTTAAATTTCTATTTTCTTTTTGTCTTGCTCTTTTTACGGATGCTAAACTTCTCTCTCTTGCTTCAATTTGATCGCTCAAAGCTCGAGAAACTGTTAATTTTAATTCTCTTTTTTTGGTATTAGATTTTAAAGATCTTTTGTTCTTATTTTCATTTTCCTCTTTAAGTCTTTTGGTAGCTCTTTGCTCAGCTAATTTACGTCTTTCGAAATCACTTGTTAGAGGCGGTGATTTAGGAGTGTAATTTGATTTACCATAAGTACCTTTGTTGCTAGTAAAGTTATTTTTGATCTTTGGTGGATTTGATTTTAATGAGCCATCTCTACTAGTAAATTTACCAGTTTGCTTTTCGATTATTACAGAATTCTTTCCAAGGTTTTTTGCTTTATCTATATTTTTGATAGACTTTTTGGCTATGCCACCTGATATTGTTAATTTTGTTTTTTTTTCCATAGCTCATCTCTCAATCTTCATAAATAATTTTTCTCGCAGACATAATAAGTTCATCTGCTTCTTCTTTTGATAAAGCAAAATCTTCTAAGTAACCTTGAATTTTTACTCTTTCACCTTTCACTACATCATATCCACCGGTTAGCTCGTCTGATGCTAGATCGGCAAAATCTTGCAGTGTAAGGATTTTTTGATCACCTAGGGTGACCAACATTCCAGGAGTTAACCCCTTTAAATTAATTAGTCCGTCATCCAAACCTAATTCTTTAATCCTTTCAGAAATATCTTCTTGATCTTTTTGATGAAACTCTTTTGCTCTCTCTATAAGAGCTTTTGCAGTTTCTTCCTCTATGCCCTCAATTTTTAATAAATTTTCTGCCGAACTATCTTTTATATCGTCAATGGTGGAATAACCTTCAGCCACAAGAAGTTGTCCAAGTGTTTCGTCTAACTCTAAATTCTTTACAAAATTCTCTGTTTTCTCCTTAAACTCTATTTGTCTTCTTTCTGAATCCTCTGCATCTGTCATAATATTTATTTCAAAATTCAATAATTTTGTAGCAAGTCTTACATTTTGTCCTCTTCTCCCGATAGCTTTACTTAAATTTTCCTCAGTAAGAATCACATCTAATTTTTTTCTTTCTAAATCTACATTTACTCTTTGCACTTCAGCTGGGGATAAAGCATTAGATACTAATATTGCAGGATCCTCAGACCAATTTACAATATCAATTTTTTCACCTTGTAATTCATTAACAACTGCTTGTACTCTTGATCCTCTCATTCCTACACAAGCTCCAACTGGATCTAATGATGTATCAACCGCTTTAACACAAATTTTTGCTCTACTCCCAGGATCTCTAGAAGATGATTTAATTTCAATCAGACCATCATAAATTTCGGGAACTTCTTGAACAAAAAGTTTTTCCATAAACTTGGGATGAGCTCTTGATAAAAAAATTTGTTGACCCCGGGGCTCTCGTCTTACATCAAAACAATAAGCTTTAATTCTATCTCCGGCTTTTATATTCTCTCTTGGTATAATTTCATTTTTTTGAATTATTGCTTCCGTTCTTCCAAGATCTACGATTACATTTCCAAACTCTAATCTTTTCACTATTCCACTTAATATTGAATCTTTTTTATCAATAAAATCATTAAATTGTCTTTCTCGCTCTGCCTCTCTGACATTAAAATTAATTACTTGTTTAGCCGTTTGGGCAGCTATTCTTCCAAAATCAAATGAGGGTAATGGTTGTAAAACTTCATCTCCGATCACCTTGTCTTTATTAGTCTCATTCAATATAATTGCATCCTCTAGTTTGATCTCAGTATTTGTATTTTCTGGATTTTCTGTAACTATCAATTTTCTAAAAATTTCGATATCGCCGTTATCTCTATTAATCACAACCTTAATCTCATTATCTTGGCCAAATTTAGATTTTGCTGCTTTGGCAATTCCAGTTTCCATCGAACTAATTATAAGGTCTTTATCGATTGATTTTTCTAAAGCTACTGCTTCTGCAATTCTTAATAGTTCAAGTTTATCTGCTCTTTTATTTAACATAATTTTGTTTACTCCAAAAAAAAATGGGCCAAAGCCCATTTTGATAATTTAACAATGTTGATGAATATATAAAAGTTTTTTTTTATTTTTCAATAAAAACTATTTTAAGAAAATGTCAGATTTGTTGGTATTTTCCCAAGAAAAAGCACCTTCTTTATCTGGGTCTCTTCCAAAATGCCCATATGCAGATGTTTTTTCATATATAGGTTTATTAAGCCCCAACATCTCTCTTATTCCTCTTGGGCTAAGATCAAAACTTTCTTTAATCTTATCTTCAACAAATTTATTTTTATCTAAATCATTATCAAAAAGATTTACATAGATAGATAATGGTTTTGAAACACCAATTGCATAAGCCAATTGTATCAAACATTTATCAGCAATTTTCGATGCAACAACATTTTTGGCGATGTATCTCGCTGCATAAGCTGCAGACCTATCTACTTTGGTTGGGTCTTTTCCTGAGAAAGCTCCTCCACCATGTGGCGCAGCACCACCATAGGTATCTACGATAATCTTTCTGCCTGTTAAACCACAATCTCCATCAGGACCACCTATTACAAAATTTCCAGTTGGGTTAACATAAAATTCATTCTCATTAAAATCTTCTAAAAAATTTTTTGGTATAGAATTAATCAAATATGGTCTCAATAACTCTCTTACCTGTTCTTGATTAACATTTGCAGTATGCTGAGAAGATATTACAACTGATTTAACTTTTGATGGTTTACCATTTTCATATTCAAAAGTTACTTGACTTTTAGAATCTGGTTCTATGTTTTTTAATTTACCTGATTTCCTATCTTCCGCCATTAACCTTAAAATTTTATGAGAAAAATGAATTGGTGCTGGCATTAAAGCATCGGTTTCATTACAGGCATAACCAAACATAATACCTTGATCTCCTGCACCCTCATCTTTATTCCCCGAAGAGTCTACACCCATAGCAATGTCACTTGACTGTGAATGAAGATGACTTTCTATTTTAGTAGCTTCTTTCCAAGTAAAACCATCTTGATCATATCCAATGTCTTTAATGCACCCTCTTACCTTATTGATTAAAACATCTTTTTCAATTTCTGGTCCTCTGACCTCACCGGCTAAT
>CACOKN010000014.1 GCA_902627805.1 uncultured Pelagibacteraceae bacterium
TCTATAAATAATAACAGTTTAAAAGATTCTAAATCCGATATTCTTAATTGGAGTTTAGTTCAAGCTGAAATGAAAAATAAATTAGGACTAGATATTTATGAGAGTTGGCTTAAAAAAATAACTTTTGTCGAGGAAATCAATAATTATATCTTATTATCTGTACCTACTAGATTCATTCGTGATTGGATTACGTCTAGATATTTAGATCAAATCTTAAAAATTATAAAAAATTATAAAAAAGAAATTATTCGTATTGAATTCAGAATCACTGAAAATAAACTTAATTCAATTCAGGATAAAAATAAAAATAATATTCTAGAAAATAAAGAAAATGTTTCTTTCATAAAAGACTCTTATTTACAATATAATCGCATAGATCCTAACAAAAATTTTGATAACTTTATCACTGGTTCCAGTAATAAGTTAGCATACGAAGCTTCTGTAAAAGTTTCAGAGAATATTTCACATTATAATCCACTTTATCTTTATGGTGGTGTTGGAATGGGTAAGACACATCTTTTAAATGCAATTGGTTATCACTTAAAAAAGGATAACAAGGTTATGTTTATATCGGCAGAACGTTTTATGTATCAATTTGTAAAATCAATCAAATCTAATGATATGGTTAAATTTAAAGAGTATTTTCGTAATACAGATATTTTGTTAATTGATGATATACAATTCATGAATGGTAAAGAGGCAATGCAAGAAGAATTTTTTCATACTTTTAATGCATTATTAGATAAAGGGTCTCAAATTATAATTTCTGCTGATAGATCTCCTAATAAGTTGTCAAGAATTCAGGAGAGAATAAAGTCGAGATTTGCCGGAGGTTTAGTTGTGGATATTCAAAATACTGATTTAGCACTTAGAAAAAAAATCATTGAAAGTAAAATAAGTGATTTAAACAATTTGTATCCTGAAAATTTTACTATACCAGAGGAAATTAAAGATTTTATTAGTATTAAAATCACAACGAGTGTAAGAGAGTTGGTGGGTGCAATAAATAGAATTATATCTTTTTCAAGAATTTATAATAAAATACCAAATTTAGCTGAGACAAAAGTTATATTAAAAGATTTACTTAATTTAAATGAAAATAAAGTAACTATTGATCTCATTCAAACTATTGTGTGTAAATTTTTTAAGATTAGTAAAAATGAAATGCTTTCATCAAGAAGATCTAGATACCTAGTGAGACCACGGCAAACAGCAATTTATCTGACAAAAATTTTAACTTCAAAATCTCTGCCTGAAATTGGTAGAGAGTTTTCAAATAGAGATCACACAACTATAATTCACTCAGTTAAAACTATTGAAAAATTAAAAGAAAAAGACCCAGATATGATTGCAAATATAGATAAACTAAAAAACCAAATATTATACAGCAATAAAGAAAATGAAATTTAATGTAAACCAACAAGACCTACAGCAAGCATTAAATTATTGTCAAGGAGTTATAGAAAAACGAAGTACGCTTCCAATATTGTCAAACATATTACTTGATGCACAAAATTCAAAACTCACTATAACTGCAACGGATTTAGACTTAATATTTATTAATCAAATAAATAATGTTGAAGTCATAGAAGAGGGAAAAACAACCACTACGTCGTCTACCATGTATGATATTGTAAGAAAACTATCATCAGGAAAAAAAATAAATTTGACTTTAACAGACAATAGCAAACTTCATCTAGAATCAGAAAAATCTATTTTTAATTTAAATTGTATGCCTGCTACAGAATTTCCTTTAACAGATGAAAATTTTAATGAAAATGAATTTAGCCTTAAATCAAAAGATCTTTTAAAGCTGCTCAATAAATGTAAATTTTCTGTGTCAAATGATGAGACCAGACATTATTTAAGTGGAATTTATTTTCATCAAACAGAGGTTGAGGATAAAAATTATTTAACTGCAGTATCAACTGATAGTCATCGTATGTCTATTTCTAAACTCAGATTAAATGAAAAAAAAATTTTTGAACCAATTATATTACCTAAAAAGACTATTTATCAATTAAGTTCATTGTTAGAAAATTATGATGGTGACGTAAAAATTTCAAATATGAAATCTAAGATAAAATTTGAATTAAATAATAGTATTTTAATTTCTAAGCTGATAGATGGAAAATTTCCTAATTACATTCAAGTAATCCCAAAAAATAATCAAAAAAAATTAGAAATTGATCTTAAAATTTTTCAAAGTTCGGTGGATAGAGTAGCTTCAGTATCACTTGATAAAAAAGATGGTGTTAAATTTAATTTAAGTAAAGATAAATTAGATTTGTCTGTAAATAATACCAACAGCGGTGATGGAAAAGAATCTCTTGTAGTGAAATTTGATCATGATTTGGAAATTAGTTTTAATTCTAAATATCTGATGGATGTTGCTTCACAATTAGATGGAAATAATATTGAGATGTTTTTAAATGATTCAGGTTCACCTGCGCTTATCAAAGATCCTGGTGATTTTGATAGTATTTTTGTAGTTATGCCTATGAAAGGTTAATTTAGTAATTCAAGTTCAGAATATATAGTTTTCTCTAAAATCCCTAAAAATTCCTCCTTGGAATAATCAGGTTTGATAGGTTTCAAAATTGAAATTGTAATTGTTTTATTAACATCTTTTTTTCCTTTTTTCGGCCAAACGTAACCAGAATTAATAGCAACCGGTTGGCATTTTATTTTCAATTCTTCATAAATCCTTGATGCACCTTTTTTAAATGGAGGTTGTTCGTGGGGTAATACTCGAGTTCCCTGAGGAAAAATTATTATTGGACGATCTGTGTTTGAAATTATTTTAGAAATATTTTCAAAAAAATTTATATTTTCTTTTGATACCCTATTTCTTTTGATAGAAATTGATCCTATTTTTTTTAAGTACCACCCAAAAATAGGTATCATAAGTAATTCTTTTTTTAAGATAAATACAGGAGAATTAAAAATCGTTTGTAGGAAAAAAGTTTCAAACATGGATTGATGAGAGGAAGCAATAAAAAATTTTTCATTTTTAATTAAATTTTCTTTACCTTTAATGATGATTTTTGTGGATAAGAAAATTTTTAAACAAATAGCAGCCCAATAACCCATTAATTTCCCACCAAAAAGTGTAAATTTTTGTGGTAAGATTAACCCCGGCAGAAAAATAATTGAAATTAGAATTATTCCTAAAAAAAAGAAAATTGAAAATAAAAAGTTTCTTATCATTAATTATCAAAAGCTAAATTATCTCATGGTGCTTTTGTCTTTTTTTAACTACTTTTATTTTAGATCCATTAATTAATATCTCTATAGGCTTGGGTCTAAGATTATAATTAGAACTGAGTGATATACCATAAGCACCTACATCGCAAATTGCGATAAAATCTTTCTCTTTTAGTTCTTGAAAATTTTTTATGGTCGTAAACTTGTCTGTGCTTTCGCAAATTGGGCCAACAAATTCATAAATTTTTTTTGATTTTTTACCTCTTTTTAACAGAGGTAAGATGCGATGTACTGCACCATAAAGTGCGGGTCTCATTAAATCATTCATAGCAGCATCTATAATTACAAAATTTTTTTTATAACTCTCTTTTATGTAAATTACTTTTGATATTAAAACTCCTGTATTGCCGACTATTGATCTACCTGGCTCAAATATAATCTGAGATTTTTTATTTTTTAAAAATTTTTTAATTGCTGAATGATATTTTTTATAATTTAGTTTTTTATCATTACTGTATGGGATGCCCATACCTCCCCCAAGGTCAATAAAATCAAATTTATATTGAGTTTTTTTAATGATTTTATCTAATATTCTTAACATTTTTTCATATGGTTTATGATCTAAAATTTGACTTCCAATATGAACACTTAAACATTTCAAATTAATATTTTTAGAATTCTTACAATATCTTACAAGTTCAAAAAATGTTTTATCATTAACTCCAAATTTATTATCTTTTTTACCTGTCGATATTTGGCTCAAAGTTTTCGCATCGGTATTTGGGTTTAATCTAATACCAATATTAACCTGTTTTTTTTTTATTTTAGCAATTTTATCAATTTCTATGATTTCGCTTTTGGACTCTGAATTAATTAATAAAATATTTTTATCAATTGCAAAATTAATTTCTCTTGAAGTCTTACCAACTCCTGAAAAAACAATCTTCCTAGGACTAATTCCAGCCTTAAGAGCTAACATTAATTCACCCATTGATACAACATCTGCCCCAAGTCCAAATTTTTTTATTTCTTTTATTAAATTTAAGTTAGTATTTGATTTTATAGCAAAACAAATTAATGGTGATATGGATTTAAAATTTTTTTTAAAATCATTTATATTTTCTCTAAGTTGTTTATACGAGTAGCAATATGCGGGTGTTCCATATTTTTTAGCAATATTTTGCAGGATTGTATTTTCAATCTTAAGTTTACTATTTAAAAATCTCATTAAGCTTTACTTAGAAGGTAGCTTGGTATTTTTGAATTACTTTGAGATTCTTTATAGATTGGGTCTCCTTTTTTTCCACAAGCGATCAATGTAGAAAATACAATTATTGCTAAAATAATTTTTTTTTTCATTTTTTTCTTTTATATTTCAATATCATTTTTTTAATATTATCAAAAGATGTTCCACCATATGATTTCTTAGAATTTACAGAATTCTTTAAATCAAACACTTTTAATACATCATTTGATAGTTTTGGTTCAATTTTTTTAAGTTCAGCCAGTGTTAATTGATCGAGATTTTTTTTCTTTTTTTCAGCAAAGTTTACAATATTAGCAGTCACTTTATATGCTTTTCTGAATGGCATTGAGTGATTTTTTACGAGATAATCTGCAAGATCAGTTGCAGTCAAATGCCCTGTGTTAGCTAATTCTAGCATTTGTTTTTTATTTGGCGTAAAATTTTTAAGAATCTCATCAAGTATCTTTAAACAATTTTGAAGCGTATCATTGGATTTAAAAACGATTTCTTTATCATCTTGAAGATCTTTGTAGTAAGATAAAGGTAAACTTTTTAAAACTGTAAGCATAGAAAACAAATTACCATAAATAATTCCAGACTTTCCTCGTAAAAATTCCAATAAATCTGGATTTTTTTTTTGTGGCATTATCGAAGAACCAGTTACAAGTTTATCTGATAAATTTATTAACTTGAAAGCATCAGAGTTCCATATGATAAGTTCCTCAGCTATTCTAGAAATATGCATGGAACAGACTGAAATGGAGTAAAGAAAATCTAGCACAAAATCCCTGTCAGAAATTGTATCTATTGAGTTATTAGTTGGTTTTGTAAATCCAAGTTTTTTTGTAGTGTAATTTCTATCAATATTAAAAGAGGTTCCAGTTAAAGCGGCAACACCTAAAGGATTTTCATTTAAACTATCTTGGTTATTTATGAATCTCTTTTTATCTCTTTTAAACATTTCAACATAAGCCATCAAATAGTGGCCGAATGAAACTGGTTGAGCATTTTTTAAATGAGTAAATCCAGGCATTAGAGTATATATATTTTTTTCTGCTGCTCTTAATACACTTTTAATGATAGTATCTAATAAAATATCAATTTCTTTCGATGATGATTTTATCCAAATTTTCAAGTCTGTAATCACTTGATCATTTCTTGATCGTGCTGTGTGAATAAAACCCGCATCTTCACCAATTATCTCGAAAAGTCTTTTTTCTATATTTATATGAATATCCTCATACTTTTTATTAAATTCAAATTTTTTGTTTGTTATTTCTTTTTTGATTTTATTTAAACCATAAACAATCTTATTCTTTATTTTAAAAGTAATAATTTTTTGTTTAAATAACATTTCAACATGTGCAATAGATCCAATTATATCCTCTTTATATAGTCTCTTATCAACATCTATAGAACTTCCCACTTTTTGGAAAATTGATGAAGTGTTTTTTTTTATTCTATTGCCCCATATTGCCTGGTTGTTTTTATTTTTCGACATGATAATTAATTATACCTATTTAACATGAGATTTTTAATAATATTTGCTTTTTTAATATCTAATTGTTTTGCAGCAGAAATCAAAGACATAAAAAATCTTGTTATCAATAAAGAGCTAAAAAAATATGATGGATTAATGTTTTTAGATGATCAGAGTAATGAAATTCAACTTGATCAATTTAAAGGCAATTTGGTTTTACTCAATTTTTGGGCAACTTGGTGTGTCCCATGTAAAGAGGAAATGCCATCTCTTGATCAATTGCAATCTCAAAAAAATTTAAACAATTTAAAAATATTTCCGATTAACGTTGGTCAGGATAATTTAGAAAAAGCTTCTAAATTTTTTGAGGATTTAGGTATTGATAATCTTAAGATATATTTTGACTCACCAATTACCTTAGCGAAAAAGTTTGGGCTAAGAGGGGTGCCCACCACAATTTTGATAAACAAGGATGGATATGAGTTTGCAAGAATTGTTGGGTCAATTGATTTTAAGGAAAAAAATTTTGTTGAATGGTTGGCTAGTTATAACTAATTTTTGAAAAAATATGCAAAACCTACCAAAGCAATTATTGCAATAAATTGGAGCAAAACTCTTAACTGCATTAGTTTATTAGAATATTTTTTGCTGGTTTCACCACCTTTAAATAAAGTTCCGATACCAAGAATTAAAACAATACCAACCGCCATTAACAAAACTATAGATAATATTTTAACTACTATTCCAGATAACATGAAGGTATTGTAGGGTGTTTTAAAAATAAAAAAACATAATTCACACACTATGACATTTTGCCTAGATTCAGTAATGGTCAAACCAGAGGCTAATACTAAGATTAAAAATGCTATTATCTTACTTCATGGTTATGGCGGTGATGGTAAGGATATCAGTATGCTCTCATTGAACTGGAAAAGACATTTACCTAATACTATTTTTATTTGTCCTAATGGTCATGAGCCATGCAGTATAAATCCAAATGGATATCAGTGGTTTGATTTAAGCAGTGATGATCCAGATTATATTTTGGATCAAGCTTTAAAGGCTGAAAAAAGATTATCAAAATTTATTGACGAAATTAAAAAAGAATTTAATTTTGAAAATAATCAAATCTGTTTATCTGGTTTTAGCCAAGGTTGCATGATGTCAATAAACTTAGGACTTACCTCTGAAAAACCTTTCAATTGTGTCGTGGGTTTTTCTGGAAAAATTATTGATGAAAAGAATTTGAAATTGAGAAAAAAAAACTCATCAAGTATTTTACTTATTCATGGTGATTCTGATCAAGTTGTCTCACCAAATTTTATGTTAGAGGCAAAAGATTTTTTTATGAGAAATAATATAGACATTGAGACGCATCTTATAAAAAATTGTGACCATCATATTCCTATAAATGCTTCAAGTATTGCATTGAATTATATCTTAAAAAAATTTAGTAATTTCTAAATATTGAAAAAAATTTTTATTTAAGTTAAAATTTGTTATGAATAATTTTATTGATCAAGATGTTTCACTAGAAAAATGTCCTGCACTAGTTTTAAACGCTGATTATAGACCATTGAGCTATTATCCTCTATCGCTATGGTCATGGCAAGATACTGTGAAATCAGTTTTTTTAGATCGTGTAATTATAGTCAGTAATTACGATCGTGTAGTGAGAAGTCCTTCATTTAATATGCAATTGCCTAGTGTAATTGCTCTAAAAGATTATATTGTTCCTCAATCTAAACCAAGTTTTACAAGATTTAATGTTTTTCTTAGAGATAAGTTTTGCTGCCAGTATTGTGGTGGCAACGAGGAATTAACTTTTGATCATTTATTGCCTAGATCAAAAGGTGGAGAAACAAATTGGGATAACGTTGTTACAGCATGTTCAGCTTGTAATGTTAAAAAAGGAGGCAAGCTATTAAAATTATCGGGCATGAAATTGACGCAATACCCCTATCAACCCTCTACAGAAGACTTACATCGTAATGGAAAAAATTTTCCCCCAAATTATTTACATAAAAGTTGGATGGATTATTTATATTGGGATGTTGAATTAGAAGCTTAAGTTTTATATTTTTTCTGATATTCGAATTGCTATTTTTGAACCTGTTTTTATTATCTTATCCATAATTGAGTAAATTCCTTTTTTAGTAGCTCCTTTTTCATAGGCTATATCTTTATGATGGAGTTCGTCTTCTCTGAATTTTATAATTTTCTTTTTAAGATTTTTTTCTTCAGGACCAAGTTGATTTATTTGATCTTGGTAATGTTTATCTATTACTTCTTCAACGGAGGCAGTACATAGCATAGCTGCTTTTTTCCCAAGAATAGTAGACCCAAAACCCAAACCTACACCTAGCAGATCCCACAATGGTAAAAATTTTGTTGGCTCAATATTTCTTTTTTTTATTTCGTTTTCAAAAAATTGACAATGCTCAATTTCATGTTCTTTCATATCTTCAATTGTTTTTTTTAGATTATCATTCTTAACAATTGTATTTAAAGCTAATAACTGACCCTCATAAATTTTGACAGCACCTCTTTCACCTGCATGGTCAACTCTAATAAATTCTTCAACTCTACTATCTGTTTTTTTTTTCATATTTAGTAAAAATTTTCGCTAGGGTTATAATAAATAATATACTTATTACAATATTAATTGTAGTAAGTGATAATCCTAAAATCCTAAATGTCACATCTTTACAGCTTATAGTCTTTTCACTTAGTTTATTTAGTAGTTCCTCTTTACTTATATTTTCAGAAAAGTTTTTTACTCCACAAACAGTTGATTCTTGAAAAATGCCTTGTTCTATACCAAAATGATACAATGAAATAAAAAAAGAAAAAATAAAAGTTAGTATTAAAAGCAAAATAAAGAAATTTTCATTTTTTTTTATAATAAACATTAAAGATATTAAAATTATACTTAACCCATAAGGGATTCTCTCTATCAAACATAAATTACATGGTTGGTGGCCTAGAACATGTTCTATAAAATAAGCAGAAATTAAAGCTATTAAACTAAATAAAAAAATTATTCTCAAGTAAATTTCAGCTTTAAGATTAAACATGAGATTTAAAAATCAGATAAATTATTAAGCCAATAATAACAATTAATATTCCAATTATTGTAAACCATTTTGACCCATGCTTATTCATATATACATCAAATAAATCACCGAACTTATAAGAAAGATATGATACGATGAAAAATCTTAATCCTCGGGAAATTAAACTTATAAAAAGAAAGATTAAAAAGTTAAATCCTATCAGGCCGCTTGCAATTGTAAAAACTTTATATGGAAGAGGAGTAAAACCAGCTAAAAAAAGTACTCCCAACCAAGCATAAAACCCATCACTATTAACTAAGCTTTCTTGAATCTTAGATAACTTATCCTCATAGCCATAAAAACTCATGATGTGTGTTCCAAATTCAAAAAAGAACGCACCAATTAAATAACCTAGCATACCACCCATAACTGAAAAAATTGTAGTTATTAGAAAGATTTTAATAAAATCATTTTTTTTTGATATTACCATTGGGATAACCATTACATCTGGAGGAATAGGAAAAAATGAACTTTCAATAAAAGACACTATTGCCAAATAATATTTAGAACTTTTGTGAGCCGCTAAATCCAAACATTTTTTGTAAAGACATTTAAACATTTTTTGGTTTTAATATAATTTTAGTTCTTATACTATTTAATAAATTATTAAAGAATTAGGGCGAATGGCGGAACTGGTAGACGCGCACGACTCAAAATCGTGTTTCGCAAGAAGTGAGAGTTCGATTCTCTCTTCGCCCACCAAATTATGGAATTAAGTAAAATTAACAGTTTAGTAGAACTTTTTTTCACTAAGTATGAAGAGTTAAACTCTACTTCTGACAAGCCATTTTTAAAGTGGTTAAAGGATAACAAAAAAGATTTTATAACCTGGAAACAAGTTGAAGCAAATATTCAAATTTTATCTGAATATTTAAGAAAAAACTTATCTAAAGGAGATAGATGCATTTTATTATCTGAAAATCGACCTGAATGGCTTATTTCTGATATAGCCATAATGAACGCTGGTGGGGTGACAGTTCCTTTATTTACAACTTACTCCGAGAAAGATTATGAATATATAATTAACGATTGTAATCCAAAAATTTGTATTGTCTCAAATAATACTCAATTAAAAAAAATAGATAAATTCATTTCAGATAAAATAAAAGTTTTATCAATAGAAAATATAAATGACCAGATTGATAGTATAGAAAGTATTCTTGAAAGATTCTCTAAAGAAGAAACTTATGATCATTCAAGCTTTAACCAAAATATTGAAAGAAAAGATCTTGCTTGTATCATCTACACATCTGGAACAACTGGTAACCCCAAAGGTGTAATGCTGAGTCATGGGGGTATTTTATCCAATTGTGAGGGTGCGAAAGAAATCTTGAATTCGTTAGTTAAAGATAGTGAGCCTGTTTTTTTGACCTGGCTACCTTTGTCTCACTCATATGAACATGCTGTTCAATTTGTTCAAATCACATTAGGAGCAAAGATTTATTATGCTGAAAGTTTAGAAAAATTATTATCTAATATGTCAGTTGCTAAACCAACTATAATGACTGCTGTACCTAGATTTTATCAAAATTTGTACAGCAAGATTTCAATTAATTTTTCAAAGCAAACAGGTCTCAAGAAACAATTGATTTCTTCGACGATTTCGCTTGGAATAAAAAAACTAAATAATGAGAATTTGAGCTTTAGAGAAAAAATATTAAATTATTTATGTGAAAAATTAGTAAGACGAAAAATTAAAAAACAGTTTGGTGGAAATTTAAGGGCTTTTGTTTCTGGAGGGGGTGCTTTAGATCAAAAAATTGGTGAATTTTTGAATTCTATCGGACTGCCAACTTTACAAGGTTATGGCCTTACAGAAGCATCCCCAGTAGTAAGTTGCAATATACCTGAAAAAATCAAGATTGATACAGTTGGACCTCCTTTTAAAACTAATGAGGTGAAGATTGCTCAAGATGGTGAAATTCTAGTCAAAGGTGAAAATGTAATGCTTGGTTACTGGAACATGAAAAAGGAAACAGACGATATACTTGAAAATGGTTGGTTACACACAGGAGACATAGGTGAAATTACAAAAGAAGGAAATTTGAAAATTACTGACAGAAAAAAAGAAATTATTGTAAATTCTGGTGGTGATAACATTTCACCCTCAAAAATTGAAAATTTATTGTGTCTTGACGAAAAAATTAAACAAAGTTTTGTTTATGGAGACAAAAAAACTTATTTAGTTGCTTTAATTGTAAGTGATAGTGAAAAAAATAAAAAAGAAATTGAATTATATATAGATGAT
>CACOKN010000015.1 GCA_902627805.1 uncultured Pelagibacteraceae bacterium
AATTTGATAGAGAAAGAAAGCAAAAAGAACAAGAAGAAATTAGACGAGAACAAAGACTAATTCAAAAAGAAATAGAAAAAAGAGCGAGATATGAGGAAATTGATAAAAATCTCAAAAGTTCATCAAGTGGATTAGAAAATTTTAATATAGATAAATCAAAAGAAAACTAGATCTAAAAATTCTTTCCTTTTATTTTATTCCAAAGACTATGCTAGATTTACATAAATCAAGAACTTGGGATTTATGAACAAAGAAAACGCAAGTAAACTCTGGAAAATTATTCAGGAAGCTGGTGATTATTTGGTAGGTCAATTACCTGATCATCCTAATCATCCTAAAGGAAGAAATCCTTATGCTCATGTAGCAATTTGTGTAAAAAATAAATTCAATGCAAGTTATAAAGATATTCCAGACGATAAATTAAATGAAGTATTACAATATATTGATTTTTTAAAAAAAAATCCTAGCTAATTAAATCATATTTTTTTTATTGTTTAGGAAAATAATCTTTAAATTCACTCTCTCTATAAACATCAGCAGTACAACAATGAAGACCACCACCAAAAGCATAGGCATCTCTTAAATCTACTGGAATTACTTCCATACCTAGTTTATCGAGTTGCTCTGCTTGATATTTTTCACTTTTCTCAACACAAACTGTCTTCGGGTCTAATACCAAAACATTCATAGAAAGCCAAACAGACGAATAACAAAGTGGTGGTGGTTCGTTATGAGCTGGTTGTGCAGCATCTATAATTTCCCAACCATTATTTTCAAATAATTTTCTTTGTTCTTTAGGTAATCTCCTTTGGGGATTATTAATAATCAATCCTTCTTTTATTGGTGTGAAGGTTGCATCTATATGAATTGGATATGGATCTCCTGGAAAATTTACAGCATGAACTCGATGATCTTTATAATGTCTTTTTTATTTCTCGCTGCAATATACTGAAAAGTTCCTACTCTAATATGACTTGATGCTACTCTGGTGAGTATAGCACCTTCTAATTGTGTCTCTCTAATTACATTTTCTCCAGTTTTTGCTACCGCCAGACTCCGCGTCGTTGGTATATTTAAGGCATACATTGCTTCACTAATTACATATTCTCTTAACATAGGCCCTAATGCTGCTCTTCCATCTCCATTTCTTGAAAAAGCAGTTTTTCCTGAGCCTTTAAATTGAATATCGTATCTATGATTATTTTTAGATACATGTTCTCCAATTAAAACTGCTCTACCATCACCAAGCATTGTAAAATGTCCAAATTGATGACCTGCATAAGCTTGGGCGATCGAATTGCTATTTTCTGGTAATTCGTTTCCTGTAAATAAGGCTGATAATTTAGACTGACTTATTTGAGAAAAGTCCAAATTTAGATCCTTGGCCAAAGACTCATTTAATAAAATCAGTTTAGGATCTTTAACTTTTACTGGATTAATTTTTTCTCTAAATGACTCAGGCAATTTGGAATATGTGTTATCAAAATTCCAATTAATATTATTTTTCATAAATCGCTACATTTTCCAAATTCTATTTAAAATCTCTTCTCTTCTACAGGCTTTTTTATATTTTAAATAATTAAGAAAATATACTTGATAATAATCTTGATGACGATCTTCAGCTATATAAAATTTTTCAAATTCTTTAATATAAGTAACAACCTTTTTATTAAATTTTTTTTCTAGCATTTTAATATCTTTTTCAATCAAATCTTTTTCTTTTTTATTTGTATAAAAAGCTGCAGATCTGTAGCTATAACCTTTGTCACAAAACTGACCATAAGGATCAAATGGATCAATATTGAGCCAAAAATTTTTAAGTAATTCTTCGTAAGATATTAAACTTGCATCATAAATTACCTCAACAACTTCAAGGTGACCTGTATTTCCATAAGTGACTTCTTTATAGGTTGGATTTTCAGTTTTTCCTCCAGAGTATCCTGAAATTACTTTCTCAACACCTGCTAATTTTTCAAAAGACTCTTCCATACACCAGAAACAACCACCTGCAAAATACGCTTTACTTTTCTCAGTTGCCAATACTGAATTTGTAATTATTAAGTTTAAAAATATAAATAATAAAAATCTCATGACTAGAGATTTATACAAAAATTGGGAATTCAGTCTAGGTTATTAAAGGTAGCTACTTTAAGTAGCTTACCTTTAATAATTAAAAGAATGATTTATTTTTTCTTATATTTAGCTGCCTCTTCAGAACCACCCGTCGCAGATCCTTTACTATAAGAGTGAGCGCCCATTCCAGCTAATTGTCCATCTTTGACGATAAGATATTGATCTCTAATTTCTTTTCCTTCAAAGAAACATTCTAAGATTTCTCTTACACCATCAGCATATCTTGTTTGAGCTGACAAAGATGTTCCAGAAGTATGAGGTGTCATCCCATGGTTAGGCATTGTTCTCCATACATGATCATTTGGAGCTGGCTGTGGAAACCAAACGTCTCCAGCGTAACCACTTAGTTGACCACTCTTCAGTGCCTTTGCAATTGCATCACGATTACAAATTTTACCTCTTGCAGTGTTTACAATATAAGCACCTTTTTTCATTTTGCTTATCATTGCATCATCAAATAAGTTCTCAGTCTCAGGATGGAGAGGACAATTTATAGTTACGACATCACAAACTTTAACCATAGACTCTACTGAATCATGAAATGTTAAGTTTAATTCTTTTTCAACACTATCAGGTAATTTATGTCTATCAAAATAATGTAAGTGTACATCAAATGGTTTCATTTTTCTTAATGCATCTAAACCGATACGGCCAGCAGCAACAGTTCCAATGTGCATTCCTTCGACATCATAAGATCTTTGCACAGCATCTGCTATGTTCCATCCACCTTCATTAACAATTCTATGCTGGTTGTGATAATCTCTAACCATTGATACAATCATCATCACGATGTGTTCAGCAACAGATCTTGAATTACAAAAAGTTACTTCAACTACATCTATTTTGTTATCCATAGCTGCTTGTAAATCTACGTGATCAGAGCCAATTCCGGCTGTAATAGCCATCTTTAAGTTTTTAGCTTTAGCAATTCTTTCTTTAGTTAAGTAATACGGAAAAAAGGGTTGAGAAATTACTATATCGGCATCAACGATATGCTTATCTGCCTCACATCCATCTCCATCTTTACTATTAGTAACTACTAGTTCGTGTCCATTACTTTCTAAAAATTTTCTTAATCCTAATTCTCCCGAAACACATCCTAATAACTCCCCTGGATTAAAATCTCTTCCTTTCGGCGAAGGTAGAGTCATTCCATCTGGATATTTTTCTAGTTTAGGAAGATCTTGAAGCGGATATGACTTAGGCATTCCTCCTTTTGGATCATCATATAATACACATAATATTTTCATTTATTCTCCTGCGTTACTTTCGATCATTAATTTATTTTGAGACATCTAACATTATTTTAATGTCGCTAGCAAACAAATTATTTTGATTTTGGATAACTCTTTTTAAGTATAAATCTATTAATTATGATGGCAAAAACTAGAATAATTATTGATCCTGAAATTATTGGGCTTAACAAATAGTCTAATGAGACACTACCCATGATAACTATAATTGGATTTCCACCTGCTGGCGGATGAGTTACGTTTAGCAATATCATAAGACCCACTCCAAAACCAACTGCTAATGGTATAATTATAAATAATGGCAAAGGAATTAAATATAAAAAAAACATTCCTACAACTGCAGTTACCAGATGTCCAAAAAAAACATTTTTCGGTTGGGCAAAGGGGCTTTCAGGATATCCATACAATAAAACCATTGATGATCCAAAAGACGCAACAAGGAAAATTCCGAATTCAGTTTTATAAGTTAGTAAAGTTAAAATACCTATAGTAATGATAGAAAATAATCCTGCAATAAAAGATTGTTTTAAATTACCCATGAAATTATTTTGATACTATTTTTTTTATTGTTTTAAAAGGTAATAAAATACATTCTTTACGAGATAAATTTTTATCATTAAATATTTTATTGAGCAGTTTCCATTTTTTTTCAATATTTTCAACGTTTCCCTCAAAATAATGTTTTGCGTCGTCGCACAATTCATTAATTTTAGACTTATTTTCATTAATTGAAATTTTTGAAAGTAAGCTTGCTGAAGCTTGACAATAAACACAGGACTTACCTTGATAACCAAAATCAATAATTTTATTTTTTTTGATAACCAAATCTATTTGCATCTCATCACCGCACATTGAATTTTTCAATTTTGAGTGGTGTGTATAGTCTTTGATGCTTTTGTTATTGTTGGTATCAGAGGCTATTTTAAGAATATCCAAATTCATATTTGTTTATTATATTAGTATTTATTCTTTGTATAATAATTTAATTTATGTTGTAGTTCCAATTAATTAGAACTAAATATTCGACAATGGTTGAACTAAGAAACGAAAAAATAGCTGTTCCGATAGTTCTATTTGCAGGAATACTTTGGTCGTTTGGTCCTTTGGTAGTGAGGTATATGAATGACCCGCATATGGTACCTTGGCAATATATTTTTGGCAGAGGTTTAACTATTTTTATTATTTTAAATTTATATTTATATTTTGAAGAAGGAATAAATTTTTACAAAAATTACAAAAAAGTAGGTAAATCAGGAGTCGTTGGTGGCATGGGTCTTGGTATTGCAATGATTTCATTTATTTATTCAATTACAAATACTACTGCAGCAATTACTTTATTATGTTTAGCTGCAATGCCTTTTTTTACAGCATTATTAGCTTTTTTATTTTTAAAAGAAAAAATTTCTCTAAATGTTTGGATATCAATGCTTATTGCAACTGTGGGTATTATAATCATGGCTGTCGGTAATACTGAAAAAAATTCTTTAATAGGTTTTGTTTTTGGACTCACATCATCAATTGGATTTTCAATTTTTTCTGTCACTTTAAGATGGAGGAAAGAAACTCCAAAATTTACAACAGTCGCTGTTGCAGGTTTATTTTGTTTTATAACAGCAACGATTATGATTTTGGTTAATAAACAAACATTTTTTTCGTCCAGTTATAATAGTGCAATGTTTTCTTTACATGGTGTATTGGTATGTTTAGGTCTAATTTTGTATTCTATAGGATCCAAAGCTATTCAGGCTGCAGAATTAACATTGTTATCTTTAACTGAGGTTATAGGAGGAATTTTTTGGGTATGGTTACCATTATTTGGAATTAATGAAATCCCGTCAACGAATACTATAGTCGGTGGTTTTTTTCTTTTTGTATCAATTATTTATTATAGCCTTATAATGAGATGGAATAAGAGATATATAGCTCTGAATTAATTCTTAAAACTTATGGAAAGGCCTAATTTTTTTACTTTAAAGAATGGTGAAAAAGCTAAACTACCTTTTTCTAATGAGGAATATAATCAAAGATTAAATAAATTAAGATCTATAATGGATAAAAATAATCTTGATATGATTATTTTAACCTCAATGCATAATATAGCTTACTACTCAGGTTTTATTTATTGCTCTTTCGGTAGACCATACGGATGTATTATTACTGAAAACAAAATTGTAACCATTTCAGCTAATATTGATGCAAGTCAGCCTTGGAGAAGATCACATTGTGAAAATATTATTTATACTGATTGGAAAAAAAATAATTTTTTAAAAGCGATAACCTCAATAATTGATGAGAATGAAATGCCTAAAAATATTGGAATAGAAAATGATCATATTACTTTAGAAATGAATAAAAAAATTCAATCAATTTTTTCAGACTCTTCTCTTACAGATATTTCAAAAAAATTGATGAGGCTAAGAATGATAAAATCTAAAGAGGAAATAGAAATTATAAAAAATGGGGCAAGAATTGCTGATATTGGTGGAGAAGAAATTGTTAAGAATATTAAAGAAGGAGCAACAGAGTTAGAAATTGCAATAACTGGTAGAGATAAAATGGAAAAAGAAATAGCCAAAACATATCCAGATGCTGAATACATGGATACTTGGGTATGGTTTCAATCAGGCATCAATACAGATGGCGCACATAATCCAAAAACAAATCGCAAATTAGTAAATGGTGATATTTTATCCCTAAACACTTTTCCAATGATTTCTGGATATTATACTGCTTTAGAGAGGACTTTATTTTTAGACAATGTAAATGATGAATCTTTAAAAGCATGGGAGGCAAATGTAAAGGTTCACAAAAGGGGGCTTGAGTTAATAAAACCTGGATTAAAATGTTCTGACATATGTAATGAATTAAATGAACTTTTTGCTGAGCTAGGATATTTGCAATACAGAACATTTGGGTATGGACATTCATTTGGAGTATTGTCTCATTTTTATGGAAGAGAAGCGGGTCTTGAATTGAGAGAGGATATTGACACTGTTCTTGAGGAAAATATGGTTATTTCAATGGAGCCTATGATACTTATTCCCGAAGGAAATCCAGGTGCAGGAGGGTATAGAGAGCATGATATTTTGGTAATAGGAAAGGATAGATCTGAAAATATTACGAAGTTTCCGTTTGGTCCAGAGCATAATGTTATAAAAGGTTAAAATGAAAAAAGGAAAAAGGATTGTAAATAGCTGGAATGAGTGGGATCCCTTAAAGCATGTTATTGTTGGAAGGGCCGACGGCACATGTATACCCGCACCAGAGCCCGCTTTAGATGCCAAAGTTCCTGAAGACTCAGATATGAGAGGGAAATTTGGTCCTAGAACAAAAGATACTGTAGATAAAGCAAATCAGTTACTTGATGATTTCTCAAATATTTTGGTTAAAAGAGGTATTAAAGTTGATAGACCAACACCTTTAAATTTTAATCAAAAAACTTCAACACCTGATTGGGAATCTGAAACTATGTTTGGCTGCATGCCTCCAAGAGATGTTTTATTAACAGTTGGAAATGAAATTTTAGAAGCCACCATGAGTTATAGATGTAGATGGTTTGAGTATCTTTGTTATCGACCACTTCTTAAAGAATATTATAATTTAGATTCAAACATGAGACATGAGTCAGCGCCGAAACCAAGATTAACAGACGCAGATTATAGAAAAGATTACTTATCTGATAAAATTGGAATTCAAAAAAGATTAAAATGGACTGAAGATAAATTTTTTGTAACAACTGAAGAAGAACCTTTGTTCGATGCAGCCGATGTTTTGAGATTTGGTAAAGACTTAGTGGTACAACATGGTTTTACGACAAATCTTAAGGGAATTGATTGGTTAAAAAGACATTATAAAGATCATCGAGTTCATGCTGTAAATTTTCCAGGAGATCCATATCCAATTCATATAGATGCAACCTTCACACCAATAAAAGAAGGATTGATTATTAATAATCCCCAAAGGAGATTACCTAAAGAACAAAGAAAATTATTTGAAAATAATGGTTGGGAAATTATAGATGCTGCACAACCAGCTCATAACGAACCACCACCACTTTGTTATTCGTCTGTTTGGCTTTCTATGAATGTTTTGGTATTAGACCCGAAGACAGTTTGTGTTGAGAAAAGTGAAAAATATCAAGCAGAGCAACTCGATAAACTAGGTATGGAAGTAATTCCAGTAGATTTAAGAGATGCCTATGCTTTTGGTGGTGGTCTTCATTGTTGTACTGCTGATGTTTATAGAGAGAGTGAATTTAAAGATTATTTTCCTAAACAATAAAAAAAATATGATTTAATTAGCTAGGATTTTTTTTTAAAAAATCAATATATTGTAATACTTCATTTAATTTATCGTCTGGAATATCTTTATAACTTGCATTGAATTTATTTTTTACACAAATTGCTACATGAGCATAAGGATTTCTTCCTTTAGGATGATTAGGATGATCAGGTAATTGACCTACCAAATAATCACCAGCTTCCTGAATAATTTTCCAGAGTTTACTTGCGTTTTCTTTGTTCATAAATCCCAAGTTCTTGATTTATGTAAATCTAGCATAGTCTTTGGAATAAAATAAAAGGAAAGAATTTTTAGATCTAGTTTTCTTTTGATTTATCTATATTAAAATTTTCTAATCCACTTGATGAACTTTTGAGATTTTTATCAATTTCCTCATATCTCGCTCTTTTTTCTATTTCTTTTTGAATTAGTCTTTGTTCTCGTCTAATTTCTTCTTGTTCTTTTTGCTTTCTTTCTCTATCAAATT
>CACOKN010000016.1 GCA_902627805.1 uncultured Pelagibacteraceae bacterium
TAGAAATTATTTTCCATCCTTTCGGAGAAATTTTAAAAAGGCCAGCAAACTGACCTTTTATGTTAGACAAAGACTGAGGTTTTCCTCCAATTTTTTTCAAATATCTTGTGTTTGAGCTTTTAAAATAATCAAAATTTTCTAAATCATCGAGTGGATTTTTAAATCTTAATTTCCAAATTTTTTTCCAATTTACATTGTTTAAAATTACAATATCTCCTTTTGCTTTAGCCAACAAACTTATTGCCTCTTGATCGTAAATAATATCTGCATAAGAAATAATACAAGTGTTTGACTGCAAAACTTTGTTTGCTTTATTTAAAGAAAAAAAAATATTTGAAGATTTCCACTTTTTATTAACAATTTTTTTATAGGGAAAATTTTTGAATAAATGTTTTTTATAACCTACGACTATGTTAATTTTATTAATATTATTCTTTATAAAATTATTTATTATAATATCTATATAACGTTTATCCCCAGACTTATTAAATGACTTAGGTTTTTTTTCAGTTAAATAACCCAGTCTAGAGCCTCTTCCAGCTGCTAGAATAATCCCCTGTAACATTAAAAATCAGCCCTCTTTTGGCAAAGAAATATATTACTTCCTGAAATATATTTTAAAAAAAAAGAAAATATAAATATTTTATTCATAAACATTAATATTTTATCTAAAATGCTAAGTATTAATTTTGAAAAAATATTTTTGTTATTATAGAAAAAAGGTGAACCACAAGAGTCTTTTATTATGAATTTGTTTTTTGTTAAAATATATTTTAACCTCCCATAAGAAAGAAGTCTTCTGTTGGTCTCAAACTTCCAAACATCATTCCAACCATAAGTAAAAATCCAATTATTCATCCACCATGAATTTTTATATTTTTTGAAGTGTTTTTTTAGTTTTGTCTCTAACAATAATGATTTGATCGTATCTGAATGAGAGTATTGATGATGTTCCCCAATCAAAAATTTTGAAAAATTTATAAAAAATTTTCTTGGATGTATCATTTCATTAATTTGAAATGTATTTGTTTGAGCAATTATTAAATATCCGTTTTTTTTTAAAACTCTTTTGCACTCACTTAAGCAATAATTTGTATTTATAACGTATTGTAATGCCCCGACTATTATGATGACATCAACTGAATTTGATTTAATCTTAAGTTTTTTATCCATTGATCCGACTAAAAACTTTGCCTTTCCACTTTTTACATATCTTTTATTTTTTATCTTTGCAAATTTTGCTAGTGGTAGTGATATATCTATACCAATATATTTTTTACATTTCTTGATAAAGTAACTAGCATTTTGGCCAGCACCATAGCCTAGTTCGAGAATTGTTGTTTTATTATTTTGGCTTAACTTCTCTAAATATTTTAATACTTCGTCTCGCCTAGAATTCATATAATAAGTATTTCCATCTTTATCTGAATATTTAAAATTGTTATATTTTTTTACGTAGTTGTAATTGTTCCATAATTTTGATGTATTGAGTTTATAAATATTTTCTTTTTTCATTTATTTAAAAATTTTTTTTAATCTATAATTATCAATTTTATTGATTTTTTTTTCTCTTTCTGGATGCCACATCCAACCTTCCCAGTTCAAACTTTTGTGTTTAATCGATTCTATATTTCCATCGAATGCCTTAGTGGTAATATAAAAATTCTTTGGACAATCTTTTAAAGAGTAATTATGATAACTATTGACATGAGTTGGAAATTTTTGTTCAGTTAAATTAATTAATTTATGTCTTGTTTTAACGTGATTTTTAACTTTCATTAATTTGCTTCCAAACTTATAGCCTAACATTTGCATTCCTTGACATATTCCTAAAATAGGAATTTTATTTTTTTTAGCATAATCAATTAAAAAAACCTGTGATTTATATCTAGGGTTTCTATGATCTCCATCATTTCCTCCTGACAAAACAATTCCTTCAATTTTTATTAACTTTAAAAATTTATAAAATTTTTTTTTTGGCATGATCAAGTTTTTATTTGAAATTATAATTGGATAATAAGAATTTTTGATTAGCCAATTAACCAGTGCTTGATCGATAACATCATTCACTTCTTTTCTTGTTTTATTGACCGAAACTTTTGGATTAACTAAAATATTCTTCATATTTATTTATTTAAAATACTCAAAAAATTTGAATTATATCTTATAGTCATTTGATGATATTTAAATGAATGGTATAAATGTGTCGCATTTAAGATTTTAAATGATAAATTATTGACATATCTTCATAAAATCAATATACAGGCCTTCATGCAAATTAAAGAATTACTTACATCTCTTCATCCAAAAGTGAGCGAAATGGCATTTATGAGTCAGTTGACTAGTGGTAAATTTCAAAAAAGAGAAGAAATATTAAGAAGCGAAGTAGTTGAACTTTATCGTGCTTTGGACACTAGGCAAAGAATACAGGACATCTACAAAGAGAAGTTATCTGAAGGTTTGAAAGAGGGTTTAATATCTAAAGAGGATTTAGCAGTTATGCAAGAAGTTATAGATGACGAAGGTGAAACAGAGGATCATATTGATCACTTAGATATGCGTTTTAAACTTTTTGTAGGAACTGGTATTGGAAGAGGTAAATTTCCAATTCATAACGATGAATTACAAAAAATTAATGATGAGTGGGTGAATATTTGCAAAGAGGCTAATTTGTGGGAAATTATGGCATGTCATTGTGCTATTGAAGGTTGGTACCCAGACATATCTACAATGTTTGAAAAAGAATATAAAAAAAGAGGTTTCACAGATGAAGAATTAGAAATATTTATTGCACATCAGGGTGCGGATGTTGAGCATTCAGATGCACAATATGCAATTTTAGATAAAAATTTTTCAAAACTTGATCCTAAAAGAATTGAGTATATGGTTAAAAGAACATTCGCTACATCTAAAGCTTACGAACAAATGAAGCTTAAGTTGGCAAGTTTAGACAAACCACTTAATCAATTTTTTTCATAATTAACAAAAAATCTTTAAACTCAGTTAAGATTTCATATTTATAATAGCTAATTTTCTTATTACAGGATGAGCTAGATAATAATGTAATTTCTTTATTTTTTTTTGTGGTTTTGCCTTAAACTTCCCTATATTTTTTATCAAATGTGCCAAGCAGATTTTTCTAATTTCAATATCATATTTCCTATCAACATCTTTTACTTTTTTCGGAAAAGAAAATTTTTTGAAAAATAGTATATTACCACCATCAAGTCTCGAAGACATAATTATTGTACTACAACAAATTTCTTTTTTTCTAAGTAAACTATAATAAATAGACGTTGCCCCTCTAAATAAAGGTAGCCTGCCTGGGTGAAAATGAATTAAATTTTTTGTTGAGAGTAATTTTTTACTCTTGACTATAATACCATGTGGTAAAGATAAAACAAAATTTTTTTCTTTTTCTTTTAAAAGATGTTTTACGATACGATCATTAAATCTTTGAAAAAAAAATATCTTTTTATTTTCAAAAATCTTACTTGAAAAAAGAATTTTTTTTATTTTTTTTTTTATTTGCAAATTTATATTATCATTTATGTAATATACCTTATCTGGTGTTTTTTTAAGTTCTATAAAAACTTTCAAATATTCTAGAGATCTTAAGTTGTTACTAATTATTACTGATAAAGATCTATTCATTTTTTAAGAACTTTTTTGATTAATTTTTCCTCAATTTGAATAAGATCAATTAATAAATGCTTATTATAGTGCTTGTAATCTTTTTTATTCACACTTAATTTATCTAAAATTTTCAAAATTACATTTAATTTTTGAAAAATATCTATCTTGTTTAATCTTATAATCAAATGACCCAAATAAATATATGATTGGGGAGATGTCTCTTTTTTGGTTAAAAGTATAAGTTTCTTATCATAATTTTGCTTCAACATTAAATTTGCCTCAAATTTTTTATAAAACGCCTCAATTCTTTTTCTATTAAAGATCTTATTTTCAAAATATTTTTTAAGTTCTAAAAGTGTTTTATCTTTTTCTTTCTTGATTTGTAAAAATGTAAAATTTTCATCAATTCTTTTTTTGAAATGTTCTCTATAACTTATAAAATCAGTTAAAAATTTCTTATCATGATAATTGGCCTCTCTATATTTATTTTTAATTAATAGTTTAATATTCTTTTTATATTTGTTCATTTGATCCTCAATTGACCTCAATCTTTTTTAATGCACAATTCAGGATCAACTGGTCATTTTTCCTTATATCTTGAAAAATTTTTTCACCCACTCCTATGGCAGCAGGTATTTTAAGTTCATTACATCTTATTGACATATGTGAATTTGCACCTCCAAACTTTGTTATTAACCCGTTAATGGGAAAATTAAAAAGCCAATCAAAACCTGGATCTGCATTTTCTATTAAAATTATTTTCTGATTTAATTCACCTTTCTTAAAGTCCATATTATTATCAATAAAGACAATTTTTGAAAAAATCTTTTTGCTACCAATAAAATTTGGTGATGAAACTTGGAAAGGAATAACATCAACACCTTTAGCGTCTATAAGCACTAAAGGTAACTTAATATTGAGGTTTGTTTTATAATCAGATTCTCTCTTTTGAATTTTATTTAACAATTTTTTTTTAGATGATTTAATTAACTTCAAGTTAGTTAATTCTTTAATTGAAAAAAATGAAATTTGTTTTTTTGATAAACCTTTTAATTTTGCTATTTCAGAAATTCTTTTCAAAACTAAATCTACATACTTTGTGAATACAAATTTGCTGTATTCTCTACTTTCTATACTTTTTCTTGTGTAAAGAAAAAATTGAGCTACATCTAAATTCAAATCATTTTTTTTGAGGATGTTTTTTATTTTTGTTATCTTTTTTTTATTTAAATTAAAAAGTTTTTTCTTTTCAATAGTTGATCTTTTTTTTACAAAGAAATCTTTTTTAAATGAAGAGTAGCTTTTTGAATTTATATCATAAGTGCCTGGTCTCAAGTGACCATAAATTTTTTTGAATTTAAGGAAATTCATAGAGTTACTCGATAACATATTGCAATCAAAAATAAATTTTGATGTGACAGTCTCTAGATTAGATTTAAAATTTTCAAGGTCTTTATTATCTATAATTTTGAGCCGAACAAGAGACCTTAGTAAATTTTCTGCTACAAAAGCATGTCTTGCCAATATAGAAAAAGGTATAATTCCATAATTAATAGTAAATCTAATTATTTTTTTAATATTTTTTTCTTTTTTATAATACTCATAATTTTCATTGAGTTTTTTTATTTTATTCAAATTTAGATTAATAGATCCGTTATTGTTATTTTCTTGTGTTTTTTTAAAAATCATCAAATATTTCTCTTTAAGAGTCTTAACTTCTTTTTTGTTAAGGAGATTTGGACATAACTCGTTAATTCTTTTTTCAAAATCGAAAATTAGACAATTAATTGCAATTTCGAATTCAATTTTATCGTGAAGAGATGGGTCAGATTTTAGTTTTGATACATAATAATTTACAAGTTTATTTTGTATTAAAAGAGGAACACCCTCGGGCACAAATGAAATAAAACTTTTTCTTACATCAATAAAAGATTGACCTAAAAAAATTTTCATCAACTCTTTTCTCTTAAAGTTGTCACTATAACCCATAATATTTCTCGCCTTAATCCAAGATGAGTCCAAAACTAAAGTTTTATAAAGTGATGATAATAACGGATATGGATTTTGTCCTATAATTTCGGCTGGATTCCAATCTGGCATCTGACCATAAACTGTTTTCCATTTTTTAAACTTATTCTCTAATTTTTTTTTTAAATTATCTACCTTGTTATAAATTTTATTATCTAATTTTTTTGAAATTTTTTTGGCTAGTATTAGAGGTCTTACTTGTAATATGAATATTTCTAATTTTTTTGTAATTATAAATTCTATGTCTAATGGAATATCTTGATAAATTTCCTCTATCTCTTGTATGGCTCTTAATAATCTTAAAAATCTTTTAGATTTGACGTCTCCTAATCTTTTTTTAAGCACAAACAAAACTCTGTTGGAATTCAAAGAATTTCCTGATGTAACAGTGTCCGACTTACCACTAATATCATCATAATTGATAACATAATAATTTGCTGCCGTATTTAAGTCCCTATTAAAAACAACACCTGAACAATTAATAGAATTGACCATTTTTTGAATAAGTACTTGTGATTTTTGAAGTGAGATCTTTTTGTAACTTTGAATAACAAGATTAATTTTATTTTTTACATCTAAAGTTTTTTTTGAATTTACGTTTAGAAACGAAATATATTTTCCTGCATTTGATGATATCTTTCCATCTTCATCAGAGGCTGACGATCTAATAACTATGTTCCCTCTAAATTTTTTTTGAATCTCTTGTAAAATTAATTTTTTATTTTTCTTCCAGCTATAAGCTGAAAAAAAATA
>CACOKN010000017.1 GCA_902627805.1 uncultured Pelagibacteraceae bacterium
GTAATAATACAATCCGTATGCATGGTTCCGTATTTGTTAATATGCGCTATAGCCTCATCTATATTTTTTACTGATTTTACAGATACAACAGGTGACAAATATTCTTTTGACCAATCTTTTATCGAAGCTTTCTGAATTTTTTTATCATAAAGTTTTCTTATCTTATTATCACCAATAATTTTACATCCATTTTCTTCTAAATTTTTTAAAATTTTATTTCCAAATTTCTTGATTATTTTTTCGTGTAAAAGAATTGTTTCAGTTGCTCCACATATTGCGGTATTCCTCATTTTAGCATTTTGAACTATTTTATTTGCAATCTTAGGATTTGCATTTTTATCTACATAAGAATGACAAACACCTTCCAAATGACCAATTGTTGGAACAGATGACAAATCCTGTACTTTTTTAACTAAACCTTTTCCACCTCTTGGAATTATTACATCAATAAATTTACTCATTTTTTGTAGAAGAAAATCAACAACACTTCTTTTTTTAAGTTTTAAAAACTGAACAAAATTTTCATCGACATTATTTTCCTTTAGTGATTTTCTAAAGAATTTTGTGAGAATAAGATTAGAATAATAAGCTTCAGATCCACCTTTTAAAATGACAGCATTCCCAGACTTAAAACATAAGGATGCAACATCTGCTGTAACATTGGGTCTACTTTCGTATATAACACCAATTACACCAATAGGTATAGATACTTTTGATATTACTAAACCATTTGGCCTTTTCCATTTTTCTAAAATGACATTTGTAGGATCCCTTAAACTAATAATTTTTTTTATAGAATTGGTTATCGCAATTATTTTTTTGTCATTTAATATTAATCTTTGGATTAAATTATTTTTAATACCTTTTTTGTAGGCATTCTTAATATCTTTTTTATTTTCATTAATTATTAATTTTTTGTTCTTTAAAATTAGAAGACGATAATCTTTTAGAACTTCGTCTTTTTTTTTTGAACTTAAACTTTTATTAATAGCTTTTTTTGATTTTTTTCCGATATCAATTAGTAGCTTTTGCATTAAACCTCGACCATATCATCTTTATGAACAACTTCAGATTTTGCTATGTATCCAAGTTTTTTTTCAATCTCATTTGAGTGACAACCCATTATTTGATTTATTTCTTCAGAGGAAAAAGAGCTTAGACCTCTCGCGAATTCTTTATTTTTTGTATCTAGAATCTTTATATGATCACCTTTATTAAATTTACCTGATAAATTAATAATCCCTGCTGCTAATAAACTTTTACCACCAATTAGTGCTTTTTTAGCACCATCATCTATGACAAGAGTCCCTTTTGGTGAAACAGAACTTATTATCCATTTTTTTCGTGCATGTAATTTAGATATTCTTGACTCAAATAAAGTACAAATATTCTTTTTTTCAATTTGTTGTATTGGATTTAAATACAATCCGTTTGCAATAATCATATTACATCCTGCCAAATTACAAATCTTAGCAGCTTCAATTTTGGTATTCATTCCACCCTTACCAAACTCTGTTACCCCCTTTATGTAAATTTTTTTCATATCTTTGTCTAGATTATTCACTTTTTTTATTAATTTTGCTTCTTTAAATAATTTTGGATTTTTTGTGAAAAGACCATCTACATCGGATAATAAGATTAAAGTATCAGCATTAGTTATCTGTGCAACACGAGAGGCAAGTCTATCATTATCACCATATTTTATTTCTGACGTTGCAATTGTATCATTTTCATTAACGATGGGTATGTAATCTAACTTAAATAAGTTCTCAAATGTCCTTTTAGCATTTATTGATCTTCTTCTCTCCTCGGTATCATCCAAAGTTAGCAAAATTTGTGAAATATTAATCTTTAATTTTGAAAAAGTTTGAGAAAATAAATTCATAAGTTCGATTTGACCCACAGAGGCTATTGCTTGACTTTTATCAAGCTTTAAATTTGATTTATTGTAATTCATTTTTTTACATCCAAGTGCAATCGCTCCAGAACTTACAATGACAATCTTTTTATTTTTAGATTTTAGTTTTTGAATATCTTTAGCAAAAGAAGATAGCCATTTTTTTCTTATCTTTTTTTTACTATCTACAATCAGTGATGATCCGATTTTTATGACTATAATTTTTGAATTTTTAAGATACATAACCAACTAATTTTGCTTTAATTTTGGAAATATATTTTTTCTTTAATGTAGAAATTGTAATAATTTCTGATTTAGTGATTTTTTTTAAATTTTTCTCAATTTTTTTCATCTCTTTATCGTCAATTAAATCGGTTTTATTTAAAACAATAAGCTCTCTTTTTTTTACAAGTTTGGAACTATAGCTCTTTAATTCTTTTTTTACCTGATTGTAACTTTTTTTTATATCATCGTTTGTTATATCGATCATGTGTAAAAGAGATTTACACCTCTCTATGTGTTTTAAAAATTGTATTCCTAGACCAGTTCCTTTGTGTGCTCCCTCTACTAATCCAGGAATGTCTGCAATTGTAACTTCTTTATCATCATAGCTTGCCACACCAAGATTAGGATTTAATGTTGTAAATTCATAATTTGCAATTTTAGGATTAGCATTAGTAATAGCAGCTAGTAAGCTTGATTTACCAGCATTAGGTAATCCTATTATTCCAACATCTGCAATTGTTTTTAATTGAAGCCATATAGTAAACTCTTCACCACGAGTACCCTTAGTAAATTTTCTCGGAGCTCTATTTGTTGAACTTTTGAATCTTGTATTGCCCAAACCACCTTTACCACCTGCGGCAGCCACAAACTGCTCCCCAATTTTTATAAAGTCAAAGATTAAGGTTTTATTATCTTCTTCAAAAACCTGAGTACCTAATGGAACTTTGAGAATGAGATCATCTCCACTTTTACCAGTCCGGTTTTGTCCAGCACCATTGTTGCCTCTTTTTGCTTTATGATGTTGTTGATATCTAAAATCGATTAAAGTATTTAAATTTCTCTCAGCTTTTAAAATTACTGAACCACCTTTACCACCATCGCCACCATCTGGTCCACCATACTCGATAAATTTTTCTCTTCTAAAACTTGGAGAGCCATCACCACCATTGCCAGCTTTAATATAAATTTTTACTTGATCTAAGAATTTCATAATACAACGCTATTTTGAGTTGTAATATTAATTGGGTTTTACTGAAACAAAAGTTCTATCGGATTTTGTTTTTTTAAAAACAACTTTACCTTTTATTACTGAAAAAATTGAGTGATCTTTACCCATACCCACATTTTCTCCTGGAAATATCTTAGTACCTCTTTGTCTAACAATTATGTTGCCAGGAATAACATTTTGACCACCATATTTTTTTACACCAAGTCTTCTGCCGGCACTATCTCTACCGTTCCTTGATGATCCACCAGCTTTTTTCGTAGCCATATTTTATTCCTTTATTTACTCAATTCCTTTTTTTCAGAATCTTTTTTTGTTGGTTTAGAATTCTTCTCAGCCTCAGATAAAATCTTACCATCTTTTGAAAAAATTTTATCTATTCTAATCATAGAATATTCTTGTCTATGACCATTTTTTCTTCTTGAGTTTTGTCTTCTTCTCTTTTTAAAAATAAGTACAGTTCTATTTTTACTATTTTTTATTAGGTTTGCTTCAACTTTTGCACCTTGAATTGTTGGCGAACCAATTTCTATTACTTTATTATCTCCATATGCCAGTATATCATTAAACTCAATTTTAGTGTCGGATTTTGAATTTGGTAATTTTTCAATTTTTAAAATTTCACCAGACTTCACTTTATATTGTTTTCCACCTGATTGTATAACTGCGTATGACATAAAATAGATTTTTTTATCAGGCAATATAGTCAGGGCATTTCTTTAGTCAAGCTTATTAACTAAAAATTATCCTTTAAATCTCTCAATTTTGAAAAACTTTCTAAATCTTTTGCTTTAAGAAATATATTACATTCTAATTCATCAGCTAAAGTACTTGGTATTGTTGGTAATGCATTTTTAAGTTTCTTGTTAATCTCAAGTATTTTATTTTTTAATTTTAAATTACCAGAGTCGTTGGCGATACAAAAATTTGAGTTTTGTAAAGTGTATTCATGGCCACAATAAATTTTTGTATCTTTTGGTAATGATTTAATTTTTTTTAGTGAATTATACATTTGTTCGTAGGTACCTTCAAAAATTCTGCCACACCCTAAAGAGAATAGAGTATCACCAGTAAAAATTTTTTTTTCTTTAAAAAAATGAAAAGCGATATGTCCAGATGTATGACCTGGAACATGATAAATTTTTGCCTCAAAACTATCTTGTTTCCATATTTGGTTGTCCTCTAGAGATATATCAATCTCGGGTATACGATTTTTATCTCCAATAAATCCAACCACCTTAGAATTATACTTTTTTTTTAATTCAAGATTTCCACCCACATGATCATGATGATGGTGTGTATTAAGTATGAATTTTAAATTTATTTTTGAATTATCAAGATAATTGATTATTGGTACAGACTCGCTAGGGTCAATTACACAAGCAGTTTGATTTTCTTCATCAATGATTAAGTAGCTATAATTATCCTGTAGACATTTAATAATTTCAATTTTCATTTATTTTTCTATTAAAAATATACCAAGTTCTCCAAATAAATTTTTAAAAATAAGATTTGAGTTATTAATATCAGAAACATTTTCATTAATTAACGCTAAAGATTTAAAAATTTTAAAGTTTATAATCTTAGAAAATCTGACAAAATCTTTTATCGTACACATATGAATATTTGGTGTGTTATACCAATCATGAGGTAAAGAGTTTGTAATTGGCATTGTTCCTTTAAATAATAAATTTAATCTTACTTTCCAATGCCCAAAATTTGGAATAGTTACTATAGCTTTGTTACCAACTCGTAAAAGCTCTTTAATTACAGTCTCAGGATTTATAAAAGCTTGTAAAGTTTGTCCAAGAACAACATACTCAAAAGAGTCATTTGGAAATTGCTTTAAATCAAATTCTGCATTCCCCTCAATAACTGTCAGCCCTTTAGCAATACAAATTTGTACTTTTTCTTTTGAAATCTCAATTCCTCTAATATTAGCATTATTATTTGTCTTTAAAAATTCCATCAAAGTTCCATCATCACATCCTACATCAAGAACTTTTGAATCTTTCTCAATTAAATCTGAAATAATTTTATATTCTGGTTTCATGAATGTTTTGCATAAGATTTATCTAAAAAATTTTTTAGAGCTTTTAAGAAATCGGGAACATTAAGTAAAAAAGAATCGTGGCCTTTATCAGACTCAATTTCAACAAAACCTACGTTTGCACCAACTGCATTTAAGGCAATTACAATGTCTTTATTTTCTTGTGTTGGATAAAGCCAATCTGAGGTAAACGATATTATAAAAAACTTCGCTTTAGTATTTTTAAAAGCATCAGATAAATTTCCATTAAATTGTTTTACTAAATCAAAATAATCCATTGCTCTAGTAATATATAAATAGCTATTCGCATCGAACCGATCTACAAATACTGAACCTTG
>CACOKN010000018.1 GCA_902627805.1 uncultured Pelagibacteraceae bacterium
CCTAAATTTATTTTTGTAAGTAATAATTTTAGATTTGGAAACAAAAGAGAAGGAAACGTAAAACAATTGATTCATCACGAGAAATTATGTAATTATAAAATTGTTAAGCCACAACCTTTATCGATTAAAAAACAAATTATTTCATCTTCATTATTAAGAAAATATTTGCAGAGGGGGAAACTTAATAAAGTTAATAAACTTTTAGATAGAAAATGGTCAATTGATGGAAAAGTTCAAAAAGGTAGACAGCTAGGAAAAAAGATTGGTTTTCCAACAGCCAACATAGATATCAAAGATTATATTTTAGCAAAACCAGGTGTTTATGCTGTTAAAGTTAAGAAAATAAAAAGTTCAAAATATATTAAAGGAATAGCCAATTTAGGATATCGACCTACATTTAATGGAAAAAAAATATTATTAGAAGTTCACTTATTTAATTTTTCTGGAAATTTATATAATAAGTATTTAAGAGTAGAATTTTTAAAATTTATAAGAACTGAAAAAAAATTCAAAAATATAGATCAATTAAAAAAACAAATTAAAATTGATTTAGTAACTGCAAAAAAAACAAAATGAGTAAAAACCAAATTAATTTACCTAAAACAGCTTTTTCAATGAAAGCTAATTTACCAATTAGAGAGCCAGAAATTTTAAAACTTTGGAAAAAAATTGATCTTTATAAAGAGTTAAGGAATTCAAGAAAAGGAGAGGAAAAATTTGTTCTCCACGATGGTCCCCCATATGCAAATGGAAATATACATATGGGTACTGCGTTAAATAAAATATTAAAAGATATTATCGTAAAGTTTCACCAAATGGATGGCAAAGACTCTGTTTATGTTCCAGGTTGGGATTGTCATGGTTTACCAATCGAGTGGAAAATTGAAGAGCAATATAAAAAAAATAAAAAAAATAAGAACGATGTTCCGATTGTAGAATTTAGAAAAGAATGCCGAACGTTTGCTGAAAAATGGATAGAGGTGCACAAAGACCAATTTAAAAGATTAGGTGTTGTTGGTGATTGGGAAAACTATTATTCAACAATGAGCTATGATGCGGAGGCACAAATTGTAAGAGAACTTGGAAAATTTTTAAAAGAGGGAAGCCTTTACAGAGGATTTAAACCAGTTCTATGGTCAACAGTAGAAAAAACTGCCTTAGCTGATGCTGAGGTTGAATATCAAGACCATAAATCGGACACTATCTATGCTTGTTTTCCAGTTAAATCATCAAAAATTAAAGAACTTGATGATTGTAATATTGTTATATGGACAACCACACCTTGGACAATACCAGCAAATAAAGCCTTAGCTTACAATGAAAGCTTAGATTATTTGATTATTCAAATTAATGATGAAGGAAATTTTAAAAATAAAAAAATTGTTGTTGCAAAAGCATTATTGGAGTCAGTTTTAAAAGATTGTGAGATTAAAGAATTTGAAAACCTTAAGAAATTTAAAGGTAAAGATTTGAAAGATACAATCTGTAAGCATCCATTTTTTGATTTAGGGTATGATTACGATATTCCAATGTTAGAAGCACGTTTTGTAACCACTGAACAAGGAACAGGAATTGTTCATTGTGCGCCAAGTCATGGACCCGACGACTTTAATCTTTGTTTAAATAACGGAATAAAAGCAATTGAGACTGTGGATGATGATGGAAAATATACAAATAATGTTCCTTTGTTTGAAGGTTTACATATTTTTAAGGCTAACCCAATTGTGATCGAAAAATTGGAAGATCAAAATAAACTTCTTTCAAATGGTGTATTGGTTCATTCATATCCTCACTCCTGGAGATCAAAAGCTCCCTTAGTTCATAGAGCGACACCACAATGGTTTATTTCTATGGAAAGTCATAAACTGAGAAGCAAGGCCTTAAAAGCAATAGATGATACAACCTTTTATCCAAGTAAAGGCAAAGAAAGATTAAAATCAATGATCGAGACAAGGCCAGATTGGTGTGTATCTAGACAAAGAGTTTGGGGTGTGCCACTTCCTATTTTTGTAAATAAAAAGTCTAATGAAATTTTAATAGATGATAGAGTATTTGAAAATATTGCGAATATTTTTGAGAAAGAAGGTTCCGATTGTTGGTTTTCAGATGACCCTCAAAAATTTTTAGGTGACAAATATAAAGCAGAAGATTTTGAAAAGCTTAGTGATATTGTTGAAGTTTGGTTTGATAGTGGATCAACCCATTCTTTTGTACTGGAGAAGAGAAAAGACCTTAAATGGCCTGCATCAATGTATTTAGAGGGTTCTGATCAACATAGAGGGTGGTTTCATTCCTCTTTATTAGAGTCATGTGGAACAAGAGGTAAAGCACCTTTCGAGTCTATATTATCTCATGGGTTTGTCGTGGATGGGAAGGGTCTTAAAATGTCAAAATCTCTTGGGAATGTAATTGCACCCGAAGATATTTTGAAAAAATATGGTGCTGATATTTTAAGAATTTGGGTTGCTGCATCAAATTATGCTGAAGATTTAAGAATAGATTATTCTATTTTGGACCAGCATTCTGAATCTTATCGTAAAATTAGAAATACATTTCGATATTTATTAGGAAATATAAATGACAAATATGAGGATGTTAATTTAGATAAAATTGACGTTGAGAGTTTGCCGGAGCTAGAGAAATTTATGTTAAGTAAGATTCATTCTCTTAACAACAAATTTGAAAATTATTTTAAAAAATATGATTTTCACAATCTTTATAAAGAACTGTTGAATTTTTGCACAACGGATTTGTCAGCATTTTATTTTGATATAAGAAAGGACACTTTATATTGTGATCCAATTAATTCTGAGAAAAGAAAATCTTGTGTTACAATTTTGAACGTTTTATTAAAATCTTTACTCAGATGGTTCGCGCCAATATTGTCTTTTACAACTGAGGAAATACATCAACTGATATCAAAGAATACCAAAAGCATCCATTTAGAAAAATTTCTTACTTTTCCAGATAAATTTAAAAATGAACAGCTTACAGAAAGATGGTCTCAATTAATAAAAATTAGGGATGTATGTAACATAAGTATTGAGGAAAAAAGAGCCAATAAAGAAATTGGTTCAAGTTTAGAGGCAGAACTCACAATTAAATTAAATGAGAAATATAAAGATATAATCTCAAAAATTGATTTATCGGAACTTTGTATAGTATCAAAAACCCAAATCAATTTTGATGAAGGTTCAGATATTCTAGTTGAAACTAAGAAAGCGCCGGGTGATAAATGTCCTGTGTGTTGGAAAATAAGTGTTGAACCTTGTGAGCGACATTCTCAATAATGTCTAAATATTTAAATAAAAGTTTTATCGTAAGCCTTTTTATAATTTTAAGTATTTTTGGTCTCGATAGGTTTACCAAAGTCTATGTGATTTCTGAAAATGAAAAAAATTTGTCGTCTGAATTATTTGTATCAAAATTTTTGAATATCAATTTAATTTATAATGAAGGAATAGCATTTGGTTTATTATCATTTGATCAAAGTCATATGTACAACATTTTAACAATTTTAATTGCAGCTGTAATTTTAATTATTTTTTTTATGACTTTAAAAAGTGATGGTCTTAAAAAATATTCACTTTTAATGATATTTGGTGGGGCCATAGGTAATTTATATGATCGAATTTTTTTTAGGGCTGTGCCAGACTTTATTGATTTCCATATCGGAAATTTTCATTGGTTTATTTTTAACGTATCGGATATATTTATTTCATTAGGAGTATTATTTTTGATTATTTTTGAAATAATTGATAATCAAAAAAATAAAATTGATGAAAAAAATATTTAAACTAATAATATTAACAATTTCAATTATAGCATTAAATTCTTGTGGAACTATTAGAGAAGGATTTAGTTCACAGAAAAAAAATAGTATAGATGAATTTTTGGTTGAAAAGAAATCACCTTTAGTAATGCCTCCAGACTTTAATGAATTACCGTTACCAAAGCAAACTAATCAGGTAACTGAGAATGAGGAGAGTAAAGATATTAAATCATTACTCACTGACAACAAGGATTCAGATTTAGATAATCAGAACACTAATCAAAACACAAATTTTGAAAATTCTATTATAGAAAAAATTAAAAATAATTAATGATAACTTCAGGAATTTTTTTCAAAAATTTTAAGGTTAGTAAACAAAATTCAAAAATAAAA
>CACOKN010000019.1 GCA_902627805.1 uncultured Pelagibacteraceae bacterium
ATTTCATCATTTGGGTTAACAAGCACCGAAATAAAATCAACCTCTTTTTTATTTACATTAATTAACTTTTTTAATTTTTCATATTCAACAAACCTTTTACTTTTTTCATAATTTGTAATGAAACCTATCATTGATGGTTTATGATTATGATTTAAAATATAATTTAAAGTTTTGGGATCAGAGACCCCACAAATTTTCAAACCCTTTATCATCGGCTTAAGTGATTGATTAGATTTTGAATATTTTTTTTGATATTCCCTTTAGTTATGGGCCTTCCCACTACAAGCCAATCACTACCATTTTCATAAGCTTGTCTAGGAGATAAAACTCTTTTTTGATCATTTGCTTTTGAACTAAATCTTATTCCAGGAGTAATTATTTCTTTTTTAAACACTTTTTTAACTATTTTTACTTCTTGTGCGCTACATACAATTGCATCTAATTTGGCTTTGTTTGCTATTTTTGCTTGTTGTAATACTAATTTTTTTACATCTTTATTAAATCCAATTTCTTTTAATGACTTATTATCCAATGAAGTAAGTATTGTTACACCAATTAATTTAATTTTTCCTGATACTTTCTTTGTGGCTTTTAAAGCTTCTAAGCCAGAGCTTATGTGTATTGTTAAATAATTAATCTTTAAATCTTTTATTGCTTTAACTGCTGATGCACAAGTATTTGGAATATCATGAAGTTTTAGATCTGCAAATATTGTCTGATTTTTTAATTTAGATAAAAATGATCTACCTCCTTTAGAATTGAAAAACTCAAGTCCAAATTTATAACCCACCTTTATTTTCGGATTTTGAGTTTTATTAATAATATTTTTTACTTTTGAAATATTGGTGCTATCACAAGCGACAAAAATATTATTCTTTTTCATTATTTAACTTTTTAAACAAGTCTTTTGACATTTTCCATTTGATTGTTCTTTTTTTTGGAACGCTTACTTTTTCCCCAGTTTTGGGATTTCTTCTAATCGAAGCTTTTTGCACATTTGTTCTAAAAGTTCCAAAATTTCTGAGTTCCACTCCCTCATCTCTTTGGAGTGTTTCTTTAATTTCTTTGAGTATTATTCCAATTATTTTATCTAGATCTTTATTTAAAAAATTTGGATAGGATTTTTTTAGTTCTTTTATAAGCTCTGATTTTACAATAGCCAATTTAATTTTATTTTTTATCTTTCTTTTTTAGATCCTCTGACAGGGATGAGAATGGTAAATTTTTTCCTGAACCTTCTGCTCCGTATTTTTCTAAAGCTTCTTTTTTCTCTATTTCTTCTAAAAGTTTAATACTTAAAGTTACTTTTCTTTTTTCAATATCCAAATCAGCAATCGCGCAGTCTATTCTTTCTCCTCCAGTAAATCTCGATGTTCTGGTATCGGCTGTATTAATTGCAATATTAGCTTTCTTTATTGGAAAATCCATTTCACATCCCTCTGGTCTCACAATTAAGCCTTTTGAGTCTGTTGAAATAATTTTAACTGTAATTGTTTGTTTGATTTTTTTGTCTTTAAACCAATCAAATGGATCTCGTTGCGTTTGTCTAAGTCCAACTCTTATTTTTTGATCAGATACCTTAATTTCTAGAACTTTAACTTTTAATTTGTCTCCTTTTTTATAATTATTAAGTTCTTGTTCTCCATTATTTGAATATGTTAAATCATTGCAATGTAAGAATGCATCAACTTCTAAATTTTCGACTCTAACAAATAGTGAATATTCATTTTTATTTACTACCTCACCCTCAATAATAGTTCCCACTGGAAATTTTTTTTGAAAAACTTCAAAAGGATTTTCCAAAGTAAGTCTGTGAGATATCGCCACTCTTCTCTTCTCTTTATCAATTTCAGTTATTACACAATCAATAATATCATTAACCTTAAACATTTTTTTTGCAGATGTATTTTTTTTATTCCAACTTAGCTCACTAGAGTGTAGTAATGTTGAGAGACCAGGTTCTAGTTCACAAAAAGCCCCAAAGTCCATAATCTTAACAACCTTGACTTTGTAAACTTTATTTAATTCGTAGTTTTGAATATGTTCAAATGGATCTGGTGATAATTGTTTCACACTACAACCGACTTGTAATTTTTCCTTATCAACTGATATAACTTTTAAATCGTGTTTTTCTCCAATATTAAAAACTTCATCTGGATGATTAACTCTTGAGTAGGAGATTTCTTGCAAATGAACTAATACGTCTAATTCTCCGTTAACATTAAAAAAACATCCAAAGGAGCTGTATCCCTTTACTTCCGCACCTTTAATAATATCTCCGACTTTATATTTTTCAATAATTTTTGCTTTATCTTCTTTTTTAAAAGAAGAAATAATTTCTCTTCTAGATACACAAGCATTACCTCTTACCTTGTCTAATTTTATCAAAGCAAATTTTTGTGGCTCATTCATTAAATGGCTTATATCCTTAAGTGGTTTATCGCTAATTTGAGATCCAGGTAAAAACATAAGTGATCCAGTGTCTATATGCTCCACTATACATCCACCTTTACATTTAGAGGTTATTTTACCCATAATTGGTTCATTTTTTTCGTAGGCCTCAACTAGCTTATCCCAACCTTTTATTTTTTGAGCTTTGTTGGCAGAAACCAAAACTTCCCCGTTTTTGTCCTCAATCTTTTCTAGGAGCACCGAGATTGTTTCACCTAACTTTATTTTATCGTTTAAACCCATGCTTTTAAGTTCATTTATATCCAACACAGGCTCACTTTTTAGACCCTCAACAAATAAAAAAACAAATTTATCTGTAATTTTATTTACTTTTCCATCAATAATTTTTCCTTCTTCTATTTGAGTTTTAGAAAATTTTGAGTTTAATAATTTTTCGAATTCTTTCGAATTTGGGCTTGTAAGGTCTTTATAAATTTCCATTAATTATTTATTTTATTGTCTATAATTTTTTTTATTTTTAAAAAACACGCTCTTTTAGATAAATTTGAGGTATTTATCAATATAGAATCTTCAGTTTTCTTTAAAGGGGATATTCGTCGATTATAGTCACTTTTGTCACGTTTTTTAATACTTTTTAGAATTGTTAGGTATGAAACTTTTTTTTTTAGTTTTTTTAATTCCTGAAATCTCCTTTTGGCTCTAACTTTCAAATTTGCAGTAATAAAAAACTTAAAATCTGCATCAGGAATAATTTTATAAGTAATGTCTCTACCATCTAGGCAAGAACCATTAAATTTTTTTGGTGGATTGTAAGCACAATTAATTTGAAAAGAATGAACAAGTTTTCTGATATTCTTATCTTTAGCGATCGAGGCAGCTTCTACGCCAACCTTATCAGATAATAAATTTTTATTTTGGAGACTTTTTATATTAAGATTTCTTATTTTGCTTTTCAAAAAATTTCTATTAAATTTTTTTTGTTGATAAATTTTTATAAATGCAATCATACGATATATCTTTCCTGTATCTAAATATAAAAGATTGTAGTGTTTTGATATAGATTTTGCAATGGTTCCTGCACCAGCTGCTGCAGGTGAGTCAATTGCAATCATTATAAATTTTTTTTTTTTCTTCATTTTTTAAAAGTATTTATAATTTTTAAAAAAGATGGGAATGAAGTTTTAATTGCATCTTTATCGTGTATGTGCCATTCACCTCCAAAAGTTAATGCCGCAATTACACTTGTCATAAAAACTCTATGATCTTTTAAATATTTTTTTATAACAATCTTTTTGTTTATTTCTAATTGAGGATTACCAAATATTTTGATTGAGTCTTTGGTTGTAAAAACTTTTACACCCATCATCTTTAATAATTTTGAACCCCATATTAATCTTGGACTTTCTTTTTTATTGAGTTCTTCTAAATTTTTGAAGTGAGATACACCTTTTGCTTTAGCTGCTATTAAAAATATTATTAAAAATTCATCGATAGCTCCACTATTAAATCTTGATGGACAATTTAAAGATCTTAGATTTTGAGGACTTGAAATTAAAATATCTGCTATCGGTTCTCCTTTATAATTTTTTTTGTTAAGGAATGAAATTTTGACTCCCATTTTTTTTAAAATTTCAATAATTCCAATTCTAGTCGG
>CACOKN010000020.1 GCA_902627805.1 uncultured Pelagibacteraceae bacterium
GCATTTCAGTAACTTTGAGCTTATGGCAATGCAGATAGACAAAATAGGTATTAAAATTGGAGCAATCTATAGACCACTAAACAATATTTTTTTAAATAAATTCATGGAGCGGATAAGAAAAAAATACATCTGCAACAATCAAATTAAAAAAGGAATCGGTGGATTAAAAGAATTAATAAGACTTAATAACCAAGGTTTTTCAACGGCACTTATGATAGATCAAAGAGTTTCTCAGGGTATTAAATCAAATTTTTTTAATGAGAAAGCGTTTACTACTACAATTCCAGCACAATTGATTAAAAAATTTAATATTCCTGTTGTACCTATCTTTATAGAAAGATATGAGGGTATTAAATTTAAAATGAAAGTTCATAAACCAATTCACTTCTCAAACGAAGATACTATTGAAAATATTACAAACGAATTAAATAAGACTCTTGAAAAAATGATACTTGCTAATCCTAATGAGTGGATATGGTCCCATAATCGGTGGAAATAAAGCTATTTATTGTCTAATTCCTCTTTTTTTTTAGAAGCCTCAACATATGAATAATAGGGTTCTTGAAGTTCCACGTTCCAGTAAGTCAAATTTTCAAGACTGATTGCTTTACCCGAAACTGCACAAATTACATGGTCACCATTTTCAATTACTTGAAAATTATTTGGTAAATATTTTACTTTTGCTAATTTTTTATTCATTTATAGTTTATATGTTTATACATGATTGTAGGGATTATAGGAAGCGGGGGAAGAGAGCATGCCATTTGTCATGCATTAAATAAGTCAAAAAAAATTGATAAGATTTATTGTTTTCCTGGTAATGCTGGGACCGATGCAATAGCTGAGAACATTAACTTAGACATAAATAAATTTGAGGAAATTAAAAATTTCATTTTCTCAAAAAAAATAGAATTAGTAGTAATCGGACCAGAAAAACCCTTAGTTGATGGACTAACAGATTATTTGGAAAGTTTTGATATTAAGGTGTTTGGACCTAGTAAAGTTGCTTCACAATTAGAGGGGTCAAAAATATTTACAAAAAATATCTGTAAAAAATATGATATTCCAACTGCGAATTTCGGTGTATTTAATGATATTAATCAAGCTAAAAATTTTTTAGATAAATCAAACTTTCCAATAGTCATTAAAGCAGACAATTTGGCTGCAGGGAAAGGTGTTTATATTTGTGAAAATAAAGACGAGTCTTATCAAGCAGTTATGGAAATATTTGATGGGAAGTTTGGTGCTGCTAAAAACGTTCTTATTGAAGAATTTTTAGAGGGTGAAGAAATGAGCTTTTTCATTTTAAGTGATGGTATTACTTACAAAAATTTTGGTACGGCTCAAGATCATAAAAGAGTTCAGGAAGGTGATAAAGGGAAAAATACTGGTGGTATGGGTGCTTATTCACCATCAAGATTAATAAATGAAGAGCTCGAAAAAAAGATTTTGAATAATATAATTGATCCAACCTTAAGAGCACTAAAAGATTTAAAGTCATCATATAGAGGATTTTTATATGCTGGGCTCATGATAAAAAATAATGAACCTTATTTAATTGAATACAATGTGAGAATGGGTGATCCAGAATGTCAAACTATTCTTCCTAAGCTAGATACAGATTTTGGTGAAATTATTGTTTCATGCTGTAATGGAAGATTAAATGAAAGCAAAATTAATTGGAATGATAAAAAAAGTTTATGTGTTGTATTGTGCTCAAAAGGTTACCCCGAAACCTACCAAAAAAATATTGAAATAAAAAATATCAATAAAATTAAATTAAACACTGATGATCACTTATTTTATGCTGGCACTATTAAAAAAGGTCACACTACTTTAGCTGTGGGTGGACGGGTTTTAAATTTTGTATCTTTATCTGACAGTTTCGAAGACTCAAGAAATAGGATACACGAACTTCTTGACAATCTGAATTGGTCGGATGGTTTTTTTAGAAAAGATATTGGTTATAAAGTAATAAAAAAATGAGAATAATTGGTGGAAAATTTAAAGGAAGAAAAATTTTAGAACCAAAAGACAAAGAAACAAGACCCTTAAAGGACTTAACGAAAGAATCTATTTTTAATATTATTAATCACTCAAATAAATTTGAAATTGTTATTGAAAATTCAATTGTTTTAGATCTATTTGCAGGTGTTGGCTCATTTGGTTTAGAGTGTCTATCAAGAGGAGCTAAACACGTAACTTTTGTAGAAAAGTATGATGGTGTTTTGCCAATTTTAAAAAGTAATCTAAATAATTTAAATATTAGAGAAAAATATGAGATTATAGAGGAAGACTTGATATCTAATTTCTTTTTGAAAAAAATTCAGCTAAAATTCAATATCATATTTTTAGATCCTCCTTATAAAGAAAAAAGATTGTCAAATATTATTGATAATATTTTTCAAGAAAAAATTCTCAATAAAGATGGGGTGATTATTTTGCATAGGCATAAAAGAGAAAATGATGAGTTTTCAAACAATTTTAGAATTTTAGATGAGAAGAAATATGGAATATCGAAAATTATATTTGGAAAATTAAACTAAAATTTTCTTAGTCTCTTTTTTAATTAACTCAACAGCAGGTTGATTGTAGGGGTTTATTTTCAAAGCTCTTCCAATTAAAATGGTTTCCAACATAAAAAAACAAAATAACTCACCTAAAGTTTTTTCATCCCTTTTTTTAATTTCAAAGCTTCTAAAAGGTATATTTTTTTTTGTAAAAACATTTTCTGTAGCTTTTTTTTGAGCGTAAGTAATATTTTGAATATTTTTGTTTTTAAGAAAATTTTGCGAGGATAAAATTAATCTATTATCTATTTTGGGAGTATTATTTTCATGGACATAAAAAAACGTATAGAAATTATTTTTAAAACCATCCAAATAAAGCTGCATAACGCTATGATTATCTTTGGGCATGTTAGATATGACTGGCAATAAACCTTTTCCCTTTTTACCTAAGCTTTCAGCTACCAATTGTTGATACCAAGAAAAAAAGTTTTGAGATTTTTCATCATAATTTATGATAATTGAATTAAATTTTCTTTTTTTAATTAAATTAATTGTAGATCCCACATTAGATATGAGCGCATTTAAATATTTTTGATTTTTAATTAAATTATCAAATTGTCTAAAACTTTTTGAATTAAGGCCCATTAATTCTGCAGGCAACATTCCAACTTCTGATAAAACTGAGTATCGACCACCTATAAAATTATTGTGATGAACAATCTCTGATTTTAGTTTATGAGCTAATAAATTTAAA
>CACOKN010000021.1 GCA_902627805.1 uncultured Pelagibacteraceae bacterium
AACAAATAAAGAAAACTCTAGTTACACTTATACCTGTGAAATACAATAACAGAGAAGATAAAGACAAACCCATCAAAGCTGCAAATACCCAAAAAGTAGTTTGAGCCTTTGCTGCACTCATTTTATTTATCCCGAAGCTCATATAAAAAACAACTCCCAAAGGCGCCAGCATTACCACCCATTTTAAACCAGAGTTATAAATTGCTTGACCCAGTGGCTTTAAAAAAATTCCTGCACCTGTAATTTCTTGAACTGACAATTTAAATGTGAAGAGGGCAACTATACCAGTTAAAAATATTCCAGTCGCCATGTAGTTATAAACTTTTAACATGTAGGCTCTTAAGCCCTCATCAGTTACAGCTGTGGTTTCTCGTGCTGCTGCTCTCGCTCTTGCTAGAATACCTTTTTTGTTTGTTGCCATAATTTATATAAATATATAATCTTTTACTAAATATTCAAGATACCTTAAAAGATTAATAAAAAATTATACTTAAAAAATCACTATGAATTATAAAAAATTAGGTAATACAGATCTTGAAGTGAGTACAATTTGTCTCGGTACTATGACTTGGGGCGAACAAAATACTCAAGATGAGGGATTTCAGCAAATGGATTTTGCTTTAGATCATGGTGTAAACTTTTGGGACACTGCAGAAATCTATTCCATTCCTATGAGAGAAGAAACATATGGAGAAACAGAAAGAATAATCGGTAACTGGTTTCAAAAAACTAAAAAAAGAAACAAGGTTATTATAGCAACAAAAGTTTGTGGTAATACTTCAAACAAATATATCAGGGGTGGTGGTTATAATTTTGGGAAAAAAAAAATTTCTGAAGCTTTAGAGGAAAGTCTCAAAAGATTGAAAACAGACTATATCGATCTCTATCAACTTCATTGGCCAGAGAGAAATACAAATTTTTTTGGGAAACATGGTTATGAACACGACGAAAACGATAATGATTGGACACCGTTTGAGGAAATACTTGAAAGTTTAAAAAAATTTATTGAACAAGGTAAAATTAGATACATTGGTCTATCTAATGAAACGGCATGGGGTTTGTCAAAATTCCTTGAAATATCAAAATTAAAAGATTTGCCAAAAATGATGTCTGTGCAAAATCCATACAATTTACTTAATAGAACTTATGAAGTTGGACTTGCGGAAATTTCTGTTAGGGAGAAAAGTGGTTTGTTAGCATACTCGCCTTTAGCATTCGGATACTTAACAGGAAAATATAGAAATAATAATTTACCAGAAAAATCAAGAATGAGACTATTTAAAGATTTCACAAGATATAAAAATGAAAATGGTCAAAAAGCTATCGAAGAATATTATAAGTTATCGCAAAAATTCAATATTGATTTTACTCAAATGTCACTGAAGTTTTGTGAAATTCAGCCATTTATGACAAGTGTGATAATAGGTGCAACGACAATCGAACAGTTGAAAACAAACATAGAAAGTGTAAATGTAAGTTTAACAAGCGAAATCTTAAATGAGATTAATAAAATTCAAAAAATGTTCCCAAACCCATGTCCATGATTAAAAAGATTTTATTCATATTTATACTTTTTACTTTTTTATTCACATCAAAATCTTTTGGAGAAGATCTAAAAAAAATTGGTAAATATAAAGACTGGGAAACAATGGTTTTAGCGGAAGCATCTGGTAAAGTATGTTTTGCTCAGTCTTCTCCAATTCTGCAATCTCCTAAAACAAATAAAAGAGATGCTAGATTATTTGTAACATTTAGACCTGGTGAAAAAATTGCAAATGAAATCAGTACTACTGCTGGTTATGAATTCAATAAAAATAATACTGTATTAGCAACCTCTGGAAATAACAAATTTAAATTTGATATTAAGCAACAAGGTTTTGCATGGATGACTAGTAATAAAAAAGAAAAGATTATGGTCAAGATTATGAAAAAAGGTTCAAGAATAATGGTAACTGGATACAATGAAAAAGGCTCTCAAACAATCGACCATTATTCATTATTGGGATTCACTAAAGCATATAACACTGCAAAAAAAGCTTGTAGCTAGTTAATGAAATCAAAAAAAAGAATTGTATTAGCTTACTCAGGCGGTTTGGACACATCTATTATTCTTAAATGGCTTCAAGAAAATTATGATGCAGAAGTAATTTGTTACACCGCAGATATCGGACAAGAAATAAATAGAAAAAAAATTTTTTCAAATGCAAAAAAATTTGGTGTCACAAAAATAATTATAAATGATTTAAAAGATACTTTTGTAAAAGACTATGTATTTCCAATGATCCGTGGTCATGCAATTTATGAGGGTGTTTATCTATTAGGAACCTCAATCGCCAGACCTCTGATAGCAAAGGATCAAATAAAGGTTGCAAAAAAATTCAAAGCATATGCAGTATCTCATGGGGCTACTGGAAAAGGAAACGACCAAATAAGATTTGAGCTTGGTTATCATTATTTTGGTCCCAAAATAAAAATTATTACACCATGGAGAATATGGAAATTAAAATCTCGATCAGATTTAATTAATTATGCGAAGAAACGCAATATTCCTATCCCAAAAGACAAAAAAGGTGCATCTCCTTTTTCAGTAGATGATAATTTATTTCATACATCAACTGAAGGTAAGTTACTAGAAAATCCAAAAAATTCTGCACCAGAATTTATTTTTCAAAGAACTATTTCTCCAGAAAAAGCTCCTAACAAAGCTACTCATGTAACAATTAATTTTAAAAATGGTGACCCCATTGGTCTTAATGGAAAAAAATTTGGACCAGCAAAATTATTATTAAAACTTAATCAATTGGCGGGAAAAAACGGAATAGGAAGAGTTGATCTTGTTGAAAATAGATTTTTAGGCATCAAGTCTAGAGGAGTTTATGAAACTCCAGGAGGTACATTGTTAATCCATGCACATAGAGCGATTGAGTCGGTTACGCTTGATAAAGAAACAATGCACAAAAAAGATGCAATAATGTCAAGGTACGCAGAATTGATCTATAATGGATATTGGTTTTCAAAAGAAAGGTTTAAACTTCAAAAA
>CACOKN010000022.1 GCA_902627805.1 uncultured Pelagibacteraceae bacterium
GGCTTAGAGGGTGGTCCCCCTATATTCGAGCAGGATTTCACGTGTCCCGCTTTACTCATGAATTTTAATAAACATTACTTTTACGGGACTATCACCCTCTATGGTTAGCTTTTCCAAACTATTCAAATTTTTTTATTAAAACTGCTGGCCTAGTCCGGTTTCGCTCGCCACTACTAACGGAATCTCAATTGATTTCTTTTCCTCTGGTTACTTAGATGTTTCAGTTCTCCAGGTTGTCTCTTTAAACTTATGTATTCAATTTAAAGTACCACATAAAGTGGTGGGTTTCCCCATTCGGAAATTTTCGGATCAAAACTTACATACAGCTCCCCGAAACTTATCGCAGTATATCACGTCCTTCTTCGGCTTTCAGTGCCAAGGCATCCGCCACACGCCCTTAAACGCTTGATTTATGCACAGAAAAAAATTCTGTGTTGAATCAAATTTTTATTTTGAACATTAGTTAATAACATTACTAATGTTCGGATATAGATATTGATATTAATTTTTTTTATTTACGTTTTTAATAACTAAGTGTTTGGTGGAGGATAGCGGGATCGAACCGCTGACCTCCTGAATGCAAATCAGGCGCTCTCCCAGCTGAGCTAATCCCCCTTAATTTTAATATGGTGGGCCGAGAAAGACTCGAACTTTCGACCCCACCCTTATCAAGGGTGTGCTCTAACCAACTGAGCTACCGGCCCCCATGCAAGAGAAACACTAATTAAGAAGAGAAATGAGGACGGTCAACATTAACCTATGTATATTATTTAGAATAAAATTTTGTTTTTATTCATCCTTAGAAAGGAGGTAATCCAGCCGCAGGTTCCCCTACGGCTACCTTGTTACGACTTCACCCCAGTCGCTGACTATACCGTGGTCAAGGGTGTTAAACCTTGCCTTAAGGTAGAACCAACTCCCATGGTGTGACGGGCGGTGTGTACAAGACCCGGGAACGCATTCACCGTGGCACGCTGATCCACGATTACTAGTAATTCCAGCTTCATGCACTCGAGTTGCAGAGTGCAATCCGAACTGAGGTATCTTTTAAGGATTTGCTTAACATCGCTGTTTCGCTTCCTGTTGTAGATACCATTGTAGCACGTGTGTAGCCCAACACGTAAGGGCCATGAGGACTTGACGTCATCCCCACCTTCCTCCAGCTTATCACTGGCAGTTCTTTCAGAGTGCCCAACTTAATGATGGCAACTAAAAGTGAGGGTTGCGCTCGTTGCGGGACTTAACCCAACATCTCACGACACGAGCTGACGACAGCCATGCAGCACCTGTGTTTCGTCCGGCCGAACCGAAAACTTTAATCTCTTAAAGTCGCGACGAACATGTCAAGTGTTGGTAAGGTTCTGCGCGTATCTTCGAATTAAACCACATGCTCCACTACTTGTGCGGGTCCCCGTCAATTCATTTGAGTTTTAACCTTGCGGTCGTACTCCCCAGGCGGTGTGTTTATCGCTTTCGCTGCGACACTGAAAATAAATTTCCAACGTCTAACACACATCGTTTACGGCATGGACTACGAGGGTATCTAATCCTCTTCGCTACCCATGCTTTCGTTCCTCAGTGTCAGTAATGATCCAGAAAGCTGCCTTCGCAATTGGTATTCTTTCTAATATCTACGAATTTCACCTCTACACTAGAAATTCTGCTTTCCTCTATCAAACTCTAGCTGAAAAGTTTTGATGGCAGTTCCAGAGTTAAGCTCTGGGATTTCACCACCAACTTTTTCAACCACCTACGAACTCTTTAAGCCCAGTAATTCCGAACTACGCTAGGTCCCTTCGTATTACCGCGGCTGCTGGCACGAAGTTAGCCGGACCTTCTTATTCGGGTACAGTCATTTTCTTCCCCGACGAAAGAGCTTTACAACCCAAGGGCCTTCTTCACTCACGCGGCATCGCTGCATCAGAGTTTCCTCCATTGTGCAAGATTCCCCACTGCTGCCTCCCGTAGGAGTTTGGGCCGTGTCTCAGTCCCAATGTGGCTGATCATCCTCTCAAATCAGCTATTGATCAAAGTCTTGGTAGGCCATTACCCCACCAACAAACTAATCAAGTGCGGGCTCATCCAATGGTGCATAAAGCTTTCTCCGTAAAGACTTATCCAGTATTAGCACAAGTTTCCTCGTGTTATTCCAGGCCAAAGGGCAGATACCCACATGTTACTCACCCGTCTGCCACTAAGTATTGCTACTTCGTTCGACTTGCATGTGTTAGGCGTGCCGCCAGCGTACGTTCTGAGCCATGATCAAACTCTCAAGTTTAAAAACGGCGCACACTAGCTTCTATATAAATTCTAAGAATAAAATTTATATAAAGTTTGAAGTGTGTACGACAAATTTTGGTAACCTTAACCGTCCACACTTCTCTTCTTAAATTTTTACATTTTAAATAGCTAATTGAACCAAAAAGGCTCAATGATCCTCACTAATTTTATTGTTAAACAATAATTTTTATTGAGAAGTTCGATGCTTATAGGCTAAAATTGATGGAAATCAAGCTTTTAAGAGCAAAAAAAACGTTCAAAACCCCTTATTTTGATGGGTTTTTTTTGATATTAATAAATTCCTAAAATATTAATAACAACTTCAATAATTTTTGATGTTAAAAAAAATTAAGCT
>CACOKN010000023.1 GCA_902627805.1 uncultured Pelagibacteraceae bacterium
GATTAGTTGAAACCACCAAAATTCAGATTTAGAGGCTCTTCCCCTAAAGACAAAATATTTTTTTAAGCAAGTTGAGATTGATTCACCAAATGTCATATGAAATTATGTTAGCATTGCTCATTAAAGTGAGTCAATTGTATTTTCTGGTTATTTTAGACCGGCTAATTTTATATTTTTTTTTGTTGATTTTCACTTTTTTTATTTATTTGCATTTTTTTAAATTGAGAATGGAGAGCAATAGAGTAGACAATAACAACTCCTAAAATCATAAAATGGGCAGGATGTGGTAAAAAATTATATAAACCATGTATCATAAAAGGAATTAAAAGACATAAAACTAAATATTTTTTTTTTGCAGTAAATGCATATAACCCAAAATAAAATCCCATTACACACCCCATCAGTCCGTGCATAGGTATTGCCGAGTAAGATCTCCACACAGCCATTTGATAAGGGTCAACTCCAAATTCCTTTGATAATCTAAATACATAATCATAGTTTTCATAAGTTGCAAAACCTAGTGAAACAGTAACACCATAAACAATCCCATCCATTGGTTCATTAAATTCATTTCTTCTTAAAACTATAAAATATAAGATCACAAACTTCATAAGTTCCTCAGACCAAGCTGCGCTCAAAAAACTTGAAGATAGTCTGTTGGAAAAGTCTGAACCATCATTAAATGTTTCATACATAAAATCATTTATTATTCCAGCTGGTAAACAAATCAAAATTCCTAAAAAAAAAACTATAGCTATAGTTTGTTTTGGTTCTTTGAATTTATCTGAAAAGAAAAAAAAAGCTAATATGATTAGTGAGGGTACAATAGTTATAAGAAGTGTTGTCATTATTTTTTAATCTCTTCTCCCTTCTTTGACCGCTTGATCATATTTAGAAACACGATTCTCTAAATCTTTTATTTGTTCCTCAGTAAGTTCCATATTTACTAATCTATCAAACCATTCAGGTTTTGTGTATTGGTAAGGATTTTTTTGTTTTTTTTGCTTTATACATTAAAATATCGTAACATAAAATTATGAATAAAGTAATTGGAACAATACTCATTATTATAGGGGTTGCAGATTTCCTTTTAGGAAATTTTGGTAATATAAATTTAACTTACTTTTTAGGTCCACTATCTACTTTTTCACCTTATGTTTTTGGGGGATTAGGCTTATTTATATTAAACTTAAATCCAAGTAATGATGATGATGACCCTGCCTTAGATAGATTCAAAGACAAAAAATAAAAAAAAAGCTCAATTATAAATTAGAAAATTTTTTTTCTATATGTCCGAGGAAAAATGTTTACTCGGATGTTAAGTGAATGTCTCTAACATATTTATCATCTAGATATTTTTTAGCTAATCTAGAAATGTCATTAATTGTAATACTCTCTATTATCAATTCTATATTCATAAATCTTTCTAAGTCTTGATTATACTTATCACTAAATTCCATAAGTGATTGCCAGTAATCATTAGTTCTCAAATTTTCTTTGAATTCATTTATCAACATTTTTTTTTGATCAACTATTATATTTTGATTAAATTCTTTATTTTTAATTTCCTCAAATATTTCATCTATCTTTTTCTTAATAGTTTCAACATTTTCGGGATCTGACTGAAAATAGGTATAAAAACTAATCATTTCAATCGGTTCAAATCGATCAAAATATTTATCCATTGAAATTGAATAAACTAAATTATCTTTTTCCCTTATCTCATCAAAAAACATTTTATCAGCTAAACTAAATAATAAGGCAAATTTAAATCTTTCCTTAATGGAAGTATTATATTCTTTAAAATAAAGTCGTGTTATAGCAGCTTTTTTAGAATTTTCTTCTTCATAGATTATTTGATGTTTATCTTTTGTATATCTAATACCATGATCAATATATTCATCATCACGATCAACTTTAGGTAAACTACCAATATATTTTTTTAATAAAGGTTTAATTTCATTAAATTTAAAATCACCAACTACATAAAAATTGAAATTTCCTCCATCATAATAACGATCTTTATAAAAATTTTTAACATCTTTTAAATTAATCTTTTTTATAATTTCATCATTTTTAGGTTTTAATCGAGGATGTTTATTGAAAATTTTCTCTCTAAATTCAACTTCATAACTATATTTTGGTGATTGCTTACTAATGTTATAATCGTTTAACTCATTATTAATAAATTGATCTACATGAATATCTTTCACTCTTAAGTCAGTAAAATTAAGGTAAAGTAGCTTAAACATGTCCTCTTTAAATGCGTTATTAGTGTAAGCAATCATGCCTTCATCATACAAAGATATCACTGGATAAACATTAACTAAATCTACAGGATATAGATTTTCTTTTTCACTTATAGATAATTTACCAATATCAGCTTTAACAAGAATATCATCAGTCACTTTTGCTGAAGGTAAAATATTTTCATTTGCTTTAGAAATACCACCAGAACTAAAAGCTGATAATAAAATTAAATCTTTGTCAAAATCAGTTTGCTTTAAAAATACTTTTGGACCATTACCTAAGGTTAACTCAATAACTCCTGAGTTAGGATACTTTTTTCTTTTGATAATATTTGATCCTTTAAGATCAGCATCAATTAGAGCAGTTTTTTTTAGTTCAA
>CACOKN010000024.1 GCA_902627805.1 uncultured Pelagibacteraceae bacterium
AGTTTTTTTCTTTTTACTCCATCTAATTTAATATTATTATCAAATTTAATCAGAACTTTTGAGTCAATTTTTTTTTTTACTTTTAATGCATAATCTTTAATTGTCATTTCCACTCGTGATCCAATATTAATAAGACTATTTTTTGTTTTTTTTTTAAGAAAATATTCACATGCCTCAGCAACCTCATCAACATATAAAATTTCTCTTAAAGGCTTACCTGTTCCCCATAGTCTCACAATTTTGTTTTTTTTACTTGCTTCAGAAATTTTTCTAATCAATGCAGGTAAAAAATGTGAATTCTTTAAATCATAATTGTCATTAGGACCAAATAAATTACATGGCATTAAACAAATATAATTTGTTTTAAATTGTTTATTGAATGCCTCAATCATTTTTACTCCCGCAATTTTAGCTACAGAATAACTTTCATTCGTACCTTCGAGAGCTCCTGTCAATATTTGGCTCTCCTTGATTGGTCTTTTTAAATCTTTTGGATAAATACAACTTGATCCAAACAATATTAATTTCTTTACATTGGTGTCGTAACTAGATGAGATAAGGTTTGTTTGTATCTGTAAATTGTCTCTTATAAAACTAGCGGGATAATCAACATTAGCTTTAATACCACCCACCTTAGCTGCAGCAATTACTATTGCATCTGGTTTTTTTAAATTTAGATATTTTTTAACAGATATTTGATTTCTTAAATCAAGTTTTTTTTTATCGATTATTAGGAGATTTTTATATCCCTTTTTTTTTAATACTCTTAAGATTGCAGAGCCGAGCATTCCTTTATGACCAGCGATAAATATCTTACTTTTATAATTTATCATTATAAAATTTTAATTCATATTTTATCATTTCATCTATCAATTTATCTAATGATGTTTTGGGATGCCACTTTAATAATTTTTTTGCCCTATTGGCATTTCCTTTTAAATAGTCAACTTCAACTGGTCTAAAATACCTTTTTTTACACTCAATAATTATTTTTTTATTTTTAATATCAATTGCTTTTTCATTAATACCTTTCCCTAACCATTTAATTTTAAATCCTATTTTTTTTGCAGCTTTATTAATAAATTCTTTGATAGTAAAAGTTTTTCCAGTAGCAATAACATAATCATTTGGTTTTTTTTGTTGTAACATTTTCCACATAGCCTCAACATAATCTTTGGCATGTCCCCAATCTCTTTTGGAATATAAATTACCTAAAAATAATTTTTTTTGTTTTCCCTTTCTTATTCCTATTAATCCTTGAATAATTTTTTTAGTTACAAATGTTTCTCCTCTTATTGGACTTTCATGATTAAACAAGACTCCATTACAAGCAAATATATTATAAGCTTCCCTGTAATTAATTGTAATCCAATGTGCAAAAACTTTTGAAACACCATAAGGACTTGCTGGATAAAATGGGGTATTTTCGTTTTGAAATTTTTCTTTAGTTTTTCCAAACATTTCTGAGGTTCCTGCTTGATAAAATTTTACTTTTTTTTCAAAATTCAAATTTTTAATTGCTTCTAAAATTCTTAAAGTTCCTACACTATTTACTTCTGCAGAATATTCTGGAACTTCAAAAGAAACTTGAACATGTGATTGTGCTGCTAAATTATATATTTCATCAGGTTTAGTTTTTTTGATCAGACTTAATATCGAAGAAGAGTCTGTTAAGTCCCCATAGGATAAGACAAAATTAGATTTGGAATTTATATCATTGTATATATCGTCTATTCTACTAGTATTTATTATTGATGATCTTCTTTTTACTCCATAAACTTTATATTGCTTTTTTAACAAAAACTTTGATAAATAAGCACCATCCTGGCCAGTAACCCCAAAAATTAAAGCTATTTTTTTTTTCATCTAAATCAAGTTTTTATTATACATCATAATTATTTCATCTACACAAGTTTAAAACATTATCCTAATCTAAAATTTTTATTTTGCTAAAAATTACCATTGGTATCAATCTTAAACCAAAAAAATATCTTTTAAAAAAAACAAATGGATTAAAAATTAGTCTTAAAAGCCAACCGAGATAAAATTTATCTATAAAATGATTAATTGGAGCTTGATCTTTAGTAAAAAAAGAAATTGCTGCTCCTGTGCATAGAATAGTTGATTTAAATCCTA